>JANRII010000090.1:0-5381 GCA_033765135.1 Pseudanabaenaceae cyanobacterium bins.39
TGGGTCGCCATCAAAAAAGATAAGGTAGTTAGCTTTGTTAGCCGATGGTATCCAAGTTCTAAAACTTGCAGTAATTGTGGTCATGTTTTAGAAAAGTTGGAGCTAGAAACTAGAGTGTGGCGCTGTCCTTGCTGTCAGCAAATTAATGATAGAGATGAGAACGCTGCCACTAATATCAAAAATGTTGGGGCATCAACATTTAGTCTAGGCGATGTAAGTCAGTCCGTAAGGATTGCTGTTGCTGCTTGAAACTAGAATCCCCCGTTTAGAAAACGGGGGAGTATGTCAATGTCTTCCTTTTATTAGCCAGCTTTAGCTAGAGCATCTTCAAGAGATTGGGCAATACCTGAGAGTTGATATTCTCCATAGACTTCACAGGAATTATTCGGACTCTCGATCAGCTTGACACTATGGAGCTTTGCGCCAATATCCCGAATCGGTTGCGTGAGAACTTTTTGAATATAGACTGCAATATTTTCGGCGGTGGGTACGACTTCGGCAAAGTAAGGAATATCCTTATTTAAAAAAGTATGATCCATCGGTTCGATGACATATTGCTCAAGGGCAGCTTGAAAATCACTAAGATCGGCAATCATGCCTGTACGAGGATCAATTTCACCCGCGATCGCCACTTCCAGATGATAGTTATGACCATGCCCATTAACTCGCGCACATTTGCCATAGATAGCACTATTTTCCTCAAAGGATAGCGAATCTAGGGCTAGGCGATGGGCGGCTGAAAAATGAGTACTAATCGTTAAAGTTGCTTGCATATCATTACCTTGGTAATCTGCCCAAAGTTCAGGGTGTTCATATAAACGGATGTTGATCAGGGGTAAATGGTTGATCAGTCGATGCCAAATCACACGGGCAATATTTTCCGTGGTGGGCAAAGTTTGTTGAAATTCTGCCCATACTTGATTGAGGTAGGAGAAATTTAGTTGACTAGTGACTTCACGGGCGATTGTATGCTTCACATCAGATAGATTTAGCACCATGCCAGTATGATCAATTTCCCCTTCCATACCCACATAGAGTACATAGTTATGTCCATGGGGTGGAAAGTTCGTACATAGTCCAAATTTGGCTTGGTTTTCTGCTTCTGAAATATCAGACAACCAATAACGGTGACTCGCAGAAAACTCAGCGCGGCGATTGATTACACATTTAGGCATCAGATTTACGCAAGGATATACCTTTGAACTAGGTCTTTTTATTATTTTTTAAGGTTGACTTGTAACTTATCTTAACCTATTGCCGCCGACTCACTCTTTAAAAAACCTCATTAGTAAAACTGCCATGCAACCCGTAAGGTATATGATGCTTTAAATGCAAGGTTGCCACAGGCTCTCCTGCTATATTTTGAGCATCGAGTATTACTAGTGATGATTGATCGCGAGCCGCATCAAAAATTAGTGTTAAGACCCATCCATCATCTTCTGCCCCTTGGCGATCGCGAGGTACAAAAATCGGCTCACTAATAAAGCCGCGTGGCGCAAAACTATGAAATTCTTGCTTGCCCGTAGTCATGTCAACTTTGGCGATCGCTTGCAGAGGAGCATTGCCTGACTCCTTCGCGATCGCGCCAATATAGGCATAGCGATACTCTTGACCCACACAACGGGGATGCACCACAGGAAACTCACAGGAACGTCCTAAAATTAATTCCCGTTTAACCGTACCAAGGCGAGGATTAATCGTAAAACGGTATAGATTGCCTGCAATGACCCGATCAAAATCAATATCCCGAAAATCAGTATTTGGCTCCAGCTTTGGATAGTCTGGGTAACAAACTGAATCCACAATAATTTCCTCACCTTGTTCATAGGCATTGCAATGGTGGAAAACAAAACATGGATCAGTATCTAGAGTTTGCAAATTACCTTGGCGATCAATTAATAAAAACTGGCTAGGAGCATTAGGCTTTAATTCAATACACTCTCCCGCAGTTGCCATTCCCAAAATAAAGGGCAAGGGTTTGAAAGAGACTGGATTTTGCATAAAAATCCGATAGTTAGGTGTATAGGCAAAGTCATGTAAAAAGCAAAAACCTGACACCTGTACCTCAGACTCCGTAACCAACTCTCCTGAAGCCTTGACCTGATAAATCGAAATTTTAGATTTAGGACCTGGTTGTACTCCAAATGCCCACAGATCCCCTGTGCGATCGTCCCGCCGAGGATGTGCTGTAAATACCTTCTCTGGAGATAGTCCCCCCGCAAAACTCTCAATTCCAATCGTATCCAAAGTTTTTGGATCTAAGGCATAGGGACGCGCCGCTTCCCATAGAGCCAGTAGCTTGCCACCTTGGTAGACCACATTGGTATTGGCAACATTCTTATTGCGTAAATCAAAAATATTGCTTAACCAGCCCCCTGGTTTCTGAGTACCAAAAACACCCCTATACAGAATTTTCCCTGCTTTTTTTTCCGCTAAAAACTCTGGAGTCTTTACAAACTGGTTAGTAAAATGCGCCTTGCCACCACGAAAAGCGATCGCGCAAACCATGCCATCCCCATCAAAGGGATGTCCATACTGTTGACCATTAATATCAAGCTGACCAGGCCCATTTCGGAATAAAGTGCCTTCTAAATCTAGAGGTATGATTCCCTCCACCTCATCAATTTCATAACTTTGTTCAGTTTTTAAGGACTCGTAGCCTTTACGCCAGTCTGAAACGGAAAATGTTTGAGCAGCAGTCTGAACCATAGATAACCATAGATAACTTTATAACCATTGTAACAATTTCGTTACAAATTTATCTACTCCGATGGGGCTGAACTATGCAAAAAATTTAATAAAGCTTTAAATACTTTTAGGGGGAGGACTAGAAATTTCCTTCAATGACTTGCCCTTGACCATTTCTTGCTCTAACTCGCTCAAAGACCATCGATAAGAAATTTCCAAACCTTGATACTCGCACATTTCCTCTACCTGCTTTTGTAAAGCAAAAGCCTTACGCAAATTAATAATTGCTGCTTGTAAATGCTCTCTAGATACATTTAGTTTGTTTCCAATTGGAGAGTCACGCATCTCGTTATGCAATGCAGGTAAGGTTTGACGCTCTAGCAACTGGAGCAGTAATTCGTAGTGAATATGGGATGGAACAGGAAGAGCACTCACAATTGCCTCTTAAAACAATATGTTATTTAATCTTAGAAGAATTTAAGCTGAAAAGGATGATTTAAAAATTTTACCCACTAAGGGGTATGCAACCTGAATAGGACGGACTGAAACTATTCGAGGTTACACTCGTCAAGAGCTACCAACATTTTAATGCTTACCAAGTTAAAGCTTGGCTAAGAAGCTTAATTAAAACTAAGAATCTGAGATCGGATCTGTAAATTGTAGAGGATAAATTCATGTCATTACTAGTGACATTTTCACAGAGCTATTTAAAACTGACTTTAAGCCTTGTCTTGGCAGTACCCTTGACTAACGCCTTAACTGGATCGGCACTCGCGCAAAACAGTGACCCTAGCATAGCATCATCGCCAAGGATACAAGTTGCTCAAACCAGCACAATTATTTTTGTCTCTCCGAATGGTGCTGACACAAATACTGGTCTTTCTGCCGATCAGCCTCTGCGCTCTATCACGGCTGCTCTCAGTCGCAAACTCCCCTCTGGCACAATTATTCAACTAGGTCAGGGGACTTACTCCGTAGAAACAGGTGAAAAATTTCCCCTCAATATTCCAGCAGGAGTTATTCTGCGCGGTAATCCTGATAACCAAGGTCAGCAAATTATTATTACAGGTGGCGATCGCTTTACCAGTCCCACCTTTGCCCCTCAAAATATTGCCATGCTTGCAGGAGATGGATCGCGCATCGAAGGTATCACCCTCACCAATACTAACCCCAGAGGCTATGCCCTGTGGCTGGAATCCTCTAAAAATGTCACTATCACCAACAATACCTTCGCCAACTCCACCCACGACGGCATCTTTCTCACAGGCGAAGTTAGAAACGTTAACATCAGTGGCAATATCTTTACAAAAAATGGAGCTAATGGCATTTCTGCTCTTGGTACTAGTACAGGCACAATCCAATCTAATACCTTTGAAGATACAGGCTTTGGACTAGCGATCGGCCAACGCTCTCAAGTAGCTGTCATTGCCAACCGCATCACCAAAAATCGTGGCGGCGCTGTTATTTCTAACCTATCTACTCCCTCCTTTCGTAATAACCTCATTGCCGACAATCAAGAAAATGGACTAGTCATCCTCAAGGATCGCAAAGGACAGCCAACCGTTGACCTTGGCACACCAGAGAATCCTGGTCAAAATATTTTTCAAAATAACAAACAAACAGACATCAACAACGCATCTGGTGTAACTGTCATCGCGATCGGCAACCAAATAGATCCTAAAAAAATTCAAGGTCCCATTGATCTAGTCCCATCTACATCTCCCATTGGTACACCAGATACTCCCACCACAAATGTTTCTTTCAACGATGTTCCCTCTGACTATTGGGCTTTACCATTTATTCAAGGTCTAGCCTCCCGAAACATCATTAAAGGATTCCCCGACGGTAACTTCCGCCCCAATGCCCCTGTTACCAGAGCTCAATTTGCGGCCATGCTCAATCAAGCTATTACCAAAAATCCGATCCGACCAGCTACCAACTTTAGTGATGTCCCTGCCAATAACTGGGCATTTCCTGCCATCCAAAAATCCTACGCGATCGGCTTCATGTCTGGCTACCCCAAAAACACATTCAAGCCCAACGAAAATATTTCCCGAGTGCAAATCCTTGTTGCCCTTGCCAACGGATTTGGTTACGCTCCGACCCAGCCAGCCAGTGCAACTCTAAATACTTATTTTACAGATGCTCCTAGTATCCCCAGTTACGCTATCAATAGCATCGCTGCCGCCGCCGAAAATCGTATGGTTGTCAACTTCCCTGACATCAAACAATTAAACCCTAATCAAACTGCCACCAGAGCAGAGGTAGCAGCATTGATTTACCAAGCCCTAGTGCGATCGGGGCAAGTACCAGCTATTAACTCCCCCTATGTAATTGCAAAATAATTTCAAAGTAACTTAAAAAATACTGTCAAAAAGACGATTAAAATTAGATTGACCTGTCAATCTCCAATTAACTGCTGCTTAATTCAATAAAAATCGAAAAATATTTTTAAGCTCTAACCCTCTCTAAGCAATCTTTTCAGGTCAATCAGCATATCAATTGACAAAAAAAGTTGGGTAGGGGTATTGACAGAACAGGGAAGATGTTGGTAACTTAATAAAGCGCTGAAGGGGAAGCCAAGCGAAAGCGAAGCGAGCCTGAAGAGAGAGCGCGAAAGAACCTAGACAACAAAATAATTTGAAAGCTTTAAGAAACCAATAAACCTCGTCAAAGAAATGAACTAGTGAGAA
>JANRII010000093.1:0-34805 GCA_033765135.1 Pseudanabaenaceae cyanobacterium bins.39
TCCTGCTGCTAGCAAAGCAGGGCAACCACGGAGGGATTGCCCCTACCTGAATAATTTAAATTTGGCGTAGGGGCTGTGCCCCCGTGCCAGCCCCGATCATCCAACATAGCAGGAATTCCTTCCACGTAACATCAGTTATTAATTTGGTATATCTAAAGAGCCATAGCATAGTCAACTGTGGGGGGAGCGATGGCGAGGAGATGCTTTTGCGTGATACGAGCAAGTATAGTTCTTGTTTGAGCGATCGCAGAGGTTACGCCCACGATGCGGCAATGGTCAAAAAATTCTAGAAAGCTCTGACTGAGGGAAATACTCAGCTTTTGCGTGATTTTGTGGTGGTGCGAGTGAGTATAGTTGGCAGTATGCAGATAGTCAACGATCGCGAGGTTATGCAAAAGCAGATTAATTTCATAGCGATCGCTCCATCCAATTTGGTCAGACGTGATCTTCGCAAAGGTCAGGGGACTGCCAACATGGTTATAGGCTAGTCGCAATAGCCCGCAGCATCGAGCATAGGCGTATTGTATTTGGGCATTAGGTTGTGAACTAAAACCCGAATGAGAGGGGGAATTAGCGTTACATTCGGGTTGATCCCTCAGCCAAAAGCCGTCATGGTTAACCAAATTCGGAATCTGCCAGCGATCCATTTCAAGGAGGGTACTGGCTAGGTATTGGGGCTGCAATTCAATATTGAGCCATCCCTTACCCTGACTCGGTGCATAGATTATAAATTGGGCGGATTGCTGCTGACAGACATCAGCGATCAGTATGGCAATTTGTGGTGGGGAAAATGTGGTCAAATTAGAGGCGGACAGGTTTCGCAGCAGGGGGGCTATGGCAATGGCGATCGCTGATGTGTAATGGCAGTTGTATCGAGACTCAGCAATTTTAATCTCAATATTATGAGGAGCATAGGGCAGGTCGAATAATTGCTTAATTGCTGAAGCGATCGCCATTTGCAGGTATTGAGCAGGTGTAAGCATGATCAATCAAGTCTGGTGGCGAGGCAATCGCAAGGGCTGCCGATGATTAGCTAAGGGACTCAGCAACTGATTGAGCGCCCGCAATTGCTCAGGTGTTCCCATCGAAATTAGTACGTCTCCCTCCAAAATTTCGGTATTACCATCAGGCCCCGCAATTACATGGCCATCGGCACGCCGAATCGCCAGTACTAATACTCCTGTTTGCGATCGCAGACTGGCTTTTTTGAGGGAAACTCCCACCAATCGCGGATCATCAATTTTATATTCCTCAATATAAAAGGAACGATTGGAGCCAGCAATAATACCATCCACAAAATCCATGACCTGAGGTCGTAAAGCCACTGCTGCCATTCTTTTACCCCCTGTGATATAGGGTGAGATCACCTCATCGGCTCCACCACGGCGCAGCTTTTGCATCGCCTCCTCGTTGCTGCCCCTTGCGATCGCCCGAATTTGAGGATTTAAACTCTTTGCCGATAGCACTGTATAAAGATTTTCGGCATCCGATGGCAGGGCAGATACGATGCAAATAGCTCGATCTATTCCCGCCGCTAACAACGTACTATCAAGGGCAGCGTCTCCCATGATCGTTAGATAACCATTTCTCTGAGCCTCATTGATCGCCATCGCATCACTATCAATCACCACAAAGTCGATACTTCCTTCAGCCCGAAATTCTGCCGTAATCTGTCGCCCTGTGCGCCCAAATCCACAGACTATATAATGATTGTTGAGAGATTGCATCATTTTGCTATGCTGCCTTGCTTGCCAAATATTGTAAATGTGTCCGTTAGCGATCGCATTGGTAAATTGAGAAACCACATAACTTAAGCTAATTACCCCCATTACAATCAAAATAATCGTAAAAATTCGTCCCCCAGCATGTAAAGGGTTGGTCTCCCCATAACCAATAGTGGCAAGGGTAATGACGGTCATATAGATGGAGTCTAACCAATTCCAACCCTCAATGAGGTGGTATCCCAATGTACCAACAATGATTAACCCTCCCAATATACTGAAGTTGGTAATTAGCGTTTTTTGGTATCTTGCTAATTCCATTTCCAAGGCAAAGGGGGATAGGCTTTGATGAGAAAATTGCGTATATTGTGAATAATTCATGCAAGTAAGCCTTAATGACTCTGTGAAGAGATCAAAAGTTGACAACGCAAAAGCTTATAGGGTAAAGCTTTTACCATCACACTTTAAATCAATATCTCCAAAATTGGTATAAAATTAGTTATGTAGCAATAAGCCAACCATGAGTTTTTACTATTGCTGATATCCATGAGATAAGTATGAACCCAGATCAGCCTTCCGAAAATACAGTTATTAACCGAGCCATATCTTCGCCTTATCGTTCCGCCGTAGACATTAATGATGATAATTTAGAAAAATTCCATACATGGACTGGCTACAACACGCATACAGACATGAGTAGTAATACGAAGTTTCAGATGCGTGATTTTCATATTGATCTAGGTATGGCTGTGATTGGTTTTGGGGTTTTGTGTGGTTGGGAAGTGCGATCGCGCAAGATTGAATTTAAGGGCAAAACCCATATCATCTATGAATTAAGAGGAGATGGAGAGCCTCAGCCAGTACCAATGTTGAGGCAAAACTGTAGTGATGAAATGGCAAAGTTTTTGCATAGTCGCTTGATTAGAACCTTAGATTTTTTGCGTTCCTGTTCCAAATTTTCAGGTATTCCCCATGTGCATATTATTTCGATTCGTAATCATTATGTGATGAGTGCCGTATGGCGACCCTACCAAAATAAAATTTGGATGATTCCCATCGATCAGATTGAAGGCTTGTCTTTTTCTGGTCACTTGCTGTAGGAAGTTAGGGATGTCTATCAGAATTAAAGGCGATCGCGCTCTGAAAACTCCGTCAGGACTACTAACTAGACCAACGCCCAGCAAGGTACGTTCTGCCGTGTTTAATATTTTGCAAGGGCGGATCTATGGGGCAAGTTGGCTAGATATCTGTGCGGGATCGGGGGCAATGGGGGCAGAAGCTTTGGTGCGCGGAGCCGAACAGGTGGTGGGGCTAGAGATTTCAGCGATCGCCTGTCGGATTATTCGCAGTAATTGGCAAACTGTGGCCAAACCATCGCAAAAGTTGCAAGTTTTCAAAGGTGATGCCGTGAAGCTACTGCCCAAACTAGGAACGGGTGGTTTTGCCCATGCCTTTGATCTGGTCTATTTTGATCCGCCTTACCAGAGCAGTTTGTATCAACCTGTTTTGGAGGCTTTGCCCCCTTTGTTGCGCGATGATGGGTTAGTGATTGCTGAGAGCGATCGCGCCTTACCATTACCAGATCGTTTGGGAGAGTTAGTCTGTTGCGATCGGCGGCAATATGGACAGACTGCCCTCACTTTCTATCAGCAAGTTTAGAGCGTGTTTGAGAAGTTTTGATCCCCCTAAATCCCCCTTAAAAAGGGGGACTTTTTTAATCTTTTCCCCCCTTATGAAAGGGGGGTTAGGGGGGATCAATCGGTATTTTTAGTTTTAAAACCCTTACTGGGTTTGGCTTTCAATTCACAAAAGTGTCGTCACACTTTTGTGAATTCGTATAAAGCGCTATGTTACTTGCCGTAATAGTAAGCAATATCTTTATCTTTGAGGGGGGCAAATCCTGCATCGATCAGCTTTTGATTTAGCTCCTCTTGGGCAATATGCTTTGCACCGATACGGACAATTCGCGATCGCATTGTATTTGTCACCCCACTGCGTTGACGGTTAGCCTCTAGCCCCATCACACTGTGATAGAGGTCAAGTTTTTTGGGATCAATAGGAGAGCCATCAAAGTCAATCCCCTGAGCGATCGCCACATCAATGGCATCGGCTCCAGTAGTCGCATTCTCAGACATAGTTACAACTCTAAATATTTATAATTATTAGATTTACAAGTATTGGATGAATTTTAATCAAAATTTAATCAAAACTCGATCAAAACAAACCTACCACTGAACGCGATACATACAAAATAAAGACCCTGCTTTCTTTGCCTTAACCTTTGCTCCCATAGCCGCCAGCAATTCCTCATAGTCCGTCAAGGAGTGCAGCAAAACTTCTGAGCCCAAATAAGTTTCCAGAATTGCCCAATTTTCCGCCATTTCCAACTCAGGCACGATCGCATCAAAAATAAATACCCCATCGGGCTTTAGCACCCGTTTCACCTCTCGTAACACCAATTTCCAATACTCTAGGGGATAGTAACAACTAAACCCTGTGGCAATCACCCGATCAAATTGAGCATTGTCATAGCGTAACTGATGGGCTGCCCCCAGTTGTACCCCCTTAAATAATTTAGAGTTAAGCTGCGAACCTCTAGAATTGAGGGCATCCTTCGCCACAAAACTAATTTCCTGCCCATAAAAAAAGACATCCCAATCGCGCCAAGGATAAATTAAAAAACTAACCCCACAGCCGATATCTAGACAGCGTTGATTTTTTTTAAACTGAGCCAATTCCCAAAAAGGAGAAGCAATCTTACTGTTTAAACTGTGAGTGACCCATTCCTGAAATAGAGGCATCGCTTCCACCTCATCGGGCAGATCAAAGGCCTCATTGCGATATTCGCGATCATACCGCTTCTGAATCATAGCGATCGCCTCTGTCCATTCATCATTCTGAGAAGTAAAAGATAGTGCTGAGGAAGTAGTCATTTCCGTCTTAAGTTAAGCTTAGGTAAATATCTATATCGCATCTGATACAACTCCAGCCAAAGTTTTTGTTTATCTTAGGACTTAAGCTGGCAAAACCCATTGCTTAGATTTATCAAAGATTTATCAAAAATCACCGATTGCAAAAAAATGACCCTAGCCTTAGAAAATAAGACCAACCACAAATTTGATCTCCAAACTGCCCTCGCCCAGATTGATCTGCCTACGGCCACTTGGTTTGGAATGCGTGAAGTGAAGGAAATAAGTAGCACTCGTTATGTTCGCGATCGCATACCTCAAGCCAATGGTCACAAAATATCCCACGGGGTCATGATTGAGGTGCTGGTCGATGGGCAGTTTGGCTATGCCAGCACCAATCACCTCGATCTGGTTAATCTGCAAAAAACTGCCGAACGTGCTCACCAACAAGCCAAGTTTGCGGCTCAATGGGCAATTTATCCTTTTACGATCGCCCAGCGCCCCAAAGCCATCGGCACATATGTCTCCCCATTTCTGAAGCCAGTTGACGCGATGTCCGCCGCCGAAATTAATGACCTTTTAATTGAAATATGTAAAACCCTTAAGGTTTCCGATCAAATCGTCAAAACCACAGCCTATGCCGTTATCTCGGAAATTGAGACTAGATTTGTGAGCAGTAATGGTTCCGATATTTATCAAAAATTTCTTATGATTGCCACCGATTATGCCGCCACCGCCCAAGATGGCGCAATCATTCAACGGCGCGGCGACAACGGGCAACTAGCAAGATGCAATCAAATTGGTATGGAAGTATTTGATCGTGCCGAAATTTTGCAAAGAGCGCAGACGATCGCCGAACAAGCGATCGAATTACTTACTGCCAGCGAATGCCCCACCGCCACCACATCCCTAGTCCTTGCCCCCGATCAGATGCTGCTGCAAATCCATGAAAGCATTGGGCATCCCCTCGAAATTGATCGCATCCTTGGTGATGAACGCAACTATGCGGGGGGCAGTTTTGTGAAGTTGTCGGACTTCGGTACGATGCAATATGGCTCAACCCTAATGAATGTCACCTTTGACCCAACGATGGCGGGAGAATTTGCCAGCTATGCCTTCGATGATGCAGGTATTCCTGCCACTAAGGAATACCTGATCAAAGAAGGCAAACTGTTGCGGGGATTGGGCAGTTTAGAAAGCCAAGCGCGATCGGGTATAGCTGGGGTGGCCAACTCTCGCGCCACCTCATGGAATCGTCCTGCCATCGATCGCATGGCCAATATTAACCTCGAAGCTGGCTCCCATGCCTTTGAGGAAATTATTGCCAATATCGAGCATGGTGTGTATATGGAATCAAATCGCTCATGGTCGATCGACGACTATCGCAACAAGTTCCAATTTGGGTGTGAGTATGCCAAATTGATTGAAAATGGCAAGCTTACTAAAACCCTGCGTAATCCTAATTATCGTGGCATCACCAATCAATTTTGGAGCAGTCTTGCTAAGGTGGGCAATCAAGACACCGTTGCCGCCTTTGGATCACCTTTTTGCGGTAAGGGCGAACCGAACCAAGTGATTAGAGTTGGTCACGCCTCCCCTGTTTGCCTGTTTGAAAATATTGAAGTATTTGGTGGGGCAGGCTAGGTTGCTATTTTTTCTTGGATGATTTCTTTTTACCTTTTTCGGCAATCATCATCTCCGCTTGGGCAAACTCAGCATCCAAAATAGTTTGCCCCGTTGCCTCCAAAAAGACATCATCCAAGCTAGGTCGGGACTGCGATAGGCTGAATATATTAATATCCACTGCCATGAGCATATTTTGAATTTCCCCAATGGCGTTGGCATCGGGTGTCACAAATAGGTTAACCGAATTGCCTTGAGCCGCATTGATGGTAATACTTTGCACAATGGGCAACTGCTGCAAGATTTTTTTGGCGCGTTCTGCCTCATCCCTTTCGGCAAATTCGCGAATGCGGATCGTAATGCGATCGCCACCCACTTTATTTTTCAGTTCGCTAGTCGTCCCCTCAGCAATAATTTTGCCTCGATTAATAATTGCCACCCGATCAGCTAGAGCATCAATTTCCTCTAAATAGTGACTCGAAATAATCACCGTCACCCCTGCCGCCTTGAGCTTACGCAAAAACTCCCAAATCGCACTACGGCTCTGAATATCTAGTCCCACCGTTGGTTCATCTAAAATCAGTACCGAGGGCTGGTGGAGCAGTCCTGCGGCAAGATCGAGCCGCTTTTTTAATCCCCCTGAATAGGTTCCAGATAGCTTGTCGGCATAGCTCTGTAATTGCAGTAAGTCCAGTACATATTCGATGCGATCGCCGATGAGTTGCGGTGGCACATGGTACAGAGCTGCTTGAAATCGCAGTAATTCTCGCCCTGTTAGCACCTTGTCTAAGGCCACCTCCTGCGCCACATAGCCAATGCGATCGCGAATGGAACGTACATCCCTAGCCCCTGCCACCTCAATTAAACCCGAATCTGGCGTAGTCAGGGTACAAATACAACGCATAGTTGTTGTCTTGCCAGCCCCATTGGGCCCAAGCAGTCCATAAATTTGACCCTCTGGAATATTGAGTGAAATACCATCTACAGCGATCGTCTCACCATAGCTTTTCCTGAGATTTTCAATTTTTACTGCCGATTGCATGGAGTCTTCTAACAGGTTTATTACGTTCTATTAAGTTAATATCTTACAACCTTTTCTGCCACACACAGACAACTCACTCAAGGTAACAAGCTGTTTAGAGACTATTTAGTAAGCATTTACAATTTTTGGCAAACTTCAGGAATTAATACTTTCATAAAATAGAGGCTATCAAATTTGTTAACTTTAATTTCAAACTAACAGGAAATTCCATTCCAGTTCTATTGTTGTAAACAGGGGGAGACGAGAGGATGGTTCCAAGACAAATCTAGACATATCCAGACAGATTAAAACAGTTCAGAACAAACTTAGAAGCGACTTGCTTTAAGCCTGTTCAGTTAAATCAACAGCATTTAATTCAAATTAATTCTAACCACATCAATAATTTGTAATAACAGGGGTAAGTAGGTATGTTAACCATGAATCGCACATTAGATCAAAAAATTGGGGAAGTTGATCGGGTCTATTTAACTGATACCGACTTGGTAAATTTAGAGCGTTTTGCCAATAGTTTTTCGATTCGTGTCAAAACCTACAATCTGCTTCGTGACCATGCAGAAGAAATTACCATCGCCACACTCAAGAAGTTGGCACAACAATACCCTGAACTAGTACAGAAGCAACTGCAACGCTGCAAATATGACATGTCAAATGTTATGCGTTACACCTCCTTATCTATCTTGCGCGATGATGAAGTCTTTTTCAGTGAGACTCTCATGGATTGGTTAGCCAATATTATCAACTCCTATCAAGTGGCCAAGGAATGTGCAACTGCCTATCGTCTCATGCAAGCCACTGTTGATGAGGTGCTTCCTGCGGAATGTTCAGCTTTAGTGAAGCCCTACACTGACATGGCTATTTCTGCATTGCTTCATGCTTAGGAAGTTACCTACGCTATAGAGATTTACTCCGAGACTCTGGGTAATGCATAGCAATGTGAATTGAAGTTAAGAAGTTCTTTAGAGAGTTTTTGGAGAGGCTATTATGAATACCACCATTCCCGTCACCATCGATCGCCATTCTAACGAAGAAGATCGCCAAGCGGCTCTACGCCAAATCTATATTCAAGTACTAGAGCGTCAACCCTACGAGCATGAACGCAAGGAAATCGCTAAATTAGAGAAGGATTTTTTGAAAGGAAAGCTAGGGGTGCGGCATTTTATCGGTGAACTGGTGATGTCCAAGGTATATCTCAATAGCTTTTACCACGACTGCTCTAATATGAAGTTTGTGGAATGGAGCTTCAAGCACCTACTGGGTCGAGCTTTGTGTGATAAAGAAGAAGTGGCGAAATACATGAATCTTCTGATGATGGAAGGTATATCAGTATTCTTCCATGAAATCCTTGGTTCGGAAGAATATCGCAAAGCCTTTGGTTGCTTCACCGTTCCCTATGCGCGTAATGTCAAGTTCTACGATTCTCCGCGTAACTATTTACAAACTGAATTGATGCAGCATGAGCATGTGGGACAACGGGGCAAGGTTATTCCCACCATGTATTGGCAACAGTTGGGTATGGATTGTGAAACAGGTACTTGTGTGATACCTGAAGAAATGCAACACAATCAGGCTGCCATTAGCCATTCTGTCCATTCCGCCAGCGATCGCCAAAATGCCTTAGCACAGATCTACCACCAAATTTTTGAGCGTCAACCCTACACATCAGAACGCAAAGCGATCGCCCACCTAGAGCAAGAATTTCTCTCTGGCAAAATGGATGTCCGCCATTACCTCGGCGAACTGGTCATGACTGACATGTACCTTGACAGTTTCTACCGCGATACATCAAATTTGAAGTTCATGGAATTGAGCTTCAAGCACTTGCTAGGCAGGACTCTCCATGACAAGGAAGAAATTAGTGCCTATACCGATGAATTGACCAAACATGGAGTTGCCGCCTTCTTCCATAAAATTTTTGATTCTGAAGAATATCGCCATGCCTTTGGCTGCCACACAGTCCCCTATGCGCGTGATGTCAAATTCCATGACTCGCCCCGTAACTACTTGCAAAGCGATCTCGTCCAGCATGAGCATGTAGGTCAACATGGTAAAGCTGTTCCCACTCTATACTGGCAAGAATTAGGTATGGATTGTGAGACGGGTAACTGTGTGATGCCTGAGCAAGATCATGGTACACAGGTAAAGGTAGAAGCCAAGACCACAGAACCACCTGCGCGATCGCTCAATGATGAAATTGAAGAACTATTGCAGATGCTTCAACATGGTGATGCCAAGCAGGTACTTCAAAATTTGAACGATAATCAACGATTGCTGCTCCGCAATCTTGCCAAATAGTTTCGCAATAAAATGGGGGATGCTTTGCATCCCCCCTTCTTGTAATTAATTCTGACTTTGAAGCCAGTAGTAAGTTGCCATCGGCAATAGCGTTGCTAGAATCAACAAAATCACCACCACCACAGTCGAAGAACTCGCTTCAGTTTCTTCACGGGTGGCATAGTTGCTAGTCTCCGACTCCTCCACAGCTAACAGTGGCGCTCCAGGATCAGGATTACCTCGTAAAACTGTATCTAGACGAGCCATACCCTCATTAATGGCTTGGTTATAGTTGGCCTTACGCGCAGGGTACAGCATGGTTTCATCGGCAATACTTGTGGCAATGCTCTCAGGTAAAAGCTTTTTCACCCCATCACCATACTTAATCGCTGTGCGATGATCTTCCGTTGCTAACAATAGCAAGACTTGATTAGATTTATCGGCATCACTAGGAAACCATTGATCAAATAACTCTCCAGCAAATTCATCGGCGGGCTGTCCAAAATCAATGCGTTTAATTGCTAATACATGGACATCGACACCAGTTGCCTCCGCTAATTTAGTCGCTTTGTTGGCGATCGCATTAGTGGTCGTGGAGCTAATCGTGCCTGAGTCATCAATTAGCCAAGTCTGACCGTTAAGAAGCTGCACCTCTTCTAAACTGGGGATATCTGACGGTTGTAACGCCCAAGCCATCCCCATATTTAAATTAAAAATGATCAGCAGAGCGATCGCGCATAAATACAGTCCAGTTAACGCTTTTCTAAACCTTCTAATAAACATATTTTTAGCATTTTGATAGGATTTTTAATAAGATTGTTAAAATTATTGCGATCGCCAAACCACAGATCGCATATTGCCAAGCATTAAGCCTTAAGTGCTGCTATTAAATATCGCTATTTTATTAACTAATGTCTATTAACTTAATTAATTTAATATTCAGTAAGCAATCATTGACCAGTCCCAACATATTCCTGTATTTCCTTAATCGTAAATACTGAAGCAAAATTAAGCCCCTCTTGGGCATAAAGCTCGGCTCCTCCCTGCTGGCGATCGACCAATGTTAAGATATGCGTGACCGCATAGCCCGCATTTCGCAACTTTTCCACAGCAAATAAAGCCGATTGCCCTGTGGTGACAACATCCTCCAAAACCACCACGTTAGTATTAGGTTCAAGCTCTGGCCCCTCAATCCATGCAGCCGTACCATGTCCCTTCGGTTGCTTCCGCACGATCAAAGCAGGAATTGGCTTGTTTTCATAGGCAGACACCACACTAACAGCACTAACAATAGGATCAGCACCAAGAGTCAGCCCACCAACTGCCCCAGTCTCATCAGGCAGCATTGACAATAAAACTTGACCTAACCATAAAGCCCCAAAGGGGTGCAAAGACACCAACTTCCCGTTGATATAGTAAGTACTCTTTTGTCCAGAAGACAAAGTAAAATCGCCACTCTTATAGGCTAGACGGCAAAACAAATCTAATAATTTTTGACGGTTAGGGTGTTCCACAATTTTTTATTTGATACTTAACTTAAATTTAACTTAGATAATTTACCATTTTCCCCTAACAGCATAGTTGTCGCTCTTTATCTATTTCCTAAGTATGATCTTGTTAGGACTAGGCAAACCACCAAATGCCGTCTAACAGTCAACTTTTATCTAAACTCGTTGCAGAACATTTCGGCGATGTGTTTAGCAATACTTACAACTGTGGAGTAAGTTTTGCTACATTTAGTAAAGTTTAGACCAAAAATCTAGACTTACATTGATGGAATTGTGAGGAATGTAAATTTCAATGGCCAAACTTAACAAAAATTACAGCGTAATTATTTCTACTGCTCTTGCTGCCTCTGCTCTAATCAGTGGCGGTGCAAATGCTCAAACTTCCCAAGATTCTGAAGTAATTCGCGCTATCAATACTGATAGTCTAGTTCGCTCCAGTGCAGTTGCTCAAAATGTAACCTCTGTATCTCAACTTAGTGATGTTAAGCCCACTGACTGGGCTTTTACCGCATTACAGTCACTTGTTGAGCGCTATGGTTGTATTGCAGGTTATCCCGATCGCACTTTTCGTGGCAACCAAGCTACCAGCCGCTATGAATTTGCTGCTGGTCTTAACGCTTGCTTAGATAAAATTAACGAAATCATTTCCGCAGGTCTATCTGACAAAGTATCTAAAGAAGACCTTGCCACCTTACAAAAGCTTCAAGAAGAGTTTGCGGCTGAACTAGCCACCCTTCGTGGTCGTGTTGACGCTCTCGATGCCAAGACCGCCAAGCTAGAAGCTCAACAGTTCTCCACCACCACCAAGCTACGCGGTGAAGCCATCATGGCTCTTGCTGCCGCTTCCGATGGCGTTGCTGCCGGTGTTGACAAAACAAATACTACCTTAAGCTACCGTGTTCGCCTCAACTTTGACACCAGTTTCACTGGCAAAGACCTGTTGCGGACTCGTTTACAATCCAGCAACACTGGAAACTACACTGCTCTAGCAGGAAGCAATAGCACTCGTCTTTCCTTCGATGGATTTGGTACTGCAAACAACTTTGAAATCAACCGTTTGTACTATCGTTTCCCCATTGGCGATAGCATCACAGCCTACGTTGCTCCAATCGGCGCTCCTGAAGATGTCATCAGCCCTCTAAACCCACTCGAAAGCGATAGCCAAGGTACAGTTTCTCGCTTCGGTCGATTCAATCCTTTGATCCGTATTGCATCTAGTGGTGGTAGCGGTTTGGCTATTGCAGGTTTGAACTTCAAACTTAATGACAAGGCAAATCTTGAACTAGCTTATACTGCGGCTGATGCCTCAACACCTGCTGGCGTTGGTGGTCTAGGTGGTGGTAGCACTAAGTTGGCTGCTCAATTGGTGTATAAGCCATCTGACGTTCTCACCCTTGGTGCTGGTTATGGTTATGCCTATACCGCAGGTACTAACTTAGGCTCTGGCTTGAACCTAGACTCAATTGGTACAGCGGGTTTATTGGGTACTAAGTCTAATACCGTTGTTGGTAGCTTGATTTGGGATATCACCAAGAAGGTAACCTTCAATACTTGGGGATCTTGGACTTTTGCTGATGGTATTAATGCGGCTGGTACTAATATTGGTTCCACCACCTTTACTAGCTGGTTAGCAGCATTGTCCGCTAAAGACCTATTCAGCGAAGGAGATCTTGCTGCTGTATTGTTCGGTCAACCCCTGTTCCGTAGCAGCGTAAGCAACGGTGCAACTGGTTCATCCGATACTCCTTATCACCTCGAAGCTCTTTATCGTTTCCGTGTTTCCAAAAATATCACCATTACCCCTGGTGTATATTTTGTATTTAACCAAAACAGCAGCGCTGCTAACGGCACTGCAACCGTTGGTGTAATTCGTACCACCTTCTCCTTCTAATATCAAAAAAGTTAGTGGCAATACAATGTATTGCCACTAATGAATTATTTCCAAAGAAAAAAGCCGCACAGAGTGCGGCTTTTTTCTTTGGGATTTAGATTAATGATCGCGTTGCTTCGGCAACTTGGGGCATCGGATCATTGGCTAATCTAGCTAAAACTTCTTGGGCAGCATCGCCACCTAGTTGGGCTAAAGACTGTGATACCCGATGGCGAACTTGCCAGTCAGGGTCATCGGCAAGGGCTATGAGTAATGGGACAGCATCAAGGTTGCCAAGGTCACCAAGGGAGCCGATCGCCGCAATTTTGACTAGCTCATTGGGGCTTTGCAAAGCCGATGCTAGGAAAGAAAACCCTTCAGGTGCGCCCAGATCACCGATCGCTGCCACAATGCTAAACTGAAACATCCAATCGTTAGTGGCTTCGTAGGCTGTTTTGAGTTGTTCAAAGGATTGAGTTAGTTGTAAAGCCCCTAAAGATGCGGCGGCGGCGGCGCGTACATCTAGCTCAGGATCGGTAAATAAGCGATCAACTAAAATTTCTAAAGATTTATCGGGATCAGCATTGCCAACAGTACCAATTTGGCTCACAGCATCATATCTAATGCGGGCATAGGCATCCTCTGCTGCTATCACCAACAGTGCAAAGCGATCGGCATCATCAAGGGAGCGACTAGCATGAACAGCCTTCATACGAGTACTTACTTCATTCGATGCTAGTTGCTCCTTGAGAGTGTTAAACAGTTCAGTCACAGAAAAAATCTCACAATTAATATGCTTAATATGCTAGCGTCTCTAGGGTCTCACGCAAATAGGTACGCACCAGATCATCAACGCCATCTTGAATGACATTTTCGGTTTTGGTACTTGCGGGTTGCTCATGACGTGTACTCTGCCACTTGTCAAACCCAGAGCTTGTGGTGATTGCCTCTTTGAGGTTACTCCATACCTGAGGGTTTACCTCGATATCATTTGCATTTGCTGCAAAGTCATTTGCTATAGCGGATAGTTTCATAGACGTTCCCTGAGCTTGAGTAAGGAGAAGATATTTAAGTAATAGATTGAATCACAGGTGTAAGTTGCATCTTTTAAGTTGCACATTTACAGTGATTACCAACGAATTAATCTTGTATATCTTAACATTTTACAAAAATAATAAAAGATATCAAAATAAATGTATATCTATGGATATAAATTAATTATATTAATCAATATGAACAACTTAAATCCTGCAATTAGTACAGATAATGCATCAAAGGTTACAGAATTAAATCCCAGTTATAGCATACCAACTGTAATCGTTATCGGGTCATTGCCATTATTTTTAATTCAACCAATTGTTGCTGGAGCGATCGCTTTATTTGGTTTATTTCTGTTTTATCAAGCAGCAACTATTCGATTAGTGTTTACCGAAACTGATTTGGAGGTATACCGATCGCAAGAAAAATTTAGGACTTTCCCCTATCAGGAATGGCAAAATTGGCAAGTTTTTTGGTTTAGTTTTCCTGTT
The DNA here is from genome assembly GCA_033765135.1 of Pseudanabaenaceae cyanobacterium bins.39. Taxonomy (GTDB): domain Bacteria; phylum Cyanobacteriota; class Cyanobacteriia; order Pseudanabaenales; family Pseudanabaenaceae; genus Pseudanabaena. Next base: position 14,474 of record JANRII010000093.1, read on the forward strand.
TTATTTTATTTCAAGGAAATTAAGAGCATTCATTTCTTACCAATTTTATTTGATGCTCAAACTCTCAGAAATTGTTTAGAAAAGCATATTTCTCTGTAAATTAGACACAATTTAGCCACAATTGTCACCAATTACAACAATTCTATATATCAATCCTAAATTAGGTTTGCTTGGAGGTGTGATTAGCTTTGATTTTGTTGTATGGGTAACTAAGTAAAGTCAAGGAATTGGTTGCCACTTTCAAGATCAAGAAACGAAATATCATTTTTTGATCTTGATTTCTTGACTTTGTATTGATTTAGAGATAGAGATAAAAATCTTTAACTAAAGTGCTGAATTCTTCTGTATAGGAGTGCTTTTGAGATTCAATAGTAATAACTGTAGCTGTAGATAAGTTAACTGCTGATTGAGTAATTGAGCTGGCAGTTAGCTGAATGAGGGAGCGTTTAATCTGACTGTGAGGAGTTGGCTTTACTAAGGTTAGCCGATCGCAAATCAAATTAAGTTGTGCAGATTGTTGAATTAACTTGAAGGCAAGATTATAGGGATAAATTAATGAGAGTTTACCCTGTGGCTTTAATAGGAGTAGAGCAATTTCTAGTAATTCTATTTGGGATAGTTGATCGCTATGTCTGGCTATATGACGCGATCGCTGAGGTGACGGAGCCGAATTTACAAAGTAAGGTGGGTTGCAAATAATGAGGTCATATTGTTGAGAACAGTTCTGAGCAAAATTTTGGATGCGATCGCTATAAACAGAGATGCGATCACACCAAGGAGATCGCTCAATATTTTCTTGAGCTTGATTACAAGCATCTTGATCCATTTCAACAGCATCAATCTTTGCTAAAGGTGCGCGTTGGGCAACCATTAGGGCGATTAACCCTGTACCAGTACCAATATCTAGTATTTGCTTACAGTCCTCGACCTCTGTCCATGCTCCCAATAAAATGCCATCAGTGCCTACCTTCATCGCACAACGATCCTGTTGCACTGAGAATTGCTTAAAGTCAAAAGCATGTTTGCGCCTTGCCATATTTCATCTTGTGTTTATCAAACTAGTGGCATCTACCTATGCAATTGCTCAAATTAAACTGGCTGAGTATTAAATCCAAGTTGATTGTAATGCTGCTATCGGTAAGTGGGGCTTCAATTTTGGTGACAGCCTATCTGGGCTATCGGAGTGGACATGCCAACTTGACCGATCGCGTTTTTAATCAATTAACCAGTGTGCGTGCTTCTAAGGCATACCAAATCGAATCCTATTTCAAAACGATTCGTAACCATTTACAAACCCTTAGCAATGATCCATCGGTGGAAACCGCCATCACCGAATTTACCAATGCCTACAAACAATTAAATAACGCACCTTTGCCGACCGATGCCGCCAACCGAATTTCTACCTACTATAGGCAAGAGTTTTTACCTAGATTAGGCAAAAATGATCAAGGGGAACCAGTTGTCACCTCCTTTTTGCCTGAGTCGATCGCCAGCAATTATCTGCAATATTATTACATTGCTCAAAACCCTCACCCCGTTGGCAAAAAACATTTATTGGATCAGGCTAACGACAATAGCGAATATAGCCGTCTGCATGGGCGCTATCACCCCGTTTTTCGGAATATTATTGAAAAATTTGGCTATTATGACCTCTTTTTAATTGATGCCGATGGAAACTTAGTTTATACGGTGTATAAAGAGACCGATTTCGCCACTAGCCTAGTGGTGGGAGCTTACAACGAGAGCAACTTTGCCCGACTCTTTGCGGCGGTGCGGCGTGCGAAGGAGAGGGGCTATTCGCGCATTGTTGATTTTGAATCCTATGCTCCCTCCTATGGCGCTCCTGCGGCTTTTATCGCTTCCCCTGTCTATGATGCCGCAGGACAATTTAAGGGGGCGATCGCGATCCAAATTCCTGTAGATGAAATTAACAATGTGATGACGGGCAATCGCCAATGGGCGCAGGACGGTCTTGGCAAAAGTGGCGAAACCTATCTGGTGGGCGAAGACTTTTTGATGCGATCGGTATCACGGTTTTTAGTGGAAACCCCTGATGGCTATTACAAAACCCTGGCCGATCTAGGAGTCAATGCCAATACGATTGATCGGATTCGTCAATACAACACTTCCATTTTGTTGCAACAGGTGCGAACTCCTGCCGTCTCAGAATCGCTGATGGGTAAGCAGGGCATTCAGATTATTCCTGACTATCGGAATATTCCTGTTTTGAGTGCCTATGGGTTGCTAAAAATTGAGGGGTTACGTTGGGCGATTTTATCGGAAATTGACTTAGCTGAAGCCTATGCCCCGATTTATGATTTTGAGCGTCAATTGTTAGTATCAGCGACCCTGTTGATGCTGTTAGTGATTGTGTTGGCGATGGCAATGGCTTCTGTGTTTGTGAAACCAATTAACCAGTTGATTGCAGGGGCGAGACAGGTGGCGGCAGGTCAGCTTGATGCGATCGCCAATCTGCAATCCCGTGATGAGTTTGGAGAACTAGTGCAGTCCTTTAACTTGATGGTGGCAAGTCTGAGCGAACAAACTGCTCTAGTGGCGGTTAAAGGTTTAGAAATGGAGAGGCTATTGCTAAGTATTTTGCCTAGTGCGATCGCCAAACGCATCAAGCAGGGAGAGCATGATATCGGCGAAATCGTGAATAATGTCACCGTTTTATTTGCTGATCTGGTTGGGTTTTCCCGACTCTTGGACACTTTGCCACCCCTAGAATCGATTAATTATTTAAGTGAGTTGGTGACAGCTTTTGACGAAGCGGCCGATCGCTTTGGCATGGAAAAGATCAAAACCATTGGCGATCGCTATTTAGCTGTTTGCGGTTTGTCAGTTCCCTACCTTGACCATGATAAACGGGCGATCGACTTTGCTATAGAGATGCAGGCGATCGTCAGACGCTTTTGCCAAGAGCATAGCTTTAGCTTAGAACTAAGTGCAGGTATCAATTCTGGGGAAATTATTTCAGGAATTGTGGGTAAAACTAAATTTGTTTACGATATTTGGGGCGAAACGATCAACCAAGCTAACGCCTTTTGTAATGCCTGTCCAGATGGGGCAATTATCGTTTCCACGGATATTTATAAACGCCTTTCTGATATTTATACCTTTGAGGCTTGGGAAATTCCCATGCAAAGGCGACATCCCACAGGAATTTATACATTGCCAGCATGGAAATTGGTTAAGTGATGAATCAATCGAGCTTTAGTAATCTATTACCCCTAGCGATCGCCCTGATCATTGGTTTGGCGATATCTGTAATTGTTCTTGGTGAAGTGGTCTATCGCTTGCAACGCCGTCAACATCCTCTCGCCAGTACGTTGCAAGTGGTACGCAATAATGTTTTGCCCACATTTGCCTTTATGTTGTTTGTGCAATACGTTCTTCAGCGATCGCCTAATGACGACCTCGTTAAAAGTATTCAAACTTTATTTTGGATCTGTATCCTCCATGCTGCCCTATCTTTGCTCAATGCAATTATTTTTGAACAGGCAAAGGCGGATACTTGGCGGGCAAGGGTTCCCAAGCTATTGATCGATCTGTTGCGGCTATTTTTGGTGATGATGGGAGTAGCGATCGTTTTGGCAACGGTTTGGAATGCCGATCTAGCAGGATTAGCGACTGCCCTTGGAGTTAGCTCGATTGTCATCGGTCTAGCCCTCCAAGATACCCTTGGTAGTGTGATGTCGGGGATCGCCCTACTGTTTGAGCGTCCCTTTTCTGTGGGGGACTGGTTGCGGGTGGGGGAGATGGTGGGTCAGGTAATTGATATTAATTGGCGAGCAGTGCGCTTGCAGACCTTTAATAATGAGATGGTGACGATTCCCCATAAATTAATTAGCAATGAAATCATCCATAATTTCAGTCGCCCGATCGCGATTCATGCTGAACGCATAAGACATGGGTTTTCGTACAATGATCCGCCCAATCTTGCCAAGCATGTCCTCCTCACCACGGCTCTCGAAACAGCAGGCATTCTCAAGGAGCCACCACCACAGGTTTTTACGATTTCCTACGATGATTTTGCCATTACCTATGAGGTGAAATTTTTTATCGATAACTATGGTGATATCGAAAGCATTCGCGATCGCTTTGTCAGTCGGATTTGGTATGCCGCCCAGCGTAATAACTTAACGATCCCCTTCCCCATCAGAACCCTTTACCACTTTCATGGTCCCACCACCCATGCCGCCGACACGAAAAAGTTTACTGAGACTTTGCAATCTTTACCTTCCTTTGTGCCACTGACCAATCCCGACATGATCGCCGAAAATATTTCTGATGGTATAGATCTCCAACACTATGGCGCAGGGGAGAGTGTCATTAGACAGGGTTCTCAGAATAACGCTCTGTATATTGTGATTGCGGGGCAAGCAGTGATGACTATTAGCGATCGCGAGGGGCAAGAGCAGGAGATTCTACACATTAATGCAGGTGAATTTTTCGGAGAGTTAAACCTCTTTTCAGGCAAACCCAGTCCCATTTCCATTAGGGCGATCGCCGATCTCGAAGTAATGATGATTTCTGCACAAGCCGTTAATCAAATGATCGATCGCCAGCCCAGTTTTGCCCGTGAAATTAGCCAAATCCTTGAAAATCGCCGCCACCTAATTAGCATTAAGCATAAGTAAACTCAGTTTTGGCATATCTCAACCTGAGTTTACTTGACTCTAAACACGGCTCGCACAGGCAAATGATCGGATACATCTGCAAAAAATTGCTTGTCGTTAGCAAAGCCAAGATCCTGCTGAGGCGACAAAATCTGAATTGTTTGGGCAATATATTCTTCTTCAGCGCCTTTCGGTAATTTTGACACCGCAATATGGTCAATGACACAGCCCGTGCCGCGATTGGAAAAACGGAAGCGGCCATCAGGAAATTTAGGTTGACCGCGTTTTTTTAAGCAATTTGCCTCTGCTCCAGTTTCAATGGGCTTAGTCAAAAAAGTCAGGGGAGCATTCCGCAAACCCCGATTTTGCTCTGCCCATGAAGGGCTATTAAAGTCTCCTAAAATGATCAGATCGGGATCGGCTTGAGGGCTAGATTGATAGGCATCCACTGCTTGTCGTAGGCGATCGCTTTGAACTTGTCGCAGTCGATCGGCATCTTGCCCAAAGCCTCCCTTTTGATGCACGATCACCAAGGTTGTATCCCATCCCGATCCCTTAGTTTTTAGAGATGTCACCAAAGGCGATCGCAAAGTCCCCGTCACATTCACATCTCGCCACTCTCCCACCTTCTGAGCCTCAAGCAAATCTGTCCGATAAAAGAGCGCTAATCTTTGCTTATTACCAGTTTCCCCCAAGATATATGCCCAAGTTCCCGATCCTTGATTTAGTTTTGTTTGCAATTTTTCCGCCGCTATTGCGCTGATCTCCTGCAACCCGATCACATCAAAATTACGACCCACAATTTGACTAATCATCTCTAGCTTGGCAGCATTGAGACCATCAAAATTTTCCGTATTAAACGTCCCGATCCTAAGTTGATCAGTTGAATTTGGTGACAGGTAAGCACAGCTAGAACTAAAGGTAAAAGCGATCGCAAACAGCACCAACTTATATAGCAACTTGGGTACAAACAACTTGATCATGATCGGCTTTTCACTGCGGCAAAGATTGAGATAGGGAATAGATACGATATCTAAAGATAGTAACCATTTAGAAAAAACAATTCAAAATCAACCTAAATTTCTGCTAAATCATCAAATTACTTTGTCCTAATTCAGATAGACTTATAAGCAGAAGTAACTAGAGTTGTTATGGCGACTGTTTCTGAGAACACCAAAAATCAAGAAATTAAGACTACCGATCCCAACCAAAAATTAGCGATCGATGGCAGTGAAAATTTAGGCGTAATTGTAAGGCGCAAAACCAGACCCGTGCAGGTCGGCAACATCACCATTGGCGGCGGCGCTCCCGTAGTTGTGCAGTCAATGATTAATGAAGACACGCTCGATATTGATGGCTCCGTTGCAGGGATTCGCCGTCTTCATGAAATCGGTTGCGAAATTGTCCGCGTTACGGTTCCCAGCATGGCTCATGCTGCTGCTCTCTCAGAAATCCGTCAAAAACTCAAGCGTACCTACCTAGACGTGCCACTAGTGGCTGATGTCCACCATAACGGCATGAAAATTGCTCTCGAAGTGGCAAAGCATATCCACAAAGTACGGATTAACCCTGGCTTGTATGTATTCGAGAAGCCCAAGGCTAACCGCACCGAGTATACCCAATCAGAATTTGACGAAATTGCCGAAAAAGTCCGTGACACCCTCAAGCCCCTCGTTTTATCCCTCAAAGAACAGGGCAAGGCGATGCGGATTGGCGTTAATCACGGCTCCCTCGCTGAAAGAATGCTCTTTACTTACGGTGATACGCCTCAAGGCATGGTGGAATCAGCGATCGAGTTTATCCGTATTTGCGAAGACCTTGACTTCAGAAATATTGTCATTTCTATGAAGGCTTCCCGTGTACCTGTGATGATCGCCGCCTATCAGCTTATGGTCAAGCGCATGGATCAACTCGGTATGGATTACCCATTGCATCTAGGAGTTACTGAAGCAGGTGATGGTGAATATGGACGCATCAAATCCACAGCAGGTATAGCCACGCTTCTTGCCCAAGGCATCGGCGACACCATTCGTGTATCTCTCACCGAAGCCCCCGAAAAGGAAATCCCCGTCTGCTACAGCATTTTGCAATCCCTTGGACTCCGCAAAACGATGGTAGAGTACGTTGCCTGTCCATCCTGCGGACGCACACTATTCAACCTTGAAGAAGTCCTACATAAAGTTCGCGAAGCCACCAGTCATCTAGTCGGTCTAGATATCGCCGTGATGGGCTGTATCGTCAATGGTCCTGGGGAAATGGCTGATGCCGATTATGGCTATGTGGGCAAGACCCCTGGTACAATCTCTCTCTATCGCGGCAAAGAAGAAATTAAGCGAGTTCCAGAGGAAGAAGGAGTAGAGCAGTTGATTAACTTGATTAAGGCCGATGGTCGTTGGGTTGATCCTTAAGAATCTACTAAGGCTCTACCCCTAGCGATCGCAATTTCTCCGCCAAATAATTTGCCCTTTGCTCCGCCTGCTCCTTAAGCTGGCGCTGCTCTTCTGTGAGCTGGCGCTGTTCTTCTACGAGCTGGCGTTGCTGTTCTATCAACTCATGTCCCCATAGGAGCAAGTTGCCTGATTGATCCCACCACCGCAACCAATATCCTTGATTTTCCGCCTTTTGACCTTCCCATACACCCAAAAATAAGCCAATACTTTCGAGCCAAAATAGCTGATTTGGCAGATGATTCGGATCAGGCTCCTGAATTTGATACTTACCATCCTGCAACCGATAAACTTCTAAGATCCCTGTTGGAGGATGAAAAATAGCATATACGGGTATTTTAAGTATTTGCTCATAAAAATACCACTTACCATAGGGATAGTTGGGATTAATAGAGTATTCCGTTCCCTCTGTCGCCGAGATAAACTCCATCACAATTTCGGCATTACCACCCTCAGCATGGGGCGTATAGCTACGGCGTACCTCTGCGGATGGATTAGCGCAAGGAATATATACCCAATCAGGAGCTTTGACTACAGTTTTGCCGTCAACATTGGCGCATATGCCAAAGTTAGAGGCAATAATCATGGACTCTAAAATCAGCCCTGCTAATTCTAAGGATTCTCGTAAAGCAGCAGCTAGTAAAGGTTGCAATGTGCTTTCCACAGGCTCATCAGGAAGAATAAAATCAGAAGGTAATTTTTGCCAAGTGATACGATGCGCTACGGCGGGATTCCTTTGCAATGTTTGCATAATGCTCACCTTGGATCTTGGAATTAATTTTTGTTGCTAGTAAATGAGCATATTAAACCCTAAAACCAGAGATTGTTCCGTCCGCTACGCGTGCTGAACAATCTTATTGGTTTTCAATTTATTGATGCTTACTATTTATTTTAGACTTTATCGCTAGTTTGCCGCGATCGCCTTCTCAGGTGATGTGATAGTAACTGCGATACCACTTCACAAAATACTCGATGCCTTCTTCAATCGAAGTACTTGGTTTAAATCCCACATCCTTAATTAATTCATCCACATCTGCATAGGTGACAGGTACATCGCCCGGTTGCATTGGTAAGAAATTTTTCTGAGCTTCTTTGCCAAGAGCTTGCTCAATTACTTCAATAAATCGTTTCAGTGTAATGGGTTGATTATTGCCAATGTTATAGAGTTTATACGGGGCTGATGTCGTACTGGCATTATTAGGCTGGGGAATATTATGGATCACCCTGACAACGCCTTCGATGACATCATCGACATAGGTAAAGTCGCGCTGCATATCCCCGAAGTTATAGACATCGATCGCTTTGCCCTCCTCGATCGCCTTAACAAACTTGAAATAGGCCATATCTGGTCTCCCCCAAGCCCCATAGACAGTAAAAAAACGTAACCCAGTGGTCGGAATTTGGTACAGGTGGCTGTAAGTATGGGCAATTAATTCATTAGCTTTTTTAGTAGCTGCATATAGAGAAATTGGCTGATTGACATCATCGGTAACAGCAAAGGGAATTTTTTTGTTTGCTCCATAGACTGAACTTGAAGATGCAAATACTAAGTGCTTAACTTGACCATGACGACAACCCTCTAATAGATTGACAAATCCTGTCAAATTACTATCAACGTATGTATGGGGATTTTCAATTGAGTAGCGAACACCTGCTTGGGCGGCAAGGTTAACAACGACATCAAATCTATTGTTGCTAAATAGGTCAGACATGGGAGGGCGATCGCTTAGATCTAGCCGTTGAAATATGAAACTGGGATGTTCTTTGAGTTGAGTAAGGCGATCGTTCTTGAGTCTCACATCATAATATTCATTGAGGTTATCGATACCATAAACGAGATGATTGTCAGCAAGAAGTCGCTTTGCCAAATGATAACCAATAAAACCCGCCACCCCTGTTATTAATATCTTCATACTTTAAATTAATTAAGCTTGTCTGCAAAGAATCTTGTTGTAGATTGCCATCATTTTGGCAGCAATCTGTCCCCAAGTGTAATTTTCTAAAATAAACTGCCGAGCGCGATCGCCCATCTCTTTTGCCTGATCAGGATGCTCTAATAGATTTACGAGTGCTTTTATAATTTCTTCTGAATTTATACCCACAATCTTGGCGACTTCCGCCGCTTCAGGAAAATTACAGCCTGTTGTGATCACACAAGGTAAGCCTGCCGCCATCCCTTCCAAAACCGACATACTAAACCCTTCCGAATAGGATGGAGCTACATATATGCTGGCTGCCGCTAATGCAGCATACTTAAGCTCACCCGTGAGAATTCCTGTAAAAGTCACAGCATCTGAACACTGATATTCTTCCAAATACTGCTTAATTACTGTTCCATAGCTCACATTATCGGGGCCTGCTATGACTAAGTGCACATCCTGAAATTGTTGGTGAATTGCTTTAAAAGCGATCGCTAATAGATCTAATCCTTTCTTAGGATCAATCCGCCCTAAAAAAATAATTAGCTTTTTATTCCTAGTTTCAGGGAACTGTTTGTAAAAAATATCTGGATCATGCTCAATATTAAATTGTTCGCGATGAATACCATTGGGAACAACTTCTATGGGCATTTTCAAGCCAAGTGGCTGAATTCTTTCTGCTTCCGTAGAAGCCAACATATGAATGCAACTTGCTTTTTCTAGTGCGGGTTTTTCTAACAAAGAAAAATACAAATTCTTTTTCCATGCCTTATAAGCCAAAGCCCAAGGCTCTAACATACCTCTAGGGGTAACAACATAGGGAATATGATTGACTTGGCACGCCCAATAAGCAGGTAAATTTGGATAGGAAAAAATTGCATTAGTATGCACAATATCGTAGTTCTGAATGTTTTTGAACAGCCAATAAGTTAAGGACATAGTAAATTTGTAATCAAATATATTCCAGTATGGAAAATATTGGATTCGATAGTTTCTCTTCTCTATCCATGTATATAAAGGTACGTCCAACTGGTTTGTACCATTAGCATTTGTTGTAACAAGATCAATATCAATACCTAAACTGCCAATGGCTTGAGTTAGCTCTAAAACACTTTTTGATGGTCCCCCGTACACTTCTCCTAGGGCTGGAACAACCATTAATACTCTTGTATTTTTTTTCATTTTATTATGTTGGTTACTTGCTTATATAACAAGATCTAAAAACATAAACTAATTTTATGCTTTTATGCTTTTTTTGATAGCTTTTGCTCTATTTTGTTAGATATTTTCTAATTCAAAAAATATATTGTCAATATATGTAAATAGGGATACTATAATTTAGTAAAAGCCAGCAACTAAAATAACAATTACATAACAATGTAATTCTCAAAACATGACTTATCTATATGAATGATAAAAAAGAAGTTATAGTTCAGAAGTTTTTTGATAAAACATCTTCCATCTATTCGCAGTATTTCGATAAACAAAATAAGTCGGGCAAAACTTACAACTTCAACAAAAGATTGGACATAATATCTAGTATGTCTGCTAATTTATCGGGAAGTGTACTAGATTGTGCTGTGGGGGATGGACAAATAACTGCCCAGATTATTAAATTTGGTAAGTTTTCAAGGGTGGTGCTGGTTGATATTTCCGAGAAAATGTTGGAACTCGCTAGAGAAAATTGTCAGTCTGTAGTTGAGAATGATCTAGTTCTAGAGACAGTACACGCTGATGTATATGATTTTTTGGAGTCTGATAGAGCTGATACTTATGATCTAATTATATGTTCTGGACTGATAGCTCACATTAGTGATGCGCCCCGTTTACTTCAGCTCATGCATAAAGTTCTATCTCCAAACGGTAAAATCATTTTGCAGTCAACTTTGCTTGATAATCCAGTGACGGCGATTGTTAAGTATTTAACAGAGAAAAGCTACTATGCCAAAAATGGATACATGATTAAATACTATAGACACAAAGATCTATTGCAATTATGTGACCTAGCTAATCTGGAAATCGAGTCATATCGAAAATTTTCTATGGGATTACAATTTTTGGATAATAGATTGCCTCCTAAATTGAATTATTTCTTGGAAATTTTCCTTGAAAGTATTGCTAGATTTGTTGGTTCCGAAGCAATTTACTTACTAGGAAATAAAATGGTATAAAAAATAATATAGATTAGCAATGTAAATTAGCTTTTATTCGAGACAAAAGCGATCGCATCCTGCACACCTTGAGCAAAATAGTTAGGTGAAAAATTCTGGATGTGCATCAAAGCCGCATTTCCCATTTCTTCTAGGTCTATGTACTCCGCAGACATTTTGAGCATTAAATTTGTTAGTTCTGCTAGATCTTCAGGATCGAAACCAAAGCCATTTATTCCCTCAATTAATAGATCTTCGTAGCATCCACAGCGATTAGAAACTAGTACGGGTAAGCCTGCTGCCATAGCTTCATTGACAACTAACCCCCATTGTTCTGTCGTGCTAGTATGCACAAAGCATTTGGCATGGGCAAAGTAAGGTAGCAATTCCGCTTGCTGCAAAAAACCTGTTAGGTGAACTTGGTCTTGAATACCGAGTTCAAAAATTTTTTGTTCTATTTGCGATCGCATTTCGCCATCACCACAGAGAACTAAATGCCATGCTGAAGTTTGATTAACTTGTTGCAGGTATTGAGCATAGGCAGAGAGCAAAAAGATTAAATTCTTCTTAGGAATAAAGCGGTTGATCGCTAGAAAAAATGGAAATTTAATTGGTCTAGGTAAATGTCGAATTTTATCTCGATCAAAATCATTATTGTTGACCACATCATAGCCAAAGAATATAGAATCTTTTGGCATATCTAAACTTTCTAAGTATCTTTGATGAGGTTGACCACCAACAATTGCCGCATCATAAAAACTAACAATAAATTTTTTAAATAATTCTTTGTATCTAGATCTTGGTGCATCGTCTTGCTTAGATTCGGACATCAAGACTGCTTTTTTACCACGACTTTTGCTCCAAAAAAGTGCAACTAACATAGAAATTTCACTATATCCAGACAGAAGCAAAATATCAGGATTAATTTCATTTAATTTTTTAATTAGATCTGATATTAACTTCTTCCTTGATATATGTTCGTATCTATGATCTGAAAAAATAGTAATTAAATCAAAGTTCAAATGATCAATCTTTGACTGCCAAGGATACTCAACTGATGATCGCGCTATTTCTAAGCCAAATATATTAATACCTAAAGGTTGACATATATTTCTAGCAGCTTTCACTCTGGCAATGTGATAAGGACCAAAATTGGTAAAAAAGATACCTACTTTTAAATTTTTAGTCTCCAAGACACCAGAATTTGAAACAGTATCAATATTCATAAATAAGAAGATTTGCGTGGTTTATTTAATCTAGAAGATTGCGATCGCCTCTCCATTTTTTCAAGATACATAATAATAAAATATCCGAATACTATAGGCCAAAGAACTAGTAAAGTAATATCTCTACCCAAGTTTGGCGTAATACCTAAACCAACCAAAAATAGAGATAATCTTAAAATAGACTCTCTTTGTATCCACAGACGTGCCAAGAAACCTGACCAAACCGACATAATCAAGCTAACAAATACAGGACCTAACCAAGAACCAAAGTTTAATACACCTCGCCCAACAAAACCTGCGGAAATTGTCGCTTGAATACCACTCTCAGGATTTCGTAATAGATTGTATTCATAACCAATTAGAGGTTTGTCTGGCAAAAGGAATCTAGGAATAATATTAAGCGCTTCGGCAACATAATCCATACCATATTGCAATGATAGCTTCCCTTTTTCGTAAAAAGTATTAATGAAACAAAGCTCCTCAAACATATTTAATCCTTGGTGCTTAATTTCTTCACTAATCACAGCATCTCCTTCAAAATATGCATCTATACCTGTATTTCTTAGGGCAATTACAATCAAAAACAAGTAGTTGATTACAGCGAATGAAATGATTGAGACTATTAACTTAGCAGCCCATTTTTGTTTAGATATGATTAAGTAAGTAAAATATGCAGGCATTGCCACCGCTAAAAAAGAGTTTCTTGTCCCCGATAAATAAAATGCTGGCCAGCTAATACAAATGACTAAAAAATTAATAATTCGTGGCTCTAGTTTTTTCTGAAAGAATATTAATATGCCAAACATGGCACAGATTAGGGCGTAGATATAACCAAGAGCAGAAGTAACGAAATCAAATCCTTGTCCAACACCTCCACGACTCCAAAGTTTGGGAGCCCAACGACCTCCCCTAGGAAATAGAGCTTGCCAGACATCCCAATTTAGTTGACTGATACCATATACCAGTAAAATCAGCCAAATTATCAGAAAAATTTTAAGTAGTTGTTCAGGACTAAGTGAAAATCTATGGGAGGTTTCGGATAGTTTTTTTAGATAAACTCGCTTTGTTAGAGCATTAGTAATGCTTGGCAAGCATAGCCTAAATGTTACTAGAAAGATGACAACTTGATAAAATCCTTGGTCTAGGATGGAGGAATCAAATATTACTAGTCTCTCAGGAGTGTAAAATACTTCTGTGAAGTACCAAATAATTGTAGTTGCATAAATAGCTAAGGCAGGAATTGCCCAACTTTTATGGAACTTATTGACTGACTCTAGGATTAAAACGCATACTATTACACAGGCAGTGTAGTAACTAAAGGGAATATCTAGGGTGTCAGGCATAACTGGATTGATGCTAAAGGATATTTGCTAGGTTGGTCGCCAAATTATCGATGCTAAACTTTGAAGATAGTTTAGTTTGTTTTGCAAGTTTAACCAAGTTTTCTGGTTGTGCGATGCATCTTTTTAATACATCAGCAATCGCCATGCCACTTACCTCTTCCAGAATCCAACCGTTTACACCATTAGTTACAACCTCTCCACAGTTGCGAGAAGCAATAATTGGCAGTTGCCAAGCTTGAGCTTCTAGCTGAGTTAAACCAAAACCGTCAGAAAGCGTGGGAAACAAGAAAATATCGGTTTTTTGGTAAAAAGTGATGGTCTCACTGCGATTAACTTGACCTAACCAAATAATTTTGGGATGATTTTGAAAATATGTGGGGATTTCAATTTGGCTGGAACCAACAATCCAAAATTCAATGGGCAAATGCTCAAGTATTTTAATTGCTTCTAAAACTGCAATAATTCCTTTTCTTAAAATAACTTGACCTAGAAATAACACCTTTAAGGGACGGGTTTTGCTAAACGAGTTTGGATATTCGCGAATAAAATCATTGGATAGAACTGAAGGGCTATAAACTAAGGGTAATATGTGAATTTTTTGATTGTTAACGCCAGAGTTTTGTAAAAGTTGCTTAGACCAAGAGGAATTAACAAGTATTGCGTCTGCTAGGTCGCATTCTTCTCGCCAGTTTTGCCAGTAATCTAGTGGTGCAGGTCGCCAATTTGGCGCATAATTTGGATGTTCCTGATATTCTTGTAAAACTATTTTCTCTTCTTCTACACCAGGATCAATTTGTCCTAAAACTGTTAGCCAACCCTGCTGTTTAGCAAATTTAAATAATTCTAAAGCGGCATAGCTATAGGAAAATAAAACAATAGGGTGATTGGATTCATTAAGAGAATTAGCAACTTTTTTTAGTTTTTCTAAGCTTTTCTGTTGAAACCAAAAATTGCGCTTGATAATTAATTGCCAACCTAACGTTTTGCTGAGCTTATGTTGTAATTCAAATCGAATTAAATCAGTAGTAAAGTCATATTTATTAGCACTATCTAAATCATATGTGTATCTTTCTTGTAATGATTTAGGTGCGATCGCTTTTACAGGATTATGTGGCGATAGCCAAGCATCAGTTATTAAGTATTCTAATTTTCGATTTTTGTGTAATGCCCTAGGAATAGCATAATTTTCTCTAGCCCCAATTTGACAACAAATCCAACTATGCATAGGATCATTTCAGTATCTATATTTAATATTTAAAGCAGCCAAGGGAAATAGTTAAGCTTATAGTTTAAAGAATGCGATCTTTGACCTATAACTTTAGCGGGATTACCAGCAACAATAGTATAAGGTTCAATAGATTTTGTAACAACGGAACCAGCTCCAACTACGGCTCCATCTCCTATATTTACCCCTGCTAAAATTATTGCACGATAGGCAATCCAAACGCGATCGCCAATAATCACATCTCCACCCTTATCAGCAAATTCTGAAGATTGAGGATCATGCCCCAATGTAAGAATACTAGCCTCAGGACCAATCGAAACATCTGAGCCTGTTTTAATTTTGTAGTAACGACCATCAAATAAGCAGCCAAAGTTAATCACATTGCGATCGCCAAAATAGACTTTTCTGCCGTTTAAAAACTTACACCCCATCTGTACTGAGGTACTATCTCCTAGCTGCGCCAAGTAAGCTTTGAGGTAAGCATTACGAACTTTACGAGATGGCAAATTACTAACAATATAATTGTATGTATAGCTGAGAATACTACCTGCAACTATTCTAGTATTTGTCATATTTATAAGTAATTGTCATTCAAAATCATCAATTTTATTTTCCAAAAAATCGCTGGCAAACAATTTCGGCATTTTTATCCCAAGAATTATCCTGTTCGTATCGTTCCCACTGAGGTAAATCAATCCCATTTAACCATTGCTGGATACCATCACGGATCGCTTGCCAATCATCAGGTTGCACAAATACGCCGAGTTTATACTTCTGGACAACTGTACGCAAATTCCCTTCACCTGACGAAGCAATACAAGGTTTTTGATAAGCAACTGCGGTATTTAAAACGCCACTAGCTGATTGAAAACTGGCACTATAAGTTAACAAAACTGCATCACAAGCATTGAACAAATCTCCTACCTGTTCCTCAGGAATAAATTTGATCAGCCAATGACATCTCTCTGCTATCCCTAGTTTATGAGCTAGATCCTGATAATAAGTTATAGGATTTTGAGTCGTAGAGGAAACCTTTCCTGCAATTATTAAGTGTAGGTCGGGAAAACCAACAATCGCTTTTAATACAAGATCTAGATTTTTATCATCTCGGATATGACCAAAAGATAGGATTAACTTAGACTGATTGGGAATATTCAGTGATTTTCGTACTTTCTCGCAGCTTTGCTTAGGTGAAGCAAACTTATAAGAGCCATGGGGAATGACGGTAGTCAATAGATTGGGCACAGGCTTAACTGTATCCAAATCGATAGCTTCGTGGACAAATGCTTCTGTTATGAATGAGTATGCACAGGCGATCGACCAACGATGCCACCACAATGGACCAACTACATACCCTCTGACTGGATCATGAACAACTGTGCCAAAAGTAACTCCCTGTTTTGCTAGTTGGCGCAACGGGGAACACCAAAGAGGAGCTAAATATTCTGCATAAGAGCCAAGTAGAACATACTCAAAATTTTCTTTTCTGATAGTCTTAGCAAGATTAGCGTAATTCTGTAGAATATTAGCTACTAAAACAGATTTTCGTACAAAAGCTAACGGAAACTTAAAAGCCCCTGCGGATACTAAAGTTCTTTTTGCTTTATAAAGATCTGTTTCTTCTTTGTTGTAATCAGGAGAAGTTAATAAAGTAACGTCAACGCCTTTACGTCCAAGCGCTTTTGCCTGTTCATGGGCGTAGTCCGCTAACCCACCTGACCAAGCTGGGGAGAAATAAAGCAATCGAGGATTTGAGAATAACTTCATGCTTTTAAATTAGAAAACCAAACAATACCAAATCCTGAATTTTCTTCAAGGTGATGAATGGTAAAGTCTATACTATTTATAAAACGTTTTACATCATCTAATGTTTTACCTCCAGTTAGGTGGTACTCCATTCGTACTGATTTAACTTTCTTAAATGAGTCTGAGTTACGAAAAATTTCCCATTCCGCACCTTCACAGTCGAGCTTAAGTAAATCAACACTTCCACCTATACGGTTTATCGCTTCTTCTAATAGAATCACATTAATACCCTCTGAAGCTCCTGTGGTAAATTGACCAAGCCGTGATTCAGAGCTATCTATAATCGAAGCAAAGCCGTTCTCAGCGCCAATAGCTTCCTTAAATAAAGTTATATTAAGTTGATCAAGATTTTTCTGTGTAAAAGGTGTAATTCTAGGGTTGGGTTCATATGCATGAATTGTTGCTGAGGGAAAACATCGTTTAGCCCACATAGAAAACAAGCCAATGTTTGCTCCAATATCCAGAACTGTGCGTGGTGCAGGGGTGACTTTTCTTAATCCATACTCATCATCAAGTAATACATTTATAAAGTCCCAAGCTAATCCAGATTCTTCTGGAGCATTCAAATTAATCTGACGATTCTTAATCAAGAAAGTCTTTGGCAGTTGAAACCTATTAGTTCCAGAGAAATAAACTCCCATTGAGGCAGCAGATATAAATCTTGTTAAGATTAAAATTATTCTATTCAAATAAGCCATTATTGCCTGTCTATTATAAGATTTGGATATTAAGCAAGCATTCTCTAAAATGCTTCACTGAAAAATGTAACTGTGCCTTGAGCATTGACCTATTTGCCAACATTTTTAAGTCATCATAATGTTCTGCTGCGTAATGAATTACCTTTGCAAGGCTAATATAATCTTCATTCTGACATTTAACCAAAGCTCCAAATTCTGATGCCTGATCTGCTAAAGTAGTCTGGTCAGTTGCAATTACTGGTATTCCATTAACTAAAGCTTCAATAACTACCCTAGAAACACGCAAGGAATAAGAAGAAATGCGATAAGGTAAAAGCATTAAATCAGTTTTATGCAGGTAAAGAGGATACTCTCTTGGTTGAAAATAATTGGTTAACCAAGTTACTTTATTATTATTTAATAGTAAATTTTTTTCTATTTCAAATCCATCTAGACACTGCAATATAAATTCTATATCTGAATTAGGATAAAGGCTGCTAAACTCAGCGATCGCTCGATAAAGAATGTCATTTCCTTTCTCATATCTTGCTGCTCCATAAGATCCCATAACTAACTTTTTGTTGCTAGGCAATTTCTTCTCATTATTTAAAGGCTCAACAGGGTGAGGGAAATAGGTAAAAGCTACACCACTTAGCAAACTTAAAGCATTTTTCATCGGGTAAGTTTCAGCCCCTAAGATCACCCGCCCACTTATTACTTCAGGGGTAAGTCTTTTTAGCAAAAATCTAAGCAACTTTGTGGTAGGTGAGTTTGTCCATTTGTAAGTATCAGTTGGTAGGTCATAACTTACTGGAGCATTTGGGAAAAATAAAATAATTTGCGTTTGATATTTTCTTAAACAAGTTTTGATTAACCAAGTCCAAGCTAAGAGATGGTGTACTAGAACTGTAGGGATAAAAATAACATCATAGTTTTCACCTTGAAACAAAAAACGCCTTATTGCTATTACTGTTTGCCAAGCGTGAATAGGAAGTCGTAGATAACGAATTAAAGGATTTGTTCCATCGCTCATGCGATGCCAAATGGAGTGAGGTAATATAGGTAATGCCTTAAGATGTTCTAGAATGAATGAATTTGCTTGGCGATCGGCTAATATTGTAACTTCATCCCCTAATTTGCTTAAACCTCTCTGAAATGTACTGATATATTCAAACCAGTGTCCTTTTTGATCCCGTAAAGCATCTTCTACAATTAGCCATTTTAGCTGCATATTAATCATTATTAGTCTATCTTTAATCCCATATTTTCAATTAATTTACGATCGCTCATAGATGGGAAACCAGAGCGATAAGCTATAGTCCAACGACTTCCCGTAATCTGCCAACGAAAGCGAATCATTGCCCTTTTAAAATAAAGCAATAAATACCAAACAAAAGATGGATAAAATTGCCATAGTTCCCTAATTTGATTTATTTCTTTAATAGAGAAGCTATCATATTCCTGTATCGCGTTAGATAGTTGCCAAGCATCGAGACCAAAATTTAAGCGCACATACCAATTAACATCAGAATTATAGTTGTTTAGGATTTGCCAAAGGTTAGGGTATATAGCTACTTTATCTTGCAAACGTCGAAGCTCTGAACTCCCTGATTCAGTTAATTTCTGGCAATTATGTAAACGATAAAGAGTTAGACACGACTCAACAAAAATAATTTTAGGTCTGAGCGAAAATAGCCGAGCTAACAGATCGCCATCTTCCCATATCATTAGATCTGTACGAAAGGGGATGACTTTTTGTAAGATTTTTCTACTGAATAAACAAGTTTGCAATGTAGTTGACCAGCCACTCAAAAACCACTCTAAAACGCTTAAGGAATCAGGAAGTGGATGCTTTTGTAGTATATGATCTTGCAAAAGCGCGGATTGGTTATGAATATATGCTTTTGCCCAAGGGCTGTAAGCCATATCAGCTTGAAATTTTTCCAAAGCTTCAACCTGTACTTCTAGTTTATTCACACTAGCTAAGTCATCACTATCCATAAATTGTATGTAGTCTCCAGTTGCTATAGCTAAACCTTTATTGCGTGCCGCACCAGGTCCTTGATTTGCTTGTTGAATTAGTGTAACTTCTTCACCAAATGAGCGAATAACATTTACTGAATTATCAGTAGATCCATCATCAATAACTATAACTTCGTATGGACGTAAAGACTGATTCAACATATTCTGAATAGTCTCTCCTATTAATTGCTCACGATTATAATTAGGAATAATTATGGAGACTTTTGCCATTAGTTTATCTATTAATATTTTTCTTAGATCGTATGTGTTGCAAAAGAATTGACTTCTGGTTACGCAAAAAATTCAAGAAAGCTTTAAATCCTAATAGTCGCACAACCATAAAACTTGCATAGATCCAGTTGAAAAAATCTGGATTAACAGGTATAAGTTTAAACCCTAGGTTTTCGCTTTTTTGTTTGCGTTCGAGCCACCAAAATATTTGAGATCCGGGAAAAGCAAGTACTATGTTGGACTTACTTAATAGCTCTATATCAACCATCATTGCAATCCCATTATTAAACCCATCACTAGGATGAGAGTATTGATAATGAAGAGCTGATAAATCTTTTGATCGGGTTATATTTTGAAATCCAACAAAAAATTTGTTAAGGTGCTTTTGCATTAAATTTAGACATGCTTCACTATCTGTAGCAATAAAAAAAAGGGCACTGGTCAGTTAAATAGTGAGGGAGTGAAAGCCTCTTGAGGATAATAATTCCAGCATAGAAAGCGGTCAATGATATAACCTGATCGCCATAGCAGGAGTTTTATTCTTCCCTAGGCTCACATGAGGTCTTACCCAGTTGTGTACTAATCTTTGCACAGTGACTGCGCGTTGTAATCCTTCAGTATTCTTTGCATAGAGGTTTTGTCTGCGGCGATAAGCACTACATCT
>JANRII010000004.1:0-59619 GCA_033765135.1 Pseudanabaenaceae cyanobacterium bins.39
TAGTAATTCCCAAACTATTAGCTGTAAGGTTTGCTAATGGTGTGGTGTTGCCAATCGCTCCACCGAAGATTATATTGCCATTTCCAGAATTGACGGTTAAGTTTTGACTTCCATTAATTGTGTTGTTAAAGGCGATCGCGCCGTTAGTTGTATTTAATTGAATTGGAGTAAAAAGACTGACAGCATCATTGTAGGTTTGTAAGCCTGTAGTGGTAAGATTGTCATATAGGAAAGTCCTTCCGCCTGCATCAGTTGTTAGGCTTGCAGCATTGAAAACTGGGCTAAGAAATCTGGTAGTTCCCGAACTATTAATAGTGATATTCCCTAGCGAAGTCGTATTGCCAATCGTGCTAGTAAGCTCAAAATTTACATCGCCAGTTCCAGAATTGACAGTTAAATCGTGAGTTCCATTAATTGTGCTGGCAAAAGTAATCGTGGCATTATTAGAATTCAACTGTAATGGAGATGTTAGGCTGATCGGATTCGCTAAAGTGATGGGATTGCTAGTTGTTGTACTACCAATTGCTCTATTGCTAAAGCTAGGGCTAGCGGCAAGAGCATCAAAGAATGATTTATCTGCAAATACATTCGCTGTGCCAGGCGATGTATTGGATACAGAGCTATTAACTACTAATGAAGTATTGTTGCTAAAGGGCTGTAAGCTTAAAGTCCCTGTCCCTCGGAAACCAACATTTGGGAATATACTTCTATCGCTAGTAAACGTTAAGTTGCCTGAGCCACTATTAATAGTTAATTTGTTAGTTGGGGATGAAATAATTATCCCCAATTCATTGGGATTAGCCGTATTGCCTGTGATATTGATGTTACCGTTGGTTGTAATTGTTGAATCACTAATTATGAGTCCTGTACCACCAGCCGTATTAGGTACTCTGCCTGAGATATTAATATCTCCGCTAATTGAAGTTATTGCAACATTAGCACCACTTATTGATAAACCATCTCTAGGAGCAATAGTATTACTTCCAGTAGCATTGAGTGTAATTGTGCCAGTCTCAGTAGAAATTTTAGCGTTGCCAGATATCCCCAAGCCAAGAGACCGACCATTGGCAATTAGCGTGACATTGCCAGTGGTAGACGAAATATTTCCATCAACTTCAATTCTGCTATTATCACTTTTAATAAGAATGGCTCCACTGTTGCTGTTAATTTCTGAACCAACATTAATATTAATACCATCGCTCTTACCTTGAATAGTGATCGCTCCACCATTGCTGGTAATTGTTGACCTAATATCAATACCATCACTATCACCATTACCGCTACCTTGAATATCGATCACTCCACCATTACTATTAATTTCTGAATTTGCATTAATGATAATGCTGGATTTACCAAAGCCTGGGCTACTGCTAGTTTTGATATTGATTGCTCCTCCATTAGTAGCAATATTACTACCGATTGAGATATTTCCTAAGCCTGTCGCAGTGCTAGCGGTATTATCATTAGCGGTTAAACTAACATTCCCTCTATTAGTTGTAATGGAAGAATTAACGAAAATACTATTGCCCGCTTGAGCCGTAATCCCTACACCAGCAGAGGCAATACTAATGGGAGCGTTAAAAGTGATGTCGTTTGTGGCTTGTAAAATAACATTAGTGGTTGCTGCATTAATCGTGCCGTTGTTGATAGTATTATTAATCCCTGGATCAGCAAATTGATCGTTAGCCGCTAATTCAGCAGGATTATTCGCACCTGCGATGATAGTAATATTCTGAGGATCGAGGAGCAGAATTCCTGTTGTGCCATTGATTGCACGAGTGTCGGTATTACCTTGATAAACGAGATTGTCTTTTCCAGACACCTCCACAAAGCCGCCATTACCTGATATATCACCACCCCTTGCCGCGATCGCCCCATAAAACTGAGTCGAGCGATCCGCCCAAATAATGACCTTACCGCCATCACCAGTTAATGTTCCATTTGCCAATATTTGCGAATTGCCATCCACATAGGTCTGCAAAGCATTAGGCGCAATCCCCTTACCCTGTAAATCACCACCAATGAGGACATTACCACCACCAGTACTTCCCGAAGCATTAATCAAGGAATTAACTAATCCAACTTGATTGCCAAATATGCCAACATTGCCACCCTTAGCACTATCAGAAGATACATCGATCCTGCCAGAGGCGATCGCCATGCCGTCCTTCACGACAATATCAGAGGGATTAGGGCTAGCAACCAATGCAATACTGCCATCGGGTCTAACGACCACTTGATTAGCTTGGTCAACTTGCCCCGTTAATAATTCCGCTAGTTTGGGTAAAGCAGAAATCGTTCCATTCCAATTAGTTGGTACGGCATTCTTCAAAACGCTCAAACCTAAAACGAGATCAGGCGATCGCAATTCCACTTGACTATTGCCTGATACAGCCGCCAAGCTCACATTGCCATTGGGGGCAGACAAATTACCTGAATTAACTACAGTGCCTGCGGTGATGGTAATATCCTTGCCAGCAGCAACACTGAGATTGCCTTGATTAATGATTGCTGCAGGTTGACTAACTGCAAATTGAATATTCTTAGGATCACCACTAGGAAAATTAAGAGAGTTCCGATCTACTATAAATTTCTGGTTTTGATCAAAGCCTAACCCAGTACCTGTACTGACATTAAAAGAGCCACCAATATCTAACTTAGCGTTGGAGCTAAATACAACTCCATTAGGATTAAGCAAAAATAGATTCGCATTAGGAAAAGCTTGACGGCTTTCAATTGTTCCGAGAATTGCTGATGGATTGTCCCCTGTGACGCGATTGATAATATTATTGATTTTGCTGCCATCAACAGTAGAACTGCCTGTATTAAAAATGACTCCACTGGTCGGCACGTTAAATTCTTGAAAGCTGTTGTATAAATTTCCGCCACTGACTGTCCCTGCGCCTGTGGGAGATACTACATTTCCTCTTACTTCTGTTGCAGTAGAACCATCAACTGTGATCTGAGCATAAGCATCTAGGGGAATAGTCAAAATATTGCCAGCAACTACAAAAACAGAGAGGACACCAAAGGGTTTTGTCCTTAGTAACATATTAAAATTTGAATGGTTTTTGAAGTTGTGACAGACTAAAGGCATATTTATCTAGTTGTGAATAATATGTTTCAATTGAAGTCAGAGTAATCAATCCTGCTCGAAAACTATACCAAAACGTTTCACTGAGTGCGGTGCTGCCACTAGCTTCTTGCATTGTTGATTGGTCTTCATGCAGATGATTAATACTAGAAATATTTCTAGCCCTAATTATGATAGCCCAAATTAATCATAACTGTCTTACGAAAATATTACAGAAATAATAGTTGTCAAAGTTTGGTGCTAAACAGTTAAATAATGCAGCCTCATCAAGAAACTAATACCTTAAGTAACACAATCAAATTATGACTTTTTCCCATATTTTAGTTTATGATAATTGCTTAAAATGGCTTGCTAATTTTTGGATGTATCTATGTCAGAGGATAAATCTGCTTCTCAATATTTATCGGATTATCGAACAGCACTTGAACGCTTAAAACTTAGTGATAAGAAACTATTGTCCGACCTTGTCATTGATATATTAATTAAGCGTGACTCTTTGCAAAGTGTACTTTCTGAGTCTTTCAAGTTTACAGTTAACGAATTAAAAGAGATAGAAAGTTTAGATCAAGAACTAGCGAAGCAAAAAGAAGTTATTCTCAAATCTTCTAATTATGCAGCAATACGATCGCTGATTAATCCACCTGAGTCAAATTGGTGGTGGTATTTCTCTTCAAGATGGGACAATTTGGACTGGTTGTGGAATGGTCTATCGATCGCTGCCTTGACAATTTCCCTAAGCCTAGTGGTTGATACATCATCAAGAATATTAAGTGGTGGCGCTAACTCGGAAAATACTTTGTATGTTTTGGGACAGAGTGTTTTGACATTAATGGCAGGTGGTGGAGCGCTGACTCAGGTGGGACACAAATCCTATGAAAGAATCCTGACTCAGTTGCATATACCTAAGGAATTTTGGCAGGAAACTAGCTGTGGCTTGTCTTGGTTGTTGATGATTTCTTTATTGGGAATCAATTCAGCTTTACCAGAATGGGCATACAGGGTCAATCAAAGCGGATTGGATAATTTCGATCATAGGCGCATAGAAAGTGCCAAGGCTGACTTTGAGAGGGCGATCGCCATGCGTCCTAATTATGGAGAAGCTTATTACAATCTCGGTTGGTTATATGAAGAAATAAATGATTTGGACAAGGCAAGGGAACAGTATGAAGTCGCTGTCCAGAGTGATCCCCAAAGGTTCGATCGCCCGATTACCTATGTAAAAGCCTTGAATAATTTGGGTCGTCTATATCTGATCAAAAAAGAATATGCAACGGCTATACATTTCTTAAATCAAGGTGTTGAAAGCCTCAATAAATTTAATTTGCAAAACACTCCTGAAGGGAAAGAAGATTATTACAGTCTATTGAAAAACCTTGGATGGGCAAGGTTGATGCAAGAGCGTTATGATGAGGCAGACGATAAGCTGCGATTAGCAATTCAGATAAACTCTGAACGCAGTGCGGCTTTTTGCTTGTTAGCACAGGTTTTAGAGGCAAAGTCTTCAAAGGACAAGAATCAGATCATCGATCTTTGGACAAAGTGTGCCAGTAACTTAACCCCTACCGATCTTGCTAAACCTGAGGATGATGCTTGGCAGGGATTGGCTAACAAGCGTTTGAGTGAAATGTTTACGAGTGATAGTATAAGTAAAGATAAACCTAAGGCAAAATAAACATGAAAGCAAGGATTAAAATTTGGCATGGGATGTTATTTTTTAGCTTGACTGCGCTTGGAACCATCAGTTTTCCTGAAATGACTTTTGCCAATGCACGAATTACGACAAACAGTCCTAAGGCAATTGTGGTTCGTGATGGAGTCACGCAGCCAGCAAAGTTTGGGATGGTGATTAAACAAGGAGATTTAATCAAGCCCGATGCTGGTTCTAAATTAGAGGTCATGTGTGCCGATGGTCAGGTGCGAACAGTTGGAGCAGGAACTTTTTCAGGATTACCCAAGATCTGTCCCCAATCTGTGAGGATCGCCAGTGCGACAAGAGGCGATCGCAATGCTTCTGGTGCTGGTAGTGAGAATGACTTTTTGCAGTACCTCGGATTGCGTTTTTACTCAATGAATTTACTAGACGACAAACAAGCGATTCGATGGCAGCCTAAGCCCGGAGCGACAGGATATCAAGTGCAATTGGGAACAAGGCAGGAGCCAAACTTATTTGAGCGCCAAGTGAATTGCCCTAAGGTGACCTATAGCGGTGACAAGCCTCTAGAGGTAGATACTACTTACAATCTTTCCATTAAGACTTTGGGGGTTGATAACCCTGAATTTCGGATGCGGTTTAAAATTCTGTCCGAGAAGAAGCAGCAAGAGTTGAAAGATAGTATTGCTGTAATTGAAAAAAATCAAGGTTTGCCAGAGCTTGTTAAGGCGATCGCCTTGGCGGATATTTACGATGATTATGGTTTGGCGGAACAGGCAATTGCAGTACTAGAGAAGGCAAAACAGTCAGGACAGTCGGCGGCGATCGTAGAACGGATGTTGGGCAACTTCTATTTGCAAATTGGATTGAAAGAAGTGGCAGAGTTACATTATCGTAGAACTATAGATTTAGCACAGACAGCGCAAGATCTTGAATTGTTAGCGGAAGCGCAGATTGGTTTGGCAAAGGTATCTGTTGTCAATGGGAAAAAGGAAGAAGCCAAGAATTATTTACAGCTTGCTCTGACTAGCTATAAAAATCTAAAAGATAGTGCGAAGATCCAACAGATGAATGAATGGCTTGGCAAAATTTCGGATTCGTAGTTGTTTGAGACTTGACGCTCTTTCAGCGTCTAGTTAGGACAAATCAAAACCCAAGCCGCAACTCGTATTCTGATTTTTCTAACTAGCATAGCTGCTGCCATGCTAGTTAGGAAAATTATGATTTTTTGGATAATTGATCATCAATACGACGTAGCACACCATTGATAAACCGATAACCATCTTCACTGCTGTAACGCTTAGATAATTCTACAGCTTCATCGATCGCGATCTTACTGGCCACGCTCATAAACATCATCTCCGCCGTGGCAATTCTCAGGATATCTTTATCGACTTGGGCTAAACGATCTATCTGCCAATTGACCAAGGCTGTGCTGATCATTTCATCAATTTGCGATCGCTTGCTGCTAATCGTTTTGAGGATATCGATCGCATAGTTACGCACCTCATCCCGTTGAGACAGCACTAGAGTAATCGGAAATTCGAGGGAAGCACCGACATTATTAATGGCATTTTTAGTTAGCTCGATCGCTTCACGCACCATTCCTTCGACTGCCTGAATGTCTTGACGAATATCCCCAGTGCGTGTCTCACTAGATGAGATGCGCTCCTGACTGCGTTGCAATTCGGCACTGGCAGTTTGTAATAATTCTTTGGTTTCATCATGGAGCGATCGCACCACAGCAGTCACGATATCATCGATAGTCTTATTCTCTAGCTTTTGCGGTTGGCTAGGCAGTTGATTAATGCTAAGTAAAGCAAGTTCTCGAGCAGTATGGCGGGGTTGCATAGGACAAAGTAAAATTAAGCCAGTTGCATATCATATCATTTACCTTACAAACACCTAATAAACTAAACAAACTACAAATTTTAAAATATGACTCAAACCTTCACAGCTACACTGCATCATCAAGGTCAAACCTTAACTATTGCTGTACCTGAGGATCAACCAATTCTAGATGCGGCGATCGCTCAAGGTGTTGATCTACCCTGCTCATGCTACGCGGGAGTATGCACCACCTGCGCTGCCCAAATCGTTAAGGGTGAGGTCGACCAAAGTCAAGGTATGGGTATCGGTGGTATGGGTGAAGAGCTAGACGCTAAGGGTTACATACTGCTCTGTGTTTCCTATCCAAAGTCTGATGTTGAGATTTATACCGATAAGGAACAAGATGTATATGCTATTCGATTTGGTTCAGGATATTCTCCTTAGGAGAGTGTTTGAGAAGTTTTGATCCCCCTAAATCCCCCTTACAAAGGGGGACTTTTTTAATCTTTCCCCCCCTTTATAAAAGGGGATAGGTAGTATCAATCAGTATTTTTAGTGTGTCAAGTCAGGTGCGATCGCAATGGGGTAGCTCATGCTTAAATCAGGGGGATTTTGGGCAAGATCCCCAACTGTGACCTTGAGCAGGGGATGGAGCCAATCCACAGCAATTTCGGCAAGGGGCAGAAGCACAAATGCACGTTGCTCCATGCGAGGATGCGGCAAAATTAGTTCAGGACAATTAAGAACGCGATCGCCATATAGCAACAAATCAAGATCTAGAGTTCTTGCTCCCCACCTTTCGCGGCGTTCGCGCCCAAAACTTAACTCAGTCTCCAATAAAATCTCTAATAAAGCCAAAGGTTCAAGAGTAGTTTGGAGAATTGCACAACCGTTGATATAGTCGGGCTGTGGCTCAGAATTGGGTAAAGTAATTGCTTTGGTGCGATACCATCGTGATACTTTGATGACCTGCAAATCAGAACGAGATTCTAGTTGAGCGATCGCCGATTGCACAATTTGTTTTGAGTCCCCCAGCACATTACTTAAATTGCTACCCAACGCGATCGCGCAAAGTTCCGTCATGAATCTTATCCTAAATTCGTATTAATTAACGCTATCCCACTTCGCAACAGTGTAGATATATAGCTGCTGCCATGCTTGTTAGGACACAAAACCAGAATACGCGCCGCAACTCGCTTCTTGGGTTTTAATTTGTCCTACACCATGAACTTTATTTTATGATATACACCCCAAATTGAAACGCTGTATGATAGGCTATGGCAGTTAAAAATCTGGAATGCGTGTATGGAGTTGATTCCTGACCCCTCAAAGCCAGATGAAATGCAAGGTTCTGGTCATCAAACATTGCAGGAGATTGTGGCTCGCGATCGCCTTGATCTTGCTGTGCCTGAAGCAAATAACGCTCTTGCCAAGGTTGAACAAAATGGAGCAGGATTAAACTCTTCTCAAATACAACCATTATCAACTACTGAGTCAGATTTACCGTTAGAGCTACATACTCAACCACTGCCAGAAATTGATCTACGCGATCACTTCACTTGGATCAATCTTGCCGTAGTTCTATCTATCCCTATAGTGGCTGGACTTGCAGGTTTGGGAATGGTGGTTTTGTATAGTCCAGAATCCATTAATTGGCTAACCAAATCAGAGGCTCCTGTATTTTATTCTAATTCTCTATGGAACCTGCCCAAAAGTCTTACCCAGATTAATGAAGAACTAAGTCGCGCTCAACTAAAACTAGGTACAAGCTATAATCTGCAAGCAGAGCAGGTACTTTACACTGTCCTCGAAACGGAAACTCAAAATATTCGAGAATTACGGATTTATCAATTAATTCGCGATCGCAATCAAGAGAAACTGCTCTTAATTAGCACTACCACAATCTCAGGTATTGATGAATACCTAGTGCGATCGCCCCTCTATCGTTACAGCCTTGAAGCGATGCCCGACAGATTACAACCCAATCGGCGGCGGCTACCCTTAAAGAATTTGTCACTTTTAATGAATGCTCCTGATGCCTACAAAGGCACTTGGTTCACAACCTCCGCCCAAATCGATGGCATTACCTATGGACAAATTTACTATTTCCGTTCAGGCAAACAGGGGCAGCTATTTGAACTAAGTCCTTGGACAAGTCCTGCTAATGAGATTCCGAAATGGCAGCAAGTATTATCAAATCAAAAGACACAATTGGTGGTCAACCAGACTCAATCCTATGAACCATTGTTTTTAATTTGGCAGCCTGAGTTTGTTAAACCTGAAACTATCCAATTGCGCCCCATTAATCTCAATGAAGCCAAAGGACAGCCGATCGCTTACCAACAGGCGCTGATCTACGCTAGTGCAGGGCTATGGTCACCAGCATTAGCCAAGCTAGATGGATTGTGGCAAGAATGGCGATCGCAGGGGCAAAATATTGCTCCATATTTACAAGAACAATACGATTTGATTGCACTCCATGCCAAAGCCACCAACGAGCAAGCCCAACAACCGATCGCCAACCTCGGTAAAAAAGCACTGGTCAAAATCATCGATGGTCAATGGGAAGAAGCGATGGCGATCGCGAGTGATCCTAGTTATAAAGCCGACCAAATTGCGGAAATGTTGGCACAATACCATCCCCACATCTGGCAAAGAGTAACTACTCTATTAACCTTTACAGGGGTATCGAAGGAAGTAAAGCTATGGGGAGGCTTAGTTGTATTGCAGAAACAAGGATTGCGCCGTGCGGAAAATTGGTTGCGATCGCAAAAGATAGATCTAAAAGAAGCAGATTCCCTATTGCAAAGAATGGACTTAGCTCCCCTGAAAATCAATCCTAAACAGCTTATTGGTACTGTCAGATATCTCAGTAAAGATAATGCAGGGGCTGATTGGTTCTTACCGCCGCCACCACTAGAAAATGGGCAGGCATGGTATGAGGTGAGCATTCAAGTAATTAAGGATAATGAAGAATGGCGCAATGGCCCTTTTAGGGAACTCAGCGATCGCTCATCACTTCTGCTGTGGCGGGTTTTAGGTTTATCCACCAATCCCAACTTAGGAATTGTTCTATACGATGCCTATGGTAAAACTCAATCAATTACGATTGAGGCAAAATCCCTTTGGGTCAGTGATAATGGCGATCTTAAAATTTTGGCATCAGGTCAAGCAACTCTCGCTCCCCTACTTAATGCCGCCATCATTCCTCCTCTACTGACAAGTGGCGGAGCCTTTGTGTCTCCCGCAGATCGAGCGATCGCATGGAACACTTTACCGCCAAGGGTAATAGAACAGATGATTCGCAATGTTTATCGCGAACTGCAACGCAATGGACAGGTATCTGTCAGCATCGAAGAATTGAGTCTGCTAATGCAAGAGCAATGGAAGTTAATGGCTATTAACCTTGATGGACGCGGACAAACTGAATATCTATTACTAATTAATCGTGAACAAGTGGATCTTGGCGATCGCTTCTATCCGATCGCGATCGCCTTTGCCGCCGACGGTTCCATTTTATTTAGCTCTATCTATGGAGGCAGACAATGGATCGATATGTTACCTAGTAATGTAGCTGGACAAGTCCTCACGTTCCGCAATGGCTTTTACGAAGTATGGAAGTTCTAATAGCACAGAGCATATTGCAACAATGCAAGTCGTACTCTAACGCACCTGCATATAGGCAACCTCAGAAACAACAGGCATTTCCGCATAACGACCAAACACACAATGCCAAATACCGTAGCAAAAGGCACAGGTAATACCTAAAAAAGTAACACTAGCCAAAATTTGAAGCATGAATGGGAAAAAAGGCAACTGTCCCAAAACAATCTCCAAAACCTGCACAATTGCCCCCATGAGCATCACCACCACATCCAGCAACAAGCCCTGCATCGCATTAAAGCGAATAAAATGGTTGACCCGATAATTTCTCACCACAAAAATAAACAGGCAAAACCACGCCACAAAACGAATTGAAATAAAATCCAGTATCTGCACCGATAGAATTTGATTAACTTTGAGAATGGGCAAGAAAATCAAAACTAAAATGGGGAACTGGGCAAACAGAAATGCTCCAAATAAAACGGCAGCCGCAAGGGGAAATAGATAGGGTAAACAGGCATAAAACCTATTTAAAGGATCAACAGAACTACGTCTTACCATGTTTCACACTGGAACTCTGCGGCTTGTGAGAGTGTGGGAATATCAGAATATTCGCCCCTAATGCTGTAATAAATTGCGTAACCTGAGAGCAGCATTGTACCAATGAACATAGTGTTAGCAAAGGTATTGGTAATTAAACTAGACAATGCTCCACCCGCTAGTTGACTGAGTACCTGAAAAATTAACTGCACAATAAATAGAGCGATTTGCATGAGCAAAGATTGCATCGTATTAAAGCGCACAAAATGGGCAATGCGCTGATCTCTAACCACTAAAAAATACAGCCCTAAAAATAAGAAAAACTCACCAGTCAGACCGATCGCAGGTACTAGAGGGAATGTCAAAACATTTCCGTAAAGCCAGATTAGAGGGAAAAATGGTATTACTAATAGGGGAAACTGCTGAAAAAGAATCGCCCCATAAATTACGCTTGCCGACATTGGTAATAGATAGGGTAAACAGCTATAAAGGCGTTGTAAGTTAGTGGTGGGTTGTTGCCATGCCATAGTTTTTTAATTTCTTGTTATGCTCAAGTCACGAAGTACAGCCAGAATTTAGAATTTAACTAGCGCGATCGCAATATGCTCTAAATTCTAGCCTAGATTGCTAAATTCATAATCTATTGCGCTGTGCAAATGGGGCATAAAGTCATTTTAGAGCGTGTTTGAGAAGTTTTGATCCCCCTAAATCCCCCTTGAAAAGGGGGACTTTTTTAAGCTTTCTCCCCTTTTGCAAGGGGGGGTAGGGGGGATCAATCAGTATTTTTAGCGAATGCCCACACTTCTCAAACAATCTCTAATGTCTTAGTACAAAGCGCTATATTAGCTTCATCCAAATTTATGCTAATCTGACCAAAATATATCGTGTGAGGATATCCAAGTGGTCTGCCGCCTAGGTAAATTTTATGGATTATGTCGGAACTTGCGATTATCATTGGCAATCGTTCCTTTTGCGTACTTAACTGCGATCGCAGGTTGGGGCAATGCTGGCTATGCTCTTAACCAAAGTAATGATCAGATTTCCGTGCAAATTAAGCAGCAGACCAAGGAAGTTCTCATCCCCGTCAAACAAATTGTGGTGGTAGGCAGTACGATCTTAAGCGAAACGGAGATTAAGCAAATTACATCTCCTTACCTTCAGAAAGACCTGTCCCTCAATCAACTTCGTGAAGTCGCTGATCAAATTACTCAAATCTATCAATCCCGTAATTACATTACCTCACGCGCCATTATTGAGGCGCAAGACATTAAAGATGGAGTAGTGACAATTAAGGTCTTAGAAGGAACTCTTGAGAAGGTAGAGCTAAGACGCGCAGGAGATGTGCAGGGACGCTTAAATGATGATTATGTAATTAGTCGCGCCTCCCTTGCTTCTAATCAACCCCTTAATTTCACCAGATTAGAGGAGGAATTGCAGCTATTACGCACTAATCCACTTATTAGTGATATTCGCGCTAATCTGGCATCAGGCAAAGATCCCGATAAGAGTATTTTGCAAATTACGTTTACTGAGGCGAAGTCTTTTAATACCAATCTATTTACCGATAATTATGGCAATGTTTCTTCGGGGATCTATCGCGCAGGTATCACCGCACAGGAATTGAATCTTACAGGGATCGGCGACTCCGCCTATGTAAGTTATATTCGATCGCAGAGTTCTAATAACTATGCCTTAGGATATCAGTATCCCCTCAATCCTACGGGCGGTGTCTTAAATTTCAATGCATCGATTAGTGATAGCCGAGTTTCGCAGCCAGAATTTGCGAGTCTCAATATTGCTACCGATTCCCAAGTATATGAATTAGGCTATCGGCAACCTGTGGTGCGATCGCCGCGTGAGGAGTTATCCCTTGGTGCGACCCTAGCCTTTGAAAATGGATCTTCGTCCGTAGATGGTCAGCCTTTTAATTTTCAAAATCAGGCGATCGGTGATGGGCGATCGCAGGCAAGGGTAGTGCGGCTGAGTCAAGATTATAGTATTCGGGATACGTCTGGAGCTTGGGCTTTTCGTTCTGTTTTTAGTGTGGGTCTGAATATGCTCGGAGCGACGATTCGCACCGATGGCTCCCCTGATGGCCGTTTCTTTTATTGGACTGGACAAGCTCTGAGGGTGCAAAGACTGAGTGCTGACGATCTAGATACTCTAGTATCTTTTCGGCTGAATACCCAATTAACTGGCGATCGCCTGTTGTCTCTCAACCGTTTTAGTGTGGGTGGACCACAGTCAATTCGTGGCTATCGCCAAAATCAAAATACTGGTGATGCAGGTATTCAAGGCTCCATCGAATTTCAATTACCAGTGATGCGAAATGCCGATGGGTTCGCGATCGTCAAGTTGTTTCCATTCTTAGAAGCAGGTACAGTTTGGAATAATCGCACCAATAACCCTAGCCCACAAAGCTTATTTAGTGTAGGTCTGGGCGCTCAGTACCAACCTATTCGCAATCTCTCCTTTCGAGTTGATGTGGGTATTCCTCTGGTTAACGCCAATAATCCTGGGACAAACTTACAGGATTCAGGGATTTACTTTACAGTCAATGGCAATTTTTAATGAGTTTGATGAAAACTGACTTTACATTTCATACTTCAATTTGCTACCCTAAATGATCGCCGCTAAAATTTAGATACACTGCATAAGTGCATCCAAAATGCATCAAAGCACAACAAACTAAAGCATAATAAGAACAATACTTGGCTACCTAAATAAGCATGACTCAAATAATTGTTGGTGAAAACGAAGGAATTGAATCGGCTCTACGTCGATTTAAGAAAAAAATCCAAAAAGCTGGATTATTGGCCGATATTCGTCGCTGTCAGTACCATGAAACTGCTGGTGAAAAGCGTAAGCGTAAGGCTGAAAATGCCAAGCGTCGTGGTCGTTTCCGTCGTCGTGATGTCTAATTAATCAAAAAAGGGATTCGCTTCGCGAATCCCTTTTTTGTATCGTTAGCGGACAAAGGCTGGCATCACTTCCGCCGCAGTCATTAATCCAAAGATGCCGCGTTGATGCAATTGTTTGCCTGCTTTGAGGTAGCCAAAGGCGGTACCACAGACATTAGCAGCCATACTGGTTTCATCGCCAAGGGTAAAGGTATGGGTAGAAATTTTGCCCTCAAAGGTGCGACCTGTGAGTTTCATGTTGGTGCTGAGGGGCTTTTTAGGATTGCGCGTATCAACTACGCCTCCCACTGTTACCCGATCGCGATCGCAAATCCCGATACGCTCCAACATGATATCGTCCGCATGTTCCATATTTTCTAGGGTGATCAGTCCGTTAGTAGTTTCGAGCAATGCCTCCACCTCAGCATCGGTCATAGCTTGAGCCATATCCACCGTATAGCCAGACATATGGGCAATATCTTCACGGATGGTGGCGCGATAGGCGTTCCAATTAGCGATACCAACACCAAAGGTAATATTGACGCTATGGACTTCAGCAAAGCTTTGGGCAGCGATCGCGGCGGCAGCCGTCAGCAGACCGGGGGTTGCGCCACAGCCAGACATATAGGTAATCCCTGCGGCGGCGAGGTCTGGAGCAAGGGCAATCATTTGCTCAACGGCACTAGTACGCTTGATGGCATCGACTAAAACTCCTTGCCACCCCGATGCAATAAATTGCTTGGCAACGCTTGCCATGAATGTATTGGGCAAGTTGGGTAAAGCCAAAAAGTATCCGTCAACATCCTGAGCCTTGGCGATCGCCTCGGCAATGCTATCAGTACTCAATGTACCGATCGCTTCCAAATAACCGACCGATCCCTGCTGCTGATAGGCGGCGATCGCCAGATTCGCGTCTAGACCTTGAGGATTGTAAGCAAAACCTTCTTTATCTGCCGCGACAACCAACTGCATTTCCTGTTTCGCACTAAGCAGTTTTGCGGCTGCTTGCCCCAAACCACCAAAGCCAAGAATACCAATTTTTAAAGGAGAGTGTGCTGATGTCATTAACTTTAACTTCGTTTATCGAGACGTAGTTTACTATTTCAATTCGATCCTCTAATGTCCCATATTCTTGCACCCGAATAGCACCACACATTGCCATTGAGATATGATGTAATCCTAAAAACAATACGCAGCAATCTTTTTACTTTTCTGTGAATTACTTTTGACCGTTGACTTTTTTCTTACAAATCCTATGTGGCTCAATTGGCGATCTAGCATCCAAAAATCTGTTTCTATATTTCGCTATGGAGTCAAAGCCTTTGATTTACTCTGGAAAACAAGCCAATTTTTAACGATCGCGATCGCTAGTTTTACGCTCATCGGCGGCATTCTCCCTGCGGCGATCGCCTACATCGGTAAATTAATCGTGGATGCGGTGGTTCAAGGTCAAGCAGGGATTGCTCAGAGCCAGCAACTTGCCCTTACCTATGTGGGCATAGAGGCGATCGCTGTGGTGATGTTAGCCGCAGCTCAAAAGGGTTTAAGTGTCTGCCAATCCTTGCTGCGCGTACTATTGGGGCAAAGGGTAAATGTCTTAATTCTGGAAAAAGCACTCACCCTCGAACTAGCCCACTTTGAAGACTCTGAGTTTTACGACAAGATGACCCAAGCACGATCGCAGGCATCAGGTCGCCCCCTCTCCCTGATCAACCGTATCTTTGGTCTTGGTCAATCGACCATCACCCTGATTACATTCAGTAGCTTACTATGGCAATTTTCAGGTTGGGCAGTACTAGGAGTAATTCTCGCGGCGATTCCCTCCTTCATTGCCGAAACCCGCTTTTCAGAACATACCTTTCGGCTCTTTCGTTGGCGATCGCCTGAAACCCGTGAGCAACATTACTTAGAAACACTGCTTGCCAGAGAAGATTACGCCAAAGAGATCCAGCTATATCAACTTGGCAATATCTTCTTGCAGCGATATCACAGTATTTTTGCACGCCTATACGATGAGGATCGCCAACTCACGCTTCAAAAAGGATTTTGGAGTTACCTCTTGGGCTTAATTAGCACCTTTGCCTTTTATGCTGCCTATGGATGGATGGTACTTGTCGCGATCGCGGGTCAAATTAGCCTTGGGGAAATGACCATGTATTTAGTTGTCTTTCGCCAGAGTCAAGCCACCTTCACCAATGCCCTCACCTCCATCGGCGGTATGTATGAAGACAATCTCTATCTAGCAAATCTTTACGAATTTTTGGAGCAACCTGTTCCCTCATCCCAAGGCGTAATCACCCAAGGTATTCAACCAGATGGCATCAGATTTGAGAATGTCTCCTTTAGCTATCCCCACAGCGATCGCCCCGTGCTCCACAACATTTCCTTCCACCTAAGACAAGGCGAAAAATTAGCGATCGTCGGTGAAAATGGCTCAGGCAAAACCACCCTCATCAAATTACTAACTCGACTCTACCAACCCACCACAGGCAGAATCCTACTCGATGGCATTGACCTCAATGATTGGGATCTCGACACATTACGCAAACGTATTGGTGTCATTTTTCAAAACTTTGTGCAGTATCAATTTACTGTTGGTGAAAATATTGCCGTTGGCGACATAGAAGCCTTTACCGATGAGCAGAAAGTGGCGATCGCCGCCGAAAAAGGTATGGCAACCCCATTCATCGACAAAATGACACAGGGCTTTCAAACAAGGCTCGGCAAATGGTTTAAGGGTGGACAGGAATTATCAGGAGGTCAGTGGCAAAAGATTGCTTTATCTAGAGCTTTTATGCGATCGCAAGCCGACATACTCATCCTCGATGAGCCAACTGCCGCTATGGATGCCGCCGCCGAGATGCAAATTTTCAATCACTTTCGCCAACTCACCAACCAGCAAATGGTACTACTGATTTCCCATCGCTTTTCTACAGTCAGGATGGCTGATCAGATTATCGTTATGGATCAAGGCAAAATCATTGAACAAGGCAGCCATGACCAGCTACTTGCTCAAAATGGACATTATGCTCACCTATTTCACTTACAGGCCGCAGGCTATCGCTAGGTTAAAAAATTTAGTTCTTCACAAAAGCGATCGCATGTTGCCAAATGACCAGCTTATGACCAGCAACATCTAAACAAAGACACTGATCATCAACCCAGCTAATCTTGCCACGCAACTGATCACCTGTAATTAGCTTCACCTCAACTTCACTCTTATCTCTAATAAGACCATGAATACGGCGAATACTAGGTAATGAGGTGTTAAGTCCGATTTTTGTCAAAGCTGGTGCGCTCATTTTCTTACCTACGGCAAAATATTAAACAAGAATACTACAACTTGACTGGAAATAACTAAAAACGTAAACCTAGACCAGTTTGGAGCGAAGTCGCCGATGTTCCGGGCGAATTGCGATAGGCATCAAAGGCAAAAATAACGTTCCCAAACAGAACTAAGTTGCTATTAGGTAAGGTGTAATCGATGCCTGGCTGAATGACAAAACTATTTTTATTGCCCACAGGAGTTGTATCGACTGTATTAGATAAGGCAACCCCAGCGCCGATATACACATCCGTATCAAAGTTAAGCGGCACATCAAAGGAGACCGTTGGCACAACCGCAGTACTAGAACCAATTAAAATTTGCGTTCTTAGGGAAATAGGAAACTCCAAAAATTTGTAGCGGGCTGAAACTAAAGCCGATGTGCGAGAACTTTCGCCCACATTATTATTGCCACTGGTAAAACCAAAACTAGCACCTGCACCCAAGTAGCTACCATAGGCAGGCTGTGCTTGGACTGATGGGACGGCGATCGCTGATGCATAGCCCAATACAGCGCCCGTCACAGCTACACCCAATAAAGCATTAGTTAGATTAAATATATTTTTCACAAATCTTCCTTCCCTATGTGCTAGATAAATCGATGAAACAAGTCAACTAGTCTGCCCCTGACAGGATGTCAAAGACTTTCAAGTAATGGAATAACTCCTTCAGGCAGACAGACTAGCATAGATTGGACAAATTAGTGCATAAATTTAATGATTTAATTTTTGTGATCTAGTGGGTGAGTTAATTTTTGGTGATTTTTGGTAAAAAAGTCTTGAGGCATCCCCCAAGAGGAGATAGTCAATTTTGTTGTAAACGGTATATATTAGATAAGCTAATAGCAAACATAAGATAAAGCTATTATGCTTTTACCAATTTAATGTTCACTTTACGCAATAAGCCATGGTAGCCGAGTTAGTTGTATACATTTGTTTGACCTTGGGTGTTCCCTATGCATTTTGGAAAGTAGTTTGCACATTTACAGAGATCTAACTCAACCCAAGAACAAGCAAACAGACTCTAATTACACACCAATTAGGCATTTCCCAAGCATGATTCCCAAAAGTGTTATCCCCCTTTTGGGAATTAAATACAAAACACTATCGACAAAAATATTTGCATGATGTTTTGTGATGCCTATTGGTTATTCAATTCTACTTTTATCCAACAGCTATAATTATGTATAGCCTGTCACCTGTTATGGGAGAGTACATCTCCTTGGCAATGGAACTGGTGACCCATACATCTAGCCATAATCAAATAATTTTTGGGAGTATAAAAACATGGTCTGCTGTAAAGCTAAAAGCAAACTTGCTAAAGCAGTAAAGTTACATCGCAATTTTCATTTTAAAACAGGTTTACTAGTCGATCAGGGTGTACGTCTATTAGGCGTTCATAAATGTCCCTTGACTAAGCCTTTTTACAAAGCGGCAAAAGTAGCTGGCTATGCCAATGTATCGTTGGCAAGTATTGCACTAGTTTTGTTAGAGGACTAATATGGCAGTTAGCTTGATTCGTAATAGTAGGAATAATCTGTATGATTACATTGACTGACGCAGCGATCGCTCGTGTCAAAAGTCTCCAATCTCAAAGGGCGACAAATGCTCCTTTGCGCCTAGGGATTAAGCAAGGTGGATGCTCTGGTCTATCATATTTGATGGATTTTGTTGAACAGTTGGAAGCCGATGATCATCAATATGAATATAACGGTGTCAAAATTGTGATCAACAACAGCAATCTACCTCAGTTGCAGGGACTAGAGCTTGACTATACCGAAGATTTACTAGGTGGAGGATTTAGATTTCGCAATCCCAATGCTAGTAAGTCTTGCAGTTGTGGCACTTCCTTTGCAACTCCTAAAGAAGTGGGCGCTCCTGTAGCTTGTAGTTAATTTTTGTAAAACCCTAAAAAGCGGCGAAAATGTTATCAAGTAACCTTTTCGCCGCTTTTTGATGAGAAATATATAATACCAAACTAAGAAATGACGTAGCCATTTCTTAGAGCGTGTTTGAGAAGTTTCGATCCCCCTAAATCCCCCTTAAAAAGGGGGGCTTTTTGAATCTTTTCCCCCCTTTCATAAGGGGGGTTAGGGGGGATCGTCCAGTATTTTTAGCCTATACTTACACTTCTCAAAATCATGCGCCATCATCCGTCTTCTAGAATTTTGATTAATCAAAACTTAAGGCGTAGGGACAAACTGTTTGCGTAATGAAATCAGACGACGCTTGGCAGTATCATTGTTTTCATCAAGAGCCAATACCTGCTCATACATCTCGATCGCTTGAGGAAGGAGTTTTTTCTTTTCATAGGCATGGGCTAGATTGTTAATAGCCGTGACATAGCCCACCTGTAAGGCGATCGCTTCTTTATAATTTTTGATAGCGAGATCATACTGCTCCTGCGAGAAATACGAAAACCCAAGAGCATTATAGACTTCAGGGATATTGTCACCACCTTCCTTAATCGCCTTATTAAATAAAGCGATCGCTTGGGCATAGAGTTTCTTGCGAAGATACACACTACCTAGCTGATAATAGTCTTCTGGCGTACCTTTTTCCTTTTGCAACTTGGGTTGCAGCTCAGAGATGACCTTTTCTAAACTACGCGCCTTGACAATCTGGCGAGCCACCAACCAAATCACACCCGCCAAAATTAAGACTAATGCGCCGAGATAGGCGATCGCTAAGTTACTGTCCATATTAAAAGTATTCAATGTATTTAATGGGTAAATGGGTATATAAATTAATGGGTAATGCTTCAAATATATAACAGCATTAAGAGATCAAAGTATTACGGCTTTGGATTACTAAATAGCTCAACTTAATTAAAATCCAAAACCAGAGTTTATTCTGTCCGCACAGTGGGCGGATTAACAGTCAAATCAAGCACCCAAAGAGGTTTTGAGTTGAGATTCTGCCGTTGCTAGAGCTTCAGGCAGCTTACTAGCATCCTTACCACCCGCTTGAGCAAGGTTTGGGCGACCACCGCCACCACCGCCACAGATTTGGGCGATCGCGCCGATAAACTTACCAGCCTGCAATCCTTTCGCATTTACTGACTTGCTAAAAGATGCCACTAGGGTCACTTTGCCATCCTCACTGGCGGAACCCAACACAACAGCACTATCACCCAGCTTGGCCGATAGCTTTTCGGCGGCAGCCTTGAGAGCTTCGGCGGCAATGTTGGGAAGTTGAGCCACCAAAATTTTGTAGGAGCTGATCGCTTGGGCTTGGTCAACGAGTCCTTCTGCCTTCGTGAGCGCAAGTTCCTGTTTGAGATGTTCTAGTTCCTTTTGAGTAGTTTTGAGTTCCTGTTGTAGAGATGTAATCCGATCGCTAATCTCTTCAGGTTTAATCTTAAAGCGATCGCTAAGATCTTTGGTAATCTGATCACGCAGATTGAGATATTCCATCACCGCCTGACCTGCGATCGCCTCAATACGTCTAATCCCTGAAGCTACTCCCGATTCAGCAATAATTTTAAAAATGCCGATCTCACTCGTATTCTGCACATGCGTACCGCCACAGAGTTCCATTGATACGTTAGGAATATCAATAACTCGCACCTCTGCGCCATACTTTTCGCCAAACATTGCGATCGCGCCTTTAGCTTTGGCTTCTGCAATCGGCATAACTTCAATAATGGAAGTATGGGCTTCCGCAATCCAGTTGTTGATTTGCAGTTCAATTTGTTGAATCTCCGCAGCACTCACTGCTCGATTGAGGTTGAAGTCAAAACGCAGGCGATCGCTATCCACTAAGGAACCAGCCTGTGAAATATTGGCATCCACAATTTTTTTGAGAGCCGCTTGCAATAGGTGGGTGGCGGTGTGGTGAGACTGGATGCGGCGACGTTCAGAGACGGCAATTTGAGCATTGATGCGATCGCCTACCTGCAATGTGCCTCGCTCTATCTGCCCAATATGAATGAATAAATCTGCCTGCTTCTGCACATCATCAATTGCCGCGATCGCCTCTCCCAACGATAGAAAACCGCGATCGCCCACTTGTCCTCCAGACTCTGCGTAGAAGGGAGTACGGTCGAGAACAATCTGCACGCGATCGCCAGCCATAGCTTGATTGACCAAACTTCCATTGACCAAAATCGCCTTAATCACTCCCTCACTACTCAACTCTCCATAGCCTAGAAATTCCGTTTTACCAATTTCCTGAGCCACATTTGCCCAGTTATCTTTGGCGAGTAGGTCAATATCTTCATGGGCAGCTTGCGATCGCTCCTGTTGCTTTTTCATTTCCGACTCAAAGCCATCGACATCAACACTGAAACCTTCTTCTTCAGCGATTTCTTGGGTCAATTCGAGGGGGAAGCCATAGGTATCGTAGAGGGTAAAGGCATCAATACCTGAAATTGTCTTAGATGCTTGCAATTCAGGCTTTGCCAAAATTTCCGCTAATAATTTCTCACCCCTTTCAAGGGTTTGTAAAAAGCGATTCTCTTCAATTTGAATTTCTTCCTTAATTATCTTTTCGCGCTCACGGGTATTCGCATAAACTGACTCAGAAAGAGCGATCGCTACCTCAGCTACCTCAGCAGCAAAGGTTCCAGTAATACCAATCAATCGCCCATGACGCACCACCCGCCGCAATAGTCGCCGCAAAATGTAACCACGCCCCACATTGGAAGCACTGATGCCATCGGCGATCATATGTACCACCGATCGCACATGATCCCCAATCACCTTCAAAGAGGTTTTAACCTTCTCATCATTCTGGTGATAGTCAATACCTGCAAGATCTGCCGCTTTTTTGATAATCGGAAAGATTAAATCAGTTTCATAGTTGTTTGGCACGCCTTGCAGTACTTGCGCCATCCGTTCTAGACCTAAGCCTGTATCAATATTTTGCTTTTTGAGTGGCGTGAGATTGCCTTCTGCATCACGGTTTAGCTCCATGAACACCAAATTATAGATTTCCAAAAAGCGTGAATCATCTTCCAAATCAATATGCGCGTCACCTAGTTCGGGATGGAAATCATAGTAAATTTCTGAACAAGGTCCACAGGGGCCTGTTGCTCCCGAAGCCCAAAAATTATCATCTCCCATACGCTGAATCCGATGGGCTGGAATGCCGATCGCATCACGCCAAATTGCAAAGGCATCCTCATCAGTATGATAAACACTCACCACCAAGCGATCGGGAGGCAGTTGAAATACCTGTGTGACTAGCTCCCATCCCCAAGCGATCGCTTCCTTTTTAAAATAGTCACCAAAGCTAAAGTTCCCTAACATCTCAAAAAAAGTATGGTGACGTGCCGTTCTACCTACATTCTCAATATCATTGGTACGAATGCATTTTTGGGAAGTCGTGGCACGCGGCACTTCAGGTTCCTGTTGCCCTAAAAAGATCGGCTTAAATGGCAGCATTCCCGCAATGGTGAGTAAAACGGTGGGATCGGCAGGGACAAGGGAAGCACTAGGCAATATTTTATGTCCACGATCTTCAAAAAACTTGAGAAATCTTGACCGAATTTCAGCACCAGTGAGGGAAGGAAAACTAGCCATAGCTGTATGTTAGGAATCTTAACTTGCAATCTTCAACGATTTCTGATCATACAACATTTCGTTATTGCAGTTTTCATTTTGGTGATCGCAACAGCAATACCCCATCATTCCCCAGATCCTTTTCCCAGTCGGAAAATTATGGAGTTGACATTCTAACTTAAGGGGACATTCCAATTACTATATACTACTTCTTCAGTGGGCAGATCAGCTTATTCGAGCCTATTACAAATATGCTAACTAATATCAAATTCCTATTACAGGCTTGCCAAAATCTGGGGATCAAGTATGAAATCTTGCATCCTCACCGTAATTTAGTCAGGGTAATCATACCGAGAGAGCCATCCCAAGGCGCTAGTTACAGCTATCATTATTTCACTAACTATTCAACTCCATTACTAGCGCAGTCGGTGGCGGAGATTTGTAAAGACAAGTATTACTGCCATCAGGTTTGGCAAAATGTGATTAGGATGCCGTGCACAAAGTCATTTCTTTCGCCTTACTGTGACGAGAAGTATCGCGAATATTTAGAGTTCTTTTCCACCAAAGATATTGCTCAAGATATTTCTCAAAATTTTACCTACCCCGTCATCGTAAAACGCAATCGTGGTTCTGGAGGGAGCAATGTGTTTCAGTGCCATGATTTGCATGAGATCCAGCAGTCTTTGGATACAATTTTTGATGTTGCTTCTAAAAGTTATGACTATGTAGCGATCGCACAGGAACCGATTCAGATTGTTAAGGAATATCGCTGTGTCTGTTTGCAACATCAGCCCATGTTAGTCTATGAGAAAGATATTTCCAAAGCGCATTTTATCGGCAATCTCAGCCCATTGCATTGGGAAGGCGCGATCGCCAAACAAATTACCGATGCTCAGGAAATTGATTTAATTGCTAAGTTTATTGCTCCCATCTTTACGGAAAC
The DNA here is from genome assembly GCA_033765135.1 of Pseudanabaenaceae cyanobacterium bins.39. Lineage (GTDB taxonomy): Bacteria > Cyanobacteriota > Cyanobacteriia > Pseudanabaenales > Pseudanabaenaceae > Pseudanabaena. Next base: position 23,390 of record JANRII010000004.1, read on the forward strand.
CCCTTCTATGATTTATGTTGGGCTAGACATTGCTATCGATGATCAAGATCGATATTGGTTGATTGAAGCAAATTCTCATCCTAATTTTGATATTTTCGTGAGAGATAATGGCAGTGAGCCAGTTGTGAATTTATTTGAAAAAATCCTATCGGTTCTTGAGAGAGGCATTGAAGTTTTGTGAGTTTTTCTAAGCGTGCGGCGGATGTGGAATATGGTGTGGTGAAGCTTGGGGTATTAGCTTCAGGGAGTGGCAGCAATCTGGAGGCGATCGCGATGGCAATTGCCCAAGGCAAGTTACGCGCCGAAATTGCCGTAATTATTTACAATGAGCCAGAAGCCTTTGTGCGTCAGCGTGCTGAGAAGTTTGATATTCCAGCTATTTTAGTGAATCACCGTGATTACAAATCTCGCCAACAGTTAGATCGCCAAATCATTACAATCTTGCAAAGCTATGGAGTGGAACTGGTGATCATGGCTGGCTGGATGCGAATTGTGACTGAAGTTCTCATTGATGCTTTTCCCGATCGCATTCTCAATATCCATCCCAGTCTCTTACCTAGTTTTAAAGGTATCCATGCGATTGAGCAAGCCTTTAATTATGGTGTCAAAATCACGGGCTGTACCGTACACTTACTAAGCTTGGAGGTGGACAGTGGTAAAATCTTGAAGCAGGCGGCAGTGCCTATATTGGCTGATGATAGTCTTGCGGATTTGCAAAAGCGAATTCAACAGCAGGAGCATCAAATTTATCCTCAAGCGATCGCGGAAATGATTGAAATTGTGAACCAAGCGAAAAGTCATGAAGCCCGTTAATTATAAAGTTAACTATAAATTTGTATTGGGAGGGTTGCTAATTTCTCTAGCGATCGCTGCTTTAATCGCTCCTTTAGCAAGTACCGATCCCGATGGCTTGGATCGGGTGTCTCAAGATTTAAAATTTGCCAATAAAGCTAATCAAGAGCCAATTACCCAAAAATTGCCCCCCTCACAAATATTTGCCGAATATTCTGTTAAGGCAGTGGAAAATCCCAAAATGTCAACGGCGATCGCAGGTATAGCAGGCACTTTAGTTACCTTTGGCTTGGCTTGGGGGCTTGGCAAATTGACGGTGCGATCTGCGCCTAAACAAGAGTCTCAAAATGCACAAAATGAAGAAGATAGATCGTGATGCTGTTACATATTCATCCTGCTGTGCAGTCCCAGAGAGGAGATCAAGATCCTCATGATCTAGACCATTGGAATGTTTGGCAACGTCTAGCGCCCCATAGTCGGCTCCTCTTAATTTCTTTGTTAGTATTTGCGATCGCTTTTACCCCCAATGGTAAATGGCTAACTTGGGCTTGTTATGGTCTGAGCATTGTGCCGATTATCTATTGGAGTCAAGTCCAATGGCAACTCCTGTTAAAACGCCTCGCGATCGAACTTGCCTTCGCTAGTATGATTTTGGTCGGAACTCTATTTCGCTCAGGTGGACAAGTGCTATGGCAATGGGAATGGATGCAAGTAACTAGCTATGGTCTGATTACCTTGGGCAGTGTGGCAATCAAAGCCACTCTCTGTCTGTTATTACTCAATATTCTCACCCTTTCCACTTCCATTCCAATCCTATTGCAATCTTTAGTCGTTCTCAAAGTGCCACCTCTCCTAGTGAGCATCATGGCGGCCATGTATTTCCAGATTAATGTGCTGCATCAAGAATTTCAAGCCATGTATCGAGCCGCCACCACCCGCAATTTCTCTACTCACAACTTACTAGACCGCCATCGCCGCGATCGCGCATGGCAAAGACAGGTACTAGGCAATATGTTAGGGGTTTTATTTGTGCGTACCTACGATCGCGGCGATCGGATACATCAAGCCATGCTTGCCCGTGGATATCAAGGAGTTCCTCCCGTATCCACGATGGCGGCTAGTGGCTGGTGCGATCGCTTTGCCCTAGCGGTCATGGTATTAATCATGGTGCTAGGGCAGGTAATAGGAGGAAAATAAAGAGCCAATTTTTTTGTGGTAAAGCGAAGCCGTGCCACAAAAATCGGCTCCTTAATGAAGACTGCGTAAAGCCACCAAAAGCTCACTATCTTCACGTTTGAAGATTGGCAAAAATTCGATATGTTTAAAGCGCACTATGCCATGAATATCGATAATAAAGTAAGCTCGCTTGCTTCCAAATAAACCCGCAACACCATATTTTTTGCATACTTCTTGGTTGCGATCGCTGAGTAATGGAAATTGCAAACCCAATTTTTTGGAAAATTCAATGTGCTTCTCAATGGGATCAGTACTAATTCCCAAAATTTCTGCCCCTGCCTCCCGAAATTTCGTCCAATCATCGGCAAAACATTGCATCTCACTCGTACAGAGTGGAGAGAAATCTCCAGGATAGAAGGCCAGCACAACATTGGTTTTACCCCGATAGCGGCTTAGAGTAATATCACCGCGATCGCTTGGCAATGTAAAATCTGGAGCTTGTTGATCGACTTCGACAGACATAGAGTTGCATTACCCGTTTAGATAAATGTATAAAAACTGCAATAATCGATAATTACGATAATTAATTTTATCAACATATAGTTACTATGCCGATCTTAGATTCTGATTCGTCACCAGTTCCAGTCGCGACCCATACCGTAACTGTAGAGATTCCTCAGCCTTTGTATGACAAATTATTGATTAAGGTTAATCGGGAAAATTTAAAAATTGATAGTTTGGTAATTCAAGGTTTAGATTATGTTCTGAGTGACTGTCAGGATGATCATGAATATCCAGATCGATGGATGCTCCTCAAAATTGAACTAGAGCAGCAGATGAAGACCTATGTGGAGCAACTCTTAAGCGATCGCGGTATTTTAGCTCCAGCCTATGCCAATGCCCATACAAAGCCTAATCCTCAAAGCGAATCGCAGGAACAGTCAATGCAGCGAGATTTGCCCACCCCCACAATTCGACCATTGCAGGTGGGCGATCGCGTTTTGATTTTAGATCCAGACAGTCCCTATTACATGGCAAAACTATTGGTGATTAGGACTAGCTTAATTAGGGCAACTGTAGAAACGGAGACAGGTGAGCATACTTTGTTAAAACGGGATTTGCGGTTTGTGGAGTAGGAGTTTGGCTTTTAGCTATTAGCTATTAGCGGTTAGCTTTTAGCTTTTAGCTTTTAGCTTTTAGCTATTAGCTATTAGCGGTTAGCTTTTAGCTTTTAGCTTTTAGCTTTTAGCTTTTAGCTATTAGTTGTTAGCTTTTAGCCAAGAGCTAACCGCTAACCGCTAACCGCCAAAAGCTGTTAGCTATTAGCTTTTGGCTGTTGGGTTTTGGGTTTTGATTTTGGCGATCGCAGAATTTTGATGGCAAATAAGCCTGTGATGGCGCTGTAGATTAGTCCTTGTAAGCCTGTGGCGATGGTTGTCGATAGCAGGGAGGAGGGGATTTTGTAACCCCAATATAGACCTAATGCACTGCATGATAGCGCCAAAGGACTCACCAACAGCCATGCAGAACCTGCGCTAAATTTTCTGAGCAATTGCCATTGCAAAGTTCCCACGATAAATCCCACAATCAAAAAATCGAGTAGAAGGGTGGTTAAGAAGTGTTCAGTAAAGATCGCTTCATGCAATCCTAGGGATGGAAATAGGGAAATAATACTCAAGCCTGCAATCCAACCAATCATTGTTAAGGGAAACCACCAATGCCTTTTTGATATATGGCTGCGAAGTAGGCTGGATTGCATGATTGCCATACCTGTCCCTTGCAGTATGGCGTTTAAGAAAATACGCGATCGAATTTCATAGGGATCTTGCCAAATCAATATAGGTAAAAAGAAACTACCGCAGGTATTAGCAGTTAGCCATAGCCACCAAAAGCCCGTTCCAACCTTTTTTGACATGGGAGTTTTTATCAATGTTTCAAGTAAACAATTATACCAATTCGCACAAATGTGGCTACACTGCTATGAAGTGGTCTCACAATATCAATTGAAAAACTTATGAGTAATGACTTGATAAATTCTTCGTCTAGCCCTTTGATGAGTCAGTTAGTTGGAAAAAAAGCGATTGTTACAGGGGCAAGTAGCGGGATTGGGGAGGAAGTTGCTATGCGGTTATTGCAGGCTGGGGCTGAGGTAAGCTTGGTGAGCCGTCATCCCGATCGCATTTTGCAGAAATTGCCAAACAATAGTAAAGCGAAGGGTTATGCGGTCGATCTGAGTGATGTGGAGCAGGTGACAACCCAGATCGGTGCGATCGTTGCTGCGATGCAGGGAGTGGATATTCTCATTAATAATGCAGGTATGGCCTATATTGGCGAACTGATTGATATGCCGCTTACGGAATGGCAAAAACTCTTTGATCTCAATATTACAAGTGTATTTCAGTGTTTGCAGGCGGTTTTACCAACTATGCGATCGCAAAAGAACGGCACAATCATCAATGTGGCTTCGATCGCTGCTCGTCAGGGTTTTCCGAATTGGGGAGCATACTGCGCCAGCAAGTTTGCACTTTTAGGACTGACCCAAGCCCTCGCTGCCGAAGAACAACCTCACGGTATTAAGGTTATGTCTATTTGCCCTGGCTCAGTGGATACGCCTCTTTGGGATACTTTAGGGGACAAAGTACCTGCTAGTTTTAATCGTGCTGCTATGCTCAAGCCCAGCACTGTGGCTGATTCGATTATGTCTTTGCTGTTATTACCAAGCGATGCCATCATTAATGACCTAGTAATTATGCCTAATGCAGGGGTCTTTTAAATTGGTATTAGATGCGTTTGAGAGTAACCGCAAAGGTGCTTCCCTTCCCAACTTGACTAATTACATGGATACTTCCTTCCATTTGATTAATGAGATCTTTGGCGATCGCCAAACCTAAGCCAGTACCAGATATGTCACTATCCGCCTGTCTACCTCGGAAATTGCGCTCAAATAATCGTGGTAAATCGGCTTCAGGAATCCCCACGCCAGTATCTTGCACATAGATGCAGAGCGTATCTGGGTTTATTTCAATGCCAAGCAAAACATATCCCTGAGCAGGGGTATATTTCAAGGCATTCTCCACTAGGTTACTGATAGACTCTCGCAGAGCCGACTCATTGCCCAAAATCTGCGGCATGTTGGTTGGTAAATTGGTGAGAAATTGGATATTTCTCTCCTGTGCGAGTACTGAGGCAAAACTAACAATTGCTTCTAAAATTGGCTCAATGCTAATAGCCGTCAAATCTAGTTTGGCAGCAGGCAACAGAGCTTGTTCAGATTCAGATTGCTCAAGCAATAAGGGAACGGGACGATCTACATCGTTTAGCAAGTCCTGTATATGCTGGGTTTCTCGCAAAATACCTGAAACAAATTTTTGGCTGGGATCTTCGCTGGTAAGGCGGCGCGATAGCAGTTTGGCAAAGGTACGGATTGCCGTGAGGGGGTTGCGTAACTGGTGGAGCAGGGAAGCTAAAAAGTCGTGCTGCTGCCTGTAAATATTTTTGTGATGGTTATTTAGCCATTGATTGCGCCGATCTAAGGCACAGGCGATCGCTAAGGTATTCGCAATTTGTTTGATTTGAGACTGCTCATATTCTAGCCAGTCTCGATCATCTCGACCTGTCATCAAGAAGCCTAAAATTGTATCTTCATAAATGAGTGGTAATACAAAGCGTCTTTGCCTGACTAACCCCCCCGATCCCATCGTTGCCATACTTGCCATATTCATATTGCCCAAAACTAGTGCATCGGGCAAATATCTAGTTCCTTCCTCAGGAAAAACTGCCACCTCGATCAAATTTGGTGGCATTCCATCCGCCACGTTTTCAGCAATATAAATAGCGCTAGATACTGCGCCCAAACTTTGGGTCAGTAAAATGATTTGCGATCGCGCTAGGGCTATCAGGTCTTGACTTGCGGAGAGCATGAAAAAAGTTACGAAGATTGACAATATGATTCTTATATCTCATGTCTCAGTATAGCCTTCATTTAATCTTCCATTGGCATCTGCAATTCTTGCAGTACCTTTTGATATTTCTCTATTCGCAAAAAATCTTTTTCCGTAGGATGCTCAATGCGATTGATATCCATATTGTGCATTACATCAGCAATCTTAACTTGGCGGGCGATCGCATTAGACTTAACCCGCAAAATATAGTTAGCATAGGGTTCTCCCTCAAGCTTAGTAATCGCCGCGATCGCTTCAGTAATAATGGATGGAAAACCTTGTCTCACCAAATCAGCGATCGTGATATCGGAGTCTTCCACCACGTCATGCAAAACCGCCACAATTTTTTCCTCCAATGTGGTCATCTGTGACATCACATGCAGAGGATGGGCAATATAGGGCTTACCAGCTTTATCAAACTGTCCCTCATGGGCTTTACTGGCGATCGCGATCGCCAAGTTCAATAGCTCCGACCAATTACAATCACAAAAACGATCACCCAAAGAATCACCCCGAAAATCGCCCAAAAAATTACTTTTTAGCATAAAAACGAATACAAGTAAGAGCAATTGCCACCTCATCAGCACATTGCTGAATTGCCGCCACATCACCTAAGCTAACTGCCATTGATCGCCGCCACCGCATCGCTAAAACACCTAAAACTTCTTCCCGAAACTTAATCGTGATCGCGAGATTTGTCCCATAATCCTGATCCTTACAGTCTAGAGCAACTTGCGATTTACCCACAGCGATCACCTCACACACCAAAGGATCTGCACTCACATCCCAAAACTCATCACTACACACTGCCTCCATATCCGCCAGACCACCATTTTCCACTAGCCGCAAAACCACCGCATCAGCATCAAAATTTTGCTGAAATGCTTGAGCTAGAGGCAGCAATCCATCATTAAGTTGCTGAGAATTTTGCGCGATCTTCACAACCACTGACAACAAAGCATTCTGAGCCTGCGATCGCACCAACTCCTCCGAACGCCGCTTGAGCAGATCATAAATATGACTCGCTTCCACAATCACATTTTTTAAATTTTCTGGCTCCCAAGGCTTCGTAATATACTTATGAACCTGTCCCGAGTTGATAGCTTCGATCAAATCCGTAATATCCGTATAACCAGTCAAAACCACCCGCATCGTATCAGGAAAATCTGACACAGTACGACTCAAAAATTCTGTCCCCTTCATCTCTGGCATCCGTTGATCGGAAATAATCACCGCCATTTCCCCCTCCTTCGCCAAAACCTCCAATGCCCTAGCGCCACTGTCAGCCCGAAACACCGTAAAATCGCGGCGAAAGGTGCGATACAACAGATCCAAATTGTCCTGTTCATCATCTACCACTAACAGCTTGGGCTTAGATGATGTAGCTCTACTTGGCTCCACGCCAGAAAATGCTAAATAACCCATGAACAAAACTTGAATAGATTATGCAATTGGATATAAATATATTAACCCTAACAAAACTTAACACTAATAAAACATCGACAACATCAGCAATTCCGCTTTTGTATTACCGATTAAGAAAAATTAAGAGAGATGACTAGTAGCACCTCTCTTAATTTTATCTGTCAGTTTTATTTGTATTTATAAATCGAGAACAAATTATGCCTTAACAGCTTGGCGGCTAACTTGCTTCAATTCACCCTTCGCATACTTAGGTACAAAGTCATACAGACTAACTTGCTTAATCGTAGAAGCTTGACCAGCCGCTTCAAACTGAACATAGCGATCGGCACAAACTTTTTGCATGTACTTGATCGAAGGCTTCAGGAAGTGGCGAGGATCAAACTCCTTAGGATTCTTTGCCATAGCTTCACGCACAGCCGCAGTAATTGCCAAGCGACAATCAGTATCAATATTTACCTTACGCACACCACTCTTGATCCCCTTTTGAATTTCTTCAACAGGTACACCATAGGTTTCAGGAATTGCACCACCATACTCATTAATCATGGCGAGCAAATCTTCAGGAACAGAAGAAGAACCATGCATCACAAGGTGAGTATTAGGCAAGCGGTTATGAATTTCTTCAATGCGGCTAATTGCCAAAATTTCACCAGTGGGCTTGCGGGTAAACTTGTAAGCACCGTGGCTAGTACCGATCGCCACTGCCAAAGCATCAACTTGAGTACGTTCTACGAAGTCAGCAGCTTCATCGGGATCGGTTAGCAATTGCGAGTGATCCAAAGCACCTTCAAATCCATGTCCATCTTCAGCTTCACCCTTGCCAGTCTCAAGAGAACCAAGACAACCGAGTTCACCTTCAACGCTTGCACCAAAAGCATGGGCAACCTTTACAACTTCGGAGGTGACAGCCACGTTGTATTCGTAACTTGCAGGAGTCTTAGCATCAGCTTCCAAAGAGCCATCCATCATGACACTGGTAAAACCATTTTGAATTGCTGAATAGCAAGTCGCAGGAGCATTACCGTGATCTTGGTGCATCACGATGGGGAGGTGGGGATAGGTTTCAGCAGCAGCTAAAATTAAGTGACGCAAGAAGTTTTCGCCAGCATAATTACGCGCACCACGAGAAGCTTGTAGGATCACAGGGCTGTTGGTTTCATTTGCAGCCTGCATGATCGCTTGGATCTGCTCCATGTTATTAACGTTAAATGCAGGAATACCATAACCATTTTCGGCTGCGTGATCGAGCAGCAAGCGCATTGGTACTAAAGCCATATTTAAATCTCTCCTAGAATAAATCGAGCATATTCGATTACAAACAATCTTAAATCATTTTGAAGACTTTCTTCAAACCCGATTTTCCAACCAACCACAAAAAAAGAGGACTGCTTGGCAGTCCTCTTTTTTTGTGGCTTCTAATCTAGATATTCTTTTCGCTGAGTTCTCGAGACATGTAGTCAAAGGGAGCCGCTAACCAGTCAGAGCTATTGCCCACTAGTTCAAATACAAGCTGCTTCATAATTTGGATACCTTGCACGGTGGGGCCAATGGGTACACCTAAGGAGTTATAAGTATCGCGTAGTCCTTGTAGTACTCGTTCGTCTAATACGTCATTGTTTCCCGCTACAAGGGCATAGGATGCATAGCGCAGATAGTAGTCCATGTCACGCAGACAAGCGGCAAATCGACGGGTTGTATAAGCATTGCCACCTGGACGAATTAGATCGGGAACTTCTTCAAAAAGCTGCGCTCCTGCTTTGCGGACGATAGAAGCAGCATTAGCGGTGAGCGTTGAGGCGGCATTGAGTCTGGCATTGCCTGTGGCAAAGTAAGACTTGAGTGCATCCATTGCGTCACGGTCAAAATATTTTCCTGTTGCGTCATACGCGCCAATCAAGCTGGTGATGGCATCCTGCATATTAGGTTTCTCCGTTAATTGTTTTTTTAATAAATTTGTCTGTAAATTGTGTCTATAAAATTTCTACAGTAATTTGATTAGAAAATTGTTTTAGATTTTTTAACGCCTTAGCTATTCAAAAAACTAAAATCAGTTTCATAATATATAGTTACCGCAAAGAAAGCATCCTTACTCTTTTTTTATCTCATAAATGATTTAGGATTGCTATATGATGATCATTATTAATATAAGGTATTGAGGTTAGCTTGTCGCCAGTTGCTGTAAGCAATGGTTGAGTGACATTAGTAAAGATTTATTAAAGGAATGTTTAGAAGTGATCTTAACGCGAGGCTAGGCATATGAAATGGGTTACTAGTCTGTCTACTAAAATATCTCTAGAATCGGCAGTGCAAGATCTGTCGCAGCAGGTTTTGGCTGTGATGGGTGAGCGATCGCTGGATTTAGGTTTTTTATATGTGTCGACGGCCTTTGCTAGTGATTACCCTCGGTTATTGCCGCTATTGGCGGATAAGCTGCCGATTAAAAAATTAGTTGGTTGTTCGGGGGGCGGCATTGTCGGCAATGGTCAAGAATTTGAGGATAAGCCTGCGATCGCTTTACTAGTTGGTAATTTGCCTAATGCCGATTGCCATATATTTCACCTTGATGACAGTGATTTACCCGATCTCGATAGCCCGCCCGATCGCTGGGAAAAGTTAACTAATGTCAATGCGGCCTTAGCAACAAGTTTTATTTTGCTGGGAGATCCCTTCTCTTTCCCCATTAATGATCTCATTCAAGGACTAGATTTTGCCTATCCCAAGGCGGTTAAGGTGGGTGGACTAGCCAGCAGTGGTGGTATGGGGGCAAATGCCTTATTTTGTTTTCATGAACAAAATCAATATAAGTTATATAGAACAGGACTATTGGGGGTTGCCCTTTGGGGGGATGTGGTAATCGATCCTGTGGTGGCTCAGGGATGTCGCCCGATTGGGAAAATTTTTCAAGTCTCAGAATGTGAGCGCAATTTGATTCTGGGCTTAGAGGGTAAGCCTCCTCTAAGTTTGTTGCAGGATACGGTGAGTGATCTTAGCCAAAGCGATCGCGAATTGGCACAACATTCCCTATTCATTGGCGTAGTTATGAATGAGTTTCAGGCGAACCCATCGCAGGGAGATTTTCTGATTCGCAATATCATTGGTGTTGATCCGCGTTCGGGAGCGATCGCTGTTGGCGATCGCATCCGCCCAGGGCAGAGGATTCAACTGCACTTACGCGATAGCCATGCATCGGCGGAAGATCTGGAAATGGCACTAGTCAATTACACCAATCAAATGAGTCTAGAAGCACCAAATGTTTCACCGAACGCCGCATTAATGTTTGCCTGCATGGGACGCGGTGAAAGATTATATGGCAAACCCAATTTTGACTCAGAACTCTTGCAAAAATACTTAGGCTTGATCCCTCTCGGTGGTTTCTTCTGCTCTGGAGAAATCGGCCCCGTTGGTGGTACTACCTTTTTGCATGGCTATACTTCAGTATTTGGGATCTTACGAACTAAAGAATAGCTTGAAGAATAGTAACAATTACTTAATCTATGCATAGAGAAAAGATGGTTGTGATAGGGTGAAACCAGTTATCCAAAAGTTTTCTCTATGTTTGATTTTAGTTATTTAAGTTTTCCTTTAAATTTATCTAGCAATTTATCTAGCAATCTGTCTCTCAACTGGCATTGTTTAAATGAATTTTCGCGATCGCATTGTCTAGCAATCTGTGCATTTCTAGTTCCCGCCAACTTGCTGATTACTTCTCAAACTATTTTATTTACAGTTTTAAATAGATCGGCATTACAAATTTTTACAATTAGCACGACAGCAATTATTTATGCAATGCTAATGGTTATGCATGTAATCAGTTGGTACATCATAGGCGTGGTAATGGCTCCAACATTTATTTTGCTATTTTTAGGTATTACTTGTTTGGTAATTAATCTAACAGCAATCTGGTTGAAGCTTAAATATCCCCATCTAAATTATCTGCTAATAATCAAGCGTTTATTTATCAAATTTAAAGCCAAGCTTAACTTTAGTATGAATTTTTCCTAGGCTTTACTTATTGGGCTGGTATCAATTGATATGCGATATTAACTTACGACTTAATGCTCATAAAACCTAGTTGGTGACCTATCATGAATTTCATCAAAACAATTAAAATAAGCAGAAAGGCAATTGCGGTTAATTTGCCATTGATGATGGGGGCATTAAGTCTTTTCGCAGTCAATTTTGCAGTCAATGTTGATCAAGCTCAATCGCAGACTTTTACAACAAATCGGTCATCTCAAGCCCTTTCTCCTGCTCATCAAATGCTTTTAGATGCACAACAAAGCAATGCTCCTGCCGTTGGTGGAGGCAGTATGCAGTTGTTACGATTTAGCCAAAATAGCCTATCTTTTGCTCCCCTTGAAGGTATCGACAGATTTTTGCGATGGGAAATTACCGAGGGAGCAACTGCGCCTCAGGCAACTTTTAAGGATTGTATCGATAAGTTTAAGCAGGAGCAAAGGGAGCGAATTGGTGCTGTCAGTAAAATGCAAGAGGCAATTAATCAGCTTTAAGCTTAAATGTGGCAAATTGCCACATTTATAGGAATTTTCCTATAGGAATTTCTTTAAAGCATCCATACTCATTTTGTAAGGTGGATAGCGCAACTTTAAATCAAGCTTAAAGGATTTTTTGAGGATGCTTTTGCGATGGGAGAAGGTATCAAAACTAGCCTTGCCATGATAGTTGCCTATGCCACTGTCTCCTACTCCTCCAAAGGGAAGCTCAGGATTACCTAATTGCATAATAACGTCATTGATGCATCCGCCGCCATAGGAGGTTTCTTGGATTACCTTGTCTTGATTTTGGCGGTTGCTAGAAAACAGGTAAAGCGCTAGGGGTTTGGGTTGTGAATTGATATAGGCGATCGCTTCGGCGATTTGGTCATACTCTAGGATCGGCAAAATAGGGCCAAAAATCTCCTCCGACATAATCGCAGCATCGGGAGAAATTTGATCAATGATGGTGGGTGCAATATAGCGATCGCCACGGTCATGTTCTCCGCCAATCAAAATTTTGCCGTCCTTGAGTAGACTCACAAGGCGATCAAACTGACGCTCATTCACAATTCTGCCTAAATCAGGGCTTTGCTGAGGATTTTCACCAAAAAAAGACTTGATATAGAAAATCAATTTAGGAACTAGCAAAGGTTTAATGCTTTTCTGAATCAGCAGATAGTCGGGAGCAACACAGGTTTGCCCCATATTAAAAAACTTGCCCCACACAATCCGCCTAGCAGTAACATCTAAATCACATTCACTATCGATAATACAGGGACTTTTGCCACCGAGTTCGAGGGTAACGGGAGTGAGGTGTTGGGCTGCTGCCTTCATCACAATCTTACCGATCGCGGTTCCACCTGTGAAGAAAATATGATCAAACTTTTCTGCTAATAGGGCTTGATTGGTTTCAATGCCCCCTTCAATGACCCTGATCAAGTCAGGCTCAAAATTGTTGTTAATAATTTGGGCAATTACCCTTGAAGTATGGGGTGTATGCTCTGAGGGCTTGAGAATAGCGCAATTGCCAGCCGCGATCGCTCCCACCAAAGGCTGAAGTGTTAGGGCAAAGGGATAGTTCCAAGGCGCAATTATTAAGACTACGCCCAAAGGTTCTGCATAAATGTAGCTAGAACTTGGAAATAAATTGAGAGGCGTACTTACCTTTTGCGGTTTCATCCAAGCCTTGAGATGTTTAAGAACATACTTAATCTCGTTGAGAGTAGCCATTACTTCACTCAATAAAGCCTCGGTGGTTGGCTTGCGGAGGTCGGTAAAGAGAGCATCAATAATTGCCTGTTCGTTATTTTGGATAACTTCTGCTAATTTTTGTAATTGCGTGATCCGAAATTCTTGGCTTTTAGTTTTGCCCGTGCTAAAAAAATGACGCTGTTTAGCGATCGCGGATTGCACATCTACCAAATCAATCTCTGGTGCTGTCAACATAGGCTAATACTATTATTTTTGTTTACTTTTCATTTATAACAATACGCGCTCAAACCTGCCCCAAATTAAAATATATAGCTGTATACACTCTTATTAGGACACAAAAACAAAATACGAGTTGCAGCGCGGAGTGCCACAACTCGTATTCTGGGGTTTTGATTTGCCCTAATACAAGTGTCTACAGCTATATATGCTTATCCCTTTCCCCCAACCGTTATTTTTCTTAGCTATGAAAATTGCAAAAGACACCATTGGACGGTACCTTTTGCCAATGAATCAATAGAACCCATAAAAGAAACTTTTCAATACAATTGCCAGCTTGTTTAAGATAACTGTGCTTGGTTAGATTTACCATCTACAAGTTCATGAAGTCTGGCTCCACCTCCTTTAGTTCGCTGAGGCTGGGGCCTTTCTGCTGGTGTAAAAGCAACTTGAGTATTTACTAAACCAATATCTTGACTTCTAAACTGCAAATTTGGTTGACCCACAGCAAGATTCATCCCCCCGATGAATACAAGACAAGCTGGCAGAATTCCTTTAGTTATAGCTAACATAGTAATTCTGACCGTTAAGCGACACTTGATATGATAACTAATTTTCTTGCAAAAGTATATAGAAAAATTATTTTGTGAAGATATTTCACAAAATTTTGTAAGCGCTAAATGTCGTATTTTTTTATATGTGATTTGCAATACTTTTTATAGGGCATTCTATAGGGTAAAGGTGAAATTATTTACTAGCATCCCGGGGTTGAGAATGCTACCCAGTGAACGTTTCTCGTAAGTGCTAGTACTAGAGATAAACTCACGAAAATCTGTTAATGCAACCAAATTGTCACCCCAGAAATCATAGATACTATCGTCAAATCGCAAATTTTCAATTGGTGCAATTAATTCCCCATTTTCAACCCAAAAACAAGCATAACGAGTCATTCCTGTAATACGTCCTCCCGTGCGATCGCTCCAATTTAGGTAATGTAAATTTGATAAATATAGTCCTGTATCTAAACTTGGCAAAATCGCATCATGGGTGAGATGTCCTGCGGCAATTTCAGGCGATCGCATTGATTCGCCAGTACCAGCTCCATTCGCCTGCTTGCCATATTCCTTAGCACTGCGAGAGCTAACTAGCGTATTGACTAGCTTGCCCTGAGCAATTACGGGTAAATATTCGGGAGCAAATTCACCTAGATGATTAAATCTTGGCACATTACCATAGGTAAAGTTTTCGCTCAGAGACAGGTGAGGCGAAAGGGTACATTCTTGATTCTTGAGCTTCATTAAAGCACTGCTGCCTTGTTGCAGACTGGCTTCACCAACACTCCAAGATAAAAAGCTAAACAAATCTGCTGCCGCCGCAGGAGCGAAATAGGTACGATATTGTCCGCGACCGATCGCTCGGCTCGGTCGCTGCAATGCTGCGAGCTGTTGTTTGGAAAGCTCGATTTGTCTGGCGTAGTCTGTTGCTTGCCATTCTTTACCTGCATAAATGCCCTTAACAGCCTTTTCGCCCGAATTAGTCTGCACAAACAGTGAATAGTCCACAAAGAAGGAGTCCGTTGCAAACCAGTGTTTTTGCCCTGCGGAGTTAGTATTGGCACGAATAATTGAGCCTGAGGCATACAGCCCTGTAAAGTCTAAATGTGTCACTGGCTCAAGGATTGACGCGATTGCTTCCTCTGGAGATAGTAATTTACCTTGATAGAACTCACGGCTAGAGCCTTGATTTTCGGGTAAAGTCAGATAGGGATTTTCGGGCAACTGTACCACCTCTTGCCGCAGGTGCTGCAAACATTCCAGTCCCATTGCCAGATCCTGCTCTAAGTCACCTGTAAAGGGAAATTCTGCATAGGTTTCCCGTTGGTTAAAAATTAGAGACATGGTGACATTTCCATCGGCAACTACCCCCGATTGCCTCACCTGAGCGTGATTAAAGCGAGTAAATTGACTGCGTTCGCTATCAAGGTTAATGGTTAAATATTCGTTGTTTTGCAGGCTATCAATTAGGCGATCGGAAAGATGATAGAAATTTTTCTCTAGTGCCTGTTCTTCAATATGTCTAGTCATGGTAAGTTATAGCAAATTTGAGGATATGAGGCAGCCGTACATCAAATAGGGCGGATCGATCAGTATTTTGAGCAAATGCCTACACTGCTAGGAATTATAGTTGGTTTCTATTTTTTTGAAGCTGTTAATTGACATTAATCTATAGGTAATGTGTCTACCTTCTTAAACTCTCCATTCCAAGGGGCAAAAAATGGCAAAAATATCATGCCTGGGATCGCTAAAGCCAAGGTGAATAGAAAAAATAAAGCCCAACCTTTGCCATCGCTACCAGTGATCCAGATGCTCTGATTAATGGCTGTCCATGAAGATATGTGGGACTGGATAAACTGGGCGGATTCCCCCGAAAATGGCGATGCAATTAGGTCTCTGCCCACAGCAAATAGGCTAGATAGTAGGGCAAATTGGGTTGCCGAAAAGCTCGGATTGCATAGCACCATCAAAAAACCGAGAAATCCTGCTGTTCCTAAGCCACTACAAAAGTTTTCGACATTGATTGCTGCTAAAAGGACTAAATCATTTTTGCCAACTACAGCGATCGCATAGTAACCGATGTTGCTAACTGCCTGTAAAATTCCAAACACCCATAGGGAGCGATTCACACCCAACTTACTGAGAATCGCTCCTCCTGCTAAAGTCCCGACAATTGTTGCCACTACGCCAATCCCCTGACGGACAGTGCCGATTGTGCCATCATCAAACAAAGTTTTTAAAAAGGGGACTGCCATTTTACTAACCATGGCATCACTAAATCGATAGAAAATGGTAAACATCAAAATTAGCAAAACCTGACGTATTCCTAATCTTTGAAAAAACTCTAGAAAAGGTTTGATCACAGCTTCATCTAGGGAAGTTGGGCTGGCTGCTGCTGAGGATGGCTCTGGGGAGGCGATCGTTACCATTAGCCCTAATGCCATCACCATTGCCAACAGTACATACACCCATGCCCACCCCCACTGACTAGCAAGATTAAATCCAATAAATCCTGCAAACAGGAGGGCAATGCGATAGCCCATCACCCAAATTCCCACGCCTGCTCCAACTTCTTGTGTTTCTAAAACGTCAGTACGGTAAGCATCGATCGCAATGTCCTGTGTGGCACTCAAAAAAGCTAACACCACTGCCGCGATCGCTAAAGTCGGCAAAGACAAGGTGCGATCGGCGATCGGCATATTCACAATCATAAACATTTGCCAAGCGATCGCCAAAATCGCCACAACCAAACAGCCTTGTGTTAACAAAATCCACCCCCGTCTTCTTCCCAAAAAAGGTGGCACAAAGCGATCGACAAAGGGCGACCACAGAAACTTCAGTGAATAGGGCAAAGACACCAAGCCGAGCCAGCCAATAGTGCGCGGATCAAATTGAGCGCTAGTCAGCCAAGCTCGAAAAGCATCATCGGTTAGGGCATAGGGCAGTCCTGACGCAAATCCTAACAACATCAAAGATGCCATCTTGCGACTTTGAAAAACCCGAAAAAACTGGTTAACTGTGTTCATAATTGAGAATTAGATTACAATATATATGTAAGCGGAGACGCAAGTTTCCGTTCACTCCTCACACCACATTCCGCCCAAGCTTATGAGCAGCAAGGGCGGTTTTTTATGACTTAGAATATCAGTACTTATAGCTGTAGATACTTGTATTAGAACAAATCAAAACCTAAGAAGCGAGTTGCGGCGCGCCGCGCCGCAACTCGTATTCTGGTTTTGTATCTTAACAAGCATGGCAGCAGCTATACATCTACCGCAGCTTTAATATTAGGCAGTTTGGACAAACTCATTAACTTTAGCCTATGCAAAGGATAGTAATATTATCTAAAAGCTAAAACGATCCTTTGAAAGGCTTGTCCTAACAGACTCCTTGCCAAAGTAGCAGTACAGGTGCAGATAGGACTTTTGCAGAAATCCATATAAATATGCGATTCTAGCTGTTATACTACCTACACACAATTTTTAAAAATAAAAGCTTTTTGTATTTTAAGGGAGTAGCAAAGCATGTCATCAGCGATCGCCGTCACAGATGCCAGCTTTGAGCAGGACGTACTTAAGAGTGACATCCCTGTTCTAGTTGATTTTTGGGCCCCTTGGTGTGGCCCTTGCCGTATGGTTGCACCTATTGTTGAGGAAGTCGCCAGTCAGTTTGATGGAAAGATCAAGGTCTTTAAGCTCAATACTGACGAAAATCCAGCCGTAGCAGGTCAGTATGGCATCCGCAGCATTCCTACCCTCATGTTATTCAATAATGGTCAAAATGTTGATGTAGTTGTGGGTGCAGTTCCCAAAGCCACGCTTTGTAATGCTATTCAAAAAGTGTTAAACAATGAAGATTAACAAAACTAGAGTTATCTAGATTTACTCTTACTTATTTGGGACAGAATTTATGTGGCGATGCGTCACCCTATGTACATCGCATTGCCATATAAATCTCAAGCCCCAACACTGCATAAAAGTATTGTGAGCAATATTCAACGTGCAACCATCTAAAACCATCGAGATTCTCACAGCAGATGAGCTGCGGCGTACGACCAACAGACTAGCATCTCAAATTGTTGAAGCTAATGCCGAACTTGCCAATGTGGTGCTTTTAGGAATATATACTCGTGGAGTTCCTCTGAGCAAAGCGATCGCCAAACAAATAGAAACCTTAGAATCGATCAAAGTGCCATCTGGAGCCTTAGATATCACCTTTTATCGAGATGATCTTGACAAAATTGGATTACGAACACCAAGTAAAACTGAAATCCCAACGGATCTTAATGGCAAAACAGTGATCCTTGTGGATGATGTGATCTTTAGTGGTCGGACTATCGGCGCAGCATTGAGTGCTATCAGTGATTACGGTCGTCCTAAAGTCATTCGCCTATTAGTCCTCATAGATCGTGGACATCGTGAACTACCCATCCATGCCGATTATGTTGGCAAGATATTGCCCACATCCAAAGATGAACAGGTCAAAGTATTTTTAAAAGCAGCAGGCGATGACCTTGACGGGGTTAGGCTAATTAAGCCTATAGATTAATAAATTTATTAAATTTATAGATGTAGCTCTGGTTCAACAAAGTCGAAGGGCAATTCATTATTAATAGCTTGAATCTGCTTTGCTTCAAAGTTATTGACTTCATAAATGTAAGGTACGAGGATCTGGCGTAGTCGGTCATTATAAAAACGATGGAGGCTATAGTTAGGCACAGCAGGAAATCCGCGTCTTTTTTTGTGCTGCCCTCCAGCCCCTGGATCAAAGCGCTGAATTCCCTCGGCGATCGCCCACTCGATCGGTGTGTAATAACAAGCATTGAAATGTAAGCAATCAATCTCTTGCACGCAACCCCAATAACGTCCAAATAACTGTTCTCCTTTACGAATACAGAAGGACATGCCCACAGGCTGGTGGTAATCAGCGATCTCACCCGCCACAAATACCAAGCGATCGCGAAAACAATGGGCTAAATGCTCAAAAAACTTACGATTTAAATACTTACTTCCTCCCCAAAACTTATTACAGTGGTCATTGTATAGCTCATACATATAACCATAAAAATAATGCGGAATTTCATCGCCTGTATAAACCCGCATCTTGATACCTGCATTTGCGATAGACTTCTGCTCCCGTTTAATATTTCTCCTTTGGTTAGCATTGAAATTTTTCAGATAATCATCGAAACTGGCAAAGCCTTGATTTTCCCAAACATAACTGTGATGCATCCAAGTCGTAAAACCCCGTGATTCTAGTTCTTGTTTCCAACGAGGATCAACATATAAGAAATTGCAACCCGACATCCGATGGCGATCGCAAAATCGATCAATCTCCGCAATCATCAAATCGTAAATATGACCGCACTCCTTTGGCAAAGACTCAAGATCTGGATGTACCAAAAAACGATAGCCCACCGCAGGGGTAAAGGGAGCCATGCCTAATAACTTGGGATAGTATTCAATACCCAAGCGATAGGAAAGATCAGCCCACTGATGGTCAAATACAAACTCACCTTGGCTATGCCCTTTCAAATACAAAGGAGCCGCCGCGATCAAAACATCCCCCTGCCAAACTAACAGATGATTAGGCAACCAACCCTGCTGCGCGATCGCACAGCCTGATCCCTCCAAATTAGATAGCCACTCCCACTCAAAAAAAGGAGTTGCCAAAGGTTTTGCCAAAGCATTCCATGACTCAGCCTTAACCTTATTAACCGTATCCACCCAAGCCAATGTATAACGGGAAGATTGTTGCAGCATAAAAGTCTTGGCAATGTTCTAAAAAGATTTTAACTAAACATATCTTAACAGATGCCCTTCATATCTAATCTTCTCCAAATGCTTCGCGCCTCGCAAGTGTATTAGGCAAGAAGCGCCGCAACTCGTATTCTGGTTTTGTGTCCTAACAAGCATGGCAGCAGCTATTTGTGCATGAGTTGATATGGCTGGAGTGAGATTACGGTATTTTTTTGTGAATATAACAAGTATGCTATTTTAAGAATTAGTTTAAGGAATCCGAGATGAGTCGATCTGCTTTGGTTGTCGGGATTAATAATTACAACTACAATGGGTTACGCAACCTTAGCGCCCCTGCTAATGATGCCGAGGCGATCGCCCAAAGATTAGAAAAATATGGCAATTTTAAGGTAAAACGTTTTCCCGAAGCGATCGATGGCGAGACCTTAAAACCCTTTGTAAGCACTACCAAGGAATTTACCCTTGTGGCTTTGGAAAAGGCTTTAGAAGAACTTTTTGACCCAGATAGCAAACAATATCCAGATACAGCACTCTTTTACTTTTCAGGACATGGATTGATCAAAAGGCGGGGTGAAGGGTTTCTTGCTACAAGCGACACCAATCCAGATATGGGGTTAAACGGTTTGTCTTTGGCATGGTTGAGGAAACTGTTACAAGACAGTCCCATTAAACAGCAGATTCTCTGGCTCGATTGCTGTCATAGCGGCGCGATTTTGAATATGTCTGAGGCAGATGCAGGAGCTTTAGGCAATGCTCGCGATCGCTGTTTTATTGCAGCTTCCAGAGACTTTGAAGTGGCTTATCAGGCGATCGGTAGTCCTTATAGTGTGCTTACCAAGGCGATACTAGATGCTATGGACTCCGAGAGAACATCTTCAAAAGGTTTAGACAGCTACGATCTTTCCAACTTTATCAAGACCGAGCTAAGTGGGGAACTGCAACGACCGATCTTTAGCTATTTTGGCGAACCAATTTCCATCATTCAAAGTTCTGAAAGAATTAGATCGGCAACAAAAGAGGTTATCTCAGATGACCAATGTCCTTATAAGGGGCTTGCATATTTTGATGACAATGACACTGATCCACAACTCTTTTTTGGTAGAGGGAAACTGACGGATTTGTTGATTGATCGCATCAGTCATAATAATTGTCTGGTTTTGCTGGGTGCTTCGGGTAGCGGTAAGTCTTCGGTATTACGAGCAGGTTTGCTCAGTCAATTGCGGCAAGGGCGACAACTATCAGGTAGCGATCGATGGGAAATCAAAACCATTGTACCCACTGAGCATCCTCTTAAGAGTTTGGCTGACTCATTTGTGGATGTATCTGTAAATTCATCCCTAACTACTATTGAACGAGCAGAACAAAGCGATCGGATTAAAAATTTTCTTAGCAAGCCTGAAGGCTTACGTCGTTTAGTAGAAAGTTCAAAATCCCCTTGTCTAGTATTAGTGATCGATCAATTTGAGGAGTGCTTTACCCTCTGTCAAGATATGGAGGAGCGTCAACAGTTTTTTAATCTGTTGATCAACGCGATCGCGGTGCATAGTGATAAATTCCGTCTTGTGATCGCGATGCGGGCGGATTTCTTTAGTAAATGTGTGGAATATGATTATGGTGGACTTGCCAAGCAGCTTGAGGCGCATTTAGTGGCGATCACGCCGATGAATAACAATGAGTTGCGCGAAGCGATCGCCAAGCCTGCGGAGAAGGTTGGCTGTGAAGTGGAACCTGTGCTTGTCGATGAAATTGTGAGAGATGTGGCTGGTTCACCTGCGAATTTGCCTTTAATGCAGTTTGCTTTGGCTGAGTTGTGGAATTACAGGGAAGGCAATCAATTAACTTTGAATGCTTATAAAGAGAAATTTGGCGGGATTTCAGGCGCTTTAGAAAAACGGGCTAATGCTGTCTATGATGGGTTTTCGGATGCTGAGAAGAAAGCTGTCAAGCATATTTTTGTATCTCTGACGCGGTTGGGTGAGAGGAATGAAGAGGATACTCGCCGCCGTGTGATGTTAACTAGTTTGGTCGTAAAACCAATGTTTCCAATAGAAGTTATCAATGACGTGGTAAGGAAGTTGGCGGATGAGAAGTTAGTAGTAACAACAAAGAGTGTTTTGCCTGACAATGATCAGACCTATGCAGATAGCGTAAGTGAGAATGAAACCGTAACGACTGCGATCGTTTTAAGTCGGAAAGATAAAGCAGAGCGAGATGTGGCGATCGTGGAGGTTGCTCATGAGGCGCTAATCCGTAGCTGGTCAAAAATGCGCGAGTGGCTAGAAGAAAACCGCGAAGCTAATCGTCAAGCACAGAAGCTAGAAGAGCGTGCTGAGGAATGGGAACAGTCGAGGAGATCTAAAGGATTTCTATTGCAAGGTTTACCTCTGCAAAATGCCGTTCAAGTTAACCAAAAATCCGTTTTAAATTCTTCTACCCAAGAATTTATCAAGAGGAGTCAGCGCAAACAGATAACTTCTCGATTTCTAAACGTTGGTCTATTGGTAGTTCCATCTTTTGCTTTGCTAATCCTTTTACCAATCTTCGTAATTACTCAAGCATCTGCATTTATTACCAATAAAAGCTGTACTCCTAATCCCAATGCAAAACTTTTCCTTCAAATTCTGATGGCCACTGGTTTTAAAAAGCAGCTAAAAGGTGCAAGTGTTTGTAATCAATATATTGACTCTCTAGATCTAAGCAATGCCGAATTAGAATCAGCAAATTTTGATTCTGCAAAGTTATACAGAATTAATTTTAAAGATGCCAATTTATTCAAAGCAACTTTAAAAGACTCACAGCTTATGTATTCCAACTTACAATACACAGTTGCTATTGAGGCAAACTTTAACAATGCTGATTTAGAAGGATCTTCGTTTAAAGGAGCCTACCTCGACAAAGCTACTCTTGAAAATTCAGATCTTAAATCAACTAATTTTGAAGGAGCATATCTTTACGATGCAAATTTATATAATGCAAGAAACTTGGAACCAGAAAATATTAAGAAAGCATATCTATGTAGAACGAAGTTGCCGTCAAATATTAGCGTAAAAGTAGTTAACCCTAATAAAGATTGTACTAATTCTAAAAAAAGTAACTAGTAAACGGGTAGGCATAAAAAGCAAGGGATTTGTTATAGCAAAGATGGACTGAGGTTCGCGCTACCTCTCACTATTTGTGTTTTATGTCCTAACAAGAAGGGCAATAGCTATAATTGGCTTTTAGCTCAAACGCTAACGGTAATTTAAATCAAGACCAAAATACTAGCTCTATAGAGGGTTGGTCATAAGAGGTTTTGAAATTGTCCGAAGTATTGATATTAGAAAGCAGACGAAAAGGGTAAATGAGTGAAGGTATACATTAACCCAAGTTGCTACATATTCATCCAAAACTAAAGTTAAAACAAGAAATACTATTTTTTTATAAAAATACTGTTGTCTAGCACTTAGTGAGGCTGTTTTCAACTTATTTTGAGACGATTTTAATACGTAGCAACTTGGTTTACATAAGATTACGAATTGCCCTTACTTACCTGATTTTAAGAAGGACATGTAAAGCCATTTTGGTCTCTATCGGCATCTGATTCGGAATTATAGCATTTTCCATTCGCTCTCCAATACGAACCAATTTTTGTGGCAAAACTGGAAACATCTTCTTCTTCGCTAGGATGAGGGTTATAGCCAAACTCACCTAATGCCTCGATCGCCTTTTCCACGATTTCCTCATCAGTGCAATTCATGGCTGTAATTAAAACTTGAGTCGCGAGTTCTTTGTGCTTTTGCACTTTTAGTAAACTCTTGGCAGCAAAAACGTGCTTTTTCTTGATGGCATCAATTTTTGCCTGTTCTGCGTCTTCTCTTGCCTTTTTTGCAGCAGCAGTTTCACTTGTAGGTACTGGTGTCTTAGGAGAATTTTTACTTGGAAGTTTCAACTCTTTGAGAGAATTGACCAATGCCAGAATTGCATCAGTTTGAGCTGATCGCTCTACAAAATTGTCTACACTAATCTGGAGTTCAACATTCTCGACTAAATCCTTATCAATAAAGTCAGTTCTGAGAACTTCATCAAGTCTAGATTGAATTTCATCGACCTTCGTTTTTAGTTTAGGGAATTCATTGCTCATGGGTTTTCTCCTTTGATTGTTTTGTGTATTTGAACTTGTAATTGGGGAACTAGAAAAACTCTGACTTTGCGCTTCACAACTGTCACAACATTGACCAGTATCCAACTCCCTCGCCTTGTTTACGGCTGCCGCCGCATCAACCAAACCATGACCTGTAGCCAGATCACGACCAACACCAGCAGATGCACCACCACTCGCGCTATTACTACTACCAGCAACCACATCGATCGCCGTGTCCTGCAAAATCTTCCTGACCTGCACAGAAGTTAAATTCTTGCCAACTTGCTTGGCAGCTTGCAAGATCAAAGCACAAACACCCGCAATCTGCGGAGCCGCCGCCGAAGTACCGCTAAACCTTGCCCAACCATCAACATCAGTTGTCCCATCATTTGCTTTTGCCATCACCTGATCCATCTCGGAATTTGAGGCAACAGGCAACATGATGTAATCCGCATAGGGTCGCTGACCGACTAAACCGCAAACATCAGGTACAGAACGCCCTGCATAAACAGGACTCTGGAAACTACTAGCATAATTACTCGCTTCAAGTTTTCCTGCGTTTTCTAAATCCTTATACACACCACCCACAGAAATCACATCTGGATGCTGCCCAGGAAAGCCCCAATGTCCATTACCCGCCGAAAAAATAACGATAATCCCCTTGCTGACCGCCCGCGCAATCACTCCCGACAACAAACGATTAGCAGGCGATAAATCAGCATCACGTTGATCGGAACCCCAACTACAGGTAATAATACTGGGTTCTAACTTAATGGCGGTCAAAAAAGCGGAGACAGGACTCACATTTTTATGCTTACCATCAACCACAATCCCCGTCTTAACCATGAATAGTTCCACTTCAGGAGCGATCGCCAAAATATTTGCCGATTCGCCCGTACCATGGCCGTGATCATCCCTAAAGAGCTCATCTGTCCCTGGAGTCAGTATTGGCGTTACTGCATAGCCATTTTCATAGAAAAACGGATGGGGATACCAGCCCGTATCGATCATGGCAATCTTGATACCTTTGCCCTTAATTCCTTCTCTATGCAAGGCTGTAGCATTTAATTCATTAGCCACATTAAAAGCAGCATCTTTGATTACCGACAAAGCCTTCGCCGCGATCGCAGGTGGCAAAGCCGCAGGAATTCTTGATCCAAAATAATAAGACGGTTCCCCAATGGCAACACCTGCCAATATATCGCTCCAGCTAGTCCTAGAAACATCAATTTCCCCAAATGGCTTATTATCCTTGGCATTAATAAAAGTGGCAGGCTCTTTCACCCCCAACGACTTAATGACAATGCGCTCCTCTGTCTCGAATTTTGTCTGAAATGCTTCTTCGTAAACTTCTGGAGCCGCCGCAATACTGATCACCGCCTTACCAACGGTAAATACTTCAAATCCTGCCTTGACAAACCTCTCAACCGCATCACCCAGAACTTTGGGATCAGCTTGAAACTGATCTAGGTCATCGCTGCTAACCAAAGCGTTAGAGCGCAAGAGAGAATCACCAGTCTTAGATCGCACAATTGCTTCAGCATAAATTTTCGCTGGCAGTACCGTCTGGGATGTCTTGGTCATATCCTTAAATCTGAAGCCAATGCAATCTATAATACACGCGATTGCCAAGATATTATAAAAATGTTTAGAAGTTTATCCTCAAAAAATTATGCAATCTTTGCCAACGCCATCGCCTAAGGTGAGCCAGCGATCGCTAGCTCACCTTAAGCAAAACCCGTACTTATTTTGTTGCCATTCCCTCACCATCCGTCTCAACCTTCTTAGGAAAAGAACATTCCACCGTCACCTTCAAATTACTTTCGGCGGTTCCCTCAGTTACAAAAGGTACGCCCATTTTGCCACCGACTTTAATGCCAAACTCTAGTGTCACCTTATCCACATTTGCTGAAGATACATTTTTGAGTGCATTCAGAGCCACACTTGTATAGGACAAAATTGTCTGCTCCACCGATGGTCTTTTCGGCAGAATATTCAAAACATCCTGTAGTCCTTTAGAGTCACCACCAAAATCTTCCCGTGAGAATTCTCTTTTTGGATTTGCTGGCTCAGGGGTAGGCTCTTTTGCAAAGGTCACAGGCTGGCGCACCTCCACATAAATAGTCATGCCATCATCTAACTGCACAGCTTGAACTGTTGGTTCATTCATAATTGTTCTGCCTTGGCTATTTATCCAGATTTTAGAGGCGATCGCAATATATTTTAGACAAGTGGCAACAATACTTTAGAGCGTGTTTGAGAAGTTTTTAGTAAAGGCAAAGGTAAAAAAAGCTCCCAAAGGTATAGTCTGTCAATATAGAAAAACAAAGACAGACCGATGGAAGCAAGAAATAAATCATACCCCACAGACTTAACCGATAGCCAGTGGGAACTAATACAAGAATTGATACCCAAGGCAGGAAGAGGAGGACGTAAAAGGACAGTGGATATTCGATCCGTACTCAATGCTATTTTCTACATCAATGCCGCAGGATGTGCATGGCGAATGTTACCGCATGATTTTCCTGTATGGCAGACGGTTTATGGTTACTTTCGGCACTGGCGCATTACGAACACATGGCAAAATATCAACGCTAAATTACAACAGTGGTATCGAGTCAGTGAAGGAAGAGAAGCTACACCCAGTGCAGGATGTATTGACAGTCAATCAACTAAAATTGCTAGTCGATTAGCTTCCCCAGAGTCTGTTGGTATTGATGGCAACAAATTCGTCAATGGTCGCAAACGTCATTTGCTTGTGGATACTCTGGGACTGATGATGATGGCTGTAGTTACGGCAGCAAATGTCAATGACCGCAAGGGAGCAACCATGCTTTTAGAAAAAATCAACCAAATGCGTGACCGTTTTCCTCGTCTATCAACGATTTGGGTGGATCGTGGTTATGAAGGCAAAGCTTTTATTCTAGCGATTTTGCATACTTTTTATTGGTGTTTACAGGTGGTTGTTCCTGCTGTGGGGCAAAAGGGTTTTGTTGTCCAAAGGAAACGTTGGGTGGTTGAACGTACTTTTGCTTGGTTTTCTCGCTTTCGGCGCTTGTCTAGGGAATACGAACTTTTACCTGAAACTTCTGAGGCTTTTTTCTATGTTGGCATGATTCACATTCTCCTTAAACGTCTTGCTTAACTTCTCAAACACTCTCTTAAGCACAGTTTTTCATTTAGAGAATACTTTCAATCTCTTTGCCATCCTCATAAAAAAAGAAGAATGGCTATGCCATTCTTCTTTTTTATGGGAATTGTTAATGCTATTGCATCAGACCGAGCAGAGGTTGAGATGCGGAATTAGGTAATGTTGGTGATGTCCAGCTTTTTAGAGAATAGATGGGATGGCGATCGCGCGACTGAGCCACCACACTAAATGCTCCCCTCGCTTGCTCAGTGAGAGCAACCGTTTTAACATCGTAGGTTTGGGTTGCCAACTTAGGATATAGACCGATCGCGATAATTGGCACAATCAAGCAAGCGGCAATAAATACTTCACGGGGATTGGCATCGCTAGTAGATTTATCGAAATGCAAGCTGGCGTTAGTCGTGCCATAAAACACTTGGCGCAGGGTGGATAGCAGATAAATTGGAGTCACGATTACACCAAAGGCAGCGATTACAATCATCACTAACTTAAAGTTTGCAGAATAGACATCACTGGATGTAATTCCCAAAAATACCTTCAGTTCACTCACAAATCCACTCATCCCTGGTAATGCCAAGGATGCCATCGCCGAAGCAGTCATTAGAGCAAACGCCTTAGGCATGACTTTCGCGATACCGCCCATTTCATCCATCATTAGGGTATGGGTACGTTCATAGGTGACACCTGCTAAGAAGAAGAGGGCGGCAGCAATTAATCCATGAGATAGCATTTGCAACATCGCACCACTTAAACCTAAGGTGTTAAAGGAAGCTAGTCCGATGAGGATAAAACCCATGTGGGAAATGGATGAATAGGCAAGACGACGCTTGAGATTCTGTTGACCAAAGGCCGCGATCGCACCATAAACGATGCCCACCACTCCCAAGACAGCCAACAGAGGTGCAAAATACACATGGGCATTAGGAAGCATCTCAATGTTGAAGCGAATTAGGGCATAGCCACCCATCTTTAACAACACGCCAGCTAATACCATCGATACTGGTGCTGAGGCTTCCCCATGAGCATCAGGCAACCATGTATGCAGAGGGAAAATCGGTAACTTCACACCAAAGGCAATCAGAAAACCTGCATAGGCGAGCAATTCAAAGGCGATCGGATATTGCTTCAGCCCCATCTCGGTCATATTAAATGTGGTGGTGTCGCCATAAAAGGCCATCGCTAAACCCGCCACCAGTATAAAAATTGAACCGATCGCCGTATACAAAATAAACTTAGTCGCCGCGTATAAACGCTTTGCCCCACCCCAAATAGAAATCAATAAATAAACGGGAACTAGCTCTAATTCCCACATCAAAAAGAATAGCAAAAGATCTTGAGCTGCAAATACTCCAATCTGAGCGCTGTAGAGACACAGCATCAAAAAATAGAAGAGTCGTGGCTTTTGTTTGACGTTGCCGCCTGCAAAAATTGCGAGGGTTGTGACTAATCCTGTTAGTACAATCAAAGGCATGGACAAGCCATCAACTGCCAATGACCATTTCAGACCTAATTGAGGCATCCAATCATAGCTTTCTATCATCTGCAAAGACTCAACATTTAAGTTGTATCTCTGCCAAAATCCATAGATGATCAGGGATAGTTCCGCAAATGCTACGGCTACAGCATAGGAGCGCACATTCTTGCCATACTTATCAGGAATGAAGGGAATGGCAAAGGCTGCAACGAGAGGGAACACAAGAATTGCGGTCAACCAAGGAAATTCTGCAACAGACATGATGAGGATATATGCTTACTGGCTGTCTCTATTGTAGAGAAGATTTGTTAACTTGTGTTAAGTATTTTAAAATAATTTGCAATAAAACTTAATAGTTTGTCGACTTAATTCCGATGGCGATCGCCAACAATGCAATTTCTAGTCAATTTCTACTAAAATCAGAGATCCCCTAAACATTGGGATACTACACACCTTTACCAGCCCACATATATACCGATGAAGACTTGGTTAAAACCTGCTCAAAGATTAGAAAAACTCCCTCAATATGTATTTGCTCGTTTGGATGAGTTGAAATTACGAGCCAAGGAGCAGGGACTAGACTTGATCGATCTTGGTATGGGTAATCCAGACGGGGCAACGCCTCAGCCTGTCGTTGATTCAGCGATCGCCGCTTTACAGAATGCCAAAAATCATGGCTATCCACCCTTTGAGGGGACGGCTAATTTTCGCCGAGCAATAACAGATTGGTATCATCGCCGTTACAATGTGCGCCTTGATCCTGAAGGCGAAGCCTTACCTCTGATTGGCTCTAAGGAAGGGTTAGGGCATTTAGCGATCGCCTATATTGATCCTGGTGATATTGTCCTAGTACCTAGTCCAGCCTACCCTGCCCATTTTCGGGGGCCACTACTAGCAGGGGGAGAAATCTATGAAATGATCCTCAAACCAGAAAATAACTGGCTGATTGATCTAACGTCAATTCCTGAAGACATTGCAAGGCGGGCGAAGGTGATGTACTTCAACTACCCTGCTAATCCCACGGGAGCGATCGCGCCAAGGGAATTTTTTGAGGAGGTAGTTGCTTTTGCTCACAAGTATGAAATTCTGTTGGTTCACGATCTCTGCTATGCCGAACTAGCCTTTGATGGCTATCAGCCAACTAGTCTCTTGGAAATTCCGGGTGGTAAAGATGTGGGCGTGGAATTTCACACCTTATCCAAAACTTACAACATGGCTGGTTGGCGCGTGGGTTTTGTGGTGGGCAATCGCCATGTGATCCAAGGTTTACGCACCCTCAAAACTAATCTTGATTATGGAATTTTTTCGGCGATCCAAGTGGCGGCTGAGACTGCCCTACAACTGCCCGATCAGTATCTAGAAGAAGTCTGCGATCGCTACAAGGAGAGACGGGATTTTTTGATCAAAGGTTTAGGCGAATTGGGATGGAATATTCCCAAAACCTATGCCACGATGTACCTATGGATACCCGTACCCCCTGGCATGTCTTCAGCAAATTTTGCCCTGAAGGTCTTAGAGAGTACTGGAGTCGTGTTTACGCCTGGTAGTGCTTTTGGTCAAGGAGGTGAAGGTTATGTCAGAATTAGTCTGATTGCCGATTGCGATCGCCTTGGCGAAGCCCTTGAGCGCATCAAGCAGGCGGGCATTAGATATGAGTAAGTAAAAAGTAGATAGCAGAAAGTAAAGAGGAAAAGTGTTGAGTTTGTTGCCTTTGGCTTTTGAATTTACTTCACCAGGTCCGATCGCCTTTGAAATTGGCGCAATATCGGTACGTTGGTATGGATTACTGATTGCTTCTTCAATTATTTTGGGAACGGTTTTAGCTCAATACCTTGCTAAACAACGCAAAATCGACCCCGAATTAGTTGCAGATCTAGCCATTTGGTTAGTCTTAGGAGCGATTCCCTGCGCTCGGCTATACTATGTCATCTTTGAATGGCATCGCTTTCAACTCATGCCTTGGTACAAGACATTAGCGATTTGGGAAGGGGGCATCGCCATTCATGGAGCAATTATTGGTGGCACGATCGCCGCAATTATCTTTTGTCGTCGCCATAAAATTTCCACTTGGCAAATGGCCGATATCGTCATGCCCTCAGTAATTCTCGGTCAAGCGATCGGACGTTGGGGAAATTTCTTCAATTCCGAAGCCTTTGGCGCACCTACAGATTTACCTTGGAAATTATTTATTCCGATCAATCGTCGCCCTCCAGACTTGATTAATGAGGCATACTTTCATCCCACATTTCTGTATGAGTCCCTTTGGAATCTGGGCGTATTTACTATTTT
This sequence comes from Pseudanabaenaceae cyanobacterium bins.39, assembly GCA_033765135.1. Lineage (GTDB taxonomy): Bacteria > Cyanobacteriota > Cyanobacteriia > Pseudanabaenales > Pseudanabaenaceae > Pseudanabaena. Next base: position 53,995 of record JANRII010000004.1, read on the forward strand.
GATGTTTGCGTTTTGGCGTTTACCCAAGCTCAGAACAGGTTCGATCACTTTGATCTATGCGATCGCTTACAGCTTAGGTCGGTTTTGGATCGAAGGATTGCGTACTGACAGCCTGATGGTGGGAGGATTGCGTACTGCTCAGATCATTAGCCTAATCGCGATCGCCGCAGGTGCAGCAGGCTTATTTTGGTTATATGGTCTGCGGCGGCGTTTGCCAGATACCAACAATACCTCAGAAGCAAAGGTGGAGACATCTTCTAAGGGTTAGTCACAGTACAATTTCGTTAAGTTTAAGTCCTAATATGTTTCCACGCCATGCCACAGCAATTACATAAACATCCTCGTGAAATGGTCGAAACCGCATTTCTGGCTAGTACTACTGCCATGCTATTTTTGATCAACTTCTATTTTCCCATTGGACCTCTGCTGAGGATGTTGTTTCCCCTGCCCACTGCCCTTGCCTATTTGCGTTGGCAAGGACGTGCTGCTTGGATGTCCGCGATCGTGACCGCTTTGTTATTGGCAATCCTGATGGGGCCAACCCGCAGTATTCAATATTTGATTCCTCACGGTTTAGTAGGTGTTACCCTTGGTTATCTTTGGAAGAGAAATATGCCTTGGAGTGCATCTCTTTCTATTGTCACCATCATTGGTTCCCTTGGTACAGCCTTTCAGTTTGCTTTCGTGTCACTTTTATTAGGCGAAAATATCTGGAACTATTCAATTATTCAAGTGACAAGCTTCCTTAGTTGGTTAATGCAATTATTCGGTTCCCTCGAACAGCCAGATTTTGCTGCCATCCAAACCTTTGCGATCGCTGCCATCATCTTTAGCAACCTAGCCTATCAAATCCTAGTACATCTTGTTGCTTGGATTGTGCTTGATCGGATTGGTAATCCGATCCCTAATCCCCCCAAATGGGTTGAATCCTTACTAGCTTAATCCTTCAGATCTAAAGATTTTGGTGCTTGTCTATAGTTAATTTAGCAATGATTAAATTATTTTCTAGCAATAACCACCAGCAAAATTTCATTCAACCTAAGACAGTCTACATTCGTTGACACATTATTGATTGAGAAATTATACTCATTAATTAATCGACAGCAATAATTATCCATTATTTATCGATAATGCCTAATTACTGCTTCTTTGCTGCAAATAACTTTCCCAACCATGACCAATACTGCCGAATCAAACCCTAGCATCACCGCCAACCTATCCACAGCTCTTTCTGAAAGAGAATTGCAAGTTATTGAATTAGTAGCTGCGGGATTAACCAATCAGGATATTGCTGCTCAATTAGCCATTAGTAAACGCACCGTCGACAACCACATTAGTAACATTTTGACTAAAACTCAAACTGATAACCGAGTCGCCTTAGTGCGTTGGGCTTTGCAATGGGGGAAAGTATGTATTGATGAAGTGAACTGCTGCATGATCACCACGCAGCCTCTTAATCAAGTATTGGATCAACAGGAACTAGAAAGTGCTTAGTAACCAAGTCACCAATTGGCAGACCATTACCTATCAGCCTGAAATTACTCTAGCGACATATCGAGAACTAGCGGCACATTTGGAGCAGGTTGCAGGTGTTGAGGTGGAGTTAATACCTCAGGCAAGTACTGAATTTAGCTATCTAGGGAGTCAGGTGGGCGGTCTAAGAATGCATATTTCAGAGCAATGTAGACAGGGCACCAAAGAGCTAGTCAAGGCAATTTTGTCCCATTACGGTCATTACATTTAGAGAGTACCCCTAAGTTAGGTTGAGTTAGGATCTCGGCATTAACAATATTGATTTTTGGCTATGACAATTCGTATTTTTACTGACTTTGATGGTCCAATCATGGACGTATCGGAGCGATATTATCAAGTCTATTTGTACTGTGTGCAGCAAATTGCTAGGGAAGGACAACCAACTAAGGTTTTATCTAAGCCTGAGTTTTGGGAATTAAAGCGATCGCAAATTCCCGAAAAAGAAATCGCAATGCGTTCAGGTTTTACGGATGAATATCAAGCGGTTGCCTTTGCTCACTTACGGCGGGCGACAGTACATACCAATCCATACTTTAGTTATGACTGTGTGATGGAGAAGTCGATACCAGCCCTAGAGCAAATCCAGCAAGCAGGGATTGATCTAGCGGTGATGACGATGCGCCGTCGCCGTGAGTTAGAGCCTGTGTTAGATCAATATAACTTACGCCGATTTTTCCCTAGCGATCGCATTTTTTGTTTAGATGATGATTATGTAAAGACGGCCGATGTAAATGATAAATCCCAGTTAATGAAAAAGGCTCAGGCTATTTTACCCAAGGTAGATCAGCAATGGATGATCGGTGATACAGAAGCAGATATCATTGCTGCTCAAAGCTTCGATATCCCTGCGATCGCGGTTCTCAGTGGTATTCGCAATCAACAGGAACTAGAAAAGTATCATCCCCAAAGTATTTATCAGGATTTACCTGAAGCAGTACAGGCGCTCCTGTCTCATACCAAATTAAGAAATGGCGTAGCCATTTCTTAATTTGCTCTTAATTTGCTGTGGCTATGCTTCCCAAAGTTTACTAATATTTTTTTCAAGGCGTTCTGCTGCCTCAGCAAATACTTGGGCAGAGTTATCAAGCATTTCGCCTGCGTGGAGTTCTAGCAGCTTAGTGGAAAGGGCAATGCGATCGCGAGATTCATCAATATCTACAACCACAGCCTTAATTTCTTGATGAATTTGGAAAACATGGGTGGGATCGCTCACAGTTTTTTGGCTGATTTCCTTGTTGTGGAGCAGTCCAGACAAGCCAGCAAATTCTACAAAAACACCAAAAGGACGAATATTGGTAATTTTGCCATTGATCAATTGTCCCTTTGCCACTTGACTCATGGCTGATTGCTTGGCGGCTTGACGATTAGAAAGTACTAGCTTTTTGCGGGTCTCATCGGCATCTAGCACCATCACAGGAATAATTTTGCCAACTAGAGCCGCCAAATCGGTGGATGTCGAGAGATGCGATCGCGGTACAAATCCCCGCAAGCCCACAGCATCAACAATCACCCCACCGCTATTTGTACCAATTACCTTAGTTTCAAACACTTTAGATTCAGATTGGTAATCACGCAGGGTCTGCCAAGCCTGTTTAAAGAGTAAACGGCGTACCGACAACTTGACTTCACCATCAGCATTTTGATTGCCAATAATTAGACACTCATACTCATTACCAATTGCAAAGGCTTCTGTGGAACGCGAAACGCCACTAACCGTTGCCTCCTCAATGGGCAGAAAACCGAGAGATTTAGCGCCAATATCGATATAAATACCACTGCTTTCTACGGAAATGACTTTCCCTTTGACAATCTGCCCCACTGCAAATTCGTAGTTATGATCGGCCAGAGCATTGGCAAAGTCATCAGCAGAAAAGGGTTGAATATTTTTGGTGGCGTTCATGGATAAATATGCTAAGAATGCGTAGCTTTAATTATTTAATGTATTGTAGTTTAACTCTTTGGTGGTAACAGTCTTTTTTTAGTGAAGTTTCGCTCAGGAACTGCCAGTATAAAATTAAAGTCTGTATAGCAACTCAGTCAAATCAATGAGATCTAAACCTACTTTTTGTGGGAATACATTAAACTAGATCAATAACAACAAACCATACAGTCAACCAATTACCGCATCGACGGGGTTACAAGGAGCGATAGGCAGTGATGTCCTCAAAAAAAGTTTTTGGGTCAACCTTTTGGCAACGTGCTAAATCCACGATCATTAGTTTAGCGATCTTGCAGTCTGTGGCGATCGCCGCCCCAAATCCCGCTAGAGCCGATGGTGATACTAAAGCAGTCACCATGAGCTATACCGAATTAATCTCTAATATCAAGGAAGATCGTGTTGCCAAAATCGATCTCGACAGTAGCGGATTGGTCGCTGAAGCTGTACTCAAAAATGGGAATAAGGTAAAAGTTGAGCTAATTGCTCGCGATGGCAATGCGGAACTGATGAAGGCATTGCGTGATAATAATGTTGACATTGCGGTAAAGTCTGCGCCTCAACCGACTTTAATGTGGCAACTGGTCAGTACATTTTTTGTACCGATGCTGTTAATTTTTGTACTACTGATGGTCTTGCGCCGTCTGAGCAATGCCCCAGGGGGGCCTGGACAGACCCTGAGTTTTGGAAAAACCAAGGCAAGGTTTTCACCCGAAGCTAAGACGGGCATTAAGTTTGAAGATGTTGCAGGTATCGATACTGCCAAGGAAGAGTTGCAGGAGGTGGTGACATTTCTCAAGCAGCCCGATCGCTTTACGGCGGTGGGGGCAAAGATTCCTAAGGGGGTGTTGCTAATTGGCCCTCCTGGTACTGGTAAAACCTTATTGGCCAAGGCGATCGCAGGTGAAGCGGGTGTACCCTTTTTCTCCCTATCGGGTTCTGAATTTGTGGAAATGTTTGTGGGCGTAGGTGCGTCACGGGTGCGCGACCTATTTCAAAAAGCCAAGGACAATGCGCCCTGTATCATTTTTATCGATGAAATCGATGCGGTTGGTCGCCAACGTGGTGCAGGTATTGGCGGTGGCAATGATGAACGGGAGCAAACCCTCAATCAAATGCTCACGGAAATGGATGGTTTTCAGGGTAACTCTGGGGTGATCGTGGTGGCGGCAACCAACCGTCCCGATGTATTGGACAGCGCTTTGTTGCGTCCAGGGCGTTTCGATCGCCAGATTACGGTAGATTATCCCGACTACAAGGGCAGACAAGAAATTTTGAAGGTGCATGGGCGCAACAAGAAACTGGATGAAAATGTTTCCATTGAGGCGATCGCCAGACTAACTCCCGGTTTTGCAGGGGCAGATTTGGCAAATCTTTTGAATGAAGCGGCAATCTTGACGGCTCGCCGCAATAAAGAAGCGATCGGGGAATTGGAAATAGCCGATGCAATTGATCGGATTACCATCGGTTTGAGTATGAAGCCCATGCTAGACAGTGCCAAAAAGCGTCTGGTGGCTTACCACGAAGTGGGTCATGCCCTAGTGATGACGTTGCTCAAAAATGCTTCTTTGCTAGATAAAATTACGATTGTGCCGCGATCGGGTGGCATTGGTGGCTTTGCAAAGGGACTGCCCGATGAAGAATATGGTCTAGAGTCGCGATCGCAAATCCTTGACACGATCACCATGATGTTAGGCGGTCGTGCTGCGGAGGAAGTGGTGTTTGGTGATGCTGAAATTACCACAGGTGCTTCGGGAGACTTTCAGCAAGTAGCCAAGTTAACCAGAATGATGGTTACGCAATTTGGAATGTCAGATTTGGGGCTTGGAGCCTTGGAATCGGAAACTGGTGAGATATTTTTAGGTCGCAACATGATGCCTCAAAGTGATTACTCAATTAAGATGGGCGATCGCATTGATCGTCAAATCAGGCAAATTGCCCAGACCTGTTACAACACTGCCAAACAACTCATTGCTGAAAACCGTGATCTTTGCGATCATCTGGTTGATATTTTGCTAGAAGTAGAAACCCTTGACGGGGAAGAATTCCGTAAAATCGTTGCTAAATATACGCAATTGCCCGAAAAGAAAATGGCTTCGGTCAAGTTTTGATCCCCCTAAATCCAAGAAGCGAGTTGCGGCGCGGAGCGCCGCAAC
>JANRII010000021.1:0-35804 GCA_033765135.1 Pseudanabaenaceae cyanobacterium bins.39
AAGATTTTTAATAACCACTCATAGCACGCTTGCTCATCTAACAGTTCGGTCAGGGGAAATTTGATCATCGCTTCTCTGTCGATTCATGAATTTGACTGCCTCCTATTTTGTCATTTCACCTACTTCCCCTCATGAGCGAAACTTGAGTATAGAGTTCACCCAGCCAACGTTCTCCATCAGGGGTAAACTCACTCATGTTGTCAACAGCAACAGAGGGAACATTGTTAGCGATTGTCACGCCTGCATATTTAGCAATTTCTTTACGGATTAGCTCTGTTCGCTTCTCTAATGCAATTGAATATTTTTCAATATTAAGATTGTTGGCAAATGTAAAAACAATAATCGCCTGTTCCCAGATTTTCGGCTTAAAAGCATCAGAAATCAACTTAATTCCCCTCTTTTCATCACTAGAAACCCTCGCGTCATCTAATCTAGTTACAAACCACATCAAATCTATGCGATCCGCGTTTAGCCTAATGCGTTCGAGATATTCATAGTCATTACCTTTTTCTTCAAGATCGTCACATAACCCTGGTGTGTCAATAACTGTAAAATTTACTCCTCCAATCTCATTTTCGTAGCTTTTGACCTCCATTGTTGTTGGTTCATAGTCACCAATGGGTGCAACAGCTTCTCCCATTAAGCTGTTGACAGTACTGGATTTCCCAACTCCAGTTCGCCCCACAAGCAAAAATGTAAATTTCTTGCCTTTTTCACCCTTAAACTTTTCGCTCAAGTTTTCCAAGAATCGCTTGGCTTCACCTTGTAATTTGGGGTCTAGCATAATATTCTGGTGTTTACGACTGAATCAGGATATAAGTTTAGGGAAATTTTACTCATACAATTTTTACAAGCAAATGTAAAAAATTAAAAGTCGGAATAGGGCGGATCTGGTCGGTGATTTTTGGATATTTTGTAAAGAATATTTACGCTGGGCGGAAAGTGTCGGATAATGGCGGAAAGTTGTGCAAGTTTAGTTATGAGTTGGCAAGAAGTGCTGAAATACGTGGACGATCTCTTATTCAGTCAAACAGGACAACATCTTGATAGTTTGCAAATAGCCATACTAAAGGGTGTATTTGAGAATCAGAAATATGCACAGGTTGCTAAAGAATATAACTGTACCGAAGGTCATGTGAAGGATGAAGCGTATGCGTTATGGCAAAAACTCTCTGAAACATTACAGGAAAATCTCAATAAATCAAATTTTCGCTCAACAATAGAACGAATTGTTATAACCAACTCAGCAGTTACAGTTCACGGCAATCAAATCGGAAGTATTAATCTCTGTCCTAACAGTTCTCAACCAGTAGATCCAGATAGTACTCAAACAGAACCCGATCTAGTTGGAGAAGAGAGTATCAATGCTTTAGAAAATGTGCGAAAGAAAGCAAAACTAGAATTGGTGGCTAATCTGGCAAAATTAGGACTTACCGCCGATCAGATAGCGCAATCTTTAGTTCTTTCTTTGGATGACGTTAAACAGCTAATATCTGAGTAAAATGGGTCACAAGTTAAAAATTTAAATGTGTCATGCACCGATCATTTCACCTCATGGGGTATGTAGATACCACAATTCAAATTAGCTTAGGATTGATTGAACTATAGAAGTAGTTAGCGATCTCGCCTATGTGCTTAACCATGAGATGATAAAGCGATCGCCTACCTCATCGGACGAACAACACTAACCAATTTACCTCGCAATATCTCCTCACCCAAAATAGCTGCATGAATTCTCTCAGCTAGAGCCAATCTATCTCCATCATCCGTACAAATAATAATTCCAGCATGATCAGGATGCGATCTATGTAAACGCCTGAAATCCTTGCGATTTAAAGTTAAAACCACTCGCTCATTACTACCCGCAAAATCAAGAACGAGATCGTCAGGAATTTTGAGATTTGCATTTCCCGCCTCTTGAACAGTAAGAACATCATGCCCAAAATTGCGTAAATGTTCTACAACCTCATAGGGAAACTGCTCATCGGCATACAAACGACCCATTAGGCTTCTTCGTTCTCCTTAATAGCCAAGGCAATTTCTTCAGGATACATCGAAGCATAAAACCAAGCATTTGCTAAATCACTAGCCGATAGAGTCGGATAATCTTTTAAAAGTTGAGATTCACTAATACCGATATTACGAGCGTTAACCAAAACCCACACAGGAATCCGAGTCATACCAATGCAAGCATCACCACCACATACCCCCAACGTCTTCTGAATGCCCCGCCAAGGATTGCCAAGACTTTGAGCTAATATTTGAATTGCGCGTGCTTTTTCGTTTTGACTTAAAGATAATAGTTGTGGTTCTAAACTTTGTAAAGTCATAAAATTACTCCCAAACCGCAAGAAGATAATTAATATTATAATAACATGACAGCATCAATGACTTCGATATCTTTGATTGGATTTGGCTCTGTGCGTAGTCATATTCACAAACAAGTATTTTTCGGCAGAGGTTTTAGCGATCGCAATATAAAGATGTTGATCATTCGGAGGTATCTCTAACAAAAAAGCATCACCCAAATTAACGTTGATGCCTGTCATTACGCACTCAAAACCTCATCTAAATAAGCCTCTCTTACTGCCTCTTGCCTTATCGCCGCAATCTCCTCAGTAGTCTCTTACAGGCTTTATTTCCCTCACATCTTACTAACCAGTGCCGAAACTTTTTGAACAAAATTGTCTAACTGCTCGACAGACACAAAAAATCCTTGATATCCTTTCATGTCATTTTCATTCTGATCGTATTCCCAAGATTGGATATCTGAGGGAAGAGAAGCTTTAAGTTCGCTTTCATTTAAATTGAAACAATTCATAAAACGTTGATCGTAAAGTTCAAACTTTAGACCCTCTGATTTAGAACATTTACTTGGTAGAAGACTCATTACTAATACATCCTTACCGCTTGATTTTCCAAAAAGATTAATTTTAGAACGATTGGTACTAATTTTGGAAAATAATGTCTTGATCTTCTCAATGGCTTGTGGAAGCTGATCATAACCATTGTTGGATGCAATGTTGTAAAACTGATCGAGAGTGAGGGAAGGATTTCTTTTGGAATTGCTCTTGGTATTGATGTCAACTTGGTCTGGCTCTATTAAAAACACTCGTGTTAGCAATTCAATCCCTTCAGTTGTCTGAAAATATTGAAAGGTTACAGCGTTAATATTCACCCCATAAGTATTAGATAGGTAGCTAATAATACGCTCTGACTTTTGATCGATACTTGAAGCCACAACAACTATCTTATGATTTGTGTTTACAGACTCTGGCAGATCTTTCCGAAATTTATTGTAAAAGGCACTCTCCAATGGCTCCTTCAAATGCTGATCAGCAATTTCCATCACTCTCTCATAGGATAAATCAACAACCCATGAGGCATAGTCTAATGCTTGAGCAACTGTATCACGTGGAGTCTTATCTCATTTCAATTCGAGAATAACTATATCTCCTAATGAATCTACACAAAGTAAATCGATAATGCCGCCAAAATCCGTAGAAATCTGCCTGCCAATAACTAAAAGATCTTTGCTGAGAATGCTGATATCTTTCACTAGCCAATCTTCTAGTCGAGATTCAAAATTCAACTTACTTGTATTGATTTCCACCAAAAAATCATCTTTTTTTACTTGCCAAACATGAGTATTAGGACTCATAACGCTAACTTGAAATAAACTATATCTGAGAATTATCGCATATTAATTTTACTCACATGAAAAGAATCTTACAAAAGTAAAGTGGCGGCAATGCTGCCACTTTACTTTTGTAATTTATGCGCCTTCACGCAATTTATCCAAAATTGAACGATCTTCGAGGGTGGATGTATCGCTAGTAATTTCTTGTCCAGAGGCAAGCGATCGCAAAAGGCGACGCATAATTTTGCCCGATCGCGTTTTGGGTAATGCCTCCGCAAAGCGAATTTCACTAGGACGAGCGATCGCGCCGATCTCGGCAACAACGTGCTTTTTCAATTCCTTAGCTAAATCATCACTCGGTTTGCGATCGCCTTCGAGAATCACAAAGGCAAAAATATCTTCACCCTTAAGTTCATCGGGCTTGCCCACCACAGCCGCCTCCGCCACCGCAGGATGGGAAACTAAAGCTGACTCAATTTCCATCGTTCCCAAACGATGACCAGCCACATTGATTACATCATCAACTCGACCCATCACCCAATAATAACCATCTTCATCGCGCCGCGCTCCATCCCCTGCAAAATAGACATATTGACCATCTTTGGGAGGGATATGCTCCCAGTAGCTCTTACGGAACCTTTCGGGGTCGCCATAGACGGTTCGCATCATGCCAGGCCAAGGATGGCGCACAACTAAATAGCCGCCTTCATTGTCTTCGGCATGGTTGCCATCGAGATCGACAATATCTGGCAGAATACCAGGGAAAGGCAAGGTTGCGGAACCGGGCTTAGTGGCGATCGCTCCTGGTAAGGCCGTAATCATGATGCCCCCTGTTTCGGTTTGCCACCATGTATCCACAATTGGACAACGACCACCACCGATTACACGGTGATACCACATCCAAGCTTCAGGGTTAATTGGTTCACCGACAGTTCCTAATAGGCGTAAAGAAGTTAAATCACGGGTATTGGGATGATGTTCGCCCATTTTGATAAAGGAACGAATTGCTGTGGGCGCAGTATAAAAGACGCTCACCTGATACTTCTCAATTACATCCCAAAAGCAACCTAAATTTGAAGCCCTTGGCGCACCTTCATACATGAGGGTGGTGGCTCCATTGGATAGAGGTCCATAGACAATGTAGCTATGTCCAGTAATCCAGCCCACATCAGCCGTACACCAATAGACATCCGTATCTTTGAGGTCAAAAATCCATTTGGTAGTCATGTGGCTGTAGAGATTATATCCCGCCGTGGTATGGACAACGCCTTTCGGTTTACCCGTACTGCCAGAGGTATAAAGCACAAATAGCATATCTTCACTATCCATTGGTTCGGCTTCACACTTAGCTGATACACCCTGCTGCAAATCATGCCACCAATGATCACGCCCTGCACTCATATGCACGTTCTGCCCTGTGCGCTTAACGACCAATACATCAGTAACGGAAGGAACGGCTCCATGTTCTAATGCTTTATCAACTTGTTCCTTTAAGGGAACGATCGCATCTTTACGCCAGCCGCCATCGGCAGTGATGACTAGTTTTGCTTCTGCATCAACTAAGCGATCGCGCAATGCTTCAGCACTAAAGCCTCCAAAGACCACACCATGTACGGCTCCAATCCTCGCACAGGCAAGCATGGCGATCGCCGCTTCAGGAATCATCGGCATATAAATACCAACGCGATCGCCTTTTTTGACTCCTAATTGTTTCAACGCATTCGCAAATTGACAAACCTCGCGATGTAACTGGGCATAGGTAAGGGTTCGTGAATCTCCATTTTCTCCTTCCCAAATCAGAGCCGCCTTATTTTTGCGCCAAGTTTTAAGATGGCGATCCAAGCAATTATAAGAAATATTAATTTTGCCGCCGTCAAACCATTTCACATTCGGCGGTTGCCAATCAAGAACAGTATGCCACTTCTCAAACCAATCTAGCTCCTGCTCCGCCAATTCTGCCCAAAATGCGGCAGGATCAGCCTTTGCGCGATCGTAGATTTGTTGATATTGCTCAAAGCTCTGAATATGGGCAGCCTGAGCAAATTCCGCAGAAGGTGCAAATGAACGTTTCTCCTGCAATACAGATTCAATCGTGGGTTGACTCATAATTATGGTAATTTTTGTGATTATGGTAATTTTTGTGTTGGTCTAATCTTAATTTTTAAACTTTCTAATTTTAAAATTTCTTATTCAATTGTCATAATCCTACAGCGCTTTGCCCTGAAATCTGAACTCAAATGTTTCGTTCCCTCGATTCCCTAGTAGTTGCTATCAGCCACACATATACCTTGACACTTAATGCCATTACTTGCAGTCCGCAAACAGTGATTACATAAAATTGGATCAGATTGTTCCTGTGTTTGTTGATCTGAAGTATTATTATTTAAAGATTTAGAAGTTAAATTTTTTTCTAAATTCTGCTTGCGATTTTGATTTGCCATATACTCAACACTCTCAACAAAATATAAATTAGAATATTCTTAATCCGAGTTCTGGATGAAGTTTAAAATTGCCTGAGCAGTAGTTTCATGACATTCCAAATGGGGAACATGACCACTATTCTCAATCCAAACTAATTGGTTATTGGGAATTAATGACTGGAATTTGTAGGCATCTTTGGTTCCTAAAATTCGATCACGATCGCCCCATAAAATCAGAGTTGGTGGCTTGAGATAGCGTAATTCATCAACAAAGGAACTGTAACCACCGCTTCTAGTAAATGAGATCAAAGCTTCACTCCATCGTGGCATTGCTAGGTGTAAAGAAGCACAGGCATCTGCATCAGCAGTGACAAATTGAGGATTGGCATAGGCTTTGAGGCTGACTTCTCGTCTGACATTAGGATTGCGTAAGAAATTAGTCGCCATGCGATCAAAGGGAGTAACTAAGAACTTACCAAGACTTGTACCAGCACGAATTCCCGCACTCCCAATCAAAATCAACTTATGCACAACTTCAGGATAGGTGAGGGCAAAGTCAATGGCGGCGGCTCCGCCCATAGATGCACCGACTAGGATGATAGGCTTGGCGATCGCGGTCTGCCAAAATGAATAAAGATGATCCTTGATTGCCTGTGTGTTTACAGTGATATCTTCTAAACGTTCAGTTAAGCCAAAGCCAAAGAGATCCATTGCCCAAGTTTGTTGGTAGGGAGCTAGTAAGGGAAAAAGGCGGCGAAATTCGAGTAAGGAGCTATCAAAACCATGCAATAGGAGAATTGGTGCTGATGAAGCTTGTTCTTGATTCAGGATGAGTTGTTTAGGATTACCGCTATCTACATAACTAGTTAATACGATATCTTCTGCAAAGGGGACAGATACCAAGCAGAATTGAATCTTGTCAAGAATGGCGATCGATGAAGCTTCTGTAATTTGCGATCGCGAGGACAAAACTTCGATGGGTAGATTGGTCATTAATAGGACATTTTTGCGAAAATTGACAAGATGGTACAGACAAGCTTGGGCTAGATGGCTCAACTATTCGCCTTATATTTTGAATTATAAGAGAGAAATGGCGTTACATTTAGTATCAATAGCTCAATAACTATTGGTGGAGACAATTTTGATTGCTATATATCCTGGTAGCTTTGATCCGATTACCTTTGGTCATTTAGATATCATTAAACGTGGTAGTTATTTGTTCGATCGCTTGATTGTGGCCGTATTACGCAACCCTAATAAAATCCCTTTGTTTACAATGGAAGAAAGGATGCAGCAAATTCAAGATGCTATAAAGGGTTTAGATAATGTTGAAGTGGATACATTTACTGGCTTGACAGTCACCTATGCTCACCTCAAGGGGGCTAAGGTATTGATTAGAGGCTTACGCGCAGTATCTGATTTTGAACTAGAACTGCAAATGGCACATACTAATAAAACCCTTGCCGAAGACATTGAGACCGTATTTTTATCTACATCCAATGAGTACAGTTTTCTTAGTAGCAGTGTAGTTCGAGAAATTGCTCGGTTTGGAGGAACTATTGATCATCTAGTGACATCAGAAGTAGCGATCGCTCTTCGCCAAAAGTTTACCCACCAGATTTCTTCTTAATATCTTCTTAGGAGTTATGGCTATGAAACCGATGATTCATTTTCAAGTATTACCTCAATTAGCATTGAGTATCGGTGTTGTGGGTGTTTTACTCGCTGCCCACACGGAGTCCGCGATCGCCAATGTCTCGATTAGTATCCAGCTTGGCAGTCCAACCGTAACCAGAACCAACCACACCTACTATCACTACGGTACTTATCCGCAACAGCAATACTATCAACAAAATCAAAATATCTACTACTCTCAGCCTCAATATAGGCAACCCTCTGTAACTTATCCCCAGAATTATCCCCAACATTCTACGGTCATTATCCGTAGGTCTTATCCTAATCCCAACTACAGTAATTATTCCAATTACAATAACTTTCCGATCCCCTATCCCGTTAATGTGCCAGCCATTAATGGTGTGCTTAATCAATCAATCTATTCTCCTTACCCCCAAAGCGATCGCTATGTCATCGAAAAAAGAATTATTCGGATTCGATAGCGATCGCCATAGAACTCAAGTAAATGACTACTATTTGGCAGCCTTGATATTTTCTGCGCCTTGAGTAATTGTCATAGACTCAATTACATCACCAACCTTAATTTGTTGCACCAAATCCATACCTTCAGTCACATAGCCAAATACGGCATAGGAACCATCAAGGAAGTAAATGTCATCGAGAGCAAAGTAAAACTGGCAAGAAGCGGAGTTGGGCGACTGTGATCGCGCCATTGCGATCGCACCTTTGCTATGCCGTAATTTGGGAATTTGCGTAGCAGGTAATATTTCACCATATACAGGATTTTTGGCTCCTTGAGGCAAAATTTCAAGGGGAATATAACGGGGCTGTGAAGTGGCAGGATCAATAAAACTACCCGTACCATTGCCCAAAGGATCGCCACCCTGAGCCACAAAGGGACTTGGATCTTTGACCACACGATGAAACTTGAGACCGTTGTAATGTCCACGATTGACCAAATCTGCAAAGTTGCCTGCGGTGACAGGAGCGCTATCACCATCTAGCTCTATCTTGACAATCCCTGTACTTAACTTTAGCTCTACCGTTGCCTTACCCTTTAGTTGCACAAACTTCGCTAGGGCTGCCTCTAACTGAGCCTGTGGATTGGCGGGAGTTGCTGTGGTTTTGGCACTAGCGATCGCTTCGGGGGAGGCACTAGATGATGCACTGGCAGACACATTACTGCTACAGCCCGTAATGAGGACACTAAATGCTAAAAAACAACTTAAAATCCAACGTAGCATAATTAATTTCTCGACTAAATTTTTGCGATTAACTTCAAATTATTAGAGTCCGCACTCATCTACAAACCCTCTAAAGGAACTGCCAAAAACTTTGCCACCTCTGCCGCCCGATCTTCTAAAGTGCTAAGGGAAATTGGTTGCCCGACTTCAGACAAAGGTAGATCTCCTTTTCCCTTGACCCGCAAATATAGCGATCGGCGAGGATTCAAGCCATTACGAATTTCCACCCGCACAGCTTGCACATCACTAATTTTGTAGGTAAATTCCAGATTTTTTGCCTTAGTGCGACCACGCCGAAAAATTGTGACCTTGCCACTATTGCGATCGAACTCATTGTAACCACCGCCATAGTCAATCGCCATGACATACAGCAGGTAAATTTCTAGCAAACTTCCTGCCACACCGTAAAAAGAGAGCGCCAAACCTTGGGGGATAAATTCAAGGGACAATGGGTCAGAAAAAGGTAACAAATTAATTTTTAAAAAGCTAGAAATACCTGCAAGCAAAAATCCAGATGCACCGATCGCGACAATCAGCGCAAAGAAATAGTTACTAAAACGTCTTGCACCGACAATGTTATATCGCAAAACATCAGATTGAGTTTTTGTACTGACCATTAATAAGAATTCTAAAAATTGACATCTAAAGCTTAAGTATATAGCAAAGCAAGAATTAGCCAACGTGAGTTCAGCATCAGCCAGAAGCTATATCCTCAGTCTTTTCTAGAAGTTCATCTCAAATCACACAACTTTTTTTATAAGTAAAATTTGTTTAATTGGGCATTTTATCCGTTTTTTTCTATAGTTAGCGACTGTAAATAATACCTATAGGATCTTGATTGTATGGGCAAATTATATGAGCATATGATTAGGCGATCTCCCGCTCAATGTATTCTGTACTAATCTTCTATGCTGATTTTCAGAAATGTTTCCACATTTTTAGAAAGTCTAAGGCTTCACAGGTGCAGCTTTTGATTTCGATCAGTAGCTGTGTTACCTGTAAAAAAATGCTATTGCCCACTGACACTTACTAAACAACAAAATTAATCGTGAAAAAGTCATTCAATTATTCTGGCAAGAAAATTATTGTTACAGCGATCGCCTGTATTTCAATGTTATCGGCTTGTCAGCAACCAGAACCACCAAAGCCTACAGCTAGTGAGACCAAGGCTCCTGCTACTTCCACAGCAACTACTGCACCAACGCCAACTGCTTCACCTTCACCCACTAGCAGCCCCACCACTTCTCCCACAGCAACAGCAACTCCTGAAGCAAATCAAGGTGCTGCGCCCACGATGGAAGCGATCGCTGGAGAATATACCGTAGTTTTAGATCCTAAGGTGTTAGCAGATGCTGAGAAGGAAGGCGTTAAATCTGTAACTGGTCAGTGGACTATTAAATCAGAAGGAAAGTTTGAAGCTACTTTAAAAGCCGTCTCTGTTAAGGGCGAAGAACAACAAATCAAGACCGCAGGCACGATCTCTATTGAAGGGGGCAAGGTTGTTTCTCAAGTCGAGACAGTTAATGGAGAAACCCCTGCTCAAGCCCCACCCAAACAGCCTTACACTATATCTGCTGATGGCAAAGAGCTTCAGGCCGAGGGGCAGCCAGTTAAGCTAGTTCGCAAATAAATATTGCGGTTTTCAAATGAGTATGTACTCATTTGAAAACCAATAAATAATTACTGAGGCTGGTGACAAGTGATGCAATGAAAAGCACCACCACCTAACAATATATGTTTTGCCGAAAGACCGATCGCTTGTCGGTCAGGGAAATATCGACCGATCGCTTCAACAGCCGCATTATCCATCCGTGAGCCATAGGTCGGGATGATCACACTAGCATTAGCAATATAAAAATTGAGATAACTAGCGGGCATAATCTCCCCCTCATCATCTAAGACTAGACCTGGTGAAGGTACTTTGATCACATTCAGCCTATGACCTTGGGCATCGGTCATGGTTTCTAGCTGTGCGGCAATATCTTGTAATACTTGATAGTTAGGATCATCTTCAGAACTAGGCTCCATGCACATGACTGTGTGTGGGGCAATAAATCTGGCGATCGTATCGATATGTCCATCCGTGTGATCGTTGCGTAGGCCTTCATCGATCCATAGAATTTTGGATACCCCTAAAGCATTTTGCAAGCCTGTTTCAATGGCAGCTTGATCCATATGGGGATTACGATTAGGATTAAGCAAACACTGTTTGGTGGTGAGGCAGGTTCCCAGTCCATCCACCTCGATCGCGCCCCCCTCTAACACCCAGTCAAATTGAAAACTGGGCATATTCAGAAATTTGAGCATATTTGTTGCCACCATCTCATCATGGTCAAGCAAATATTTGCCGCCCCACCCATTCCATTGAAAATTAGCTGCCCCCACCTGTCCCGATCGCTGCTTGATAAATATGGGAGTGAGATCACGCATCCAAATATCGCCAAAATCAATGCGATGAAATCTAGCGGGCAGATGTCCTAGTTTCGTCTGGGCAAGTTCGGCAGTATCCTCAAGGACAAGAATTTCCAAAAACTCAGACTTGGCGATCGCCTTGGCCAGTTCCACAAATTCAGCTTGGACAGCATCCAAAGCATCTAGCCACAAATCCCCATGACTAGGAAATGCTAACCAACAGGCTTGATGTGCCTGCCATTCGGCAGGTTGGCTGTAGTTGAGTTCCTTGGGAGTTGCCATATTGATACGGATTAAAGTTATGCATAGGGAGATTGCTATAGTATAGCTATGGGGGCTTACCCAAGTCCAATTAAACCGTAGCGTTTTGCCAAAGAGCGTGTACTCCTTTGACTTTTGATATCAATCGCTTACAACAGGCTCTCAGTGTCGAAGCAGAAAAGGGATTTTCTAATTTGCAAGGAAAACAGTTTCTGTTTGCTGATTTCTTGCGTCTCAATTTGCAAGCGGAATTGCCATCTAACTGGGATGCCAGCGATCGCTTACAGGCCAGCACCCTCGCCGATCAGTTTGCCAAATATCAAGATCTGCCCCTCTCCCGTCGTCAACAAATTGTCGCTGAGACAAGGCGATTATTGTACGATGTGCGCCGCCGTGAGATTGCGGCTAGTGCGCCTGTTAACACCAAAGTCAAGAAACCCAAAACTGAAGCGATCACCGCCACCGAACCCCAACCTGAACAGAAAATCCTCCCTGACACTAGCTTAAAGGAGCTTGAGGGTTCGTATATGGTGCAGCGCTTTCAGTTGCTCGATCTGTATACTGTGCGCGATGTGTTGGGCTATTATCCTCGCGACCACATCGACTACGCCCAACAAATTCCTATCCGTGACCTCAAGGATGGCGATACCGTCACGATTATCGGTTCCATTAAAAAATTTAATTGCTTCACTAGTCCCAAAAATCCCAATCTCACCATTGTCGAGATTATACTGCGGGATCATACGGGACAGATCAAGCTCAATCGATTTTGGACAGGTAAACGCTATGCCAATCGGGGTTGGCAAGAATCCCAAAAGAGGCTCTATCCCCAAGGTTCCACGATCGCCGCTTCAGGCGTGGTTAAGCAGAGTAAATATGGTCTTACTTTGGAAAACTATGAAGTGGAAGTCTTAGAACATAGCCAAGGAACAATTCAGTCAAAAACTGTGGGTAGGGTTGTGCCAGTCTATCCCCTCACAGAAGGGATTACCCCTGAAGCGATCCGCCGTCTTGTGGTCAAATGCCTCCCCGCGATCGCCCATCTAGTTGATCCCATGCCTGAGCGCCTGCTCCGCGATTATCAGCTCGTGAGCTTACCACAGGCGATCGCCCAAATCCATTACCCTGACGACAGCGAAACCCTCAACCAAGCGATCGTGCGCCTCACCTTTGATAAATACTTTTATCGCCGCCTCGTTTCCCTGTACCGTCGCCAGCAACAAAAAGCCATCCATTTTGTTCCTCAGAGTCAAGCGATCGCCGAGCTAGAAAAAATCATTCCCTTTGAGCTAACTAATGCTCAAAAACGGGTCATTGCGGAGATTCGGGCTGACTTGCAAGGGAATACCCCCATGAATCGCCTTGTGCAAGGGGATGTGGGTTCAGGAAAAACGATTGTGGCTGTGTATGCCTTACTAACAGCGATCGAGGCTGGCTATCAAACGGCGCTCATGGCTCCGACCGAAGTACTCACAGAGCAGCATTATCGGAAAATTGTAGATTGGTTTATGCAGTTAAATTTACCTGTAGAACTGCTGACAGGTTCCACCAAAACCGCTAAACGGCGCGAAATTCTCCGCCAACTGGAAACAGGAGAATTGCCTCTAGTCATTGGTACGCACGCCCTCATTCAAGATACCGTTAACTTTGCCAGATTAGGGTTAGCGGTCATCGATGAACAGCATCGGTTTGGACGCGATCAGCGATCGCGACTGCTCCAAAAAGGCGAAGATCCCCATGTTCTGATCATGACCGCCACTCCGATTCCCCGTACCCTATACCTAACTAATTCCGAAATTGAAGTTAGTATCATTGACGAACTCCCCCCCGGCCGCAAACCGATCCAGACTGTTTTGCTCAAGCCTTCTCAACGCAAAGATGCCTATGACCTCATCCGCCGTGAAATTGCTCAAGGTCGTCAAGCCTATATCGTATTTCCATTAGTAGAAGAATCAGAAAAAATGGAAGATATCAAGGCCGCCACCCAAGAACGCACGCATTTGCAAAATGTGGTATTTCCCAACTTTCAGATCGGTCTGTTGCATGGACAAATGACTTCCGCCGAAAAAGATGAAGCTATTAGTACCTTCCGTCGTGGCGAAACGCAAATCTTAGTAGCAACCACTGTGGTCGAAGTGGGGGTGGATATTCCCAATGCCTCCGTAATGCTCATCGAACATGCCGATCGCTTTGGGCTGGCACAACTCCATCAATTGCGCGGCAGGGTTGGGCGTGGAGCCGCCCAGTCTTACTGCCTATTGCTCAGTAGTTCCAAAACCCCCACTGCCCAAGAGCGTCTACAAGTTCTCGAACAGTCGCAAGATGGCTTCTTTATTGCGGAACGTGATTTTCAGATGCGCGGTAAGGGCAAGGATGAAGGTACGGAGCAATCAGGTCATGCAGGATTTTCCATCGAAGACCGACTGCCCGATGAGGCGGCTCGCCAAGAGATTTTCCAAATTGCTCGCGAAGCTGCCGAACGGATCATCAAAAAAGATCCTACCCTCACCTATTTCCCTCTCTTAAAAGCTGAATTTGAAATGCATTATCAACGCTTACAAGGGGGCGCAATTTTTACTTAGTCTTGGTTAAGTAGCAAATAAACTGAAAACCAAGAAGATGGTTCCGCCCGCGTAGCGGGCGGAACCATCTCTGGTTTTAGGGTTTAATATGCTTACCTACTTAGTACTCGCGCATACTTGGCAAGAACTTTCCTGTAATCTTTTCTGTCTTGCTTCTAAAACTGCCTGCAAACTGCCGCGACCCGTTAGGAATAGCCGATAGTCTGCCCAAATGCCATAGAGAGCATTAGCCAGAAATCCAAATACAGGTATTTTGGTGATGGCATACACCCAACCAATGCCGAGAATATCGTAAATATATCGAAAGACTTCCACATTTTGCAAAACCGTTCCATCGGCTAGGATGGCATGGATTCTCCCCATAGCCGTTGCATAGTCAATATTGGCATTGTCCGCAGGATCATAGTCATCGGCGGCAATATCAACAAATTTGACTAGGCCGCGATCGCGATCCTGACGCTGCAAAAAATTTACTTCGTGCACGCATAGGGGACATTCGCCATCAAACAATAACTTAGCCTGCCAATGTGATGATTTGTTCATTTGATTTGAATTTATTTGAGTAAAGATACTGATAACTTCATTATGCAATCTCGAAAGGTTTTCAGAATTGGTACGAGTCCTAGAATTTTGGGATAATCTGATGTTGAAAGCTGTAAAATGAATAACTCAGTCTTCAAAACTAATCAGCACTAAACCTTGAACTATGATGTCAATCGGGCAAATTCGCCAAACCCTCTTAAATAAAGAACGCTCTGCTACCGAGATTGCTCAAGAGTACTTAGAGCGCATTGAGCGACTAGAACCAAAGTTGCATAGCTTTGTCACAGTTACACCAGAGGTGGCGATCGCTCAAGCTCAGGCTGTTGATGCGGCGATCGCCTCTGGTCAAGCATTGCCCCCCCTTGCGGGTGTCCCGATTGGCATCAAAGATAATATGTGTGTGCGCGGAATGCCCACCACCTGTGGTTCTAAGATGCTGCAAAACTTTATTCCCCCTTACGAAGCAACCATCACGACCAAGTTGCGATCGGCAGGAGCCGTTATGGTTGGCAAAACTAATTTGGATGAGTTTGCGATGGGTAGCTCCACCGAAAACTCGGCGATCGCGCTGACCGCTAACCCTTGGAATACCGACTATGTGCCTGGGGGATCTTCAGGAGGTTCTGCTGCTGCCGTCTCAGGTGGTGAATGTGTAATTGCCACAGGCTCCGATACAGGCGGCTCAATCCGTCAGCCTGCTTCCTTTTGCGGTGTGGTAGGACTCAAGCCCACCTATGGTCTGGTGTCACGCTTTGGTTTAGTCGCCTTTGCCTCTTCCCTCGATCAGATTGGTCCCTTTGCTCAGAATGTCACCGATGCGGCCATCTTTTTAGGAGCGATCGCAGGTTACGATCCCAAGGATTCCACCAGCATCAATACGCCTATCCCTGACTACGCTGCCCTGCTGACCCCAGATCTTACCCAATCCCTCAAGGGTAAAAAGGTGGGCATCATTACCGAAACCTTTGGCGAAGGTCTTGATCCAGAGGTAGAAAAAGCTGTGCGTCAAGCGATCGCCCACCTCGAAAGCATGGGAGCCGAGATCTATGAAATCTCCTGCCCTCGCTTCCGCTATGGCGTACCCACCTATTACATCATTGCCCCATCGGAAGCATCTGCCAACCTTGCCCGTTATGACGGCGTAAAGTATGGCTTCCGCGACCAAAATGCGGAAAACCTGCTCAGTATGTACGAAAATACTCGCGAACAGGGCTTTGGCGCAGAGGTAAAGCGGCGCATTATGATCGGCACATACGTTCTCTCCGCAGGCTACTACGATGCTTACTATCTCAAGGCGCAAAAAGTGAGAACCCTGATCGTTCAAGACTTTCAAAAAGCCTTTGAACAGGTTGATGTGTTGGTTTGTCCAACGGCTCCCACCACTGCTTTTAAAGCAGGTAGTAAAACCGAAGATCCTCTGGGTATGTACCTGTCCGACTTAATGACGATTCCTGTGAATCTAGCAGGTTTGCCAGGAATCAGTATTCCCTGCGGATTTGACTCCCAAGGAATGCCCATCGGTCTGCAAATGATTGCTAATGTGTTGCGTGAAGATGTGTTGTTGCAAGTTGCCTTTGGCTATGAGCAATCTACTCCTTGGCACAAGCAGAAACCCAAGCTCTAAATCTTAATTGAGAAGCCAATGGTTTTATCATGGTTGGCGATCGCGATCGCTACATTTCTGATCGGCTTGGCGGTTAATAAGCTATTTCCTAGCGACTATCGTTGGTTTATGCAACTGCGCCGTCCACGCTGGCTCACCTTTGAACGGGCAATTCCTGTGATCTGGATTAGCATTTTTATCTGTGGCATTACCTCAGCGACCTATATCTGGCAAACTGAGGGGGCAATAGCTCCATTAGAGAAATGGTTAATCATGGCAGGCTATGCGATCGTGGAGGTGGCTGTGTTGCTGTATACGCCAATCATGACGCGATCGCGAAACGTGAGACTAGGAGCGCTGACTGGGGCTGTGGGCTTTTTTTTAGGTCTAGGGTTGACGGTGCAGGTATGGCGTATTTCAGATATCGCGGGTTGGTTATTGATGCCCTACCTGTTATGGAGTCCCGTTGGAACCTATGTGACTTGGGTAATGGCAAGACTTAATCCGCGTGAGCTATAGCTGTATATAATGGATGTTATCGCGAGGCAATACACCCATATTTATCATGACTGTTAAAAACCTGAGAAACCTGCATCAGATCCAGTTCCCCAGCCAGCAAAACGATGCGAATAATTTACAGGCTTTAGTAGGTGCAAGGGATGGTGATGATGTAATTGTGGGTTTGTCCAGTTCGCCTAAGAGTTTGCCAGCCCAATATTTCTATGACGATCGCGGCTCCGATCTGTTTGAACAAATTTGTGAATTGCCTGAATATTATCCCACCCGCACCGAAGCATGGATTTTACAAAACTACGCACACCAAATTGCTGAAATTACGGGCTGTTGTGAGCTAGTGGAATTAGGAAGTGGCAGTTCCACTAAAACCCATTATCTTCTCAATGCCTATCAAAAAGCGGCTGCGGGGTCAGACATCGCCGAAGCCTTTAGCTATATTCCCATTGATATAAGTGGAGGTATTCTGAAAACAACGGTTTTAGACTTACAAAAGAAATATCCCGATCTTACTCTAGAGGGCTTAATTGCCACCTATGAAGAAGCTTTGCTGTATCTTGGACAAAACCACCAGCGATCGCGAATGATCTTCTTTTTGGGAAGTTCCATTGGTAATTTTACCGAATCAGCCGCCAATTTCTTTTTAGGAAAAGTTGCCCGTGCCTTGACCAAGGGAGATTATTTTCTACTGGGTATTGACCTTCAGAAACCCAAGGATATTTTAGAAGCAGCATACAACGATCGCCAAGGCATAACGGCTCAATTTAACCTCAATATGCTTGCTCATTTGAACTGGCGATTTCAAGGAAATTTTGATCTAAGTCTATTCAAACATCAAGCGATTTATAATTTGCAAGAATGTCAAATAGAAATGTATCTGCACAGCCAAGCAAACCACCAAGTGCATTTAGATATTCTAGATTTGCAAGTGTCCTTTGCCAAGGATGAGGCTATTCTCACGGAGATATCACGCAAGTTTGATCTAGAAAAGACACAGCAGCAATTGCGATCGCAAGGTTTGCAAACTATCCAAGTATGGACAGATCCGCAACAATGGTTTGGCTTGATTCTGTGCCAACTTTAGTTAACCTGAGTTGGATGATCGGGTCTGGCAAGGGGACACAGCCCCTATGCTAAATTTAAATTATTCAGGTAGGGGGCAATCCCTCCGTGGTTGCCCTACTTCTCTAGCAGCAGGAGATTCATACCTGAGTTCCACATAACATCAGTAAAAAAGTGTTACCACTAAACGCACAATCACGTTTTGTTACGGTTTGATCAAGAGAGGTAGACGCAGTTGGTAATCCTTCATTTTGCGAAAGAGTTTCCAATCTGGAAATAGCAGAAGAAACCACAGGAAGCCAAGGCTAGGCACAAAGATCAGCCATCCCCATCCAATCTCTTTATAGATTAGTCCAAGTCCTAGACCTGAAAGAGTTGCACTGATAGAAGTTAAAATTGGAAAGGGTAAGGGAACATTGACAGCTAGGGCTTCCCTTAATAAATACATGGATACGGACATTAATAGGACAAGACTGGAAATAGCCGACAGAGGATAGCCTATCTGATCAGATACACCAACAGCAGTAAAAAACGAAGCTAAGACCCATGTGCCAGCGCTGGCAACGGCAGTTGTGAAG
This sequence comes from Pseudanabaenaceae cyanobacterium bins.39, assembly GCA_033765135.1. Classification (GTDB taxonomy): domain Bacteria; phylum Cyanobacteriota; class Cyanobacteriia; order Pseudanabaenales; family Pseudanabaenaceae; genus Pseudanabaena. The sequence goes on from JANRII010000021.1 coordinate 18,494, forward strand.
GTCAGAAACTCAAATTTTAGTGCAGGTATAAAGAAAATAGATAGAATGATCGTCATGAGAAGATTGTACTTAATGACCGACAACCAGAATGCACATAGGAAGATGATGCCTGTTGCGCCAACGGATAACCATTTTTTGGGCTTGTCAAAGAAGTTGGCAGTTTCAACCTTAATCGTGAGATAGGCGATCGCGATATCTCCATTAGTATGCAGTTCAATTTGTCTTTCATAGGTAGCCTTTTCTTGGAGATTTTGAGTATCTGCTTGTAAGACAAACTTAGTTTCATTACCAGTAAAGGATGTTGGCTCAATCGATATCCAATCATCGGCGGGTTTGATTTGCCATGTACCTCTCAGTTCGGCGGTATGCTGTGGATTGCTGACTGTAAATGCAATGCTCACGATGTCCCCATAGACTGATGATCTGAGAATAATGGGCAGAGGATCTTCGTTGCTGAGGCGATAGGTGCGTTTTTCTAACCGTAGAAAGACTTTAGGTGGGATTTCAATATTCGTATTAGTAATATTGGTTAGTGCTTCTAGGGCGACCTGTGCTGATGGGAACCGATAGCGGGGGGTTGGCTTAACCATTTGCTGTAACCATTCGCCAATTTGAGCGTCGGCAAAGTCAAAGACTAAGCGATCGCCTTCGTATAGTTGTGAAATGTTATTAACAGGAGTTTTGAGCAGCCATGCAATGAGGATAACCCCGATGCTGTAAAGGTCTGAGGATAGATGTAAGGATTTATTTTGCCAATATTCGGGAGAAGCAAAGTAATAGCGCTTGGCAAGGATTTCTTTGGTGGTGAAATCTCGATAGGTGAAGGCAAAATCAGTGAGATAGATGTTTTGATTGTCGTCAATAATCAGGTTTTGAGGCTTAATATTATTGTGAAATATAGGTGTTTCTAATTGCTGTAAGTAAGTAATAATGTTTAGTAGATCGATCGCGATTTGATAGATTTGATCTGCTGATAGATTTAGCTCCCAAGATATTGGCTGACCCTCCACATACTCGCGCAACACACAAAATCCATTTTCAGTGGCGATCGCATCTATGTAAGCAGGAATCCTTGGATGCGTCAGTTGTTTGAGGCGTGCAATCTCTTGCTGAACCGCCTCTATGCCGTACCAATCGGCATCATTTGCAAATAAAAATCGTTTGAGAACTGCGCGATCGCCTTTTACACGATTAGCATAGTTAGTATTAGCAAGATCTACCAAATATGTATTTTGATCAAGATAATCTAGGATTGTAAAATCTGTCTCAGGAAATTGATTGCTGGTCATCTCTTGCTAAAGTCAAATAAAAATTTTCGCAATCTTGGTAAATATAGCAAATTCTAGCCTAGCGAGATACAGTCTGGAGATCAATCAGTATGGAGAGTATCTCACTTTGGAACATTTGATAAAGACAAGGGGCTTAAGCCCCTTGTTATAGGCTTAGTAAGATTTAGACTGCGCCAAAGTGAGATGCTCCCATCAGTATGTTTAGCGAATACCCACACTTCTCATAACAAATTAAGAAATGGCTACGCCATTTCTTAATTAAAAAACTAAACAGGCTTTAAGGGGTTTGGACTATCCCCAACTCACATTAGATTAGCTGTTGGTTTGTTCAGATGGTTGCGGTACAAACTCTAACTTGGGGGCATGTCCCCAAAAAGCCTCTAAACCGTAGTAATCTCGTTCTTTTTGCATCATGGCATGGACAATAATATCGCCATAGTCTAACAAAATCCATGAGCCGTCTTGTTCACCTGCAATATGGAGTGGTTTGCGTCCAAATTTTTCGACAAGAGCTTCTTCAATGGAGTTGGCGATCGCGCGTACCTGTGTCTTTGATAGACCCGAAGCAATTACAAAATATTCAGTTAGGGTTGCAACATCACCGATCGCTAATAGGACGATATCTTCCGCTTTGCGATCGTCTGCGGCAATGGCGGACGCGATCGCCAATTGATAACTAGGATCATTTAGTCTTGACTCAACATCAAATTGACTACTAGCTTCTGAGTTGGAGATATCAGAGATTTTATTAACGAAGGTCATATTTTCAACTTTGTAACTTGGAAATTTTAAACTTAAACATTAAGTTTGGCTTACTATTTCAACTATAGCGATCTTCTGTCCAAAAATGGGAAGCAATTAAGATAAGCGGCACATTCACTATGTCTCAGGAAATATCGTTTAGCCTTTTTTGTGTAGCTGTATGTTTTTATGCAGTTGTAAGCTTGATTATTTATCTAACAACATCTTTTTCTTCCTTGGCTTGGATCATTGCCTTTTTTTCATTATTGCCTTTTTATGGCATCTCCATCCTGTGTCTAGTTGTGGCAGCATTTACCAAACGCCATGCTAGAGTCAGATATTATCGCATCTTTATTCCGTTAATACTCATTTTTCAAATCGCCAAAATTTTATCTAGTCCTGCTAGTTGTTATGGATGGAGTCAGGGCAAGAGTTGTTATTCACTAATACAATCTTTGCTAGATCCAGCTAACCTTCGCACGTTGTCCAACGATCCTCCGCATTGGCATATGGTTGAGGCTGTCTTTCCCTTTGCGCTAGTTCTTTACATTATCTCTATGGCTATTTTCTTGCTGTCACTGCGATTTCAAAAAAACTAAGATTTAAAGCATGTTTGAGAAGTGTGGGCATAGACTAAAAATAGTGGATGATTCCCTCTTCCCCCCCTTATGAAAGGGGAGAAAAGATTAAAAAAATCTCCCTTTTTAAGTTTGACTCATAGAGCAATTCCTTCTCTACGGATGTTGTTTAAGAGTGGGGTAGATTTGTTTTTAAAGTCTTCTTCTGAGATGGGAATTACAGATAGGAGTTCGTCGTATTGAAGGCTGAGTTTGGATTTGATTGCGCCCATGTGGAAAATCTCGGTAGGTGGAGAGATGGGAGATGTGAGGATGACTGCAACATCAATGTCTGAATCGGTTGTGGCTTGATTGCAAGCCTGTGAACCATATAAAACAAGTTGCAAGAATTTACTGCCATAATGTCCTTTTAGTGGATGTTTGGCGATCGCTGGGATTAATTTCTGAAAGAATGACATCAAATATGGTTTGTCTTGCCTGTAAACTCTTAGGACGATAATTCCTACATAGTCTTGAGGAGGATATCGGTGAATATCGGCAAAGTCTAGGTCTAGGGTAATTAGAACTCGTTGTTCTTGTTGACATACAGCGATGACAGTTGGATCTTTTTCTCCTTTTAAAGATTCAGAATAGATGGTCGATGCGTCATAGCCTTCGGTTTGCAACAAATCAGCCAATTCTATGAGCAGATTTTCGTCAATCTTAAATTTCATGCGCTTGCTGGTAACGGAAGTAAAACGATCTGCTCACGGGCTAGTTCGGCAGCATAGCTGATGGCGGCAAAAATATCCTCTGAGGTCAAGGTAGGGTAACTTTGCAAGATTTCTGCTTGGCTTACTCTAGCGGCAAGGTTGTCGAGAATGACTGACACCATGATTCTCGTTCCTTTGATGCAGGCTTTGCCATGACAGATAGATGGATCTGTTGTAATTCGCTCTTTCCACGCCATAATTGTTTACTCGGTTTTACAAGGTTTGTTGATCTATTTTGGGCTTAGTACTGTGTTGGGATCGCTCGCTTGACGAGGTTAATTTTAGATTCTGGAAAGGTTTTTTGTGTCATGTCTTTGGGCAGCTAAACACTTGAATTTATTATACTTCAGCTAAATCGCGATAAATATCATCATCCATTTTTTCCTTTTTCCTTTTTAATTTTGCCTTGATAAGCTGCTAGCACAGCAGGGCAACCACGGGGGGATTGCCCCTACCTAAATCATTTAAATTTGGGGTAGGGGCTGTGCCTCCGTGCCAGACCCGATCTTTCAACATCGCAGGAATTTCTTCCACGTAACATCAGTTTTAAGTTAATTCTAATTTTTGTCGAACTTCGTCAACGGTTACGCCTAAAACTTTTGCCATTGCTTCTAATAGGCTCTGGTCTTGGGTGGCTTGATAGATGCGAGAGAGATTTCTTAAAGCAATTACCACACTATGCTGATCTTGGAATTGAGCAAAGATTTCTAAGGCTTGTAATAGATTTTGACCTGCTTCTGTGAAGTTGTTTTCTGCTTCTGCTAATAGTCCTAATTGTCCGTATGTGCTAGCTTGGGAGTAGCGATCGCCAAATTCGATCTTGATCGCGAGAGCCTGTTGATAGTTTTGCCGCGCTTCTCCATATTCTCGCAATTCTTGGGCAACCCATCCTAACTGGTGGTATGTGCTGGCTTGGGAGTAGCGATCGCCAAATTCGATTTTGATCGCGAGAGCCTGTTGATAGTTTTGCCGCGCTTCTTCATATTCTCGCAATTCTTGGGCGACTCTTCCCAACTGGTGGTATGTGCTGGCTTGGGAGTAGTGATCGCCAAATTCGATAAAGATCGCGAGAGCCTGTTGATAGTTTTGCCGCGCTTCTCCATATTCTCGCAATGCTTCGGCGACCATTCCTAACATATGATAGTTAACCGCAGAATTTCGGCGATCTCCTATCTGAGTTTTTAGATTTAAGGATTTTTCAAATAATAAATGAGCTTGCTTAAACTCTCTCAAATCAAAATAAACATCGCCTAAATTAAATAAAGACTCAGCTTCACTACGTTTGTCATCAAGATCACTACTAAGATTAATCGCCTGTTGGAAATAGAACTTTGCTTTATCAAACTCACGAATTGATTGATGAGCCTTACCTAATTGATTGAGTAACTCTAATCTTGTGCGGCTACTTGCTTCCGTATCTTCAGGATATTCTTGCAGTAATCTCTCTAATAAATCAATCCGTTCCCCTTGTTCGTTTTTTTCAAAATAGCGATTAGGATTATGAGAAAAGTTAGAGACTTCAGCAGTTAAGCGATCGCGGGTTTCGGGAAGGGTTTGAAATCTGAAGGTTGATGAAGTCCATGCCCAAAAGTCGGGAGCAAACTGAGCAAATCGGGTTACAGCATAGTCGGGCAGAGCAAACAGAAGCGGATGGGGAACCGCAATGGGGAACGCATCACGGGCATAATTGAGATTGGTTAAAATGGGAGGATTATCGCCACTGTAAGCGATCGCCTTTTCCAAACCTTGCAAGATCAATACTAATTTCTTGTTAGGTTCAATCGAGATTTTTAATAACTCCTCCTTAATCGCTTCTAATAGAAAATGCATATCTGGATCGTCAAATCGCAGCACAGCAAATTGAATCGATGCACATTTAGGATGCTCCCGCAACGCCGTAATTACCTGATCAATATCAGGTGGAAAGTTGACCTCAATAAAACCGATCTTCAAGCTCCGCGACATCTGCACAAAAGCCAGCAAAAACTGAAACACTTCCTGATTGTGCTCTAACAACGTGGCTATTTCCGATGGGTCAGGGAGTCTGGATAGCATCGATCGCTCTCTTAAAGGCATTACTACGCAATAACAAAGGATTGGGATACTTCCAGATCTCCATACCGTTATATTCTAAAACCGATGCACCATAAAGCATAGGAACTCTAATATCTTCTTCATCTGAGAAGTCTTTATTGAGAGCAATATAAGCTAACTCTGTAAAGTATTTCTTATTCATCGTCCGTTCAAAACTAAACTGAAGTTGCTTAATCGCATATTCCACATCCTCCGCTAATATTTGGGTATGATTGCGTCCACTTGCTGTCAAGCAAGCCCTTTGCGTCAACTGCATCAATTGGCGAACATGACCACCACTTGCCTTTACCAACTCCATCAACTCATTGCGCGAATGAAAAAGTAAATTCACATCCATGCGCTTCTCAATAACTTTTGCCACCGCATCTAAAGCATCCTGTCGATATGGCAAGGGAAATACATCACGATCCAATTGATAGATATTCACCATCGGCACAATATGAGGATCGTCAAAGGAATTGCTCAAACCCTTTGATGAATAAAGCACCGAAATCGGCACAGTGTAAATCATTGAGCAGTGCAACTCCTTAAGCTGTTCTGCATAATCAAAAAACAACCTATTAGAAACCTCTGGCGGACAGCGATCCAAATTATCCACAATTACTAAAAAGCCTTTGTAATGGGGAAATTTTGCCCTGAGCTTTTTTAAACCATCCCCAAAAAGCAGATTAATGTCTCCCTTCATTCGCGTTACTTCCTTCTTCAAAGTCTCGCGAATGATCGTTTTCTGAGATGAAGAATTTTTGATCACACCCTTGAGTTTAAACAATAGCTTGGCAAAAAAGGGCGCGGCAACTAGACTAGCCGATGCTTCAGTATCTAAAGACAAAGCCACTGATTCCTCTGATTCCTTGGTTACTTCCTTAAACCAATCCTCTACACTTTTGAGTAGCTGCTTATCAAAGTTGATTTTTATTTTCCGCAATGTATCTTCGACCTGTCGAATTACCATTAAATAGATATCGATATATTCCAAGTCATTAATATCTGTCTCCTCTTGCACATCCAAGAAAATGGTTAAATACTTTTCCTTCCACTTTTGTTCAATGCGCCGTAACTCGGTACTTTTGCCACAACCCCGATGCCCTGTAAATAAAATTGTGCAAAAAGTTTCAGGATTTTGCTGCTCTAGAATCTGCCCAACCTGAATAATCGCTTCACTATTACGCGCCTCTAATAAAGGAATGTAAAATCGCTCTAGATCCTTGCCTTGAAGCGGTGCTACTTCGCAAATATCATAGGCATCTGTCAGGTTTCTGGCTAAATTGTCAGTAGGAGTGGTCATAGCTATGTTGGTCTTAAACCCAGTCTATACAGATGAATCATAGCAAATCAATAGCACATCAATAGTAAATATTGAAAAACTACGCCAAAAAATATGCCAAATATGTCTGATGCAGGTAAAGACTGCTCGAAATACAGCTTAAGTAAACTGTGACAAAAATTCCAATATTAACTCCTCTTCCGTCATTTCATGCTCATGGGAGGGAATACTTGGCCCCTTGAGAAATTCTTTGATGGTCATACGGCGATCGCGAAATGCACTCACAAATTGATAGATCTGCTCCACGATCTCAATATGTTCTTCAATTTCACTAAGAGCCTCTCCAATTGGATCGCCACCATATTTTTCAATCTTCTTAAATGTTGCGACAATCTCTCCTTGATCTGTTTTTCTGGCTTGCTTCAATTCCTGTTTAATCTCTTTTAGTTGTGCCTGCAAAAATTGATGTTCCGCTTCCACTCTGGCGCATTGTTGAGCCAAATCATCGTAGTTGTCACAATCTACGGCTTGACCGAGTTGATATTTTTGTTCGATCGCTAAGAGCCTCGCCAAATCAGCATTTTGATAGGCAAGATTAATTTCTTTCATAATCTCGGTACGATATTCCTTTTCCGATTCTTCAAGTACCTTATCGGGATGAAAGTAGTCAGCTAGGCGCAGGAAGGTTTGGCGAATTTTCTTGAGTTCTTCGCGATCGGGTTTGGAAATATCATGGGTAAATTCCTGCTCATCTTCTTGATGGAAACCTTGATAGCTACGCCTTGATTGAGCTTCCCAATCCTCATCTTCGGTCGCATCATCATGATTATTGATGTGATCAAATAGATTCTTAGGACTAATTAAGCCCTGAAACTGGAGTTTGGCATAGACATTTTTAATATCTTGCTGAGACTTCTTGCCTAGTTTGCGAGTTGTTAAAATTTCTTGAAAAAGGCCATGAATATTGTTATCTAGCTCCATCAGTTTTTGACGCAGAGGTGCGCTTCTCTCCGCAATTTGAATGCCCACCTCCTGAATACTATTTTGCAGATTTTTTATTTTTGTGCGATTAGTTTCAATCTGCTTGATTAATTTACTATTCTCTTTTTCTAAAAAATTAAGTCTTAATCGCAGATCAGAAAGCCCCAGATTGGTGGCTTGATCTTGGTCGACCGATTGAGAATTAGCTGGGGAAGTCTTTTTGGTTTTTTTAGGCATATTTTTGGGGTGATGAGGGTTGGATTTGCTGAATTATAGCTGTAGCCACTTGTATTATGAATGGTCGGTGATTTCGTGACTGTAGTCTTTGACTCGGTGAAATTTATAAAAGTCCATCATAGCGCCCCAAATTCCTGCCCCTGTGTCAGGATCAACACCTCGATCGCCACTCCAAAACTCCTGCTCTGTCACTTCAAATCCCAAAACAACTTGACGGGTTTCATTTAAATATTGAAAGCAACATTTAGCATCTTTAGGCATTGTTGCTTTGTAACGATCGCCAACCAGAGAAACATCCAATAGGCAACCTGTTAGAGGTTCAATATCATTGATGGTAATCTGCATGAGCCGATCGCGATCGCGCCCTGCCCCTGACCATACCGCAGGCTCTTGGAAACCCCAATATTGCACGCGTATTTTACCATCACTTTCCTGACTGTCCTGAAACTGTAAGATACGCTGACGATAGGGGCGATCTAGGATCAGCGCATTGGCTTGTTCGGCAAATAAAGCAATACTACCCAATACTTCAAAGGCGATTGGGCGCTGCCACCAAACCAAATTGACAAACCAATTGGGTTGCTCAAGGGATTGCTCACGATTGCTAAACTCTCCAGCCATCCATGTCGCCAGTTGTAGAAGTTGTCTAGAGATTTTCATGTATTAAACCCGCAATTATGGCAATTATAGGTGTAAAAATAGTAGATCGATTCTATTGGAGAAAAATTGGTGTCGGACAAATTTGATTACGATTTGATTATCATTGGTGCTGGTGTCGGCGGACATGGTGCAGCACTTCATGCCGTCGCCTGTGGCTTAAAAACAGCGATCGTTGAAGATAACGTCATGGGGGGAACCTGTGTTAATCGTGGTTGCATCCCTTCTAAAGCTCTGCTGGCTGCTTCTGGACGTGTGCGTGAAATGCGGGCAAAGCATCACCTTAAGGCTCTTGGTATAGATGTGGGCGAAGTGAATTTTGACCGCAGTGCGATCGCTAGTCATGCCGATAACTTAGTTTTAAAATTGCGTGGAGATTTGACCAATAGCCTCAAACGGTTAGGTGTAGATATTTTAGAAGGGCGTGGACGATTAGCAGGACAACAAAAGGTAAGTGTTGGCAACAAAACCTATAGCGCCAAAGATATCATTCTTGCACCAGGTTCTGAGCCATTTGTTCCCCGTGGAATTGAGCTAGATGGCAAGACCGTTTTTACTAGCGATCAGGCAGTACGTCTCGAATCCTTGCCGCAGTGGGTGGCGATCATTGGCAGTGGCTATATTGGCTTAGAATTTGCCGATGTCTACACTGCTCTTGGCTCTGAAGTGACTATGATTGAGGCTTTGGATGTGCTGATGCCAGGCTTTGATCCAGACATTGCCAAGATTGCGGAAAGAGTCTTGTTGAAGCCCCGTGATATTGAAACGAGAACGGGAGTATTTGCCACAAAAATTTCTGCGGGTTCCCCTGTCAAAATAGAACTTACCGATGCCAAAACTAAGAAGGTTGTGGAGGTATTGGAAGTGGATGCTTGCTTGGTGGCAACGGGACGGATTCCTTTGACGAAGGATTTGGGCTTGGATACGGTGGGCATTGCACCTAATCAACGGGGCTTTATTGATGTTGATGACAGGATGGCGACTTCTGTACCGCACCTGTGGGCGATCGGTGATGCTACTGGCAAAATGATGTTAGCTCATGCGGCTTCGGCTCAGGGGATTGTGGCAGTAGAAAATATTTGCGATCGCTCGGCAACCGTTGACTATCAAAGCATTCCTGCTGCTGCCTTTACCCATCCTGAAGTCAGTTTTGTGGGCTTAACTGAGCCACAGGCAAAGGAAAAGGGTGCTGCCGAAGGATTTAAGGTAGCCAATGCGAAGTCATACTTTAAGGGCAATTCTAAGGCGATCGCTGAGGGAGAAACCGAAGGATTGGCTAAGGTCATTTATCGGGAAGATACAGGTGAACTTCTGGGTGTGCATATTATTGGTATCCATGCTTCAGACCTGATCCATGAGGCGGCGGCAGCCATTCGCGATCGGCAAACGGTGCAGAAGTTAGCAACCATTGTCCATGCCCATCCTACCCTCAGCGAAGTCTTAGATGAGGCTTACAAAAAAGCGGCTCATATCTAGATAAAAAGAACCGAACAGAATGTTCCTAGATCAGAGCCTGTTTGAGAAGTGTAAGCATGGGCTAAAAATACTGGATGATCCCCCCTACCCCCCTTAATGAAAGGGGGGAAAAGATTAAAAAAGTCCCCCTTTTTAAGGGGGATTTAGGGGGATCAAAACTTCTCAAACACGCTCTCATAACAATTTAAAAAAGTGTGACGACACTTTTTTGAATTAAAAACCAAACCCAGTAAGGTTTTTTAATTTGGTGTCACTATTGCGATTTCTATTGCGTCTACGGCACAATGGAAACCCAAATGCAAATCTCCAAATTTGCTCTGCTCCATAGGTCATCATGCTAATTCGATTATTTCAACCAGAGGATAGCGATCGCATCGCCCAGCTATTCCATGACACCATCCGTAATGTCAATATTGCGGACTATTCCTTGGCACAGGTGAAAGCATGGGCTCCCGATGATCTCAACTTCCAAGATTGGCAAGCAGAATGTTCTCACAAATTTACCTATGTTGCCGAGCAGTCAGGGGAAATTGTCGGATTCGCTCAACTAGAGGCAAACGGTCATATTGATTGCTTCTTTTGTCACAAGGACTACCAACGCTGTGGGGTTGGCACAAGGCTCTATCGTGCGTTAGAAGCAAAGGCGATATCTCTAAATCTTGAGTTGCTGTTTGTGGAAGTTAGCATTACTGCGAAGGCATTTTTTAAGAGTCGTGGGTTTAGGTTGGTACGAGAACAACAGGTATCCTGTCGTGGCGAACAGTTAACTAATTTTGTAATGGAGAAGCAACTTCCTCAATCTGCTATTCATACAGCCCTCACAACAGAAGCTAATGCATCTGGTCATAACCCTGATCCCTGTGTGGTTGCAACTTTTTATCACTTTACGAAGTTAGACAATTATCGGGAAATGCAGCCTTTAGTTGCAGAACTTGGCGATCGCTACGGACTTAAGGGAGTAATTTTACTCGCGGAGGAAGGTATTAATTCCACAGTGGCAGGCGATCGCGATGGTATCGATGCACTTTTAAGTTACCTACGCGCCGATCCACGCTTGCAGAATCTTGAACACAAAGAGAGTTATTGTCAGGTTATGCCTTACCAAACCCTCAAGGTCAGAATTCGTCCCGAATTAGTAAAATTTGGCATCGAGCATATTGATCCTAGTAAAGAGGTGGGGATTTATGTGGAACCCAAGGAATGGAACCAACTTATCAGCGATCCTGATGTGCTGGTAATCGATACCCGCAATATTTACGAAGTTGAGTTTGGTACTTTTGCTGGGGCGATCAATCCTCATCTGGAGTTTTTTCATGAGTTCCCCAATTATGTGCAGACAGCCCTGCGCGATCGCCAGCATCAAAAAATTGCGATGTTCTGCACTGGGGGAATTCGCTGCGAAAAAGCCTCAGCCTATATGCTGTCTCTCGGATTTGAGCAGGTTTATCACCTCAAGGGAGGCATACTTAAATATTTAGCAGAAGTTCCTGCCGATGAAAGTCTATGGCAAGGGGAATGCTTTGTGTTTGACGATCGCATTGCTATTTAATACCAATTTTCTAACACTGTTTGCTTAATATTGCGTCATAATATGGGGATAACCATTAAATTTTGACTAAGTTTAGAATCATGACCTCTGCGCCTAAAGCCAAAACGAAGAATCTTGAGAGTCCTGCCGAAGCAAACGAATATAAGGACACTGTAAACTTGCCCCAGACCGACTTTTCGATGCGGGCAAATGCGATTATTCGGGAACCAGAGATTCAAAAATTTTGGCAAGAACAGGGCATTTATGAAAACCTAACTCACAATAACAAAGGCGATGTGTTTACCCTCCACGATGGCCCTCCCTACGCCAACGGTACATTACACATGGGTCATGCCTTAAACAAAATTTTAAAAGATATTATTAATCGCTATAAATTATTGCGCGGCTATCGGGTGCGCTATGTGTTGGGTTGGGACTGTCATGGCTTACCGATCGAACTTAAAGTTCTACAAAATATCAAAGCTGAAGAACGTGCTACCTTAACACCATTGCAATTGCGTCAAAAAGCCAAGGAATTTGCATTGCAAACGATTAATGAGCAGGCAACAGGTTTCAAGCGTTGGGGTGTTTGGGGTGACTATGAGAATGCCTACTACACGCTCAAACCTGAATACGAATCTGCTCAAATCGGTGTATTCGGAAAGATGGCGCTCAAAGGCTATATCTATCGCGGTTTGAAACCTGTTTATTGGTCGCCCAGTTCCCATACAGCTCTTGCAGAAGCAGAATTGGAATATCCTGAAAACCATATTTCACGCAGTATCTATGTTGCTTTTCCTGTCACCAAATCTAGCGAGAAATTGCAAGCGATCGCGGATCTCACCAATCTCCATGCCGTAATCTGGACAACGACACCTTGGACGATTCCCGCCAACTTGGGTATTAGTGCCAATCCCCATCTTGATTACAGCATTGTCGCGGCAGGCGATAAGAACTACATTGTCGCCACAGAACTCGTTGAGAAGTTAGCCGCTACCTTTGAACAGTCTTTGGAAGTGAAATATACTTTCAAGGGTGATGTTCTTGAAGGAACCGTTGCAAAACATCCGATTTGCGATCGCCCCAGTCCGATTGTCTTAGGCGATCATGTCACTGCCGAATCAGGCACAGGCTTAGTGCATACGGCTCCTAATCATGGTCAAGATGACTTTATCGTGGGCAAAAAATATCATTTGGGCATGATTGACCTCGTGGACGATCGCGGTATTTTCAATGAAGATGCGGGTGAAGAATTGGCAGGTTTGAGCGTTCTGAAGGAAGGGAATGCTAAGGTTGTGGAAATCTTGACCGCTAATGGAACCTTGATCAAGGAGGAAGCCTATAACCATAAATATCCCTATGACTGGCGCACTAAAAAGCCTGTGATTGTTCGCGCCACCGAGCAATGGTTTGCCTCCGTTGATGGTTTCCGCGAAGAAGCATTGAAATCGATCAAAGAAGTCAACTGGATTCCTGCGATCGGTGAGAATCGGATTACCTCAATGGTGCAAGAGCGATCGGACTGGTGTATTTCCCGTCAGCGCACTTGGGGCGTACCGATTCCCGTATTCTATGACGAAGAAACAAACGAGCCTTTGCTCACGGAAGAAACCGTTACGCACATTCAAGAACTCATTCGTGAGCATGGTTCCGATGTTTGGTGGGAAAGGGAAGTTGAAGAATTACTTCCTGAAGCCTACCAAAATAATGGTCGCAATTATCGCAAAGGCACAGACACGATGGATGTCTGGTTTGACTCTGGTTCCTCATGGGCAGGTGTACTTGGTGGCGAAAGTCATAATTCGCGCACCGTTCCCTATGCGATGAACTATCCTGCGGATATGTATCTGGAAGGTTCCGATCAACATCGTGGCTGGTTCCAATCTTCGCTCCTGACGAGTGTGGCAACCAATGGCTATGCACCTTACAAGACCGTATTAACTCATGGATTTGTCCTTGATGAGAAGGGACAGAAGATGAGTAAATCCCTCGGTAACATCGTTGATCCGATGGTGGTGATCAATGGGGGCAAAGACCAGAAGAAAGAACCTCCCTATGGTGCTGATGTGATCCGTCTCTGGGCGGCAAGTGTCGATTACAACGGTGATGTTCCCATCGGCAAAACCATCTTGGCACAGATGTCCGATGTATCGCGCAAGATTCGCAATACCGCTAGATTTTTGCTCAGTAATCTCTTTGACTTCAAGCCTGCAGAACATCTTGTTCCCTATGCCGATCTGACCGAAAGCGATCGCTATATCCTGCATCGTCTCACCGAAGTCACCAAGGACATCACCGAGGCATACGAGAAATTCCAGTTCTCGCGCTTCTTCCAAACCATCCAAAATTTCTGCACCGTTGATTTATCGAACTTCTATTTAGATATTGCCAAGGATCGCCTCTATATCAGTGCGCCCGATGCCCCTCGTCGCCGCAGTTGCCAAACTGTCCTCATGTATTGTTTAGAGGCTATTGCCAAGGCGATCGCGCCTGTTCTTTGCCACACTGCCGAGGATATCTGGCAATATTTACCCTATCCTGCTCCCACTAAGTCCGTATTTCAATCGGGTTGGTTTATTGTGCATACTGAATGGCACAAGCCCGAACTTGCCACCAAGTGGGAATATCTCCGCGAAGTGCGATCTGAGGTTAATAAAGTCTTAGAATCTGCTAGAACTGGCAAACTGATCGGCGCACCCTTAGAAGCAAAAGTCTTATTATCTGTATCCGACTCCACCCAAAAGGATTATTTAGCTTCCCTTGGTGCAGAATTGCGTTATCTCTTTATCGTCTCCCAAGCTGGGATTGTCGAAGATTTGCCTAATACTGATTTCACGGGTGAAGCGAATAACCTCAAGATTGCCGTAGTAAAAGCTGATGGTGAGAAATGCCCCCGTTGCTGGAACTACTCCACCCATATCGGTAAGTCGACCGAGCATCCCCACATCTGCGATCGCTGTGTGGGAGCATTGATTGGCACTTTTTAGTAAATTGTGATTAGTTGGTGATCGCTTATTTTGATAATAAAAATAATAAATGGGCGATCGCCTATATATCTATACACACTCATATTTCCGATATTTCCAATTTCCGATATTTCCGAATCTCTAAAGAACATCAATGACAAAAAAAATTATCAGTCTTTTTTCTGGTGCTGGTGGAATGGATATTGGCTTTCACAAAGCTGGTTTTGAAACTGCTGTTGCTGTGGAACAAGACCCGTCATGTTGTGAAACATTGAGGCGAAATATGCCTAATGTTAATGTCATAGAAGGAGACATTACAAAGTTATCAACTCTAGAAATCCTCAAAGCAGGAGATATGAAACCTTTAGAACCTGCTTTGGTAATAGGTGGTCCACCTTGTCAAAGTTTTAGCCTAGCTGGTAAGCGAATGGGAATGAACGACCCTAGAGGAAAGTTAGTATTGGAATACATTAGAGTGGTTCGAGAAGCATTACCATTAGCTTTTGTCATGGAAAATGTAAAGGGACTGGTGAATTGGTCAGAAGGTAAAGCACTAAATGCTATATTGAAAGAGGCTTCACAGGAAATCGTTTATAATGACAAAGTTTATAAATATGAATTGTCTTGTCAAGTTTTAAATGCTGTTGACTATGGTGTTCCCCAATTCAGGGAGAGAGTTATTATTGTTGGAAATCGCATAGGCAAGAAATTTAAATTTCCAATGCCAACCCATACATCTCCATCAGAATTACAAATGGATTTATTCAAAACGGCTGAGAATAATTGGAAAACTGTTTGGGACGCAATCGGGAACTTACCAGCAGCAGCCGAACCTTCAGAAACTGCTCTTCGTGTTTCAGGAACAATTAAAGAAAGAATTATCAATCATGGATATTAAAAACCATCAAAAAACGGCTCATGCCCCTTCAACTATTGCAAAAATCCAAGCAGTAAAAATTGGAA
Source organism: Pseudanabaenaceae cyanobacterium bins.39 (assembly GCA_033765135.1). Classification (GTDB taxonomy): domain Bacteria; phylum Cyanobacteriota; class Cyanobacteriia; order Pseudanabaenales; family Pseudanabaenaceae; genus Pseudanabaena. The sequence goes on from JANRII010000021.1 coordinate 34,020, forward strand.
CTAAACTGAGTGACTTTACAAAATCTTTTGGTTCTACCTATAGAAGACTTGATCCTGATAAGCCATCGCCTGCCGTAACAAGAAGTGGCTATAGAGACTTTATTCATCCATTTGAGGATAGGATGCTCACAGTGAGAGAGTTAGCCTGTTTACAGACATTTCCAATAGATTGGGAATTTTTAGGAACAAGATTGGATTCTTATAGTAGTAAACGAGTTGTCACGATGACCCAATTTGGGCAGGTTGGAAATGCAGTGCCGCCTCTTCTTGCCGAGGCTATTGCTAAGTCAATTATGGAGCAATTCTTTCAGGATGAATAAATGAATAATGTGAACGTATTATCTGCTGCTAGTTTGATTACGACACCTGAAGCGAGGAGAAGTGGATTTCTTGAGTATGCCTTACGCAGAAATAAAGAAGCTATTCCTTTTATTGATAAAGCAAAGGCTCTAAAAGCAACTTTGCAAGCTCATACAAATCAACCTCACGATATTCTCAAGATTATTAAAATTAGAGAAAGTTTGTTGGAATCTGCGGGTATATCCGTTAAAGCTAAAGCTCATTTATCTAATTCTGATAAAGAAAGGTTATTGATAGACTTTATCGACAAAGTTCTAATCCCTTGCGGTCAAGAATACATTGATGAAGTTATTTATCGATATCTGCTAACTTCAGGTGATGCACTTGGAGGTAAAATGCGGAATATTGTTGGTTCTATTGCCAATGAGAAGTTAAATCGCTTTGTAATATCTCAACTGCAAATATGCCAGATTGACTTCTATTTCGCCACCAATAGCGGCTTTATTAATTCGACAGAATACACGCTAGACATAGCAGAATCAATCAAAGCCATCAAGTGGCAGACGGTTAATGGTGAGCAAAGACTACTGATTTACAATGTTAATGTTCCTCAAGTAAGTAAAAATATTGATATTGTTTTACTGAATAAATCCATAGAAGTAACAAAGGGGAAAAATCTCAAAGCTATTTTAGATGATTCCAAAAACTATTTGGCAATTGGTGAATTAAAGGGAGGAATTGATCCTGCTGGAGCAGATGAACATTGGAAAACTGCAAACACCGCATTAGGTCGAGTACGTGTTGCTTTTAATAATCAGTTACCGTTAATATTTGTTGGAGCCGCTATTGAATCGGCTATGGCAGTAGAAATATTTAACCAGTATCAGAGTGGAGATCTTGCAAATTGTGCCAATTTGACTAATGATGAGCAGCTTGCTTTATTGTGTGAATGGCTGGTTAATTTATAGAAATAGCAGATGATCTCAAAGTGATCAACGGTTTTCTAGAAATACTCCACCCATATCGGTGAGTCTGCTGAGCATCCCCATATTTGCGATCGCTGCGGACAGCGCATTAGCAGGTACTTTTTAGATAAGTGCATTTAACAAAACTAAGTATAGGTCATTTATTTAGTGAGATACAGGTTGTAAATTTAACAGACAATTTTGGAGAGGTATCGTAAAATTACCCTAAATTTCTGGGAGCTTTAAGGCTATGACCTCTACGGCGAAAAACTATGCTGGTCAAAATTTGCGGGGTAAGTCATTTAAAGGGCAAGATCTCTCAGGAACAGAATTTAGTGGCGCGGATCTGAGAGGTGCAGATTTTACGGATGCAATTTTAAGGAGACTGTCAAATAAAATGTGTAAAGTGTAGAAGCTAGAAATGGAGGCGATCCTCGAAGAGGATGGCAAAGCGATTAAGAGCAGGTTTCCAATCGCGAATAGGCATAGTCCATTTTTTAGAAATGTTCCGCATCGCCAA
>JANRII010000025.1:0-21825 GCA_033765135.1 Pseudanabaenaceae cyanobacterium bins.39
TCCCTTTCGCGGTATTCACAAAAAATATTTGTATCTCTATGTAGCCATGTTTGAGTGGGCTTACAATCTACAGTGGATTGATTTTGACTTCCTGCGTCGTCTTCTTTTCCCCCCTTCCACCTATTTCCCTAGATGAGCGAATAAAATAGGATGAAGCTACCTAATCTTGATTTAGCATTTATCGATCGCAACAAACTCTGGAACTACAGCCTCAACACCCAACACGATCGCGGAAAACACAAAGCCAGATTATTTGCCGCTATCCTAGATTTAGGTAGAAATGAAAACGATGTCGAAATCCTGCAAACCCTTATCCTAAAAGCAATTCAAAACTATGAAGCAATCCCTAGTCTGCTAGATGAATATGGTCAGCGCTATATCGTTGATTTCCCCATCAATCGCAACCAAAACACCGCCAACGTCCGCACCACTTGGATCATCCGCCCCGATGAAAATTTCCCCCGTCTCGTTAGTTGTTATATTTTGAGGTAAAGCCAATGCTCACCCTAACCAAACTTAATCTATTTGATATCGTAGCCCTCAAAAATGACCTTCCTCAATATCGCTTACTAGCAGGACAAGTCGGAACCATCGTCGAAATCCTTGCCCCTGAAGTTTACGAAGTCGAATTTAGCGATGATGACGGTCAAACCTATGCCACCCAAGCTTTACCCGCAGATCAACTCCTCAAACTCCATTACAAACCTATGCCAAACTCCATATCAAACAACATTCATCAATACGGCTCAGGGGATAACATCGCAGGTGATAAAATCCTTGGCGACAAAATTGGAAACCAATATAATAACAATCTCCAAGGCGCAAACATCGCCAACTTTGCTAATGAAGTCAAAGACAGCGCTCGTCAGCAAGCCTCACATTTCAACCAAACAAGCGGCACAAGCACAGCCGAAATCCTAGAACTAATCAACAAACTGCGGCAAACCGCCGATCAATTTCCCCCAGAAGTTCGCGAAGAATTAATCATTGATGTCGAAGATGTCGAAGTTGAAATTCAAAAGCCCGAAGCGGAACGCAACATTCCCAAACTGAGAAAAAGATTACTTGCTCTTTTAACCGCCGCTACTGTCACCTTTAACGCGATCGCAGGTATGACCGACTTTGCCAATAACGTCATGGAAATCGGTAGTAAAGTAGGTATTGAATTAATCAAAAAGTAGGGTTTGCAGAATGCAGTATGAAGTATTTGGATAATTAATTCGCCACAGCCAAATCTAACCCACGTTCAAATATCTCATCGATCGCCAACATCTCACCGTCAGTCGTCATGAACTTATGATCCTTAGTAGCTCTGATGCGATCACCATTTTCTAACTCGTATTCAAAGACCTCTTGATTGCCGCGATCGTGCCATTGAGCAATGGGTTGCGTATAGACAAAGCCATTCTCATCGACACTGTAAACCTGACATTCGATTTGATGCTCCACAATTTTACCGATGGGCATTAAGCCATATTCCACAGTTCGCACTAAAGTATCGTAACTGAGGCAATACTCGGCAAAGAGAACCATCTGATCGAAGAGATCGTTAGAAATTTCTTTCCTAATTCCATTTTTCGCGCAACCATCAAGGAAAATAGAACGCTGCTTTTCCATTTCTTCAGGTTTCTTTTTCCCCATCGCCCGCCGCAATAAGTCCGCCGCCCCAAGGGAATAGCCTGCTAATTCCTGAGCCATCTTCATGATTTGCTCTTGATAACAGAGAACTCCGTAAGTATTATTCAGTATGGGTTCTAGAGTGTGGTGCTGATACTCGATCGCTTCTCGTCCATGCTTACGATTGATGAACTTAGGAATTAGCCCTGCATCTAAAGGTCCGGGACGATAGAGCGCTAGAATCGAAGAAATATCTTCAATATTAGAAGGCTTGAGATCCTTAACGATCTGCTTCATACCTGACGATTCTAATTGGAAGACACCTTCGAGATCGCCTTTTTCTAAAAGCTTATAGGTTTTTTGATTTGCCTCAGTGGACATATCAGGGGCGATCGCATCGATATGAAATTGCGGATCTTGATTATCGCGAATTAGCTTACTGGTATGCTCAATCGTGGTTAAGTTCCGCAATCCCAAAAAGTCCATTTTTAATAGACCGAGGGATTCTAAATCTTCCATTGTGTATTGCGTGACTACCTGTCCTTCATTACTGCGCTGCAATGGCACAACCTCATCTAATGGAAATGGCGAAATCACTACCCCTGCCGCATGAACTCCTGAACTTTTGTTCACACCTTCAATTCGCATCGCCATGTCTAGCCATTCAAAGACTTTGGCATCTTGCTTATAGCGATCGCGAAATTCTGGGGCTGGCGACTCCTCGGAAATCATCACCTTTAATTTTGCAGGTTTCCCTCGCGAAACAGGAATCATTTTCGCCATCTTATCGGCTTCACTGTAGGAGACATCTAGCACTCGTCCCACATCTTTCAGAACAGCTTTAGAAGTCAATCGGTTAAAGGTAACAATCTGGGCGACCCGTTCCTGTCCATAGCGTTCCGTTACATAATCAATCAATTCTTCACGGTGATCGATACAGAAATCCGTATCAATATCAGGCATCGACTTCCGTTCAGGGTTGAGAAATCTCTCAAAGAGAAGTCCGTGATGGATTGGGTCAATATTCGTAATTCCGAGCGAATAGGCAACGAGCGAACCTGCCGCACTACCGCGACCGGGACCTACAGGGATTTGTTTGTCTCTGGCATATTTGATATAGTCCCACACCACAAGGAAGTAAGTTGCAAACCCCATTTGCATGATAATTCCCAATTCAAAGCGCAGACGCTCTTGATAATTTTGAGGAATCTCCGCATGGGTTTTGACATTAAATCTTTGCAGTAAGCCTTTCCATGTCACTTCTTCAAAATAGGTGTCCGCCGTATGTCCTTCAGGAATGGGGTAGTCGGCGGCACGGGGATCGCTCATGATGTCGTAGGACTTGACTTTATTGGCAGCATGGAGAGTATTGGCAAGTGCTTCTTCAATTAACTCATCTTCCAAATGATCACGAAATAGCTGCTTCATCTCATCATAGGATTTGAGATATTCCATACCGCTATAACGGAGACGCTTCTCATCAGAAATCAGCTTTCCTGTTTGAATGCAAAGCAACGCATCGTGAGCTTCCACATCGGAACAGGAGGTAAAGTGCGAATCATTGGTGGCTATTACGCGAATATCTAATTCCCTTGCAATCTTGAAAATCTCCACATTCACAATCCGATCTTCAGGATAGCCATGATCTTGAATTTCCAAATAATAATCGTCGCCAAAATGTTCTTTATACCAAGCAGCTATTTCGCGTGCTAGAGTAGGTTTACCTTTTAAAATTGCCTGTGGGACTTCTCCTGCCAGACATCCCGAAGTAAGCATCAATCCTTCTTTATATTGTAAAAGATAATCTTTACTGATGCAGGGACGCGCAAAGATTCCTTTCCCTTGAAAACCTTGCAAATGAGAAATGGAAGTTAATTTAACGAGATTGCGATAGCCCTGTGTATCTTTGGCAAGGACGCATTGGTGATATTTTTTCCCTTCTTTATCTCCTTTTTTATATTGCTTAGTAATATCACCATTGAGAACATACATTTCATTGCCAATAATTGGCTTTATTCCCTTCGATTTGCAGGTTTTGATGAGTTCGATCGCCCCATACATTACGCCATGATCGGTCAAGGCGATCGCAGGCATTCCTAATTCCACCGCACGGCTAACTAGATCAGGAATTTGGCTTGCCCCATCAAGCAGGCTGTATTCAGTATGAATGTGTAATCCAACAAATCCCGTCATAGCAGCTTTTACAATCCACAAACATCAAAACTAGACATCTAGATTAACATTCGTACTATACCAAACAAAACAAAAGAGGTGACATAAAGCGTCACCTCTTTTGTTTTGTCTTAATACTAAGGTCTGAAATTAAATAGGAGTAGTTGCTTGCACTCTGGCGCGAGCAGTCCGCAAATTTTGTTCAGCGCGAATCTTTCCTTGCTTATCTTCCGCCTTAATATTAGCCAAAGCTTGTTCAGCCTCTGCTAGTTGCTTACGCGCTTCCTCAGCATTAATACTAGAAGCAAGTTCGCCACCACGGACTAAAACAGTTACTTCATTTTCTTCGACTTCAGCGAAACCACCTGTTAAAGCGATCGCTGCCCAAGCCTTATCCTTACGAAAACGCAATACACCTGTTTCTAAAGCAGAAATAAGAGGAGCGTGATCGGTTAATATACCTAATTGCCCTGAAGTACTAGGCAAGATCACTTCCTCTGCGACAGTATCCAGAATTGTTTGATCTGGAGAAATTACTTTTACAGTTAGGGTCATTTTTTAAAATATTTGGTTATTTTTTTAGCTATTAGCTGTTAGCTATTAGCCGTTAGCTATTAGCCGTTAGCTTTCAAAAGCTAAACGCTAATAGCTAAACGCTAATAGCCAAATGCCTAATTACCAGCCTTTAACTTCTCAGCCTTAGCGATCGCTTCTTCGATGTTGCCAACGAGATAGAAAGCTTGCTCAGGTAGATCGTCAAGTTCACCCTTGAGAATCATGTCAAATCCCTTGATGCTTTCTTCGAGGGTGACGTACTTACCAGGAGAACCAGTAAATACTTCAGCAACGAAGAAGGGTTGAGACAAGAAACGCTCAATCTTACGGGCGCGGGCTACAGCCAACTTGTCATCTTCAGAGAGTTCATCTAGACCCAAGATGGCAATGATGTCTTGCAGTTCTTTGTAGCGCTGAAGAATTGCTTGTACGCCACGAGCAACACGGTAATGCTCATCGCTAACTACGCCAGGCTGAAGCATGGTTGAGGAAGAATCGAGGGGGTCAACCGCAGGATAAATCCCCTTAGAAGCCAAGCCACGAGATAATACGGTGGTTGCATCTAAGTGAGCAAAGGTGGTTGCAGGCGCAGGGTCGGTCAAGTCATCCGCAGGTACATACACCGCTTGAACAGAGGTGATCGAACCTTCAGTGGTTGAAGTAATGCGTTCTTGCAAAGCACCCATGTCGGTTGCTAGAGTGGGCTGATAACCTACAGCCGATGGCATACGACCAAGCAGTGCGGATACTTCAGAACCAGCTTGGGTAAAGCGGAAAATATTGTCGATGAACAACAATACGTCTTGCTTGGACACATCACGGAAGTACTCAGCCATGGTTAGAGCAGTCAAGCCCACACGCATACGCGCACCAGGTGGCTCATTCATTTGACCATAAACGAGAGCGAGGTACTGAAGTACGCCCGATTCTTTCATTTCGTTGTAAAGGTCATTTCCTTCGCGGGTACGTTCGCCTACACCACCAAACACCGATACACCAGAGTGCTTTTTGGCGATGTTATTAATTAATTCTTGAATTAATACGGTTTTGCCTACACCAGCACCACCGAATAGACCAATTTTGCCACCACGACGATAAGGAGCAAGAAGGTCAATTACCTTAATGCCCGTTTCAAAGGTGCTGGGTTTGGTTTCTAAGCTAGTGAATGCGGGAGATGGACGGTGAATTGGGAATTTTTCTTCGGTAGTAACAGGGCCTAGTTCATCAATAGGTTCGCCTAATACGTTGAAGATACGACCAAGGGTGTTAGGACCAACAGGAACACTAATCGGTGCGCCTGTATCGGTTACATCCATACCTCTAACGATGCCGTCAGTGGTACTCATAGCAACGGCACGAACTTGGTTATCGCCTAATAATTGTTGTACTTCACAGGTGACATTAATGACTTGCCCTGCGGAGTTGGTGCCAGTTACGACAACGGCGTTATAAATTTCGGGGATTTTGCCACTGGGGAATTCGGCATCGACCACAGGACCGATGATTTTAGTGATGCGCCCGACGGATACTTTCTCTGCGGTTTTTACCATGCTTGCTGTTTACTCCAGCTACTAACTCAGATTCTAAAAAATTTGCAATGAAATGACAGTCAAAAAGATATTTGCAAGAAAATGCAATAAGTCAAACTATAAAAGTTTAACTTTTAATTGAACCTTTAATTTAACTTTTTGCTTTCCCTGTGGTTTAACTTTTTGCAGTCATGCATTAAGCTAACCATTTTTCAAAATATCATTTAATGGGGATCAAGCGATCGCGGGTTTTGGGAAAAGCAGGAGTTTTTCTGCTAGGTCTGCATGTCGGGCATTTCTAAGGCGATCGCCGAGCGCTCTAGGGGTATGGCTGACTGTTTCAGTCTAGCGGCAAAGGCGAGGGGATCGAGATCAAATTGTTCAAATAGCTCACGACCTCGCAGGCAGCGCATTTCAGGATTTTCGGCGGCTCCACTGACTGCCCACAGCACAAAGTCTGGGTTACTACGGGCATTTTCAATTTCGATCGCAGAGATAGAAAAAGACTGGCGATCGCTGGTTAGGCTTTTGATAATTACGGCCTCATGGCGATCGTCCTTGCTACATTCGAGGTCATACCCCACCTGAGATTTGTCAACGGATTTAACGCTCCAACCATCCCGCATATACTGCGCCATAACGGAGATCATCGCAAGTTTTTCGGCGGTGCTGGGGTCTTCGATGGAGAAGGGGATGGGGCGCTCCACGACGCGATCGACAATGCGATCGACAAATTTCTCCACAATGCGATCGACAGGTCGATCCACCTCCACAATTTTTTCGACTTCGACGATTTTTTCGACCTCAACTAACTTTTCCACCTCCACGATTTTTTCGACTTCAACAATTTTTTCGACCTCGACTAGCTTTTCCACTTCCACGATTTTTTCAACTTCGATAATGCGTTCACTTGCTGCACTCAAATTGTCTAGAGCCGAAGGTTTGTTTTGCTCTAAAACTGGCAGTTCTGCTGAAGGTTGGCTGACTGTCAAAGCATTATCCGCATCTTCGGAGGCTGTTTCCTGAGCTTTGTCACTGGCGATCGCGATCGGCTCAGGATCGCTAGGCAGACTGGTATAACCACTCTTGGGTGTAGCCTTGGGCAAAGAATCGATCGCGAGGGTTTCTAAAACTTCCTTAGCTTTTTTGGCCTTATCAAGTTTGCCTTGGGTTTGATAGAGGACGATCGCCTTGCGGAGGTCATCGCCTGCAAGGGTTTCATCGGCAATATTGGGCTGGGCATAGGTCAAGCCTCGATAGTAATAGGCATCGACATTACTGGGCTGCAAATCGATCGCATAGCTAAAGTCCCGCAGAGCTTCGGTATATTCCTTGAGAATGTAATGGGCGCGTCCTCTGCGAAATACTGCGAGATCCATTTCTGGGGACAGTTCGATCGCTTTGCTATAGGAGGCGATCGCCTGTTCGTAACTCCTCAGCTTAAAATAGGTATTGCCTAAGGCAAAGTGGGCATCGGTATAGCTTGGATCAATCTCAATGACGGCTTGAAAGTCTGACAGGGCTTGCTGCAACTGTGACAGCAGAAAATTGATTTCACCACGTTTGTAATAGGCGAGGCGGGCTTTGTCTGGACGCATGGCGATCGCTTTGCCATATTCTGCCACCGCTTTACCATATTCCTTCAAGCTCACATAGGCATCCCCCATGCCCAGATGTGCCTTGACAAATTCAGGATTGAGCTTCAGGGTTTGGCGAAAGGACTCGAGGGCATCCTCTGGAAAGCCTTGCTGAATGTCCTCTAGACCCCATCGATAATATACTTCTACGAGATTAATCCCCTTGCCTGCGCGAAAGGCTTTTTGGGTATGACGATCCCATTCGCGATCGAGCATCCGCACATATTCATCGCGAAAAACCCCTGCATCGGACTGCGGCTCTAGGGGCATCCCTTGGAAATGTGGTAACTGGCGCAAATAGTCATTGCGAAGTGGTTCATCAAAGCTGACGCAGGCATCCCACGCCACCCAGACCCGAAAGCCATTTATTTGGGAATCAATATCATAGGCTTCGCTGAGTTCGCGATATCGCGCCGATCGCAACTTGAGTTGATATTCGCGATCGGCAGGGACAATCGTTCCCGAAGCAAAATAGCCCTGATTTGCACTACCAATCCGTTTAAAATATGCGCGATCGCCGACTTTTAAAGTTTGGATGTTGCCGCAATTCCAAGTAACGATATACTGCTCCCCCTCAGAGATATCGGCGATCGCTTCACGGATAAAATCGCGAATCTCTGGTTCTGTTTGTTCGTTACACAAAAAAATTCTTGTAACCATAGGGCTATTTCATTTAACTGGCAATCCTCAAGTATATGTGGTTAAAGTTTTTTGCCCCAACCACACGCACCTTAAGCATAGACTAGATCAGGTCGTAAATTTCTCGCACCATTTAGATAAATATGTTTGATTTGGTGTTGCTCAAGAGGTGTATTGACATGGATTAAGACTCTCACACAACGCTCCAAACTACCCTTCACCTTCATTTGCTGCACATCTAAAAGAGGCACATTCTCCCAATGTAGTCTTGAGCGAGCAATTTTGGCAGGAAATACCACATCTAAGTCAGATGTTGCGGAAAAAGTTGCGCTAACAATTTCGCGCGGATCAATATCATTTTGAGCTTCAATAGCCTCCATTAGCTCCAAGACAGCCCTTTCTAAGGCTTCGTATGTATTTGCTTCTACTGTGGTTGCACCACGAATGCCACGTACACGCCAACCCACGTTTTACACCATCCGTAATATATTTTGGTCAATTATTTTTGGTCAAATGTGATCGATCCTATTTGGTTGATCCTGTGTGATTGATCATATTTGATTGATTATTATCGATCATTCATTTAGGTTAACCTCAAAAAACAATGTTAAGTTAAATGCGATCGCCTAGTGATGATCATCAATAAAACTTTTTATCACTTCTATAAAGATTTTTTGCCAAGCACTATGACTGAATCTTTAACTAATCGCAATTCTGAAGGCAGTCCCATAAATTCTGAAACTTTCTATGTGTCTCCTTTGATTCGCATTACATTACTGCTTCTTTATATTGCCCTAACATTGCCATTACCATTCTTAAGTAGTTTTACCCATGCGGCTGTACCTGCTTCTTGGTTGGCGGTGGGCTTAGTGGTTGGTTTTGTTTTTTTGTATGGGGCTTTGAGCGATCGCGTTGTCCTCAACGAGCAAGGTATTAGTCTGGTTTATCCGCGTTGGTTTCCGTCCCTCATTCGTCAGGGCTGGACTTTGGCATGGCAAGACATCATCGCTCTGAAGCCGAGGGTGACAGGACAGGGGGGCATTGTTTATTATTTTGTCAGCAAAAGTGCCGATCGCGCTTACCTTTTGCCAATGCGGGTAGTGGGCTTTGCGCGTTTGGTGGAAAGGGTGACAGAACGCACAGGCATTGACACAAGGGATGTGCGCCCCCTTGCTCAACCTTGGATGTATTTGATTCTTCTGGTTTTCACGATCCTGCTGCTACTGATGGATGCTTGGACAATCAATACGGTGTTTACAGGGCTTGAGATTTAGTTAGGCAGATTTAGAAGGTACTTCTCTCAGCATCAGGTTTGGACATCAAGTAAGAGGCGATCGCCTGGTTAATCAGTTTGGTGACGTAGTAGAGAGCGATAAAAGTAAGCAAAAACAAACCAGTCCCCCAGAAAAAGTTAGGGGTAGCCAAATTTTGGAGGGCTTCACGGAATACAAAAGCGGGATTGGTAAAGACATCCCAGCTATTGAGACGATTAAATCTGCCCCAATATACACCGATCGCGCAAAGCAGATGAATGATGTTTTCTAGGATAAAAGTATTGCCAAATAAAGGGTGACGACTGAAGTATTGAGTTAGCTGCATCACCGAGATGACATAACATTGAAAGCCCAACAGGATAAATACTGTGTATTGGGGAATCAACAGAAAAATAATGCCGCGATCGGAAACAAAGGGCGATCGCACATCATTCACAAAATGGATAATATCCGTAACAATATAGGGCGCATTGGGCAGAAATAGAATAAAAATCGCCAAACCAAACCACCAAAGAGGATTTTTGGTTAAATATCTAGAACTAGCTATGATTCCACCCCTGCGAGGTGAGCTTTTATTTATAATTCTCTGATTTTTACTGAATTCATGGACAAACATATTGCCAAATAAACAGAAACTCAGAATACAGGGAATCATTGCTAGAAATAAATTCCAACTCATCCACCGAAAATTAGCGATAAATTGCTCAAAGGTATCTGTCATTAGTTTGGACTCCGTTATATGCTGAATAAGTCTTTTGCCTTGATCGATTTTTATGCTTAGTAGTTCCCTGATATCCTCAACTTGGCTGATCGCGATCGCGCTAAATACTATTTTAGGAGCGATCGCTTTGCTCTTGCCACGCAAGGTATTGACCACAGCAGGAATTATCCATGCATGGATTTTAGGGATTGTAATTTGGGGTTGTCTAGGCTGGCAGGGCTATGGGGTGATCTTTAGCTACTTAGTAATCGGCTCAGGGGTGACACGCATTGGTAAGGATATCAAGGAGGCTAAGGGCATTGCCGAAAAACGTGATGGGGCGAGGGGGCCTGAAAATCTATGGGGCTCTGCCGCAACAGGGGCGGTCTGTGCCATTGGGCAGGCGATCGCTCCTCACCCTCTCTGGACTTTGGCCTATGTTGCCAGTTTGAGTACCAAGCTATCGGATACCTCCGCTAGTGAAATTGGCAAAGCCTATGGCAAAAGTACGTTTCTCATCACCACTTTGCAGCCCGTTCCCGCAGGGACAGAAGGCGCAGTGAGCCTAGAAGGAACCTTTGCTGGGGTCGGTGGTTCGCTCATTATGGCTGCCATTGGCTGGGCAGTGGGGCTGCTAACTAGTCCTTGGGATTTACTGTGGTGTGCGATCGCTGCCCTAGTCGCCACTAATATTGAGAGCCTGATTGGGGCAACTCTGCAAGCCCGTTACGGATGGCTTACCAATGAACTGGTCAATGGAATTAATACCACCCTTGGCGCATTGGTGGCGGTGGCGATCGCCCTTGTCGTCAATGAGCTAACAATATGAATTACAGCAGGGCAACCACGGGGGGATTGCCCCTACCTAAAAATAATTTAAATTTTGGTTAGGTGCTGTGGATGGTGCGTGCCAGCAACGACTTGCAACATTGCAAAAATTACTTCCACGCAACATCAGTTAAGATCAAAGCTAAGATCTCAAAGCTAAGATCATTTATAGAACTGCCAATACAGAACTGCAAAAATATAGTGGACATCCTGCGATCGCTTCCCATCGGACTATATCTCGAACAACCAGTAACATGGCTACATCGAATTGATCCTCGCATCAAACTCATCGCTCTCCTCACCGTACTCCTCTCACCCATTCAAGCTAATGACTTTTGGCGGATTACGATTTTTTTATCCTTGATCCTGATTACCCTTGCTTCCCAAATTCCCCTCCGTGTCTGGAAGCAACAAATGGGCATCCTACTATTACTAGCCTTCATGACCCTCGCGATCGCCTCCATCTCCCCCGATGGTCTAAATGTCAATATCCAACCCCGTCGCCCCATCCCCACAGTTGCTCAGACCACAACGCCCCCCAGCGCCGAGCTATCTCCTCCCTTACCACAACCAACCACCTATCGCTACATCCTCTGGAAAGCAGGCAATATCACCATCACCCGCAAATCCTTTGATCTAGGTCTGCGCGTATGTACCCTCATATTTACCTATCTCTACGCCCCCACTCTATTTCTGCTCGTCACTGCCCCTGAAGAAATTACCGCCGCGATCGCCGCCCTCTTTTCCCCATTACAAATATTGAAAATCCCTATCACCGAAATTGTTCTTACTCTCACCCTCGCCCTTCGCTTTGTTCCCCTCGTACTCGAAGAAGTACAAAACTTAGCCAGATCGATCCGCACTCGTTCCATCAACTGGAAAAAACTAGGCTTCAAACGTTCTAGTCAAATTTGGATGATTCTGGCGGAACGCCTCATTGATAACCTCTTTATTCGTGCCGAACAAACCGCCAGTGCTATGCAAGTACGCGGATTTACTAGTCCCAACACCCACCTAGTCAAATGGAATCAACTCACCATGAGTCTTCCAGACTTTCTCATTCTCTTTGGTATATGCTTGCTCTGGGGCGTTAGAATTTGGTTTGGTAATGACGCATAGAGCTAGTTATGGTTGAATCAGTACTCCTACCTACTTAAATCCTAAAAAAAGAGGCGCATCGCGCCTCTTTTTTTATTTAGTCTTCATCATCAAAATCATCGTCATCATCATCCATATCGTCATCGAGATCATCATCAAACTCCACATCATCATCCACTAGCTCATCATCAAAGCTACGACGACTGCGGCGAGGCTTGTCAATTACTCGAATCGGCTCAGGACGAGGCTCAATAATGGGGTAATTACGCGCCGTATTATCATCAATAATGACATCATCGGCCTCTTCATCATAGCCAAGATCAGGCTCATAGCTATTATCAACATCCACCACAGGCGTATCATAGGCATTAAACCCAGTACCCGCAGGGATCAGACGACCAATAATCACGTTTTCCTTCAAGCCACGCAACCAATCAGACTTACCTTCGATCGCTGCCTCAGTGAGGACACGAGTTGTCTCTTGGAAACTCGCCGCCGAAATAAAGCTATCGGTATTCAAACTAGCCTTCGTAATACCCATCAATACAGGTGTATAGTCCGCAGGCGCACCACCAGTGATTTCCATAGCCTCATTGATTTGCTCTACTTGATGTAGCTCTACCAACTCCCCTGGCAGACGAGTTGTATCACCACCATCTTCGATGCGTACCTTAGAGGTCATCTGCTTGACAATTACTTCAATGTGCTTGTCAGAAATATCAACCCCTTGGGACTGATACACCGACTGTACCTCATTCATCAAGAATTCCTGCACCTTCTGCAAACCGATTAAAGCGGCCTTGCGGACACCTTCAGATTCCTTATAGGCATGGAAGTAGATATCGAGAATATCATGGGGATTCGCAGGGCCATCGGTTAGTGCCTCACCTGCGGCAACACGCTGACCATCGGCAATAATTAAGCTCTGACCTGCATTAAAGGAATAGTTGTCATCAACCGTACCATCATCACCAAGAATCCGCACCTCAGGATTATCATCAGCATCATAGGCCACTTGAGCCGTACCTGAAATTCTGGCCAGTACACACATTTCCTTAGGCTTACGCGCTTCCAGTAGTTCTTCAATCCGAGGCAGACCTTGGATAATATCACCCGTTTTGGCGCGTTCAAACACCAGCAACGCGATATTGTCACCACGTTGAACTAGATCCGCGTCATGGATTTGCAGCAATGCCCCTGGAGACACAAGGTAAGGACGGCCAATACGGAAGACCACCTTGCCATCATCCACACTTAGCACTTGCCCAGACTCGTTAGTGATCACACCATCACCAACCTCATCACCTGCCCGTAGTAAATCGCCTGGTTGTACTTTTGGATGAGGACATTCAATGGTAATACAGTCTTCATCTGTAACTAGCAATAAACGTCTAATTACCTCAGCACCTTGGCGAATGCCACGCACTTGACCAGACTTCTTACACAGGATTTCTGTCCTTGCGACCACTGCACCTGGCTCAATGCGATCGCCATCACTCACTAATAGCCTTGTCCGCGAATTGCTATGGGCAGGATCACCAGAAGTATCTTGGCGAATTACCAAAGACTCCAAAATTACCAACTGCAAACGCAAACTACCTGGATCTTGCTCATTAGGAATAAATTCAATATCCGCCGCCAACTGAGGTGCATCGGTATCCACCTCAAGGAGCAACTGCGTTTTGAGTAATTCCACACTATCGATCGCCTTCACGCGATCGCCATCCTTATAGGGGATACGTTGTACCGCCCGTAAGCCAATGGATCGGCCTTCTTGATTAACAGACTCCTGACTCGGAACCGTTGGCACATCAGGTACTTGATATTCCTCCACAGGACGCAACAACAAAGCAGGTCCCTCAGTCGAATCCAAATACTCTAAATAGCGCAACTCAGGCGAAACCAACCCTGGCATAATTTCCATACCTGGTTGCGCCAAAGTGCCATCTTTTTGCATAGCCGTTTGAGGATCATCCACCAAGTGCAAATCTCCTGGCTTAATCACAATCTCACGGAGAATGTCATTCTTTTGCACAACCTCCACAACCCCTGCGGTTTGGCTAAAGATATCCTTAACAACTTCTGTACCTGCATCAATAAACTGGTTCTCTTCCACCATTAATAGAGAAGCATCCTTATTTACCTCATGGGTTTCCTCAGGAATCCAGAGCAAAGTGCCACCCTTAACAACTTCATAGCCTTGCTTACCTTTGCTGCGCTTGGCAACTTCCACACCCGCAAACTTAATAATACCGCCACTCTTAGTATGGTAAGTATCATCAATTAGCTCCGCCACCACCTGATTATTGGTCAACTTAGTACCGGGAGATGCCTTGAGTGAAAAGCTTTGGCCACCTTGAGTTTCTAAAATATAATGCTCACGACCTTGATAGCTCTCTTCCTTAACGATCGCCTGATCCAAAACCACCGAAGCTGTAATAATTTCCACTTCACGGTTATGGCGACTATCCTCCTCGCTCAAACGGACAACACCACCATGTTCAGTGATTAACTCCGTTTTCGCTAATACATCGCCTTCCTGCACCTTGGTTTCATTTTGTACCGTTGGCTCTGCCCCTGGCGGTAAATTATATACTTCACCCGACAGTACCCAGACGCGCCCTTTCTCACCACGAGCCACATAACTTGTATTGCCCTGACGATCTTTCTTTTCTTCGATCGCCAGATCCGAGAACAACACCTCACCTGCCAAGCCAGTATTGAGAGCTTTCGTTGCTTTCTCCGTAGTTTTACGCGAAGTACGACCTGTTGCCGCCACCTCCGCCATCAACTGCCCCTTAGTTACTTTCTGCCCATCACGGACTAACAAAGTAGAACCTTGAGTCACCGCATAGGTACGCTTACCCTCAGAACTTTCTAAAATAAAGTCCCCATTGGACTCCACAATAAAGGCATCCTCACCGTGACGTGTCCGCATCGGACGTACCTTTAGCTTCTTGCTATACTTTGCCACACCATCATAGGGAGCGCGTTGCTGCTCGGCCACTTCACCAGTAAACACACCACCTGTGTGGAAAGTCCGCATGGTTAGCTGTGTACCAGGCTCACCAATAGATTGCGCCGCAATAATTCCCACAGCTTCACCAATATCCACCAACTGAGCATGGGCAAGACTCCAGCCATAGCACATCTGGCAAACTGATCGCGTTGATTCACAGGTAAAGGCAGAACGCACACATACTTCTTCAACACCTGCCTTCGCCACTGCCAAAGATAGATCTTCCGTAATTTCCTGATTACGCATGACAATGACTTCGCCCGTCTGCGGATCGACAATATCCTCCGCCGCCACCCGACCAAACAAGCGATCGGACAACTTGATCAGAGTCTTTTCCCCATCACGCATCGCCTTTAGTTTGATGCCGCGTGTCGTGCCGCAATCATTTTCCCGCACGATCACATCCTGAGACACATCCACCAAACGACGGGTCAGATAGCCAGAGTCCGCCGTTCGTAACGCCGTATCAACTAGCCCCTTTCGCGCCCCATAGGAAGAAATAATGTACTCCGTAACCGTCAAACCCTCACGGAAATTTGTCTTAATCGGCAAGTCGATAATTTCCCCCTGAGGATCAGCCATCAAGCCACGCATACCCACCAACTGCCGCACCTGTGAGATGTTTCCCCGTGCGCCAGAAAAGGCCATCATATATACAGAGTTGAGAGGGTTATTACTCTTAAAGTTTTTCACCACCTCATCCTTAAGATTTTCATTAGTAACGTTCCAAGTATCAATTACTTTCTGGAATCGCTCCACTTCCGTAATCTCACCGCGAGTATAACGGCTCTCAGTTTCTTCGATTTCCTGCTCCGCCGCTTCTAGCAAAGCCTTTTTACTAGCAGGAACCTGCAAATCATCAATACTAATGGAAACACCCGCCTGAGTTGCATAGCGAAAACCTAAAGCCTTCAATTGGTCAGCAACATTAGCGGCACTAGTAGTTCCATAATGTGTAAAAGCCCAAGCAATCAGCTTTTTTAACTGACCCTTATCAATCGTCCGATTGAGAAAGCGTTGAGGCTTATTCGCATTAGGAGAATCCGAGCTATTGGTGGTGAAATCTGCCATGGTTTTTAAGCAATTAAATAATCTTCTGAATAATTGATGATCAACTCTGATCGCAGTAACAGTCCTTGGGACTGTTACTAAAAGTACCTATCTAGATATTTAGCTAGTCAAAGAAGCATAGATCGCCTGATTAAAGATCACCCGTCCAGGCGTAGTCTTGACATACTGAGAAATTAAGCCACCCTCAGCATCTTCACGAATTCGCCGAAATGCAAATTCTTTAACCTTAGTACCATCTTCTAAAACAGTAATCTTGGGTTCTTCGCCATCTTTTTCCTCACCCTGACCCTCTATAATGCCGTCAAAGCGTACCCAAATATTGGCATGAATATCCAGTTCTCCCTGCTCATAGGCCATCACCACATCATTAAAGTTGGCAAAGTAGCGCCCCATTCCCTTCTGTTTATAGGGATTTTCGGTGGTGAGATAGTAGCAACCCAAAACCATATCTTGGCTAGGTGTGACAATAGGACGACCCGTTGCAGGCGACAGAATATTGTTAGAGGCAAGCATCAACAAGCGGGCTTCCGCCTGAGCCTCGATCGATAAAGGAACGTGAACCGCCATCTGATCGCCGTCAAAGTCAGCATTAAAGGCTGGGCAAACCAGAGGATGTAATTGAATAGCCCGTCCACTCACTAGCAAAGGCTCAAACGCTTGAATGCCCAATCTATGGAGCGTTGGAGCGCGGTTTAGCATGACAGGATGTTCGCGAATCACATCCTCCAGAACATCCCAAACGGCTGGATCATTACGCTGGATATGCTTTTTGGCAGCCTTAATATTATTGACTAATCCTGTCTTAATGAGCCGATGGATGACAAAGGGTTGGAATAGCTCGATCGCCATTTCCTTAGGCAAGCCACATTGATGGATTTTGAGATTTGGCCCCACCACAATTACCGAGCGTCCCGAATAGTCAACCCGTTTACCCAATAAGTTTTGACGGAAACGTCCCTGTTTTCCTTCGATAATATCGGAAAGAGACTTGAGAGGGCGATTGTTTGCGCCAACCACAGTACGACCACGCCGACCATTATCGATCAGAGCATCAACGGCTTCCTGCAACATGCGCTTTTCATTACGCACAATAATTTCTGGTGCAAGGATTTCCTGTAATCTTGCTAAACGGTTATTACGATTGATCACCCGACGATAGAGATCGTTCAAGTCACTTGTAGCAAAGCGTCCGCCATCAAGTTGCACCATCGGCCGTAAATCAGGAGGAATTACTGGAATCACATCCAAAACCATCCAATCGGGCTGAGAGCCAGTTGCCACAAAGTTATCAACCACCCGCAGTCGTTTGATTAACTTTGCCCGTTTCTGCCCCTTAGAATTTTCAATCTCTGTCCGTAGGCTTTCGGCTTCCTTTTCAAGATTGATATTTTGGAGTAGTTGCTTAATGGCTTCCGCGCCAATGCCGACTTCAATCCCATCTAAAACAGGATCTTCAGCATAGATCTGATCCTCTAGCTCAATCCATTGATCTTCAGTGAGCAGTTGCTTATAGGTTAAACCATAGGCACAGGCGATCGCCTCTCCCGCTTCCACAGTCTTACCCTCAACAACTGTAGACACATGCTTAGGATGAAGGTAATAGGCTCTTTCAATGCCATCAACGCCACGAATGCGAATCTCACGGCTATTCACTGAAACAACCGTTCCATCCACCTCAGATTGAATGCCAGGATTAATTACCACATAGGCATTAAAATATACGATCTGCTCCACATCGCGCAAAGGCATATCCAACAATGTCGCCATATAGCTAGGGATACCCTTGAGATACCAAACATGGGTTACAGAAGCTGCTAATTTAATAAAACCCATACGGTGACGGCGCACTCGCGACTCCGTAACCTCCACGCCGCAACGCTCACAAACAATGCCACGATGTCTTACCCGCTTATATTTACCGCAGTGACATTCCCAATCTTTAGCAGGACCAAAAATACGCTCACAAAACAAGCCATCCATTTCGGGCTTGAGTGTGCGGTAATTAATAGTTTCAGGCTTAGTAACTTCACCAACCAAACTACCATTGGGAAGTACTCTTTCGCCCCATTTACGAATGCGATCTGGTGATGCCAAGCCAATCTTAACATAATCAAATCGCTGTTCCACTTTCGCCATACGTTACAACGTCCTTAAATTTAAGTTCTTGAGGTTAGAAGCTTCTAGCTTTTAGCTTTTAGCGATTAGCTTTTAGCTTATTTATGATTGAATTGCAGTACCAAACTTTAGTTAGCTTTTAGCAGTTAGCTATTAGCCGTTAGCAGTTGGCTATTGTCTTTTTTTAGTTTTTAGCTATTAGCTGTTAGTTCTGATATCCCCAAAAGCTAACAGCTAATAGCCAATCGCTAACGGCTAAGACTAATCGTCATCATCATCAAAGTTAATGTCACCACGATAGACAGAATCATAGGTTGGACGGTTAGGAGTGCGACGAGTGCCAGTATCTACCATCAAATCCACCTCTGTATCTTGGTTGCTGCCATCTTCAGACAATTTATGTACTGATACATCCAAGCAAAGGGATTGAAGCTCACGCACCAACACCTTAAAGGATTCAGGTGTACCTGGACGAGGAATCGCATGACCCTTTACGATCGCATTGAGAGCTTCGTTACGTCCAGTCATATCATCGGACTTGACTGTGAGCAATTCTTGAAGAATGTAAGCCGCACCAAAGGCCTCCAAAGCCCAAACTTCCATTTCTCCAAAGCGTTGACCACCCTGCTGCGCTTTACCACCAAGGGGTTGCTGCGTAACCAGAGAGTAAGGCCCTGTCGATCGCGCATGGATCTTGTCATCCACTAAGTGAACCAGCTTGAGCATATAGGCTTTACCCACAGTCACAGGCTGATCAAAGGGTTCACCTGTGCGTCCATCATAGACAGTGAGCTTTCCAGGAGAATCTTCATTAAAGATCCAGTCTCTGCCCGTATGGTTCTTGGCATGTTGCAACTGACCATGCACCAACTCGCGAGAAGCTTCCTCACCATACATTTCATCAAAAGGCACAAT
Organism: Pseudanabaenaceae cyanobacterium bins.39; assembly: GCA_033765135.1. Classification (GTDB taxonomy): domain Bacteria; phylum Cyanobacteriota; class Cyanobacteriia; order Pseudanabaenales; family Pseudanabaenaceae; genus Pseudanabaena. Next base: position 19,170 of record JANRII010000025.1, read on the forward strand.
CTTAAATCGGGAGTTCAGATTTTCTCCAGCCCAACCGAGCAGACATTCAAACACCTGACCAACATTCATCCGTGAAGGTACGCCTAGAGGATTGAGAACAATATCTAAGGGAGTACCATCGGGCAAGAAAGGCATATCTTCCTTCGGCAAAATTCGCGAAATAATTCCCTTGTTGCCGTGACGACCTGCCATTTTGTCACCGACTTGGATCTTGCGTTTCTGTGCCACATAAACACGGACAACCATGTTGGCACCTGGGGGCAACTCGTCTCCTTGTTCGCGAGTGAAGACGCGCACATCAACCACCCTACCCTTTTCGCCATTTGGCACACGGAGGGAGTTATCGCGAACATCACGGGCTTTTTCACCAAAGATCGCTCTGAGGAGTTTTTCTTCTGGAGGCTGATCGGATTCACCCTTCGGTGTCACCTTACCCACCAGAATGTCTCCCGAACTAACCCAAGCACCAATGCGAATGATGCCTTGCTCATCGAGGTTTCGCAGAGAATCTTCGCCAACGTTAGGAATTTCGCGAGTGATTTCTTCAGGCCCTAGCTTAGTTTGACGGGCTTCGATCTCATACTTCTCAACGTGAATTGAAGTATAAACATCATCAATCACGAGACGCTCATTAATTAAGATCGCGTCTTCGTAGTTGTAGCCTTCCCAAGGCATGTAGGCAACAAGAATGTTTTGTCCAAGGGCAATTTCACCACCTTCAGTAGCCGAGCCATCAGCCAAAACTTGACCAGTCACAACACTGTCACCGACCCATACTAAGGGACGTTGGTTTAGGCAAGTATCTTGGTTAGAGCGTTGATACTTTTGTAAGCGATAGATGCTTTCAATACCAGTATCATCAGCCTTAACACGGATTTCGTCCGCCGATACATAGGTAACTTCACCAGTTACCCGTGACACGATAACCATACCTGAGTCTCTTGCCGCTTGAGCTTCCAATCCAGTACCTACCAGAGGACGCTCAGGGCGTAAAAGTGGTACAGCCTGACGTTGCATGTTAGAACCCATCAAGGCACGGTTCGCGTCATCATGCTCTAGGAAAGGAATCAGAGAGGTTGCCACAGAAATGATCTGCACAGGGGATACGGCCACATAGTCAATTTCTTCAGCAGAAGCACTGCCCCACTCTTGGCGATAGCGAATAGGAATAATATCATTGATAATGAATCCCTCTTCGTTAGTTGCTACGTCACCAGGAGCAACTCGAAATTCATCTTCCTCATCGGCGGTCATGTAGATTGGTTCTTGATTTTTCAAGACACGTCCATTCTCAACGGCGTAATAGGGAGTCTCAATGAAACCATATTGATTGACGCGAGCATGGGTGGCAAGAGAACCAATTAGTCCAGCATTAGGACCTTCAGGAGTTTCAATGGGACAGATGCGACCGTAATGGCTAGGGTGAATGTCACGCACGGCAAAACCTGCACGTTCACGGGTGAGTCCCCCAGGACCAAGGGCGCTAAGGCGACGCTTATGGGTCAATTCCGCCAAGGGATTAGTTTGATCCATGAATTGAGAAAGTTGGCTAGAACCAAAGAATTCTTTGATTGCAGCCACTAGGGGCTTGGGGTTAACCAAGGAGGCAGGGGTAAGGGCATCAACATCAGAAACAGTCATCCGTTCACGGATAATTCTTTCAAGACGGTTTAAACCAACCCGCACCTGATTTTGCAGAAGTTCACCCACGGAACGCACGCGACGGTTGCCTAAGTGGTCAATGTCGTCAATTTCGCCGATGTCAAACTTGAGGTTGATCAAGTAATTAATTGCAGTGAGAATATCCTTTTCAGTTAATACCCGCACAGTGTCAGGGGTGTTCAGGCGCAATTTTTTATTGAGCTTGTAACGACCAACCTTGCCAAGATCATAACGCTTGGGATCAAAAAATCGCGATCGCAATAGTTCACGACCACCCGACTCTGTAGGTGGCTCTCCCGGACGCAGCTTGCGGTATAGCTCCTTGAGAGCTTCATCTTCGTCAAACTGCCCTTCCTTGTCAATGGTTTTTTGGAAGTACTCACGATGGGTCAAGGCATCAAGAATTTCGGCATCGGTGAGTCCGATCGCTTTGAGCAGTACTTGAGCGGAAAGTTTGCGGGTTTTATCAATCCTGACCCAGACAAGATCGTTTTTGTCGGTTTCAAACTTTAACCAAGCGCCTCGATTGGGAATGAGACTGGCATTATAGGTACGCCGACCATTTTTATCAATTTCTTGTTTGTAATAAACCCCAGGGCTACGGACAATCTGATTGACGATAACCCGTTCTGCACCGTTGATAATAAATGTTCCTCGATCTGTCATCAATGGCAGATCGCCAATAAATACTTCTTGCTCTTTTATTTCTCCTGTTTCTTTATTAATCAGTCTAGTGGGAACGTACATTTGTACGGCATAGGTAGCATCCCGACGCTTAGACTCATCAACGCTATACTTGGGTCGCTTGAGTTTATAATCTTTGGCAATAAAATGGAGTTCCATCTTGCCCGTATAATCTGTAATCGGCGAGAAACTCTCAAGCTCTTCAATAAGTCCTTCTTCTAGGAACCATCGAAAACTCTCCCGCTGAATTTCTACAAGATCTGGTAGAACGAAGGCAGGAGTAACAAGAGTAGGCTTATTCATGCACTAA
>JANRII010000031.1:0-7757 GCA_033765135.1 Pseudanabaenaceae cyanobacterium bins.39
CCCTTTCGCGGTATTCACAAAAAATATTTGTATCTCTATGTAGCCATGTTTGAGTGGGCTTACAATCTACAGTGGATTGATTTTGACTTCCTGCGTCGTCTTCTTTTCCCCCCTTCCACCTATTTCCCTAGATGAGCGACCAAATTAAGAAATGGCTACGCCATTTCCTAATTAAAAAATTAAAGATTGCTCCGCTTGTGTAGCAGACGGAACAATCTCTGATTTAGCGACTGTATAAATGCGTAAGCTCAATGAGCCGATCGCTCAGTTCATGGCTAAGTAAATCAGGGCTACTATAGCGCCAGCCCCAATTGCCCACCGAAGTCCCTGGGGTATTCATTCGCGCACTATTATCTAATCCAAGGATGTCTTGCAAAGGCGCGATCGCAATGACTGACACCGATGCCATCGCTAACCGCAGCAGCACCCAATTGATCGGCTCTCCCGTAGCAAATCCCACAATGTAGCGATAGAAGAAATTTTTCTCATGCTTGCTGGCTCTTTGCCACCAACCCACAGCCGTATCATTATCATGGGTTCCTGTATAAACAACGCTATTGCGTACATAGTTGTGGGGTAAATGGAAGTTGTCGGAGCCGCCACCATAGGCAAACATCAGCACCCGCATTCCCGGAAAGCCAAAATCATCCCGCAGTTTTTCCACTTCTTGAGTGATAATTCCCAAATCCTCCGCCAAAATTGGTAATTCTCCCATCACCTCATAGAGCTTCTGGAATAGCTCCGCCCCTGGTGCTAACTTCCATTCTCCATTCATGGCTGTTTCTTCACCCGCAGGCACTTGCCAAAAGGATTCAAAGCCTCGGAAATGATCAATGCGGATAATATCCACATAGCGATTGAGAAAACGGAACCGATCAATCCACCAAGCAAATTCGGTTTCCTGCAAGTATTCCCAATTATAGACAGGATTACCCCATAGCTGCCCTGTAGCACTGAAATAATCGGGTGGTACACCTGCCATTAGATCAACGGCATAGGTTTCAGGATCGAGGGCAAAGTTTTCGGGGTTTGCCCACACATCAGCGCTGTGATGGGAGACATAGATGGGAATATCGCCAATAATTTTGATCTGGCGGTCATTGGCATATTGCTTGAGTTTCAACCATTGGTCAAAGAAAATAAATTGAATAAAGCGATGAAACTCAATTTGGTGATGTAGTTCTTGCCGCTTTTGTTGCAGAGCTTGGGGTTCACGTTTGGCGATCGCTGGTTCCCAATAGTTCCAAGTGATTTCAGGATTTTGCTCTAGCAAAGCCATAAAGAGAGCGTAGTCTTCCAACCATGCTGACTCCTCCTCACAAAACTTCTTAAACTGTTCTTGTAAGAGATAGATATCATGATGAAACTGTGGATCTTGGTCTTCATAGCCCTTTTGAAAGCGCGCAAAGGCAATCTCTAACAGGTTGCGCTTATAGGGAATCACAGCATCAAAGTCTACTTCTTCAACCTTAAATTCTGGCAAGTCCTCCCAATCTTCTTCCTTCAGCAAATGCTGCTGCACTAAAAGCTCTGGACTGATGAGGTTCGGATTCCCCGCGATCGCGCTAAAACTCATGTATGGCGAATTACCATATCCCGTTGGTCCAAGGGGTAACACCTGCCATAGCTTTTGACCACTACGCGATAGAAACTCCACAAATTGATAGGCAGTTTCACCAAGATCGCCAATCCCAAATTTGCTGGGTAAGGAGGTGGGGTGGAGGAGAACGCCACTAGCACGTTGAAAGGACATAAAAGTTATCACGATTGTAATTCTATCTTGTGCATAATAATACGCACTTTCTGCTCCATATCTTCAGATTGCAATAAATTTACTCACTCATAGCTTATGGGTGATTTCATCATGCCTGAGCTACCATTTCCATCTCTAAAGGAGAAGTTGCTAATTGAGCCTCTTGGAAATAGATAATATCTTTGCGTGGATCAACTTCGGCAGTTTTAATACGAAGATTATCGCCAACCTGAATTTGACGATTGATCCGCATAGGCAGCTTGAGACCTAAATCTTCAATCAAAATCAAGGCTAGTTTTTCATTTTCCCTTAGCCAATCCAGCATTAGTGCTTCCCAAACCACTTCTTTATTGCGGCGTAAATATTCTAAGCTCCAATACCTTACGGACTGTCGTTCCACTTGAGTCGCATCACCGATCGCAGGATCGATCATTTGCAAAATTTCCGTCAACATTTCTGCCGTAAAAGGCAAAGGTTCATTCGCCAAAAATGCTTTAATTTGCCAATGGGCTAGTAAGTCGCTGTAACGACGGATTGGCGATGTCACTTGGGCATAGGCATCTAAACCTAGCCCCGCATGGCGAGAGGCGTAGAGTCCTAGCAATCCCTTAGTCATGCACCGACAAATCGCAAATTCGCGGACGGGGCCTGAAGGCAACTGCATGAGAGTATCGGGAGGTGGTAGTTCGGGTTGCTCCTGATAGCGATAGGGAATGGGAATATTATGAGTTTGAGCAAATTTGGCGGCCACTTCTCCTGCCAAAATCATCATTTCTGCTACTAGTTGTCGCGAGAAGGAATCTTCCATTAATTCCAAAGTCAAATGATCACCATCTTCAGAATCCACTTTAATATTGGTATCGGGTAAATGAATTTCGATCGCTCCTTGAGCTACACGCCATTTTTTTCGCAATCGGGCATATTCCGCAAGGCGATCTAGATCATCTTCCACCCCTAGTTGCAGCATTTCTTCAACATCTTCATAGGTGAGGCGATAGTTGGGCTTAACTAGGCTAGAGACGATTTCATAATTTGCCACTGCACCCGTCTCATCGAGATCCACCGCAAAGGATAGGGCGTGACACACCTTACCCTGAATTAAACTCATCGGTCCTGCCGCCAACTCAATCGGAAACATGGGAATTACGCCCGTGGGCAGGTAAACACTAGTACCACGTTTGCGGGCATCACGATCTAGGGCGCTATCAGGATCAAGCCATCGAGTGGGATCGGCTATGTGTATCCAAATCCGTTTGCGACCATCAGGCAGAGTCTCGATACTTAGCCCATCGTCAATTTCGGTGGTACTAATATCATCAATGGTATAGATGTGTAGATGCGTGAGATCTTGCCGCAGGTGCTGCATGTGATCGGCGATGGGATTGGTCAGACATTCTTGGGCGGCGGCGATCACTTCATTAGCAAAACGAATGGGTAGTTGACTGCGGAGTAAGTTCAGATTTTCATGTTCTCCCCAAATGCCAAGGTCAACAAGCATTTGAAAGGCAGACTGTTCGCCTTTGGGACGTTTTGCAAAGCTGAGTAGTTCTTGGGCGGCGTTTTTTTCTGAGGCTTCGTCACCGTAAAGAGCGTATCGCTCCAAACAGTCAAGACGGCTGCGATCGCTACTAGTCCATGTTACTTCACCTCCTGCCAGCTTAGTTGTAATTTTTTGTTGAAATTCTTCTAGGATTTTGGCGCGTTGAGCCGAGGCTTCGGCTTGGTGCTTGAGTTCGTTGACCTGATTTGCCGATCGCGGTTCGTACTGTTCGCCTTTTTGTTTGAAGTAAATCTTGTCATTACTTAATAGGCAATAGGCGGCATAGGTGGTGGCGTGGGAGACTTCGGAAAAAAGGAGGTTAGCTAGGTCTATGGGGTTAGTGGGTTGATTATCTTCGGCTAGTATTTCCCATGCCACTTCTAGGCTAGAAGGATCGATAAAAGCTTCTGCTGATTGCGAAAATGAAGGGATTTGGGTGGGGGTGAACTGGTTGCTTTCCCCAGTGACTTTGACGATGTAGTTAATTTCACGGGGATGAATGGTATGGGTATTGCCATAGGCATCGATCGCTTGAAAATGTTTTTTTCCTTCAGGCCGATCAATGACCATGAGGCGGCGATCGCCATGCAATTTCACCTCAATTAAAGTACCTTTTTCCACAATAGCCCCTTACCACAGCCAAAATTTCTTTAATATTCTATAGCAATTCTTAAATTGACATACGGCTTCGGCTAGAAAATCCTCTGATGTTACGTGGAAATCAGGGTATGAATCTTCTGCTGTTAGCGAGGCAACCACGGATGCCCCTACCTGAATAATTTAAATTTGGCGTAGGGACTGTGCCACCGTGCCAGCCCCGATCGTCCAACATAGCAGAAATTCCTTCCACCTATTGGAATTGCAATAGCTCTGATAGGAGATGCTTTTGCAATTTGCCCAGAGCGTTGCGTGGTAGTGCATCGACAAAGAAAACTTGCCTTGGACATTTGTAAGAGATGAGTTCCTTTTTGCAATAACTAATTACTGCGGCGGTTGTGAGGGTTTGCTCAGGCTGTAACACGATCGCGGCGGTGACAATTTCGCCTAAGTTGCGATCGGTTAGGCCAATGACTGCGGATTCTTTAATGGATGGATGTTGATCGAGAACATTTTCCACTTCTTTGGGATAGACATTAAAACCACTGGTAATGATTAATTCCTTTGCTCTGCCCACCAGAAACAGGCGACCTTCAGCATCTAGATAGCCAAGATCCCCCGTATGAAACCAACCATTGCTAAAGGCGGCGGCAGTTTTGTCTGGCATTTGCCAATAACCTTGAAATACATTGTCGCCACGCACGAGGACTTCTCCGATAGATGGGGAACGATCGCCTTGGTCGTGATGGGGAGAAGCATCTGGGGAAGTGGCTGGAATGCTCTCCGTTGGGGCAATCTGAATTTCTACACCTGCTAAGGAAAAACCTACGCTCAAGGGCAAGCGCAGATTTGGTTCTATGGGATTGGAAGCATTCATCCCTGTTTCGGTCATGCCATAGCGTTCGAGAATTGGGAAGCCTGTAAGTGCGGCAAATTGATGGAATTGTTGAGCGCTGAGGGGAGCAGATCCAGACACAAACAGGCGCAGAGATGACAGGTTGGGCTTAGTTTCCATCTTTTCCCAAGCATCAATTAGCCTTTGATAGATGGTGGGAACTGCCATAAAGAGTGTGCATTGTTGGGACTCTAGAAATTGCCAAGTCCGATAGGGGGCAAATTGATCGAGCATAATCATGGTTGCACCTGCATAGAGGCTGACCATAGCCGCTACATTCAGTCCATGCACATGGAAAAGGGGCAGGACATGGAGTAAGCGATCGCGATCGCTCCATTGCCAAGCACTATGGAGGGCTTGCATATTGCTAATGAGATTGCGATGGGAGATCATGGCTCCCTTGGGTTTACCCGTTGTGCCTGAGGTGTAGCAGATCATGGCGATCGCATCGTCACCACAGGGATAGGTGAGGGGTGTTGATGGAATCGAGTCACGGTTTGCCTGATCCGTTAGTAAGGTTTGGCAAGAGAGATGAGCTATGTCTGGTGCAATTTTGTGATAACGATCGCTAGTGGTAATTAGCAGCGTGCTGGTGGAATCGGTCAGAAAATAGGTAATTTCGGTACTGCGATAATCGGGATTGAGAGGTAAAGAGATTGCGCCGATCGCCATGATTGCTAAATGCCATGACAAAAATTCGACCGATTTCGGTAATATAATCGTCACGCGATCGCCCATCTGTACCCCCAATGCCTCCAAATCATGGGCAGAGGTCATCACCAAGCGATCGAGATCGGCATAGCTCCAAACCTGTTCCTCAAAAATAATGGCTGGTTTTTCACCATAACGTGATGCAGTTTGGGCGAGTATTTGCGCTAGGTTCATGATGGGGTTGATCGATGGCTGTATGATCGGTATTAAATGGCGATCGTATTTTGCCACAAAGACTTCCCAATTCTCCTCCTTGGCAACAAGGCAAAGCCAAAGGCTTAAATTTCAGATAGCAACACTATGTTACGCCTTACCGAAATTAAACTTCCCTTAGATCACCCTGCTCAGGCATTGCCAGAAGCGATTCTCCACAAGCTTAAAATTAAACCCTCAGAATTAATTAGCTATAGTATTTTTAAACGTAGCTATGATGCTCGTAAAAAGACAGATATTCATTTGGTCTATATCGTTGATCTAGAAACACCCCTAGAACAGCAGCTATTAGCTAAATTTGCCCATGATCCCCATGTGCTTCCCACTCCCGATATGAGCTATCGGATGGTGGCACAAGCCCCTGCCCATTTTGATAACCGACCGATTGTGATTGGCATGGGGCCAGCAGGTATGTTTGCGGGCTTAATGTTGGCACAGATGGGATTTCGCCCGATCATTTTAGAACGTGGTAAGCCCGTTCGCGATCGCACCGTTGACACCTTCAACTTCTGGAAAAAACGCGCCGAATTTAATCCTGAATCCAATGCCCAATTTGGGGAAGGTGGCGCAGGTACTTTTTCCGATGGCAAGCTCTATAGCCAAGTGCGCGACCCACAGCATTACGGCCGCAAAGTTATTACCGAATTTGTCAATGCAGGGGCATCGCCCGAAATTCTCTATCTCAACAAGCCCCATATTGGCACATTCAAATTAGTGGGCATTGTCCAGAATATTCGCGCTAAAATCGAAGCCCTCGGTGGTGAGGTGCGCTTTCAAAGCCGTGTGCATGAGATTGATATTCACAATGGGAAGGTGCAGGGCTTGACCCTCGCTAGTGGCGAATATCTAACTGCTAGTCATATTGTTTTGGCGATCGGGCATAGCGCCCGTGATACCTTTCAAATGCTTTACGATCGCGGCGTTTATATTGAAGCCAAGCCCTTTTCGATCGGCTTTCGCATTGAGCATCCCCAACCCCTAATCGATCGCGCTCGCTTTGGTGATTTTGCAGGACACAAAGTTTTAGGAGCCGCCGATTATAAACTAGTCCACCATTGCCGCAATGGGCGATCGGTCTATAGCTTCTGTATGTGTCCGGGGGGGCTAGTGGTAGCAGCAACTTCAGAACGGGGGCGCGTTGTCACCAATGGCATGAGTCAATATTCACGCAATGAACGCAATGCTAATAGTGGCATCGTGGTAGGCATTACGCCCGATGATTTCCCTAGCGAGCATCCTCTGGCGGGTATTGATTTGCAAAGGCAGTTGGAGTCCCGCGCCTTTGAGCTAGGTGGGGGAACCTATGCGGCTCCTGGACAGTTGGTGGGAGATTTTTTGGCGGCGCGTCCTTCGCAACATCTCGGCAGTGTGACACCCTCCTATGCGCCCGATGTGCATCTTTGTGATTTGGGAGAGAGCTTACCTGACTATGCGATCGCGGCGATCCGTGAAGCTATCCCCGCCTTTAACAAGCAAATTAAGGGTTTTGCGATGGATGATGCGATGCTAACGGGTGTGGAGACGCGCACTTCTTCACCGATTAGAATTAAGCGCAATGAACAGTATCAAAGTATTAACACCACAGGGCTATTTCCCGCAGGAGAAGGGGCTGGCTATGCAGGGGGAATTCTCTCGGCAGGGATCGATGGCATTAAGGTAGCGGAAGCTGTGGCGTTGAGTTTACTGGGAAAGTAGGCGATCGTTCACCCTATCTTGTAGGGTGCGTCAATGAAATGTAACGCACCTTATCTAATGCTCATACCAATTTATACCAAATTAAAAAAGGGAAATGACAGATAAAATGTAGAAAAAGGAAAAGAGGAAAAAACAGATGGCAGGAGTGACCGCAATAGTAGTACGAGAAGAGCAAAAAGAGTTGTCGGAGTTACTACGGACAGAGAAACGCTCAAGCATCAAAGAACGGATCCAAGTTTTGTACTTGTTAAAACAGCAAATAGCGCCCAGCATCAGTGAGATCGCTAAGGTGATCGGCAAGCATCGAGGCACAGTACAAAAATGGCTGGGAATCTACCGAGAACAAGGACTAG
>JANRII010000048.1:0-45561 GCA_033765135.1 Pseudanabaenaceae cyanobacterium bins.39
ACTGGCCATAGTGCCAAGAAGAAGTGCAAGCTGCGGCTGTTGTTGAAAGATGCATATTGGAAAATCAAACGTCCGAAGTATCCGTGTGCAGCTACGATGTTGTAGGTCTCTTCTTCTTGTCCGAACTTGTAACCTGCATTCTGAGATTCGTTTTCGGTGGTTTCGCGGATCAAGCTAGATGTTACCAACGAACCGTGCATTGCACTGAACAAGGAACCGCCGAATACTCCTGCTACGCCCAACATGTGGAAGGGGTGCATCAAGATGTTGTGCTCTGCTTGGAATACGATCATGAAGTTGAAAGTACCACTGATTCCCAAAGGCATACCGTCTGAGAAAGATCCTTGTCCGATTGGGTAGATCAAGAATACTGCGGTGGCTGCGGCTACGGGGGCAGAGTATGCTACGGCGATCCATGGACGCATACCAAGGCGGTAAGACAATTCCCATTCACGTCCCATATAGCAGAAGATGCCGAGCAAGAAGTGGAAAATTACCAATTGGTAAGGACCACCGTTGTATAGCCATTCGTCAAGGCTATCTGCTTCCCAAATGGGGTAAAAGTGCAGGCCAATTGCGTTTGAAGATGGTACAACTGCGCCAGAAATCATGTTGTTGCCGAATAGCAAGGAACCTGCTACTGGCTCACGGATACCGTCGATATCTACGGGAGGGGCTGCTACGAATGCGATTACGAAGCAAATTGTGGCGGCTAGTAAGCAAGGGATCATGATTACGCCGAACCAACCGATGTATAGACGGTTGTTGGTGCTGGTGATCCAATTGCAAAACTGATCCCAGATTGAAGCGCTTTCGCGTCTTTGTACTGCTGTGGTCATGATTGCGAATAAACCTGTATAGGAATGAATAGTTATGAATAATTTGAATTCATATGTAGAGTTTTCACTCTGTAATACAGATTAAATGAATTATTGAGTAATGTAAATACCAAATAATTAAATCTATCTATAGTTTGATGCGATCGCTGACAAGCCTTAGGATCACAGCTAGGTTTAGAAATTACCGATCATCTTCACTTCGGTTTCCAGCAATATGCTATAGCGATCGCGAATTGTGGACTGAATAAGCTGAATAAGCTGAAAAATATCTGTGGCGGAGGCATTACCAAGATTGACAATAAAGTTAGCATGTAGTTCAGATACCTGAGCATTGCCAATGCGATACCCTTTTAATCCTGCCTCTTGAATCAACTTAGCGGCGAAGTGCGGCAGAGGATTGCGGAAAACACTACCACAGTTGGGTAAGTTGTAGGGTTGAGTAGTATGTCTAGCTTTGAGTTTGGTCTCTGTGTCAGCAAGAATTTGCTTGGGATCAGCGCCAGTATGGAGTTGAATCACGGCTTCTGTCACTAAATAGTCAGATCCCTGTAATACCGAAGTCCGATAACTAAAATGGAGATCCTTTGGATCAAATAATTCAACTTTGCCAGACCGATGGACAGCGCGTACCTGTCTGATACAGTCTGCGGCACATCCTCCTTGTGCGCCAGCATTCATTACCACCAAACCACCAACAGTCCCAGGTATGCCCACAGCCCACTCTAAGCCTGTCCAACCATGGGAAGCAGCCTGCATCGCCAGTCGGGCAATAGGCTCTCCTGCGGCGGCTGTAATTAAGCCATCGTCACCAAATTGAATATTGCGTAAATGACGGGTACAGATTACCAGTCCTTTAATACCTGCATCACTAATTAACAAATTACTGCCAGCACCAATGACGGTTACATCGATATTGTTACTGTTTGCCCATGCCAGAGACTCGGCTAATTCCTCCGTATTATGGGGAGAGATGAAATATTCGGCTTGACCACCAACCCGCATTGAAGTTAGGGGAGCAAGGGAGACATGACAACGAATATGGGAGTCTAGGATGGGCTGATCGAGAGGCATGAAGTTGTCTTGCAAGGATAGATAGTTGAGGTTTGGTTAGGAACGATTAGCGATCGCTTGGATCGTGGGTGCGATCGCTTGGTTGAGGTTTCCAGCCCCCAGAAATACTACTAAATCGCCAGTTTGCAAATTTTGCGTCAGGAAGTTCGGTAATTCTTGAAGATTCGGCACATAATGCACCTGATTATGCACAGACGCGATCGCGTTTGCCACCTGTGCGCCATTGATTTTGCCATCATTTGGCTCACTCGCTGCATAGATATCAGTAACAATCACTTGATCAGCATCACTAAAGGATTGACTAAACTCATCTAAAAACCTGAGAGATCGACTATAGCGATGGGGTTGAAAGATCGCAATGACTCGACTATGGGCAGTATTTCCATTTTGCTGCTTGGCGGAAGCAAGGGTGGCAATGATTTCACTGGGGTGATGGGCATAGTCATCAATGAAGGTAATCCCATTTTGAATGCCCTTAACCTCAAAGCGCCGACTAGCTCCAATAAAGTCTGGGAAAGCATCCACGATCGCTTGCCACTCTACGCCCACATAACGCGCCACTGCGATCGCGGCCAATGCATTGCTCAAGTTGTGTTTACCCAAAATATTCAGGTTTAACTTACCAAGGGGCTGACCCCGTTCGATCACCACAGCTTGAATATCAGTGGCATTAAACTGCACATCCGTAACCGTATAGTCAGCGCTAGGATCATCTAAGCTATAGCTGATATCAAGGGCTATATGCTGTTTAACCGTTGGGCAGTCTAAAGAACCCACCACTACATGACAGTGCTTGGCAAAACTCTGAAAAATATCGATTACCTGTTCCAAGCTTTGATAGTGATCAGGATGATCTAATTCAATATTTGTAATAATTCCTATGTGGGACAAGAACTTAACTAAAGTCCCATCGGACTCATCTGCTTCTGCCACAAGGTACTCACCGCTACCAAGACGGGCATTCCCATTCCAAGTACTAACCTCGCCGCCAATGATAATACTGGGATCTAGTCCTGCTTTTAGGAGCAAAAAACTAACTAGACTGCTAGTTGTGGTTTTGCCGTGGGTTCCTGCTACGGCTATAGATTTAAATTTGGCTATCAGCGCCGCTAATAAATCCGAGCGATGTAAAATCGGCAAGCCATTAGCGATCGCCACTTGAAATTCTGGATTCTGCTCATTAATTGCCGTAGAGCAAACTACTTGAGGCGCAAGTTCAAGATTGATATGGCTGGCATGATGTCCCTGAAAAACCTTTACCCCAAGACCTTCTAATTTTTGCGTAATCCGATTTTGGTTAAGGTCAGAACCAGAAACATGAAAACCTTGCTTAGCTAATATATAGGCGATCGCGGACATCCCAATCCCACCAATACCAACAAAATGAAATGGTCTACCACCAAAGTCAACTAGACTAAGCATTTACAGTTTTTACTCACTAAAAAATAAACTAAAAGACGAACTAAATCCGAAAACTAATTCTAAAAATTAATACAATTTCTAAATAAAGCCAAGCCTAAGGTATACAGCCTAGACCATCAGAGATTCTAGCCCCTCAGGGTTAAGAATACAAAGCACATCTCGATCGGGAACACGTTGAATCAAATTTTTGCGCTCTAATTTGCCCAATACTCTGGTCACTGTTTCCCTAGCCAAACCACTCAAACTGCTTAACTCACGATGGGGTAAATTAGGTATTTCTAGCCCCTCACTTACCCTAGTTCCCTGTCCTTCAGCTAAAAACAATAGGACATCTGCAACCCGTGACGTACTGTCAGCTTCGCGCAGGCGCAAGCGCCGATTCACTTGGCGCAAACGCTTTGCCATCAAGCGAGCAAGATGGATACCAGCCGTTGGCTCTGTTTCAATTAGATGCACAAAATCAGAAGCAGGTAAACTCCCAATGGTCGTTGGGGTTAAGGTGATGACATCGGTTGAACGCGGTACTTGATCAAGCGGAGCCATCTCCCCAAACATTTCTCCAAATCCTAAAATATTCAGGGTGACTTCTTTGCCATCAAGGTTATAGGTGCGAATTTTTGCCCAGCCACTCAAAATGAAATAGACTGAGTTGCCCCAATCATTTTCTAACAAGATAACTTGATCTGCTGGATGCGATCGCGTAACCATATGAGCAGTAGCCTTAGCTACCGCCTGATCTGGAAGCCCCATAAAAAAAGGGGCAGACATAATTTTCTTGTGAAGATCGTTGCCATCCCGCATATTAATTGCTCGTAGCTGTGCAATAGCTGCTTAAAATCCTCTTTGAACTTTCTATTGTAATGCTTTGAGTAATAATTCAAGCAATATAAGTCAATCTATATTGATTTATTTATAAATACTCTACAAGACAGCAGTTACATAAGCTTTCTTGCAATTGATGGCATTTGTCAATCAGCCTTTTCCATGATCTTATTGAGTTTGGATGCTAAAGATTGAGCAGTATCAATATTAGAATTATCTGCTTCAGTATTGCTTTCTCTTTCAATCTTAGCAACAGTTTCTACAGGTAATTCAAGCATTCTCACCAATCTTTGGTAGGCGGCAGCCTCATCAACATTAATCATGGGTTCATTGGGATTGCGGCGGCTAGATTGAATCACCTGATACCCCAATTTTAGAACCATTTCACGGTCTTCAACTTTTTTGATATTGGGGATGATCTCCTCAAGGGGAACATTTTGACTTAAATACTCTGTGAGTCGATTTTTTAGAGATTGGCGACTATCTTCATCCTTAGCAAAAAGTACGGCAAACTCATCAAGCATGAGACGAATTTCATCGGGTTCAAGGGTTCCGTCAGCCCAAGCCATAGCGGTAACAGCCCTTAATATATCCATTTGTCTTGGACTAATGGGGGGTGGAAGTTCTGGTGTGATCATAGGATTAACTTTTGCTAAGGTATGAAGAACTTTAAGCTGTGATGTTAGAAACAAGCGAAGTTGTTCCAAATCATACTCTAAGTCATTACCATCGTTGGTGTTTTGTATATTTATTGATGTTTATGTAAGCTGAGATTTGAGTCTAGGTAACGTCAAATTGAAAAAATCCTTGCTGGGTTTGGCTTTTAATCTGCTGAAGTATAGCCACACTCCTGTGAATTGGTATAATCTCCATTGCAGAGATTCTGGGTGATTGATTTAAGAGTGGCATCGTTAGCTATACGGTCAATCTACAAATACTAAATTATGAATATTAACGAAGAAATTGCCCGTTTGCGCGATTTGCTGATTGCATCTTGGCGTATGCACACATCGATTAAGTCACGGCCTGAGCAAGAGGAACCAATTATCAGTTTGCCAATTTTGCCTTGGCAAAAGGGAACACAAATAGGTATTAATTTTCGGTTGTGGCGACAGTTGCCTGAGCCAGAGAGAGATTTATTGTTTTTGCATGAAGTCAGTTGGCGTGATCGAACTAAGTGGTTGCAAACGGGTGTTTATCAAGGGGTTGCAGCTATGGCACTGTTGGGTGGCGTAGTGGAGACTGTGCAGGGTGATGTCACGGGCATTGCGATCGCTTTGCTGTTGGGTACTGTGGGCGTTAATCAAGTTTTGCGAGCAAATAGGAGTTCACAAAGAAGAATGGAGGCGGATCAAGAGGCGATCGCAGTGGCACAAAAGCGCGGCTATCGAGAGGCAGAGGCGGCAAGGGCTTTATTGGAGGCAATTCCTGCGGCAGCAAGACTCTCGGGGCGCAGTACTCCAGACTTTACGGAGTTGGTGCGTTGCCAGAATTTGCGGGCGATCGCGGGACTATCGCGCACGGTTGTGCCTGACAGTGATGAAATTTGAGTATTCTTTGAGGATTCAATTTCATACTCATTAATATATTCTTATTATTAGGTTATGCACAGGCAAACGCTAGATATCTTGCCTATTTTGATACACTGGGGATCGCTTGTCAGCCTAAAATAAAAATTCTTCTGGCGCTGAGGTATCGATAAATTATGCAAATCGAGCAATGCTACCAACTTCTAGGCTTGACCTCCAATGCAACATGGGAAGATATTAACAAGGCATATAAAGCACTAGCACGACAATGGCATCCTGATCGTATTCCTAGAGAAAATGTGCAATTGCAATTGCAGGCTCAGGAGAAGCTAAAAGAAATCAACCATGCTCGTGATAGTTTACGCAAGGCTTCAGAGCAGCAAGTATCCCATAGCTCACGGCACACTCAACCTAAACAAGACGCGGGACAAGGGACACAAAATTACTATCAAAGTCGCCAAACCCATCAAACCTATCAATATCAAACCCGATATCAAGGGCGTTATCAAAGTAAGCAGCAAACTCAACAAACTCATCAAACAGGCGATCGGCAGGGAAACTATACGCCACCAAGCCCCAAAAAACAGCCATCTCAATCAACTTCAACCCACCACAAATCTAATTTTGTTAATGAACCTGTTAATCCTGCTAAACCCTCCAAGCCCGACCTCACTGGTGCAGACTTTCGTGGAGCCAACTTGCGAGAAAAGTACCTAGAAGGACGCAACCTTAGCTATGCCGATTTGAGTAATGCAGATCTAACGGACGCTTTTATGCATCGCATTAATCTGCAAGGGGCAAAGTTACAGAATGCGAAGTTATTTCGTGCCAATCTTTTTCAGGCAAACTTACAAAATGCTGATCTTCGGGGAGCAAATCTCATTGGGGCTGATTTTAGTGGGGCTGATCTCCGAGGGGCTGATCTTACGGGGGCGCAGGTGGGGGTTGGCGATCGGATCATGGTCAAGCTAACCAATGTGCGCTTAGAAGGTTCCATTATGCCCAATGGAAAGCCCTATATATCTTAGGTATTTTTCTTTTGTAATGCCCACTGAACTGTTAAAAACAAAAATAGCGGGCATCACTAACCCGAAGGAAGTAATCCACGCTATAGAGGAATTATCCGAGACATTAACACAGAGTAACGACAAAATTAGGCTCTAGCATCAGCTAAATTGCTTGTTTTCTGGTTAACGTCAATTTGGGTTAAGAAACTCCCGTCAAGCGATAGAATCAGACATGGTGAAAAACTATAAGCTACTTATTGGCGATATCCCCTAAGCATGGAAGTATTAGACGTACCAACAGAGATACGCACCTTTAATCCTGAGCATACAATTGGTAAGGTTTATTTTGATTGGATGCCACAGCCGGGAAACTATATAGACGTAGATGGAATCACCTACACAGTATTGGAGCGTCGTCACCGCTACCAATTTCGGCGAGGTAAATACAACTTATTTAGGGTTTTAATATATGTTCAGATTGCTCCTGAAGCCCCAGAACGGAGTTATCTCGATGGGCGGTGGGTAATTGGTGACATCCAATGTAAATATAATGCGCGATCGGAGATACTGCGTTGTGCGGTTAATCCCCAAGGACCATGCCAAGGATGCAAATCATGGGAATCACTTGACCATCTATCACCAAGCATCGGGTAATATTGCGCCTGCAAAGTTAGCTGTTTCTGTGTTTGCTCCTGCAAAATTAGTTTTACTAAGATTTGCACCTGTAAATTCAGCCCGACTGAGATCGGCTCGGCTAAAGTCAGCACCGATAAAATAAGCCTCTCGACAGTTTGCGCCTCTGATATCTGCGCCTATGAGATCGCAGCCACACAGGTTAGAGCGATATAGGTCTGCACCAATGAGGTTAGAGCGGCTGAGATTAGATTCGCTCAGATCAATCTCGATCATTGTTGCCCCAATGAGATCAGTACCGACAAGGGTGGATACATTGAGGTTTGAATTGGATAGATCTGCTTCACTGAGGTTGGCTCGGCTAAGATCAATACCTGCTAAGTGGGCTTCTTTGAGATCAACACGGCTGAGGTTTGCGCCAATAACTGTTGCCCCGATCATACTAGCTCCTGCCAGACTTGCCATACTGAGTTTGGCTCTAGATAGATCTACGCCATCAAGGGTGGCGCTGCGGAGGTTTGCACCACGGAGATCGGCTCCACTAATATTCGATAGGCTTAGGTTGGCTTCACTGAGACAGATCATACTGAGGTATGAGGAGCTAAGGTTGGCGTTGTTTAGATTAATGCCTCTGAGATTTGCCATGCTCAGATCTGCACCACGCAAGTTTGCTGAGGATAGGTTGACATCATAGAATTTTGCTCCCCTTAAGTTCACCATACTAAAATCTATGCCTGAAAGGTCGCGTCCCTCAAGATGCAATTCGCTGAGATCGATGCCGCGTATATTGGGGATACTTTCTCGCCATTGGTTCCAGCTTGCAGCACCTTGATCTAGAATTTTCAAGTATTTGTCGATCTCTACGGATTTCATTATCTATTTCTCATATCTAGACATATATCGCATAAAAGTATTACAGTGGCACGGCTCGGCATGGTATTTAATATTTGCGCTCTTGAGGGGTAAATCGATCGCGATCAATATTTTGTAAACTCATATCGACAGGGCGATCGCTGGTTTTAACTTTACCATTTTCCCGATAGCCAAGGGTATGTTTGAGGTATTTTGTATCATCCCTTAGGGGATAGTCTTCGCGAGAATGAGCACCTCGGCTTTCTTGTCGCGATCGCGCACTGGACATGATGATTTCACCAACGGTAAACAGGCTGTCTAGTTCTAGTGCTTGCATGAGTTCCATATTAAAGACAGGGCTATGATCATCGATTAGCAAATCCTGTTGGCAGCGATCGCGAATTACTTGCAGTTGCGTTAAACCTTCGCTGAGACGTTGCTCATCACGGAAGATGCCGCAATAGTCGGTCATGGTGTCCTGCAACTGCTGACGAATATCGGCAATGCGGGTACTGCCTTGTTTGGCGAGGATACCTTTAAGTTTAGCTTGGGCATCGGCAATATAGGGTGCTGGATCGAGTTTGGGCATGGGGCGATCGCTAACATAGGCTCCAATCTTCTCACCTGCCCGTTTCCCAAAAACAACACATTCTAAGAGGGAATTCGCACCTAGTCGGTTGGCTCCATGCACCGATACACAGGCACATTCACCTGCGGCAAAGAAGCCTGTAATTTCCTTGCTATCAATACCAATCACTTGGCAATCGATATTGGTGGGAATGCCACCCATAGAGTAATGGGCAGTGGGACGCACTGGCAGGGGATGATCGATGCAGTCTACTCCTGCAAGGCGCAAACCCTCTTCGCGGGCAAAGGGAATGCGACTGAGGATCTTTTCTCTTCCTAGATGCCTTACATCTAAATGGACATACTTGCCGCCATTGATACCACGACCTTCCATAATTTCACAGGCGATATTTCGGGAAGTAATATCACGCGGTGAGAGTTCCATCCGATTTTTGCTGATCGGGTAGTTTGCCATAAAGCGATCGCCTTGGTCATTAATTAAATAGGCTCCTTCGCCACGCACTGCCTCCGAGATCAGCACACCCACGGGATATAAACCCGTAGGATGAAACTGCACAAACTCCATATCCTGCAACGGTAAACCAATATCTACAGTTAGGTTTAGTCCATCACCTGTAGAAGCAAAATCATTAGAAGTGGTATTAAATACTCTGCCATATCCCCCTGTTGCCAATAGCACCGCCTTAGCGCGAAATACTTCAATTTCTGAAGTTTCTAAACTATAGGCAACGACTCCTTTTACCTCCTGACCCTGCAATCCATCTTCATAAATTAATTGCATCACATACCATTCCTGATAAATCTTGCCCCCCAAACGTCGCAAGTTCATAATCAATTCATGCAAGATGGCATGACCTGTTTTGTCGGCGGCATAGCAAGCACGGCTAAATGTATGCCCACCAAAAGCTCTTTGGGCAATTTTGCCATTATCAGCACGGGAAAATAACACCCCCAAATGCTCTAGATCAATGATTACTTCGGGGGCAGATTTGGTTAAAACTTGGACAGCATTTTGATCGGCAAGGTAATCGGAACCCTTAACGGTATCGAAGGCATGGGTGAGCCAGTCGTCATTGTCAATATTACCTAAGGATGCGGCTATGCCTCCTTGGGCGGCAACCGAGTGTGATCGAATCGGATGCACTTTGGAGAGTAGCCCTACACTGAGATGGGGATAGTTTTGGGCAACAGCAAGGGCGGCTCTCGAACCAGCTAATCCACCACCGATAATTAAGACATCATGTTCAATCATTGCTTTGTTAGTTTCGTTGATTATTGCTATTATCCACAACCGCCGCAGTCCAGCCCGCCACAGTCTAAACCACTGCAATCTAGCCCACTACAGTCTAAGCCAGAAAGACAATTGGCATCACCACAGTTTAGATCTGCACAGCCTAAATCTGGACATTCGATCGCTTCAAAGGGCTGCTGACAATCTGAGTGATCACCACAATTGTTCGGTAATAGGTCTAGACCATCGGCACAGTTGGCACAGTCCAGACAATCTAGGGCATCACAATAATTAGAATTATTCTGGGCATCATTTTGAGGCGCAGATCGGCGTTTTTTCGACCATTGCGAGCCACCGATTTTCGGCTTTTGATCTTGTTGGTTCTCTTCAGGATTTGCTGGGATATTTTCTTCGTCAGGTTCATCAGAGGATAGCGCAGTATCACTCATTGTCACAATGGCATGGCGTTGGATGCGTTTAGCTGCATATGCTTGACGGTTACGACAACGTTCTCTTCTTGCTTTGAGGATGTTATTGGCTTCGCGACATTCTTGAAATCTGCCCTGAGCGTTACCGATCGCGATCATTAGTCCCTCCTCCGCAATCACACGCTTAAAATATTGAGAGCAGGATTCGCAACCGTAGAGAACGCGATGGGCACAGGCAAAGCCTTTGTAGGGTGAGATAAATCGCTGATAGCCACTAATCGCCGTCACCGCAACTCCACCGATGACACGATTACATAGGCTTGCGATCGCTGAACCCGCCAAGATATTTTTTTGCATGGGGAATAAAACTAATTAAGCACTAGATTAGCTCTGAGCATTTCCTGTTCAAGCTGGATCTCAAAACCTAGTTTGCGACAGATGCTTTTCATTTTATAGTTGCTAGGCAGAATATAGCCCACAATCGCATCAAGTTGTTCAGCTTTGCCAACTTCGATGAGTCGTTTGATGAGTTCTGTACCTAGTCCATGTCCCTGATAGCGATCGCTAATAATCAGCGCAAATTCCGCTTCGTTAGTGCCGTGGAGCTTGCTGAGTCTTGCTACTCCCATAATTTTATGTTGGCAAGTTTCAGGATCTTGGCGATCGGCAACGAGAATCATTTCGCGATCGTAATCAATAAAGCAAATGCGGGTGAGTCGCTCATGGGTAATCCGTTGGGCGAGCTTTATGGTGTGGGCATAGCGCAGATATACACTTTCATCGGAAAGAGCTTTGTGAAATTCCACCATTAGAGGTTCATCTTCGGGACGGATCGGACGAATTTTAAGACGATCGCCTTGTTTAGATTCCCATAGCTGTGAATATTTGATGGGATAGGGGCGGATCGCAGGAATGGGACGTTGCTTTAGATCATCTTGATTGTGTAGTAAAACCCGCGCATCAAGGGCTATCATCCCCTCAGCCGATACAAGGAGTGGATTAATATCGATTTCGCGGATTTGGGGCTGTTCGACAACTAGTTGACTAAAGCTGACTAACAATTGTTCTAATTGGTTCAGATCAACGGATTGACGACCACGCACTCCTTTTAAGGCTTTATAAATGCGGGTTTGTTCCATCATCCGTCTTGCAAGCGTGGTATTGAGTGGTGGCAATGCGAGGGCGCGATCGCGAAATACTTCCACCAACTGTCCACCCATACCAAAGAGAATCACTTCTCCAAATTGTGGATCGAGGGTACTACCTAAAATCAATTCATAGCCCTCCATTTTGACCATCGATTGCACAGTAACGCCCAAAAAGGCTTGGGGATCGATGGCGTTAACGCGATCAGCGATCGCTTGATAAGCTTGCTCCACTGCCGCAGCATTAATTAGGTTAAGTTGCACACCACCCACATCGGTCTTATGGGTAATGGTTTCGGAATGCAGCTTAAGCACAACGGGATAACCCATCCGTTCGGCTATTTGCACTGCCTCCGCCGCACTATGGGCGATCTCTGTGGCGATCGTAGGAATACCATACGCCTTAAGCAGTTGTTTTGATTCAAATTCCGTTAGTAATTGGCGATCGCTTTGGGTGGCTTGAGTGAGGATTTGACTTACCAGAGCGCGATCGGGTGTAAATAGATCGGAATCCGCAGGCAAGATCGGCGTTTCATAGATACCACGCAGGTTGTAAGTATATTGCCACATATAATTAAACAACCGTACCGCCGTATCAGGATAGGGAAAGGTGGGAATATTTGCCTGATTGAGAATCTTTGTCCCTGCGGCAATCTCCTCGCCACCCATCCAACTCGTCAGCAGTGGTTTACCCAAATCGCTATAGTTTTTGAGACTCTCAGCCGTTGCCGTAGGATTAGTCATCGCCTGCGGAGTCAAAATCACCAACAATCCATCACTATTAGGATCATCAGCCACCACCTCTAGGGTTTTGGCATAGCGATCGCAACTGGCATCACCCAAAATATCAATGGGATTATGATGACTCCATTGAGGAGGCAAAAATTGATTGAGAGATTCCACTGTTTCAGGGGTCAAATCTGCAAGTTCACCACCACCACTAATCAACGCATCCGTAGCGATCGCCCCTGGCCCCCCCGCATTGGTGACAATCGAAAGCCGATTGCCCTTGGGGCTAGGTTGTTTTGAGAGAATTTCTGCCATATCAAATAGATCGGAAATGGTATGCACCCGCAACACCCCACAACGGCGAAACGCAGCATTCAAAACCTCATCGCTACCCGTCATCGCCCCCGTATGGGAAGCTGCCGCCTTTGCTGCTGCCTCCGTATGACCGACCTTTAAAACAATAATTGGCTTGTCCATCGCCACCTCACGCGCCGCCGACAAAAACGCATGGGCATTACCAATCGACTCCATATACAAAACAATGCTATGGGTATGGGGATCATCCCCTAAATATTCAATCAAATCTCCCCATCCCACATCCAGCATCGAACCAACCGACACAAAAGCACTGAAACCCACATTCTCATTCAGGCTCCAATCTAAAATGGAAGTACAAAGCGCTCCGCTTTGACTAATAAAAGCCACATTTCCCGCCCGCGCATTAGTACCCGCAAAAGTGGCATTCAGCCCAATCAAAGGATTCATCAATCCCAAGCAATTGGGGCCTACAATCCGCATTCCCCCGCGTCTTGCCTCCTCTAAAACCTTGGTCTCTAGAGCAATTCCCTCTGCTCCCACCTCCCTAAATCCCGCCGACACAATAATCGCCCCCTTAATTTCTGCGGCAACACATTCAGAAATCACCTGTGGTACGGTGGCGGCAGGTGTGGCAATTACCGCGAGATCCAAGGTTTCAGGCACATCAGCCACAGACTTATAGGACTTGATGCCTAAAATACTGTGGCGTTGTGGATTGATCGGATATACAGTGCCACCAAAGGGACTGCGGATCAAGTTCCATAATAGAGTTCTACCCACACTTCCTTCTCTTTCACTAGCACCAATCACCGCAACGGAACGAGGATTGAAAATAAAGTCAAGAGGATGCCTTTGTCTCCTCCAAATATCATGGGCAGGATCATGAATTTGCATTACATTATTTGACATAAAATCCTCTCAGCACAGATGAGTAAGCAATTTAAGCATTTCGATAGAAATCATGCATTTTTATACGTTAGTTTCTGAAAAGAACTATTCGATAAAGTTTAATCATGATGTATGGTGATTTAGCGATCATATTTAGCTATTCGATGAGCTATCCGCATTATTTGGTTTAATCCCTAATCAAGCTGTTTAATGCTATTTAAACAACCATTTAATTGTTTAAATAAATATATAGCTACACATAATCAATATCTCAACAAATATCTAAGCAAATATCATAACTATTTCCCTAAAACTTGCACAGAATATGCATTTGGAGATTATTACTAAAGGTAATTTATAGATATTCAGTATGAGGTTATCTATTCTAGATGATTCCTAGAAAACATTAATTAATCCTTAATTAAGATTTACTCCCTAACCCCTGCGATCGCGACAAAATCACTGCAATTATTGTAATTGTTATTAGTTGCCTATAGGGTTAACTTTTGTAAGCAAATAGATGTTCTTTATCTATAGCTCTAGGTATAAATCTATAATAGATGTAGTGGTGATCGAAGTCTATGAAAATATACATCGCGATCGCAACTAGTTAAAAGCAAATTAATTAATGAGGTTAAAGCAATGTATGTTGAATGGCATGGCTTTACAGAAGGTACTTGGGCTAAGGAAATCAATGTTAGAGATTTTATCCAACAGAACTACCAGCCCTATGCAGGGAATGGGGATTTTTTGGTCGCTGCCACCCCAAGAACGCGCCAACTTTGGCAAGAAGTTTCCGAACTAATGCGTCAAGAACGGGAGAAGGGAGTATTAGATGTTGATACCAAACTACCTACTTCCATCACTGCCCATGATGCGGGATATATCAATCGTGAATTGGAGCAGATTGTTGGGCTACAGACCGATCGCCCCCTCAAGCGAGCAATTATGCCCTTTGGCGGTATTCGTGTGGTGAAGGCGGGTTTAGAAGCCTATGGCTATGAATTAGATCCGCAAACGGAAGAGATTTTTACTAAATACCGTAAGAGCCATAACGATGGTGTATTTGACGCTTATACTAGCGAAATGCGAAAGGCAAGGCGATCGGGGATCATTACAGGGCTGCCCGATGCCTATGGTCGTGGTCGGATTATTGGGGACTATCGGCGGGTTGCTCTATACGGTTGCGATCGCCTCATTGATGACAAGAAAAATCAAAAGGATTCCCTCGAACTCGATCTCATTGATGAAGATACGATTCGGCTACGGGAAGAGCTATCGGAACAGATTCGCGCCCTCTTTGAACTAAAGGAAATGGGTGCAAAGTATGGCTTTGATCTTGGTCGCCCCGCGATGAATGCCAGAGAAGCAGTGCAGTGGGTCTATTTTGGTTATCTAGGCGCAGTCAAGGAGCAGAACGGTGCAGCCATGTCCCTTGGCAGAGTTTCCACCTTCTTAGATATTTACTTTGAGAGAGATTTGCAAAGTGGTGCAATTACAGAATCGGAATTGCAAGAATTGATCGATCATTTTGTGATGAAACTGCGGATGGTGCGCTTTTTACGAACCCCTGACTATAATGCTCTATTTTCAGGTGATCCCACTTGGGTAACGGAAGTGATTGGTGGTATGAGTGCCGATGGCCGTACTCTCGTTACCAAGAATAGCTTCCGTTTCTTGCATACGCTCATAACTTTAGGCCCTGCCCCAGAGCCAAATCTGACTGTGCTGTGGTCAGAGCAGCTACCCGAAAACTTTAAGCAATTCTGTGCCAAGGTGTCGAGTGATACTAGCTCCATTCAATATGAGAATGATGACCTGATGCGCCCAACCTATGGCGATGACTATGCGATCGCCTGTTGCGTGTCGGTGATGCGTATTGGCAAGCAGATGCAATTCTTTGGCGCAAGGGTGAATTTGGCGAAGACCTTGCTCTATGCCATCAATGGCGGCAAAGATGAAAAATCGGGCGATCAAGTTGCGCCTCAGTTTGCACCAATTACGGCGGAGTTTCTAGACTATGCCGAAGTCAATGAGCGTTTACAGCAAATGATGGGATGGTTAGCGAAGTTGTACGTTAACACCCTCAATGTCATCCACTATATGCATGATAAATATTGCTATGAACGGCTAGAGATGGCATTGCACGATCGCGATGTGTATCGCACCATGGCCTGTGGCATTGCGGGGCTGTCGGTGGTGGCGGATTCGCTCTCAGCAATTAAACACGCTAGGGTGAAGGTGATCCGCGATGAACGGGGCTTGGCGGTAGATTATCTAATTGAAGGTGAATATCCTCAGTTTGGTAATAATGACGATCGCGTTGATAGTATTGCCGTTGACCTCGTATCACGCTTTATGAATGAAGTCCGCAAACACAAGACCTATCGCGGCGCAACGCCTACACAGTCAGTACTAACAATCACTTCTAACGTGGTCTATGGCAAAAAGACTGGCAGCACTCCCGATGGACGCAAGGCAGGCGAACCCTTTGCCCCTGGTGCAAATCCGATGCATGGTCGAGACTGTTGCGGCGCGATCGCATCCTTGGCTTCAGTTTCCAAACTGCCCTACAGTGATTGCCAAGATGGTATATCCAATACCTTCTCCATTGTGCCAACGGCTTTGGGTAGATTGGAAAGCGATCGGGTAGATAACTTGGTTGGTTTACTAGACGGCTATTTCCACGATGGCGGACATCATATTAATGTCAATGCCCTCGATCGCAGTGTCTTACTGGACGCAATGGATCATCCCGAAAAGTATCCTCAGCTAACTATTCGCGTTTCTGGCTATGCGGTTAATTTCATCAAGCTGACCCGCGAGCAGCAAATGGATGTGATTAAGCGCACGTTCCACGAACGAGTATAAAATCCTGACTAGGTTTAGATTGTGTTTAAGAAGTTTTGCTCCCCCTAGATCCCCCTCAAAAAGGGGGACTTTTTTAATTTGGTATTAGTTTTCCTGTCTCTCAATAGGCTGTATGAAGCAAATATAAACTTAATTAGCACTTTGGCTGTCAGTGTCTAAAATACTGTAAAGTCAAATACTGTTCTAGTTTTAACGGGGAGCAGCCGTTAGAAAATGCAACTTAACTAAAAGAGTTGTAAATGGGGAAAGTTTGGTGCAAGTCCAACGCTGTAACGCAACTGTAAGGGTGCTAAACACCCCAAGTCAGGATGCCCGCTAGAAACAAATTCATTTCAACCAATCTGCGAGTTACAGATCATGAATATCTTAAATAATTTAAGAAGTAATTTAAAGAGTAATTTAAAAGACTTGGCGATCGCGCCTTTCCAGTTCATCGCGATCTTCCTATTACTAGGGATAAGTATGTTGTCCCTAGCCCACCCCGCCGAGGCGCATCATGCTATGGGTGGTAAAATTCCTACCAACATTTTTGAAGGCATTGTGACGGGTCTGGCTCACCCTGTAATCGGGTTTGACCATTTGGCCTTTGTTGTGGCTGTGGGCTTATTGGCTACCACGATCGCTCAGGGCATCTGGATTCCGATCGCCTTTGTACTATCGGCCATGATAGGGACAGGTTTGCACTTGGTAAATATTAGCTTGCCCCTAGTGGAGCTAATTGTTTCTGCATCGGTGCTGTTGTTTGGCGTATTGCTGGCTCTTCAAAAACACCTCAACCGATCTGTAATTATGATCCTAGCGGCGATCGCAGGTCTATTTCATGGCTATGCTTATGGAGAAGCCATCTTTGGCGCACAATCCCAAGCCCTAATTGCCTATCTGACAGGCTTTACGATTATGCAACTCTTGATTAGCAGCATTGCTTTTGTCGTTGGTAAGAAACTGATGAAAGGCAACTCTCAACCAGCAGGACTAGTGGTTTGTGGTATCGGCGCAGCCTTGGTCGTTGCCCAACTTAGCAAGTTAGCTTTTCCTAATCTTTAAGCTTTTAGTCTAAGCAAGTAACCAAATTTTTGTGGCACGGCGAAGCCACACCACAAAAAATCGGTTCTCTCGCAGCAATACATTAATAAATCAATAACATCTCAGTAGTCCAGATATGGCAGCAAAGATACCTGTAACGGTAATTACTGGTTTTTTGGGTAGTGGCAAAACGACACTCATTAGACAGCAACTGCAAAATAATCAAGGCAGACGCATTGCTGTACTTGTCAATGAATTTGGGGAAATTGGCATCGATGGCGATCTCCTGCGTTCTTGTCAAGTATGTGACGAGGACGGTCAAGAAATACCCCCCAACATTGTAGAGCTAACGAATGGCTGTCTTTGTTGTACGGTGCAGGAAGAATTTTTGCCGACAATGCAAGAGTTGCTAAAAAGACGCGATCGCCTTGATTGCATTTTAATTGAAACCTCTGGTCTCGCCCTACCAAAGCCCCTCGTACAAGCTTTCCGTTGGCAAGAAATTCGCAATGGCGCAACCGTCGATGGTGTGGTGGCAGTGGTGGACTGTGAAGCCCTTGCTAGTGGTCGTCTGGTTGGTGATCTTGATGCCCTCAATGCTCAACGCCAACTCGATCCTAATCTTGACCATGAAACTCCCATCGAAGAACTATTTGAGGATCAGTTAGCCTGTGCCGATCTTGTCCTTTTAACTAAAACTGATTTGGTGGATACAACTAGTCAGCAAAGGGTCAAAACTTGGCTCCAGCAAGAGTTGCGGGATGGGGTCAAAATTGTTGCCTGTGATGACGGTAAGGTTAGCTCAGAAATTTTGCTTGGCTTTAATGCGGCAGTGGAAGATAACTTAGATGCTCGTCCTAGTCACCATGACACTGAAGAAGAACATGACCACGATGATGATATTAACTCCATTCATATCATTACGGAGCAAGGCTTTGAGCCAAATAAGTTATTGACTGCGCTTAAGCAAACGATCGCCGATCAGGAGATCTATCGCATTAAAGGTTTTGTGAATGTTCCCCAAAAGCCGATGCGGATGGTATTGCAAGGGGTGGGCGATCGCCTTGAAACCTCATACGATCGCCTCTGGGCAAAGGATGAACCTCGCCAAACCCGCTTAGTCTTTATTGGTCATGACCTTGAGCGATCGCTGATCGAAAAAGCATTATTTGCCCCTTAATTTCTCGTTTGATTTCTCATTTGATTTTCCATAGTTCCTCATTACAAAATTGCAATCCACCACTGCGATCTGTCCTAGTTTATTTAACGCTGCCATTGCCCAAGATGGTATCTTGTCGCGTATTCGCATACCCTGCGGCATCATTTCGAGATTGCAGGTAAAAGCGATCGCCCATCTTGTGCAGCAGTATGGCAATCCAAACAGTCCCCATGCCGTGCAGATTACCAATCGCGCTAATTTGCAGATCCGTAGCGATCGGCCTCTCTCCCTAGAGATGTTGCATTATTTACAGGTCAACGGTTTAGCGGCAAGGGATCAGCGCCTTGATGGTTTGCGAAATATCATGACTAGCCCCACCGCAGGCATTGATCCTCAAGCCCTCATCGATCCGCGCCCCTATGCCCAACAATGGGAAGACTATTTGATCAGCCATCCCGAACTAGCGATTTTATCCGCCAAGTTTAGTGTGTGCTTTGACGGAGGGGAACTGGTGAATGTCGCCGATCGCCCCAATGATATTTGTTTGGTAGCGATCGCTCAAAACGATATCGGTGTTAATCCGAAAATTTATTTTCATTTGCATTTAGGGATTGGCGATCGCGGCTCATCACCCACGCCCACAGGCATTTTAATTGAACCCTCACAGGCGATTACTTATCTCGCTGCCTTCACAGAAATTTATCGTGAATATACCCAGCAATTTCTTGCTAATGCTGGTCAGCATCAACTAGGCAAACACCCCAAACCCCCAAGACTGCGGCAACTGATCAAAGACTGGGGCATAGATAGTTACCACCAACCCCTAACCACAATCCCCAATCACCCATTACCAATCACCCATTACCAATCACCCATTACCAATCACCCATACAACCACCTCGGCATTCATCCCCAAAAAACATCCCCCAACCCAAATTTACAACAGTCCGATTTAGTCTATATCGGAGTGGTGATTCCCCTTGGACGCTTGAGTATAGGGCAGCTAATGGGACTCAGCCAGATCGCCCAAACCTATGGCAGTAGCTCCTTACGCCTAACCCCTTGGCAAAATATTATTATTACCGATATTCCTAAGAACCAAGTTGATTTAGTCGTGCAAGCCATAGCCGATCTGGGGTTGACGATCGCCACTACCGACCCCTATGCAGCGATCGTTGCCTGTTCTGGTTGCACAGGATGCAAATCTGCCCATACCGATACCCAAAGCGATGCCCAATCGATCGCCACTCACTTACATGAATCTCGGCTCCTGTCACAACCGATCAATATTCATTTTTCAGGCTGTGATAAATCATGCGCCCAGCATTATCCCAGTGATATTGCCCTAGTGGGCATTCCCAGCCCAGAGCGATCGCTGTATCGCGTTTATGTTGGCGATAGAGAAACGCACTTTGGGACAGAGCTTTACGCTGAATATGCGGCGACTGACTTACCACAACTGATTACAGAGCTGATCTCCACCTATCACACCCAATCTTCTAAACTAAACCTTCATCAAAATTTGCCTAGCTTTCGAGAATTTGCCAACACTTTGACCCATGCTTGACTATATCCGTGATGGCAACGCCATCTATCGCCAATCCTTCGCCACCATTCGCGCCGAAGCTAATTTATCGCAATTGCCTCTCGATCTGGAAATTGTTGCCGTTCGACTCATTCACGCTTGCGGCATGGTGGATATTGTCTCTGACCTTGACTACTCCGCGCAGGTAGTACAAACGGCCAGAGCTGCTCTCAACAACGGCGCTAATATTCTCTGTGATGCCCAAATGGTTGCCAATGGTGTTACCCGCAAACGTTTGCCAGCCAACAATGCTGTGATCTGTACTCTCAACGAGCCTCAAGTGCCTGAGCTGGCTCAACATCTGCAAAATACACGATCTGCTGCTGCCGTTGACCTATGGCGATCGCATATATCAGGAGCAATTGTGGCGATCGGCAATGCTCCCACTGCCCTATTTCGCCTCCTCGAACTTCTCGATCAGGGTTTTCCCAAACCAGCCGTTATACTAGGATTCCCTGTCGGCTTTGTCGGAGCGATCGAGTCCAAGGCTGCCCTTGCCCAATATAGTCGTGGAGTAGAGTTTCTGACTATTCACGGTCGGCGCGGTGGGAGTGCGATGGCCGCCGCCGCTATCAATGCCCTAGCTATGGAGAATGAGATATGATTTCTGAGCCTATCCCCTCTGATGACACCCTAATAAATGCTCAAAATAAATTAAATAAATTTGGGCTAGTTGTGCAAACCAATGTTCAAAATGAAAATATCCCCAAAGGCAAACTCTACGGCTTAGGCATTGGCCCTGGAGATCCTGAGTTGCTAACCCTCAAAGCCCACCGCATTCTCACATCAGTTCCAGTGATCGCCTATCCCACCCTCGAAAGTGGCAAGGTTTTAGCCAGAGCCATTGTTGCTGACTATATCCGTCCAGATCAGATCGAAATTCCGATGCCTTTGCCCTTTAGTGTGGAGCGCTCCTCACAACCCTACTATGATATCGGTGCTGAAAAAATTGCCGAGCAGTTGAATATGGGTAGAGATGTGGCCGTACTTTGTGAAGGTGATCCTATGCTCTATGGATCATTCATGTATATTTTTCAGCGTCTCGCCGATCGCTTTCATACCGAAGTTGTCCCTGGAATTTCTTCTACCTTTGCGAGTGCAGCGATGTTAGGCGCGCCCCTCACCTTTCGCAATGATGTTTTGAGTATTATGCCAGCAACTTTAGAAGCGAATGTGTTGCGCGATCGCTTGAGGGTCGCCGATGCCGCCATTATTATTAAGCTCGGACGACATTTTGCCAAGATCAAAACTATTCTAGAAGAACTTAATCTATTTACACGGGCGCTATACATTGAGCGTGCCACGATGCCTAATCAAACGATTAAAGCGATCGCCGATGTGCAGGTGGATCAGGTTCCCTACTGGGCGATCGTGATGATTCCTAGCCAAACTAACCCTCAATAAAGAACCGATTCTTAGTGGTACGGCATCGCCGTGCTACTAAAAATCGGTTCTTTATAAAGTGAGTCACATTTTAATTAGCAGCTTTAGCCTTTTCCACGATCGCTGTAAATGCTTCAGGATCAAGAATGGCAATTTGCGAAAGCATCTTGCGGTTAATTTCAATATTAGCTTTTTTCAATAGCCCCGCAAACTTGCTATAGCTCAAACCTTGCTGACGGGAAGCTGCATTAATACGGGTAATCCAAAGGCTACGGAAATCGCGCTTCTTCTTGCGGCGATCGCGGTAAGCATTACGCAGAGCTTTCATGACCTGCTGATTAGCAGTACGGAACAGCTTGGAATGTGATCCGCGAAAGCCCTTAGCTAATTTCAATACTTTATTGCGGCGCTTTCTAGCTACGTTACCGCGTTTTACTCTCGTCATGGCTTTTAGTTACGTTAATTATTTAGTTACTATGTGGGGAAACGTGGAAATTTATTCTTGCAACTTCAGAGTTGGCAACAGCCAACCCCAAAATTATTTACCAAAATCACGATGCAAAGTACCTATATATTACGCCTATGTTAATTACTAATCTAATTATTAATTGCATTAGGCGTAAGGCATCATTGCACTTACTCTATCATTGTCAGTTTCATCAACTATTGCCATTTGTCCCAATCTACTCTTACGAGCTGTGGGCTTATGTTCTAATAGGTGATTGCGACCAGCATGGCGACGAGCGAACTTACCGCTACCCGTTACCTTGAATCGCTTGGCAGCAGATTTACGAGTTTTGAGCTTAGGCACTTGATTTATCGTCCAATTTTTTGACCTTTACGAGTGTACCATAATTGAATGCGATCTATATAGTTTTATTTTAGAGTTTTATTTATAGCTGCTGCCATGCTTGTTAGGACACAAAACCAGAATACGAGTTGCGGCGCACTCGCTTCTTGGGTTTTGATTTATCCTAATACAAGTGTCTACAGCTATAAAAACGATACTAAGTGCGAGCAAGAGGCATAGTAGTACTCTCACAGACTATATTCTATGGCTTTTGAACAGCCGTCTTAACCAGTTAGGATGCTCCAAATGATGAAAAAAATTACAATTGAGAACTTTAGATGCTTTGACCGGTTAAAGGTGTCAGGTTTTGAAAGAGTCAATCTGATTAGCGGCAAAAATAATATCGGTAAAACTGCATTACTAGAGGCAATTTTTTTAAATAGCGCTCCCAGACCAGACACAATTTTTTTACTGCGACAAGTAAGGAGAGAACAAGCAAGCTTTAGTAAAGCTTTACCAGAGAGGACTTGGATCAATTTTTTCTTTCAACAGAATAAGAGTGAAAGAATACTAATTGAATCAGACCTAGATAATAATGAATCAAAAATAGTAGAAATTACTATTGATGAATCATTAAAAAACTTTTTAGATGGTGACTATAAAGATAGTAAGGATCAAGAAGATGACGAGAAAGAAATGATGATAAATCTTTTCTCGGGCAGTGAGTCTTCAGTATCAGTTATTCATCTAAGAACAAGAATAAATAAGGAAGAGACTTTTGAAACACAAATTGTTTCAAGTGCCAAAGGACTAATTGCTAAAGATATAAAAGTTCCTGACAGTAAAAATGTTTCATTTATTCCTTCATTTTTAAGAGTTTCTAACAGGGATTTAACAAGTGAATTTGACAAAGCTAGACTAAATGAAAGAGATGATGAAGTTTTAAACGCTTTTAAGTCTATA
Source organism: Pseudanabaenaceae cyanobacterium bins.39 (assembly GCA_033765135.1). GTDB lineage: Bacteria > Cyanobacteriota > Cyanobacteriia > Pseudanabaenales > Pseudanabaenaceae > Pseudanabaena. Next base: position 23,277 of record JANRII010000048.1, read on the forward strand.
GATAATTCTATTAGCGAGGTAGAAAGTTTTAGTATTGGTGAACCTACTATTTATTTAAAAATAGAAGGTAAAAGCAGGTTGCCCTTATCTTTGTTTGGTGATGCGATTAATCGTATTGCTGACATGATCCTAAAGCTAGTCAATAATGAAAATAGCATTCTGATTATTGATGAAATCGAAAATGGAATTCATCACTCCAATCAAGTCTATTTTTGGAATCTTCTCTATAAACTAGCAAATAAATTAAATGTACAAATATTTGCGACAACCCATAGTTTAGAAATGACCCAAGCTTTTATCAAAGCTGGACAACAAAATCAAAACCTTGCTGCTCATTTTGAGTTAGTAAGACAAGCCAAAACAGGTAAAATAGTTGCAATAAAACGAGATTTAGATACTTTAAGTTATGGAATTAGCCACAATGAAGAGGTGAGAGGTGGGTAAAAATATTTTGATTGTGGAAAGCAAAAATGACAAATATTTTTTTCAGGCAATCATCAATAAACTCAATCTTGACATAGAAGTTGCTCCACCAATCAGGATTTCAGATCAAGACTATCTAGAAATGAATGGGCTAGATCATAAAAAGCTCAAAGATGCTCTTAGCAATTTAAGGGCTAATATTCAAAAAGGTGAAATTGAAAAGGTAGGGATAATTATTGATATTGATAACTATCAACAAAAGACTAGAATTACATTTGTTAATGAATGTATCCAAGAAGTATTTCCAAACTCGGAGTTAATTAGTGAAGTCAATAGATTTATCAATCTAAACATTACTGACTCTAGCGATGATAGTCTCAATGTTAAACTGGCTTGTTATTTCACTAACATTGATGGGCAAGGAGATCTTGAGACAGTTTTGAAAGCAATTAAATACAAAGAGTCGATTCATGCAGATTGTCTAGAAGTTTGGAGAAATTGTCTAACCAGTAATGAGAAAGTTATTAAAGATAAGGATTTTGATAAATTTTGGGTCAATATTTACGTTAGATTCGACACCTGCTCAAATAATGACAAAAAGCAGGCAGGAAGTAAATGTAGTATGAGTAACTTTGACTATATTATGAAAAACAAAGTAGAAATTTGGGATTTGGATCACCCAAAACTAGACAATTTCAAATATTTCTTGGAGCTTTTTAGTTAATGCTTCGCTGTGATCATCCTGTTTTATAACCATTTCTATTACAAATTCTAATTTATTAACATGGAATCCAATTCAGAAATCAAAACGAAACGACGCATCTTTATCAGTACAGGAGAGGTTTCGGGGGATTGGCATGGTGCGATCTTAATCGAAGCTCTGCGCGATCGCGCTGCCTTAAGAGGTATGGAGCTAGAAATTATTGGTTTGGGTGGCGATCGCATGGCGGCAGAAGGAGCAATGCTGATTGGTAATACCGTTGGCATTGGTTCCATTGGTGCGGTGGAGGCTCTGCCCTACATTTTGCCAACGATCCGCGTACAGGAGAAAGCCAAGAAAATCTTGAAGGAAACTCCACCTGATGTGGCAGTTCTAATTGATTACATGATGCCCAATCAGGGGATGGGCTATTTTGCCAAGCGAGTTCTCAATATACCCGTAGTTTATTACATTGCGCCACAGGAATGGGTTTGGTCATTTAACGATAAAAATACCAAGGCGATCGCTGCTTTTACGGATAAACTGTTGGCGATCTTTCCACAGGAAGCAACCTACTACCAAAAACAAGGTACTAATGTGCAGTGGGTGGGGCATCCCTTTGTAGATTTGATGAGTCTGGTTCCCGATCGCCAAGCCGCCAGAAAAAGCCTAGGCATTGCCGATGATGATCTGGTAGTGACTCTCTTGCCTGCTTCTCGGAGTCAGGAGTTAAGGGATGTGATGCCAATTATTTTGCAAGCAGCACAAATTTTGCAGAAGAAGTTGCCCCATATCAAGTTTTGGTTGCCGCTTTCCTTAGATCGCTATCGCCCTCAAGTAGAAAATCTCTTGGCAAAGTACGGTATTCAAGCGACGATTTTGGCAGGAAAATCACAAATTGCAATTAGTGCGGCGGATTTGGTACTCAGTAAATCGGGTACTGCTAATTTGGAGACAGCATTGCTCAATGTGCCTCAAGTAATTCTCTATCGTCTAAGCGCTGTTACGGCTTGGATTGCGCGCTATATTGTCAAATTGCAGTTACCTTTCATTTCTCCTGTTAATTTGGTCAACATGGAGTCGGTTGTACCAGAGTTTGTGCAGGATGAGGCAAAGCCAGAGGCGATCGCGATGGCTGCTCTAGATTTGTTGATCAATCCCCAATCACGACAGACCATGTTAGATGGCTATGCCAAGGTGCGCCAAAGCTTGGGTGAGGCGGGCGCTATCCAACGGGTTGCTGATGCCATTATTGATTATTTGTGATTTTCTATAAAATTTTTTTATTCTTTAAAAAAATCACATTCTTTAAAATCATACTAATTTATACCAAATTAAGAAATGGCTACGCTATTTCTTAATTAAAAAACCTTACTGGGATTGGTTTTTACTTTAAAAAAGTGTGTTATCACACTTTTTTAAAGTGATATTACAATGAAGATGCCCTGAAATATGGATGCACTAAAACAAAAATAACTTGAACCTTTTGACTAGGAGCAGATGTCTAAATTAGCGTAAATCGTTAAACATTTGATTCAAGGCGATCGCCAAAGGTAACATTATGAAAAGCTTGATTCTGCCAATTCTTGCCATTACTTCAGTAGTTAGCACCTTCAGCCTAGTCAATCCCAGTTCCGCCTCCGCAGGTACAATCTATAATCGCGAAGTTAATCAACAGGAACGCATTTATAAAGGCGTGCAACAAGGCACAATCAGCCAGCGCGAATACCAAAACCTAGAAAGACGTGAGGCACGCATCGAAACCCAACGTCGCAATTATCTCAGGGACGGACATCTGAACCGTCAAGAAGCTGCCCGCCTCACTCGCGAAGAAAACCGTGTTTCTACGGCAATTTATCGCGATCGCCATGATTAATCCAAAAAGCAGTACCAAGTACTGCTTTTTTTGATGAGATTGCTACACGGGGTGAAATCCGAATAGAGAGAGAGGTTAGCGGTGATTACATATCAGTACAATAGACTGAGAGTAAATTGTAAATATTAAATTATGATCCCAACCGTAATTGAACAGTCTGGTCGTGGCGAAAGAGCCTTTGATATTTTTTCGCGCCTGCTGCGGGAGCGGATCGTATTTTTGGGGCAACAGGTTGATGACAGCATTGCCAACATCATTGTTGCTCAGTTGCTTTTCCTTGAAGCTGACGATCCCGAAAAAGATATTTTCTTGTATATCAATTCCCCTGGGGGATCTGTGACCGCAGGTATGGCAATTTACGATACGATGCAGCACATTCGCCCTGATGTTTCGACCATTTGTGTCGGTCTAGCGGCAAGTATGGGGGCTTTTTTGCTCACTGGTGGCGCAAAGGGCAAGAGGCTATCTTTGCCCCATACCCGTATCATGATTCACCAACCTCTCGGCGGCGCACAGGGTCAAGCCACCGATATCGAAATCCAAGCTAAGGAAATCCTGTATCACAAGAATCGTCTGAATGAGTTGATGGCTTTCCATACTGGTCAGCCCATCGATCGCATTGCTGAGGATACCGATCGCGATTTCTTCATGGCTCCCGATGAGGCAAAGGCTTACGGATTGATCGATGAAGTGGTCAATCAACGCCCGAAGTTTGAAGTTGCAGCATAGTTTTTTCACAATAAGGCTCACGATGTGAGCCTTATTGCTGATTAATGATTATTGCTATTGACTTTCATGGCAACTTGATTAGAAATATATAGGTCATTAGTTTTGTGTAGGCATTTAAGAATTATTTTCTGCGGTCAAAATATCTGAGAGATCCCCCCCAGCCCCCCTTAAAAAGGGGGGAGAATTTTCTTCTTCCCCCTTTTTAAGGGGGATTGAGGGGGATCTAGATAATTCTTAAATGCTGTCCAAGCTCCTACACAAAATAAATAAAAATCGCTTGGTCATCAAAATACTGTCTGGTGTGTGGAGTTTAGGTTATGAAATTGTTTGGTACGGATGGCATTCGTGGACATGTCGGTAGTTTTTTGACTGCCCCACTAGCTCTAGAAGTAGGAATTAGTGCGGGTAAGATTTTAAAAGAGCGTGTGGAATTGGAGCGCGATCGCTTGCATAAACAGGACGCAAAGGTAATCGCGATCGGGCAAGATTCTCGGACATCGGGCGATATGCTATCGGCAGCAATTTCCGCAGGTTTGACTGCGGCAGGATGGGATGTGTGGCATATTGGGCTATGTCCGACACCTGCGGTAGCTTATCTCACTGCCAATTCTCCAGAAATCTTTGGCGGCGTAATGATTTCCGCCAGCCATAACCCCCCCGAAGACAATGGGATTAAGTTTTTTGGCGATAATGGCACAAAGCTCTGTAGTGAAACTCAACAGGAGATCGAGGCTGTGCTCGAATCCAGACTTCACGCTGATCTCGTTAATTCCTCTACGAATTGGGGCAAATATTACGAAAAGGCGCATTTAATTTCTGACTATCAATATTCTCTGCAAAACTCGATCGCTACAAATTTACAAGGAATTAAAGTAGTTCTGGACTTGGCTCACGGTTCCGCTACCCGTGTTTCTTTAGAAGTATTTCGCAACTTAGGCGCAGAAGTAATTTGCCTTCACCAAGAACCCGATGGCGATCGCATTAATGTTAATTGCGGCTCTACCCATCTCGAACCCTTACGGGCAGCCGTGAAAGCACATGGCGCAGATATGGGCTTTGCCTTTGATGGCGATGCCGATCGCGTCTTGGCTGTAGATAGTAATGGGCGCGTCGTTGATGGCGATTACATCCTCTATCTCTGGGGTCAGGAGCTAATGGAAAAAAATCAACTGCCCGACAGTGCGATCGTGACAACAGTGATGGCAAATCTCGGTTTTGAACGGGCATGGCAAAAGCTGGGTGGTAATTTTGTGCGGACTGCCGTAGGCGATCAATATGTTCATGCGGAAATGGTGCGATCGGGTGCAATGCTCGGTGGCGAACAGTCAGGTCATGTGCTATGTCGTCACTATGCCGTGAGTGGTGATGGGTTACTTGCCGCTTTGCATCTGGCAGCGTTGGCAAAACAAAAAGCTCCTCTTGCTGAATTAATGGATCAGAGCTTCCATCCCTATCCCCAATTGCTGAAAAATGTGCGTGTTGAGGATCGGGAATTGCGCCGCAATTGGCAAACCTGTGATGCACTCATGCAGGCGATCGCTTTGGCAGAACAAGATTTAGGTGATCGCGGCAGAGTTTTAGTCCGTGCTTCAGGCACAGAGCCATTAATGCGGGTCATGGTGGAAGCCGAGAGTCTGGATCTGGCGACCCACTGGACAGATAGTTTGACAGGATTAATTGCAAGACAATTGGTTAAATAAAAAAGGCGGCGATTTACGCCGCTTTTTTTATCGCTACAATGATTACAGATATGCTCCGCGTGAGGTGTGCTGATGTTAGTTCAAACCAAACGATTCACGATCGCTGAATATCAACGTCTGACCGATTTAGGGATGTTGAAAAATACTACAAAACAAGAGCGTACGGAATTAATTAGAGGAGAAATCACCTATATGGTTGCCAAAGGTATTAGGCATACATTTTGTTGTCGCAATCTATTAGAAGAACTATCAAACCTAGTTAAAGGACGTGCAAAATTACAATGCCAAGATCCAATTTTTTTGCCACCTGATAGCTTACCTGAGCCAGATTTTGTGATTGTGCGCGATCGCGAAGATAACTACCTCACAGGACATCCTACCCCTGACGATATTTTATTAGTTATTGAAATTGCCGATTCTTCTCTCGATTATGATCGCGATGTTAAAGGAGCGCTTTATGCTGAAGCAGGCATAGATAATTATTGGTTATTTAACCTAGTGGACAATCGGTTGGAGATATATAACGAACCCTATCGGGATATGCAAGGTAAAGGAAATTATGCTCAACGCCGATATGTCTTAGATCATCAGGCGATCGCTCTTACGATTTTTCCAAATCTAGATTTAAAGTTAGAAATCAGTAAGGTTTTACCAAAGATTGAATAATAGTTGGGTAGTACCAAACTTAACCCGAACTCAATTTAAATCTAGCAGCCCTTTTGTGATTTGGTATAACATAGATAAGCATATGAAGAAATATTTCTAAACACATTTCTAAATAGTGCAAACTCTATGACTGCCGACCAAGCTAGTCCGTCAGATCAGTTGATTCATCAAATTATGGATGGTCTTGATAATTTGGTGTGGTCAATGGCTTTGCCAGAGTTGACTCCTTTATATTTTAATCAGAGTTTTGCCACAAATTACAATTGTCAAGTCAGTGAGCTATTAGAAAACCGTGAGCGATGGTTAGAAGGAATTGTTTTAGAGGATCGTTCCATTGTTTTTGAGGCACTGGCTATTGCCAAGTCTCAAGGAGTCGCTCAAGTTTCCTATCGCATTTGTCACGGATTCAATCAAAAGGATTGCTGTTTAGGGACTAAATTTAGTTGGGTATCTACTAGATTTAAAACGATTCACGATGCTCAGGGACAGCCGATTAGGATTGATGCGATCGCCACTCCCTTAATTACTCATGGATGTGCACGCACCATTCTGCCCAGTCGCAATCAGACTTCGAATAGAACATCTTATGTGGAAAAATTTGATCATAACTGGGGAGAAGAACTGAGTACTTTGGTTCGTAATCTTATCAAAGCTGAGGTTGAGCATCAAAAAACATCGGATGCCTTAACGTCTAAGGGTGATCTATATCGTCGTGTGATCCAATACCAACAGGACTTAATTCTGCATTCCCATCCCGATACAACTATCACCTTTGCCAACTCCGCCGTCTGTAAAATGCTTGGCTGTGAGATGGAAGACATTATCGGCAAAAAATGGATTGATTTTGCAAATAGTGAAGATTTGCAGTCAACATTGGCTAAATTAACTGCTCTTAACCCTCTGTCACCTAGTTTCATTACTGAAAATCGTGATTATCGTGCTAACAGCCAAGAAGGATGGACTCAATGGATTAATCTAGGAATTTTTGATGAAGCAGGAAATTTAATCGAAATTCATTCCATAGGTAGAGACATTACCGCGATTAAAAAGTTAAATCAGGAGTTAGAGGCGAAGGTAGAAGAACGCACCCTTGCGCTTCAGAAATTAGAGAAGCGTTACCTGAGTATTATTAAATCCTTACCTGATTTATTACTTTTACTCAAGGCAGATGGTACTTGCCTAGAATGTATTTTGCCTACTGCTTACGAATCTCTATATTTACCGATTAAGCATCATATTTCCGAGGTTCTTGGCGATTCTACCTTGCAAGAACAATTAGCTCTATATGCTAAAGCTCTTGCCACAGGAGAATCACAAATTTATGAACATCAATTGTTAAAGTTTGGAAAAACTGTATATGAAGAAGTCCGCATTACTCCCTGTGGAGAAGATGAAGTTTTAGTTATTGTTAGGGATATCAGTAATCGCAAATTAGCCGAAGAACGGCTCTTGAAAAGTGAAACTCATCTCAAAAATGCTCAACGCATCGGTAAAATTGGCAGTTGGGAATATAACATAGAGGCGGATACGGCAATTTGGTCAGAGGAAGTATTTCGGATTTTTGGTCGAGATATGGAATTGGGTACGCCTAATTTTGCTGAATTGCAGCGTTTGATTCACCCCGATGATTGGGAGAGGTTTCAGCTTACTGTCAAAACAGCGATCGCTACGGCTCAACCCTATGACATTGAATATCGCATTTGTGCGGCAGATGGCTCAATTGTTTATGTGCTTGTGCGCGGCGAGATTATCTGTGATCACCGACAAAAGCCCCTTCGCATCATTGGTACGGTGATTGATTTGACCCATCGCAAACTAGCGGAAATGGAGCTAAATCGTAACCGTGACTTGCGGGAAGCCATTTTTAACGAATCGGCAGATGCTCTATTTCTAGTTGATTCTGTCACTTTGCTAACGACTGACTGTAATAAACGAGCAACAGAACTATTTGAAGCATCGAAATCTCAACTAATTGGTATTGAAGGTCATATTCTTCAGAAACGTCAATTTACAGATCAAGAATTAGCAGAAATTCGCCAGACTATGGAAAATACTGGGGAATGGAATATGGAGTTAGAATATGTCACCCTCAAGGGGAAAGTATTTTGGGGAAATCTGGCGGCTAGGGTGATTGAGGTGGCAGGTAAACAGATTAATTTGGTGCGGGTGACAGATATTAGCAATCGCAAAATGATTGAGGCACAAATTTTGCAAACTTCGCACCAGTTGCAATTAATTAATCGAGAGTTAGAAACTTTTTGCTATTCTGTTTCCCATGATTTGCGCGCTCCTTTGCGTCATATGAATGGCTTTGTTAATGCTTTGGAGCAACAACTCCAAAAGTATGATCTGTTAAAGGAGCCTAAAATTGGTCATTATTTACAGGTAATTGCCAATAGCAGTCAAAAAATGGGTCTTTTGATCGATGGCTTATTAACCCTGTCTCGTTATGGTAGAAGACCTTTGGATTTGCAAGAGCTATCGGTGCGGGAACTGGTCAATGAAGCGATCGAGATTATTTCTGCTGACCAAAAGTCTAGTCATGATGTCGATTTTGTGATCGGTGAGTTGCCGCAAGTGATAGGCGATCGCGTATTGCTACAACAGGTATTCCGTAATCTCATCGGTAATGCGGTCAAATTTAGTCAAAATCAGCCATCTCCACAAATTACAATTACTAGTCTCCCCAATCTTACGGTGGTCATTGCGGATAATGGCGTTGGGTTTTCAATGGAATATGCTGATAAGTTATTTGGTGCTTTTCAGAGGCTCCATAACGAAAAGGAATTTGAAGGTACGGGAATAGGTTTGGCGATCGTGCAACGGATTATGCAACGTCATCATGGACATGTTTGGGCTGAGAGTGCGCCAAATCAAGGAGCCAGATTTTTTCTGCAATTCAATAGTTCTTAAAGAATACAATATTAATTCTGTATTCCCCTTAACCATTGAACATACTCAACATATTCACCAATTAAAGTAAGACTATGGCAAACCTATGGAAACGACTCAAATTCTATTAATTGAAGATGATCCTAATGATGTTGAGCTAATCCAAATTGCTTTTGAGAACTATAATTTTGTAAATAGGATTGATATTGTTACTGATGGAGAAGAAGCAATAAATTATTTATTTGGCAAAAATGGACAAGCGCCAACACATCCTTTACCCAAATTGGTACTCCTAGATTTGAAATTGCCTAAGGTTGATGGGTTGCAAATCCTAAAAATGATTCGCGCTTCGCCGCGCACGCAGAAATTAGTGGTGGTGGTGATGACATCATCGGCCGAAGGACGGGATTTGGATGCTTGCTATGAGTTGGGGGTAAATAGCTATATTGTTAAACCTCTTGACTTTCAACAATTTATCGAAGTATCGCGACAGGTCGGTTTTTATTGGATGATGCTTAATCAATTACCTGAACTAAACTAATGATATTTCCAATTACTAGGCTAATGTCATATCATAAGTGGCTTGATGATCAAAAGCTGAAATTTACTTGGATGTGGTACACGAGCCATGAATAATTTGACATCAGATATAGAAGACGCTAACAGCTTTGATGACAAGCGATCGCTACATATTTTAGTTGTGGAAGATGTCGCTGCTGATGCGGAGCTAAATATGCTGGCTCTCGAAACAACTAGCTTGTCAATTACCTATGATATCGCTGCCAATGCCGAAGAATTTCAAAAATATTTGCAATCTAACACCTATGATGCTGTGCTATCGGATTACCGATTACCCGATTTTAATGGTTTAGTAGCTTTTGAGTATTTAAAGGAATCGGGACAAGACATTCCCTTTATTTTGGTTACGGGTAGCCTTGGGGAGGAGGCGGCTGTGGAATGCATCAAATTGGGAATGACAGACTATGTACTCAAGGATCGACTATTTCGCTTGCCTCTGGTCTTGCAGAGAGCTTTGAAAGAATTTGAGGTCATGCGACAGCAAAAGATGGCGATCGCGCAGATCCAGAAGCAGGCATGGCGTGACAGCATCATGAATCGGATTTTGCAAGCGATGCGCGAAACTCTAGTTTTGCATGAGGTTTTACAAACTACAGTTGACCTATTGCATGACTCATTGCAAGCCAGTCGATGTATAATCTTTCGTCCCGATGACACTGATAGAATGAAAACCTGTGTGGTTAGTAAGATCAATCCATTGGATGTTACCGATCAAGCATTGCTTGGTATTTACTGTGAGTTCTATGACATCTTTGAAACAGAACTGCTTCAGGGTAGTCAGATTACCATCCATCAAGCAGATTTGCATAGTAGTCAAGAAGTTAAAGATTTTGCGGAAAGATATGGTATTCGCTCTTTACTAATCACGCCATTGTTATATCAACAAACTTATTTAGGAGGTATTAGCATCTACCACCTAGAGCAAGAGCGCTTTTGGACAGAGGATGAACAGTCCTTAATTAGTGAAATTGCCTATCAATGCGCGATCGCCATCCATCAAGCTAATCTCTATCACAATGCCCAAATGGAACTGATGGAACGCAAACGTATTGAGTCGCAACTTCGTCATGATGCTTTCCATGATGCCCTGACGGGATTGCCTAATCGTTCTCTTTTTATAGATCGCCTAAGCCATGCGATGCAACTTTTCCAGAGACGGGTTTCTTCCCATACTGACGGCTCCTTAAACAGTTTTGCTGTCATGTTTTTGGATTTGGATCGCTTTAAGTTAATCAATGATAGCCTTGGGCATTTGGCAGGGGATCAACTGCTAAAGATAGTGGCCGATCGCCTAACTAGCTGTGTACGTTCAGGTGATACGGTGGCAAGGTTAGGGGGAGATGAGTTTGTGATGCTGCTGGAAAATGTGACAAAGGTTGAGGATGTGATTGATGTAGTTCAGAGAATCCAAAATTCTTTGAAAATGCCCATATTTTTATCTAAAGATAGTGGCGATGATTTGCCGCAAGGTCATGAGATCTTTGTGAGTACCAGCATTGGTATTGCAATTCATGATTCTCATTACCATAAACCCGATGAGCTATTGCGCGATGCGGATACGGCAATGTATCAGGCAAAGGAATTAGGACGCGATCGCTATGAAATATTTAACACGGTGATGCATGACGATGCTCTTAATAGATTACGTCTAGAAAGCGATCTGCGGCGAGCGCTTGATCGGCAAGAGTTTAGCTTGCAATATCAACCGATTGTCTGCCTTAAATCAAGGCATATTCTTGGTTTTGAGGTGCTAATTCGCTGGATGCATCCTGAGCGAGGGCTACTATATCCGGGGGAATTTATTCCCTTGGCTGAGGATACAGGTCTGATTGTGAGAATTGACTTTTGGGTGTTGCAGGAAGCCTGCACCCAGATGAAACTGTGGCTAGATCAATTTCCCCATGCTCGTTCCCTAAGTATCAATATCAACTTATCGGGACGGCAATTTAATCAAAGGGGACTGACTCAAAAAATTCAAGAGATTTTAGAAGAAGTTGGGGTCTCTAGCTTGCATCTCAAAATAGAAGTTACCGAAAGTATCTTAATCGAAAAAACTTCGATCGCTACTGAAATCTTAGCGGAACTGAGAACTCAAAACATTCAAACTTGCATTGATGATTTTGGTACTGGATATTCTTCCTTGAGCTATCTGCGCCGCTTTCCTATTCATACTCTCAAAATTGACCGTTCATTTATATCGCAGGTGGGAACTAGTGAGGAGAGTAATGAGATTGTGAAGGCAATTATTGTGTTGGGGATTAATCTTGGTTTGAATGTCATCGCTGAGGGGGTGGAATCGGAAGAGCAGCTATCTTTCCTCCATACGAATAATTGTCATGCGGGGCAAGGTTTTTACTTTTATCCTAGCCTTGATGCTGCGGATATAACTAATATGCTCAGGGATTTACCAACCGATGGTGATCATACTGACCCTATGATACTTAGATGTCCAGATTTGTAGTTAATGAGAAGATGCGTCAAAACTATACCGAAAGTCCTAGCATGGTTGATCCTGAGCAGTTATTGGAATATGCCCTAAAAACTGGTGTGGATGGAGCCGAAGTCTATACATCGAGGGTGGATTCTCATCCTGTGGGCTTTGAAGCAAATCAACTGCGGCAAATAGAAAGTATTGCTTCGGAGGGGGTGGGATTGCGGCTATGGCGCGATGGTAGAGTGGGCTTGGCGATCGCCTATGGTTGTGTAGATAGCCAAGACCTCGTGCAGCAGGCTCTTGATCTTTGTGCATTGCATGAGCCAGAGGAAATGCTGTTGCGGGGGCAAACGGTTGCGAATTATCCGCAGGTATATGGAGAGGCGATCGCTGTGGAAACGATGATCGAACGGGGGCAGCAAGCGATCGCTCAGGTACGCGATCATTATCCTGAAGCTATTTGTGGTGCAGATTGGGAATGTAGTCAGGAATCCTTTCGGATTATCAATAGTAAGGGCTTAGACTGTGGCTATACGGATATTACGGTGGATGGCTCTTTGAGTGCAGAAATTACTAGGGGTGATGACTTTCTCAATGTTTGGTATGGGCAGTCAGAGAGGGAAGACTTTGCGGTGAATGCGATCGCGCAACGGATTGTGCAATATCTTGATTGGGCAAAACAAACTACCAAATTGCGATCGACCACCAAAATGCCTGTAATTTTTACAGCTAAGGCGGCGGACTTGTTATGGGGAGTGGTTGCTATGGCGATGAGTGGCAGGCAGGTGCAACAACAAACAACGCCTTGGCTCCATAAGCTAGGCGAAACGGTCATTTCTCCTTTGGTAGATCTCAAACAAGATCCTAATTTAGGCATATACAATGCTCCCTTTGATGATGAGGGGACACCAACCCAAACCGTAAACTGGATTGAAGGAGGGATTTTACAAGGTTTTTATGGAGATTGGCTTACCTGCCAGCAATTGGCGATCGCTCCTACGGGTAACGGTTTTCGAGGGGATCTCGGCAGTCCTAGTCCCGGACTGCTGAACTTAATCGTCTCAGCAAGGCAAACGGTTACTGGTGATATTGCGGCTCTTGCCGCGACCCTCAAACGCGGACTCATCATTGATCAGATCATGGGTGATGAACCCGATCTATCGGGAGACTTTTCCGTAAATGTGGAACTAGGCTATCGGGTCAAAGATGGGGAAATCGTAGGCAGGGTGAAGGATACAATGGTTTCAGGCAATGTCTATCAAGCGCTCAACCAAATAAGGGCGATCGCCAGTGAAAGATATTGGCATGGCTCATTATTTGTGCCTGCGATGATCGTTGAAGGCTTATCAATTTCCTCCTAAAAGCCTATTAATAATCTTCTTTGCACAAATTTTCGAGGATTTGCCGAAATTCTAACTGTTTGCTTTCTTGCAATGTCACTAGCTCATGAATTTGCAATTTAATTTTGGCAATTTCATCCATTTTGGCCTGTAAATTACTTACCAAATTCTTGACCTTTTCTCTTAGATACTCGGCTCGGCTGGTATTGCTTTCTGTATATTCTTCTATTAAGCTTTCCAAAACATCTTCTGAAGTATTAGAATCCCAGTCTATATCGTGGAGATCTGGTGATGTATCTAATTTGGGATGGTAAGTTTCCCATTGCTGCATGGCAAGATTAATTGTTTCCATCAGCGAAACATCCCCCTCTAGCAAATTAGCACGGTTTAACGACAAATCTAGGGGACTATCTCCTCCTGTTAAGTCTAAATTTGCTAAATCAGAACTAATGTGGATTTCTGGCGTGATTTCGGTTGCATTGATAGTCTCTGATTCTTCAGATAAACCATTGTCTAGATTGATCGCTAGACCACTAGTTTCACTATTTTGTTCTAAATTGATTCTTGTAAAATCTAAATCTTCGTATTCTTCTATTTTAGAAAAAGTTTCTCCCAATGCTTCGGTGCAGTATTTAGGTTTTGCTTGCGAATCCAGCCTTAACTGCCAATACTGTAAGCATTGACTCAAAATTTGCGTTATTTGGAGAAATATCTGCCTTTCTGAGTGTAACCATGCACGGGGTTGGAAACTTTGGATCATGGCTAATCCCCAGCTTTGTTTAATTGGAGGAGTCTCTAAATTGTCAAATAAAATGGGAGCGCACATGATCGCTCGAATCTGAGTTTCTTGCCAATATTGTTGTACCGCTAGAGTTTCCGTGATTTTGGCGGTGTCATTGATTGTAAAAATCTGATCATGGGTACAGCTTTGTAAGGAGCTAATCCCAAAACAGGAGGTGGGAAAAACTTGATTTTTGATGCTGCACACTTTGGGGGAAATGGCTTCTGTTAAAACCTGTACTTGCTGAGGGTCAATTTTGCGGCAGATCGCAATGCGATCGCATTCTATATATTTCCCTAAATGTAGAACAAATCTTCTCACTAGCTCTTCGATACTATGACTATTAAACATATCTGTAGCGAGATCGTCTAAATTACTAATATTGTCGTTATGAATATCTAACTCTGGAGAAGATAAAAATTTGTGCATAAATCGATTTGACAATATTGACAATATTTTGGTGTAACTTTGAGGATAAGTTTGAGCTTTGGTTATACCAAAATTAAAAATGGCAACGCCATTTTTAATTTTAAAAACCCTGACTGGGTTTGACTTTCAATCCATAAAAGTGTAGTCATACTTTTGTGAATAGGTATTAGTTTTTGGTCGCTTTGCTCTGTAATTTTGAATATTTAGTCAGATTTTTATGCGTACAGGTCGGTTAATTGTCCAGTTAGGTATTGCCGCCTATATTGTCTTTACGGTGTTGCCTGATAGTAGTACCCAGATGGTGTCTTTCCCTTGGGTCTTATTATGGCAGTTGGGCTTATTATGCTTGACGATCGCAGGTTTATTAAACCTCTGGCAATGGCATAAGCCATTTTTTTTGTTGGGTAATGGTTTGGATTGGGTGATCGGCTCTAGTGTTGTGAGTTTGAGCTTATCAACGATCGGTTCTGAGTTTTCTCAACAGTCTATGTGGTACAGCCTGATTGCCTTTGGCTATTTTGCTGCCCTTTACACGGTTAATAACTTTTTACATATCTTTCTGCCTCTGTCTTATCAAGTTAGATTACCTAAATTGGCTGATGCTTCCGCAATTTTGCCAATTTTGCGCTTTCAAGGTCTATTAGGCTTAGTTGTGATTATAGAGAGTCTTGGGCTATGGTTCTTGCAGTCTTGGCTACCACAGATGCAGAAATTTTCGCAGTTGAGGCAATGGGGGCTGAATCTTACCTATGATTTTGTGAACCTTGAGTCGCGCAATTGGGTTCCGATGGGACATCAAAATTATGTGGCGGGTTTTTTGATCTTGGTGTTGCCGTTGTTTGTGGGTTTGGCGATCGCGCAGTCAGGTATGTGGCGCAAGTTGTGGCTAGGGGCGATCGCGTTGGATTTGGTGGATCTCTATACGACTAGCTCAAGGGGGGGCTTTTTGGCGTTGGGAGCAATGGTTGTCTATGGTGTGGCGATCGCTATTTGGCAATGGAGACGCTATCGGCACATTGCTTGGTTTGGTGGGGGAGTCGCGATCGCGGGGCTAAGTATTTTCATCGCTGTGAATAATCGTCTGCGGCTGTTAATAACTGGATTGGTTAACAGTTGGGGGAATCCCATTCAAGGGGGGGGAGAATTACTTTTTCGAGCAATCACGATGGATGTGGGTTGGCGAATTGGGCTGGAGCATTGGCTATTTGGGGCAGGGGCTGGTTCGGTGGCAATGCTTTTTCAAAAATACCGTCCCCAGTGGGCAGGGCGCGAAGCGGAGATGGTATATCAATTGCATAGTACCCCTGCTCAACTTTGGGCAGAGTTGGGGATGGGGTTTGTAATCATAGTTTTGTGTTTGTTAGTGGCGATCGCCAGCCTCTGGATCAAACTCCATCGTTCCCCAGTGTGGGCAGCACATCCCCAAGATCGCCCCTTTGCCTATGCCCTATTTGCCAGCCTTGGGGGATATGGAGTGATGGCAATTACTGACTATCAATTAGATGTCCCAGCGATCGCAGGGAGTTTAGTAATTGTGTTAGCCTGTCTTGCCTATTTAGGACAAGTCTATACAGGAGATCTCGTAACCCTCGGTTCCTATCGCCGTCCTCGTTTTTGGTTAGCAACGGTGGCAACGGGCTATTTAATCGCGGCAATTGTGTGGTTACTGCCCGTAAATCGGGCTTGGCAATCGGCTAATGTGGGATTTATGCAATTAGATCGGGCGAGAACAGCTTTGGTGACGGCAAAACCTGAGGAGGTAAATACGGTCATACCAGAGGCGATCGCCTTAATCGATAAATTTACGGAACGTCTGGCAACTGCCCAAAAACTTGCCCCTTGGCAACCTTACTATGCCTATCAGCTCGGTTGGAATTTGGGAGAACTCGCAACTAATCCTGAGTTTAGCCGTTTGCCTCAGACCCAACGCCAGCAATGGCAGCAGGCGAGTTTGGAATGGTTGCGGATGGCGATCGCGGCAAATCCGTATAGCGAAGCCATGTATAACGCCCCAGCATGGCTCAGTTTGCCACAGGGAAAACTTACCGAAGCGGAAGCATATTTTCGTAAAGGATTAGAATTAGTGCCTCTCAAACGTTCTCTTTCCTTCGGACTAGGCTTAAGTCTGCTACAACAGAGACAAGTCGATCAGGGTATTACAGCGATGGCAACGGAAGTAATTAATGATCCAGAATTTATCACTAGTCCTGTTTGGCTCGATCCTTCCCTGCAAAGGCTCTATCCTCAGCTATATACCGCAGTGATTAATCAGGTAGAACGACAGTATATGGAAGAAATGCAGAAATTGACAGTTCCCTCACCCTATCTATCGCTCCGTTTAGCAGTCCTGCGCTGGTGGACAGGTAAATTTAGTTCTACTCAAGATCTGCTCACTCAATTTCAAGCCTCCAATAATTCGGCAGCAATACTCCTAGCGCAAGCGATCGCCAATGACACCAATGCTCTGAGCAATGTTTTACAAAATCCACAAACACCTCTAGAAATGGCGATCGCGGCATGGTTTAATCCCGAACGTCGTCAGCAATGGTTAGAACAAGCCTATGTGTTTGCCACTAGTGAACCAATGGATGAACAGTCCGCGATTTTAGTCAAAGCAATGGGCGATCGGATGGCTCAAAGCCGCAGTTTTGATGAGTGGTTGCGTCTCCCTGTCAATAGTCCCCTTGTGCGTAGCTATCGCCGCGCAAGATTAGGATTTGGGGCGATTAGTCGCCAAGTTGATGGAGTCATTCCCCTTGATTTCTTTAATGTGAGTGAGAATGTACTCGTATCATCGTTTCTTAAGGATATTTTCCCTTAAGAGTGTGTTTGAGAAGTTTTGATCCCCCTCTAAATCCCCCTTAAAAAGGGGGACTTTTTTAATCTTTTCCCCATTTCATAAGGGAGGGGAGAGGGGATTTTAGCCTATGCCCACGCTTCTCAAACAGGCTCTAGAGATTAATCACTAATAGCACTCAATAAAACTTCAGCCAGCGTCATATCTTCCATATCGCTGATAGTGATAGTATCGACAATATCAAACTTAGCGCCAATACCCAACAACTTATCATCTAAAGCATTCAGAAAGTCAGTGGCACTCTTATCAGATCCAACCTGAATAAAAGAAATTGCCAATTCCTCATCGCGCTCCATCCGCTTGGTGGCTTCGATAATAATCTCAAATACCGAACGGCGATCGTCAGGTTCTCCATCCGTAATTACTAAAATTGTTTCCCCTTCCTTCACATCCCCCGATTGCTTACGTTGGAAAAAGTTATTGATCGCATCTTGCAATACCGTAGTCAGATTTGTACCACCCATAGGTTCATTTTCTTGGAAAATCTGCTCCACCTTGGCGGCTGATACATTGTTGTATCGCTTAAACTTGCCCGAAAACAGATATATCGTAATTCCATCTGGATCAAGTTGATCACATTTACGCGCCAAAGCAAGAGTTGATTCTTTGACAGTTTCCCATCGATTTTTATTTGAGCCTTTGTCAGTGACTGACATACTGCCACTCTTATCGATAATCAGGGTGTAATCGCGTTTTTCTAGCATATGTATAGACCTGAGGAAATTGTTCCAATTATATAGCAGTTTAGAGAACTTATCCCAGTGTTACGGCTCTAGGATTTGCATAAATCCTAAGTTTTGTAAATAGGATAGAATGTTAATATTTGCTTAATTTGCTTAAAATATTTATTGAGATTCAACACTAAGATTCAGTACAAAAATATGGCAGTCAAACCAGATTGGTTGCGGGTTAAAGCCCCACAGTGGGAACGAGTTGGCAATGTAAAGGAAGTCCTCCGTGACTTGGGGCTAAATACCGTTTGTGAAGAAGCTTCTTGTCCTAATATTGGTGAGTGCTTTAATCAAGGAACTGCCACCTTTTTGATCATGGGGCCTGCCTGTACGAGAGCTTGCCCTTACTGCGATATCGACTTTGAGAAAAAGCCTCAGGCTCTTGATCCCCTAGAGCCAGTCAATTTGGGTGAGGCAGTGAAGCGGATGAACCTGAAGCATGTGGTAGTAACTTCAGTCAATCGCGATGATCTGCCCGATGGTGGGGCTTCTCAGTTTGTCCGTTGCATTGACGAAATTCGTAAGCGGATGCCTCAGACAACTATTGAATTACTAATTCCCGATCTATGCGCTAATTGGGAAGCCCTAGAAACGATTTTGGCAGCGCGTCCCCATGTGCTGAACCATAATACGGAAACTGTGCCAAGGCTCTATCGCCGTGTGCGTTCGCAAGGAGACTATCAGCGTAGTTTAGAATTACTGCGTCGTGCTAGGGCGATCGCGCCTTGGGTATACACCAAGTCGGGCATTATGGTGGGCATGGGTGAAACCGATGCTGAGGTGTTAGAAGTAATGCAAGATTTACGAGCCGTTGATTGTGACATCTTGACCATCGGGCAGTATTTGCAACCCTCAGCCAAGCATTTGACTCTCCATGAATTTATTACCCCTGAACAGTTTCAGGCATGGCAACAGGCAGGCGAAGCAATGGGCTTTTTGCAAGTGGTTTCTTCACCGTTAACTCGCAGTTCTTATCATGCAGAACAGGTACAGGCTTTGATGAAACTTTATCCTAAGGTAAATTTATGAATCGAGATTTAGACAATCCTCAAGGCTATTGGCAGAATATCCGCGAATGGTTAGCCACACAAATGGGAGTTGATACCCAACGTAAGGTGGAAGTCTATTTAGAAATCTCGCAGTCTGCGACCCTCAAAGATGCAACCTATTGGCTGCAAATCATCTTTGCCGCAGGTATTGCTACGTTAGGTCTGGTTTTGAGTAGCCCTGCGGTGATTATTGGCGCGATGTTGATTTCGCCTCTGATGGGGCCAATTTTGTCTTTAGGTTTGTCTTTAGCGGCAGGGGATTTTATTTTGTTGGCTCGGGCGATCGCTAATCTCGCCCTTAGCTGTGCCGTTGCCATCAGCTTTGCCATTCTCCTAATTTTTACCTTACCCTTCAAAGAAGCCACTGCCGAAATTTTGGCGAGAACTACTCCAAATACCCTAGATTTGGGCGTGGCTTTGTTTTCGGGAGCCATTGGCACGATCGCCACCTGCCGCCCTGTTAAGGGTGTCATTACATCCATCCCTGGAGTCGCGATCGCCGTTGCCTTGATGCCTCCCCTATGTGTAGTCGGATTTGGCTTGGGTATAGCCTTTAGCCTCAGCTTCGAGGACGGCTTGCAAATTGCTAGAGGTGGCGGCTTGCTATTTTTAACAAACCTTGTTGCCATCTCCTTCTCATCCCTCATCATCTTCCTTGCTCTGCACATTGATACAGATATCGTCCGTGAACGAGTCAAACAATGGGAATCTAACGATCAAGAGAGTTTAGCTGTGCAAAACTTTTTGGGTAGGTATGTATTTCTTAAGAGATTACGTCCTATTGGCAGCTTGCCTGTACGTCTATTTATGGGCTTACTAGCAATCCTCGCCCTCTTAGTGCCTCTTAGTAATTCCTTTATCAGACTCAGCGAAGAAATATCTCAAAAACAGCAGCAAAATGCCTTACGCCGCGCTGCAACGAACCTTTGGAAGTCTAAATTCAGCAACGAAGCCAACAATCAACCGCGATCTTCCATTGAGCGTTTAGTGATCACAGAGCAAGATCAATTTGTTTCTGTAAAATTGAATGTATTTACTAGTCGCTTATATTCCAAAACAGAACAAGATTTATACGTTCAGGAACTAGCTCAAAAACTATCTAAACGACCTCAACAAATTCAATTTACCCTCACCGAAATCCCCACGGCTTCTAATGAATTAATTGCTAAAAAAGAAGAAGTATCTTTACCTGTTGAGTTAAAAGAGCCAACCATAAGTGAATTGCAAGCAGATTTGCAACAAAATCTTAGTAATGTAGTAGCAGATCTAACCCTGCCCCCCAATGCCCAATTAGTTGACTACGCGATGATTATGGGGAAATCTCAGGGCGCAACCTTAGCAATTACTTACCTTAGCGATCGCCCCATTAGTGATGATGCCAAGATTTTAGTTATGCGCGATCTGCAAAAACGTCTAGGCATCCTTGACGCAAGGGTTAATCTCGAACAGATTGCTAAGGATTTTGGCTCAATTAGTTTTGCTGAAGATAGCAGTGCTATTACCGATGCAGATCGCACTAAGCTTGATAAATTGGGGCAGTTGCTTCAGCAATATCCTAACTTGCGCCTATCAATTACAGTCCATCTGCGTAGCCTTGAGGCAAATAACCTCCGTCAAGAACGTTATCAGGTTATTACTAGATATCTATCCACCAGTTGGCAAATTTCCTCCAATCGCGTCAATATGCTTATCTCTAACCAAGCTCCTCGACCAGACTCAGCACCTGAGAATAATGGTAAGGCTGATTTACAAGTGGTTCTTTTATCAACTTCCGCAGTCAACCCTTCTGGCAATCTATTTTCGCGATCATAATCGTTGTCTTTTGCGAATTATTAATACTTAACGAAGGATCGGCTAGGTGGTGCAGTAAATTGAGGAGGGCGATCGCTATGGGTTTGATTACTAACTTGGGGATTAGAACGCATTGGAGATCGTAACAATGCCTCAGGATTAAACCGATAACCAATATTGCGGACAGTTTGAATTAAATTGGGTTGCTGTGGATCAACCTCTAGCTTTTTGCGTAACGACAAAACATGGGTATCCACAGTGCGCGGATTATTGATCTCATCGGGCCAAGCCCTTTGCAACAGATCCGCCCGACTCAGTGCCATCCCCTCCGACTGAGCTAGTACATACAACAGACTAAACTCCTGCGGTGTAAGGTCGATCGCACTACCCTTGAGCCTTACCTGTCGCTGTACCAAATCAATCTTTAACACACCATAGTCCAAACATGCAGGGGGAGCTGATGTGCGTAGCCTCCGAGTCAAGGCTTCCACCCTCGCCAAAAATTCCTGCATCCCAAAGGGCTTAGTCAAATAATCATCAGCTCCAGCCCTCAAACCCTCTACGATGTCTCCTTCCGTAGTACGCGAGGAGATAATAAATACTAGACAACTTCTTTGCTTGTGCAACCAACTGCACAACTCCACCCCATCACCATCAGGTAAATCGGTACTCAAAATTACTAAACTAGGCTGCTGCTTTTGAAACACGACCTTTGCCTGCTGGCAACTCATCGCTTGAAAAACAGAGTAGCCAATCTGCTGTAAGTGCCAACCCAAAAGAGAGGCAAGATTTGGATTACCTTCGACAATTTCGATACTTATTGGAATCAAAAGAAATACACTCCTGCCCAGTGATGTCCCTATGGCTTTAGGTCACTATTCAGGATCATAGCTCAAGGAAATAATAAGTTTTGTAGCTGTGATTACCCTAGAAACTATGAAAAAACGATTTGCCCCTTATGCAACCTCACCCATTTACCATTGACAAGATCAACATAGGCAGGCAAATTCACCGCGTATCTCTGATATCCCAAATTTTATGGCGTTGCACATAATCATACATATTGTGCAAAATCTAGTAAAGGAGATACTCAAGGATAAGAAATATAATCACCAAAATACAACAGTGAAAGTGCAACTAAAAACCTATATCAGCTTGAAAAAGATGCTATAGCAATCCTAAATGAGTTGTGGAAAAAAGCCATACTTAAAAATCTTCTCAAAGCAAAAGACTTGAAGATGAGTGACTAACTCAAATAACCTCTTCACATTGTTAAAGTTCTTTAGTAAGTGATAGTACTGACGGATA
>JANRII010000075.1:0-3291 GCA_033765135.1 Pseudanabaenaceae cyanobacterium bins.39
TTTTATTCCCTTCTGTTCTTTGGTTAAAACTTCTCAACTTCATCCGAGCTAATGCCGATATTGCTGCGCGTTATGGCTTTGAAATTATCCTCAAACCCATTCCTACTTAACTCTTTCAGGAATGGTGCAAGATCTGAGTTAACTAAAGTCTTTTCATCTGTAGGTTGTTTTTCTGCCCTTGTCAACAGTCCTTCAGTCCCTGCTGCCTGTAATTTTTCACGAATCAGAGTAAAGACATGAGTGACACCCTCGACTACACCCTTGCCCACTGCTTTACCACTCTCTTTTATAGCTTCTGAGAATAGTAGGGTTACGATAGCTGTAGCTGTCAAAGTTTCCATATGCTGTGATTATTTATTTGTAGTTTATTTGAATTTTAGACTATTTAAACTTAGAATTGCTCAAATATTTCAAACATCACGGCGAATACTTTCAAAAGGTACAACATCACCATTCTCAATATCTTGCTGTGCCTCCCGAAAATCCGCCATAAACTGCTCGTTATACTGCACATCTA
The DNA here is from genome assembly GCA_033765135.1 of Pseudanabaenaceae cyanobacterium bins.39. Taxonomy (GTDB): domain Bacteria; phylum Cyanobacteriota; class Cyanobacteriia; order Pseudanabaenales; family Pseudanabaenaceae; genus Pseudanabaena. Next base: position 518 of record JANRII010000075.1, read on the forward strand.
CAGTTAGCCTTAGCCCCAAACTATCCAACCACGCCGCCAACTCATATACCGCTTGACTTTTACCACTTGCACCAAAATCTTTCACCCATTGGCGATCGCCCTCACCCCCCAATGACTCCGCCACATCATCAAGCGCCGAAGCCAACAACTCAGGCTCAGGATCGGGTTCCTCCAAAATCGCCGTAAGATAACTAGCCGCATCTTCAGGATCTTGCAATGACTCAATCAAATAATCTCGGAAACTTCTACTAGACGGATGATTATTACTTTCCATAATCTCTTTAGTTTTCTATAACAGGTTCGAGATAAAGCGCGATCGCCTCTTGAATATTTTCGAGAGCCTCCTCAATAGAATCCCCTTCACTGATACAACCTAGCAAAGAAGGCGCATAAACCGTATAGCCTAGATCTTCACTCGGCTCAAGAATAACTTGAAATTTCATACTTACCTCTATTGCTTGACATTTACACTCAATTTTAGCCCCAAACTATCCAACCACGCCGCCAACTCATACACCACTTGATTTTTATCACTTGCCCTAAAATCTTGTACCCATACGCGATCGCCATCATTCCCCAACGCGATCGCAACATGACCTAAACATAAAGGCAACAACTCAGGCTCAGGCTTCTCTTCTTCCAAAACAGCAGTCACATAAGCCGCCGCATCTTCAGGATCTTTGAGAGACTCAATTAAAAAATCTTCGTGAGTTTTAACCTGTACCTTTACGCTTTGCATAGTCACTCCAATAAGACTTAGCCGTTTGTTCGATATTTTTGGAACATCACAAATTTTATTCTTTTTAATTTTTATTCGGTAGTAAAATCTTCATCGATTCCCCAATTCTTACTAAACCTAGTCAGAGTTGCGGCAATAATTTTGGTATGAGGATTTTGGTTAATGTTTAACACGCTTCGTTGCTATCAACTTTGTGGGCTTTCGTTTTTATCTTTGATGAGCTTTGTCGCTTTACCAGCGATCGCTAATGAAAATGTCCAGCGATCGCTAGACTCTAGGCTTAATGCTCCACTCAAGCCCCTAGAAAATAATCTACAAGCTGACCAAAGCAATGATCTTGCTCAGGTTAACGCTGTTTCCCAACTTAGTGATGTACTTCCCACTGACTGGGCTTTTACCTCTTTGCAATCCCTTGTTGAGCGTTATGGATGTATTTCTGGCTATCCCGATCGCACCTTTCGCGGCAAACAAGCCCTCAGCCGCTATGAATTTGCCGCAGGGCTAAATGCTTGCTTGGATAAGGTCAATGAAATTATTGCCGCAGGTTTATCCGATAAGGTCAGTAAAGAAGACTTGGCAACCCTGAGCAAGTTGCAAGAGGAATTTGCGGTGGAGGTAGCAACTTTGCGAGGACGAGTCGACAGCCTTGATGCCAAAACGACCAAACTAGAAGCCCAACAATTTTCTACCACCACCAAGCTATCTGGCGAAGCAATTTTTGCAGTTAGTGGCGTTTCCACTGGTGGCGATACCCTTAAGAGTCCTTTAGGCGCAACTGGCACTGCTCCAAGTCGCCAAAATATTGTTTTCCAAAACCGTGTTCGGCTGAATCTGCTCACTAGTTTTACAGGTAGCGATCGCCTGCGTACCCGTTTACAAGCAGGCAATGCCCAGCCCCTATTGACTTTCGGCAATACTCCAACGGTTAACCTTCTGTCCTCCAATGATGGACGCTTAGGTTTTGACGACTCTAGCCTTGCTACCAATAACAATTCTATTTTTTTAGAAACTTTAGACTATAGCTTTTTGATTGGCGATCGGGCGCGGGTGACAGTTTTTGCCAATGGCGGTAATCACTTTTACTACGCTGATACCATCAATCCTTATCTAGATGATCAAGGTGGCGGTAAAGGTGCAATTTCTCGATTTGGAGAGCGCAACCCCATCTACGGCATCAATGGCAATGGTGCTGGTCTTGGTCTGAATTATAAAATTAGCGATAGCTTTAAAATTGATGCTGGTTACTTAGCAAATACAGCCAATTTGCCCACAGGCACAACAGGCAGTGGTTTAACTGGTAGTAATTACTCAGCCTTAGCCCAGTTAGTATTTCAGCCTAACGATCGCTTTAAGGCAGGTCTAACCTATGTCCTTGGTTACAATGGCACTAGTTCTGGACAAGCTGGTTTTCGCTATGGTGGCGCAGGTCAAGCCACAGGTAGTTTCCTTAGTAATCTCATTGCAGGATCTCGGCTTGTTCCCACCGATCTCGCCAGTGCGACAATTCCTAGCACTCCAATTTCTAGCAATTCCTACGGCGCACAATTTTCCTACAGCTTCAGCCCTAGTTTTGTAGTTGGCGGCTGGGCTGGCTATACATCGGCTAGGCTCTTTAGTCTCGGAGATGCCGACATTTGGAACTATGCGCTGTCCTTTGCTTTCCCCAATCTTGGCAAGGAGGGCAACCTGTTAGGAATCGTTGTGGGTGTGGAGCCAACGCTTAAGGGTATCCGCAGCTATGCAGGAAGTTCATTGCCCGTATCAGGTAATGATATTTGGCATATTGAGGCGTTTTATAAATATCAAGTCACTAACAATATTTCGATTACCCCCGGAATCGTATGGTTGGCTAATCCTAACCAAGTATCTTCCAATAATAATTTGTTTGTTGGTACTGTTAGAACCACTTTTTCGTTCTAATCCTTCTAACTAATCTTTTTAACCACAGAACTATAGCTGTAGACGCTTGTATTAGAACAAATCAAAACCCAAGAAGCGAGTTGCGGCACGGAGCGCCGCAATTCTTATTCTGGTT
>JANRII010000084.1:0-17492 GCA_033765135.1 Pseudanabaenaceae cyanobacterium bins.39
AACTAACTTCCCAAGCTGATACTTAGTTTTGACTTGACTCCAAAATTGACTATTCATTAGCTATTCTCTCTTTAACACTCTAGGGAACTGGTTTAAAGTTGGAAATAAATCATGAGGGATCGGTAACTCGATATACGAACCACCCTGATAAGTCCTCTCAAGCGGTTTAAAAAGGCGATCATATGTTTCTTGATCTATCGTAACCTCTAAAATACCCTGCCTGTAACTCTGATTATATTGTTCAGCCAAGCTTCTAGAATTAGCACCAGCAAAATAACACTTACCATCCTCATAGGGCGGATTATACGGAAAATCCTCCACCTGAAAACCATTTTGTAACAATTTCTCGCCTTTGTTCGGCTGAGGTGCTTTGTAAATAGTGATTGTCACAATGTTCATAGAAGCTAATGCGATCGCAAATCTTCTGGAAACTGAGGATCGAGGATTTGCGCGATCGCATAGGGACAATCGAAAGGTAAATCTGGATAGTCGAAAGGTGTCTCTCGCACGACTAAGGACAGACCTAATCTATAAGCGTCAATTACTGCTTCATCAAGATAGGACTTCAAACTGGGATTATCTTTTAAATGCAATGTTATGCGATCGCGTTGTTCTCGAATTGTTGCTCGCCAACTTTTACCACGCAATTCAGGCTGAAACTCCCACTTCAGCAAATGTCCAATCAAAACCCCCAAACGATTGCGTAGCTCTTGTTTTTGCTGCTTACCCAACGACTCAATTTCCTCCACCAAATTCTCTATGTCCAGAGATTGCCATTGCCCTCGACTTAATAGCGCTGATTGCTCCTGTGTCCAAGCATAAAAGTCAGACTCATATAAATCAGTTAATGGCTCATTAATTACTGTTGGTTCTACCTGAGTATTGAGCATTACTATTCCGCCTACGCTACGTTACATATCACTATAACAAACCGCTAAAGCTACCATGAAGCAGGTTGAAAATCGTCATCATTAGCGAGCACCACTCCATCACCCGAAGGCTTAATTACAAACAAACCTTGACGATAGGCATAACGATCTATTCCCTCATTAATTTCAATCCCTGCCACAGCACCATAGGCTTTATAGTTGCCGTAATGAGGAAATGAATCCTTAAAGCGCGTTAACTTCTCAACAAACTCATCCACATCATCCTTTGATAAACGTGATTTACATTCCACTAACACTAATTCCGTATCATCTACAGCCAGAATATCAATTTCCATCGCAAACCCTTGACGCTTAGTTCTGGCGCGAGGATAAACTTCCTTTACATCAATACCTTTTTCTTGAAATAGTCGCAAAACCGCAGGTTCAACTAACTCTTCGACAAAACGTCCCCACCTTGTTGTAAGTGCTTCAACTGCCTTACTAGTTCTATCAACTGTTTTTTTGAGTTCCGCCATACTGCGATCGGCTTCAGCAGCACGGCGATCGTACTCCTCTTTAGAGGCTTGGAATAGCTTATAAATATCATCAATAGTTACAGGGCTACTCATAAACTTTATATTTGCTCGATCAAATTTTCTATACCTAAATTATCACATAAAAAACAAGGGGCTTAAGCCCCTTGCCTGCTTAAGCCCCTTGTCTCTTGTTAATTAACTGCCACCGATACGGGCGACATCGCGGGAGTTGGCTTCAAAAGCGGCGTTGAGGGCATCATCACCACTCAGACCATTTTCGAGAGCCTCCTTAATTGACTGCAAGACTCGCTTGTAATCCTTCGGCATTACCTTCACGAATTTAGGAACCATTGCATTCCAATCAGAGAGAACTTTCGCACCCTTGGCACTTTCGGTATAGTTAACGTGCTGCTGAATTAGATGCTTCAGATCATCGATTTCTTCGGGATCTTCGAGCTTCTCTAAGCCGACCATTGAGGTATTGCAACGAGTGGCGAAATCGCCAGACTCATCGAGAATGTAGGCAACACCACCACTCATACCTGCGGCGAAGTTCCGTCCTGTTAAGCCGAGAACGACTACTTTACCGCCAGTCATATATTCGCAACCATGATCGCCAATGCCTTCGACTACGGCATTTACGCCAGAGTTCCGCACTGCAAAGCGTTCGCCAGCGATACCACGAATGTAAACTTCACCACTGGTTGCGCCGTAGAGAGCGACGTTGCCTGCGATGATGTTCTCTTCGGCGATAAAGGTAGAAGCTTTGTGCGGATAGAGAATGATCTTGCCACCGCTTAGACCTTTGCCGAGGTAGTCGTTGGTGTCGCCTTCTAGCTCAAGGGTGACACCTGAAGGAACGAATGCCCCAAAGCTTTGTCCAGCCGTGCCTTGGAAATGCAGATGTACGGTGTCATCGGGCAATCCTTCCCAATGGCGCTTGGTGATTTCGTTGCCGAGGATAGTTCCGACCGCACGATTGATATTTTTGATGGGAACTACTGCTTCAACAGGTTCGCCATCTACGATCGCTGCTTGACATAAATCTAACAACACCGTCATATCAAGGGACTTGTCTAAGCCGTGATCCTGTGGAATTTGGGCATAGCGTCCGACATCTTCACCAACGTCGGGCTGATAGAGAATCTTCGAGAAGTCTAAGCCCTTCGCTTTCCAATGTTCAACGGCTTGCTTAGCTTCGAGGACATCGGTACGACCGACCATTTCATCGAGGTTGCGGAAGCCTAACTGTGCCATCAGTTCACGCACTTCTTGAGCAATGAAGGTCATGAAGTTGACGGTGTGGGCAGGATCGCCTGTGAACTTCTCGCGCAATTGCGGATCTTGGGTGGCAACACCGACAGGGCAAGTATTCAGATGGCAGACGCGCATCATGATACAGCCAAGGGTGACGAGGGGAGCAGTGGCAAAGCCAAATTCCTCTGCACCAAGGAGTGCCGCGATGACGACATCTCGACCTGTTTTCATTTGTCCATCGGTTTCCACAACGATGCGACTACGCAGGTTATTGAGAACGAGGGTTTGATGGGTTTCTGCGAGTCCGAGTTCCCAAGGTAAGCCTGCGTGCTTGATCGAGGTTTGGGGAGATGCGCCAGTACCACCATCGTAGCCAGAGATGAGAACGACATCGGCGTGGGCTTTGGAAACCCCTGCGGCGATCGTGCCAACACCAACTTCCGAAACTAGCTTAACGCTGATACGGGCGGCGCGATTGGCATTTTTGAGATCGTGAATCAACTCTGCGAGGTCTTCGATGGAGTAGATGTCATGGTGAGGAGGTGGGGAAATCAAGCCGACTCCGGGGGTGGAGTGGCGCACTTTGGCAATCCAAGGATAGACTTTCTTGCCAGGAAGTTGTCCGCCTTCCCCTGGTTTTGCACCTTGAGCCATTTTGATTTGAATCTCTTTGGCTTGGGAGAGATAGAGACTGGTTACGCCGAAACGTCCAGAGGCAACCTGTTTGATGGCGCTATTTTTGGAATCACCTTGCTCATTTGTCCATGTGTAACGTTCAGGATCTTCGCCGCCTTCACCTGTGTTGGACTTGCCGCCGATGCGATTCATGGCGATCGCCAAAGCTTCATGGGCTTCCTTAGAAATTGAACCGTAGCTCATCGCACCAGTTTTGAAGCGGCGGAGAATTGATTCAATAGGTTCTACTTCCTCAATAGGAATCGATTCGCGAGATTTGAAATCGAGCAAGCCGCGAAGGGTGAAATGTTGTTGATTCTGCTCATTGACAAGGGCAGAGTATTTCTTGAACTGGTCGTAATTGCCTTCACGGACTGCCTTTTGCAGAGCATGGATCGTTTCAGGGCTGAACAGGTGCGCTTCGCCTTCCTTCCGCCATTGGTATTCGCCGCCGACATCAAGGGTGAGGCGATCTTTGCGCTCATGGAAGGCATGGGTATGACGAGCGATCGCTTCTTTAGCGATTACTTCCAAATTAGCACCTTCAATGCGCGAGGCTGTCCAAGTGAAGTAATTCTTGATCACATCCTGATTGAGTCCGACAGCCTCAAAGATTTGAGCGCCGCGATAGCTTTGGATTGTGGAAATACCGATTTTGGAAGCAACTTTCGTTACGCCCTTAGTAGCTGACTTGATGTAGTTCTTAACCGCAGTTTTGTAATCGACATTAACCAGCAAGCCTTGCTTGATCATGTCGCTGATGCTTTCAAAGGCGAGATAAGGATTAATTGCACCGCAACCATAGCCAATCAAGAGAGCAAAGTGATGGACTTCCCTAGGCTCACCAGATTCGAGAACGAGACCGACTCGAGTACGGGTTCCTGTGCGGATGAGATGGTGATGTAAGCCTGATACTGCCAATAATGCAGGGATTGGCGCATGGTCAGAATTTACACCCCGATCGCTTAAAATTACAATATTCACACCCTCAGCGATCGCCTGATCAGCTTGAGTACAAATGGAAGTGATTGCAGATTCTAAGCCACTCACGCCATCTTTAGGATTAAACAAAGTGGAAATAGTGATAGATTTAAAACCACCTTCGTGAATATGCTTCAACTTTGCAAGGTCGGCATCGCTAAGGATGGGGGACTTTAGCTCAATCAAGTGACAGCTTTCTGGCTCAGGCTTGAGCAAATTCCGTTCTGCGCCAATGGTAGTCTCTGCGGAAGTAATAATTTCTTCGCGAATGGAGTCAATGGGCGGATTGGTAACCTGTGCAAACAACTGCTGAAAATAATCGTAAAGCAGTTTAGGACGATTGGAAAGCACAGCCAATGGCGCATCATTACCCATTGCGCCCACAGCTTCCACACCGTCCCTTGCCATCGGCGTTAGGAGCAAGCGCAAGTCTTCAAAGGAATAGCCAAATGCCATTTGACGCTGAGTTAAAGTCGAAGCTTCCACTGGATCAGCGACATCAGCATCCTTAAGACTGGCGATTTCTACCATGTGCTGATTAATCCATTCCCGATAGGGATGCTCAGAAGCGATTTGATGCTTGATTTCTTCATCAGAAACAATTCTACCTTCCTGCATATTCACCAGAAACATCCGTCCTGGTTGCAAGCGTCCCTTCGATTCAATGCGCTCAGGTTCAATTTGCAAGACACCTGCTTCTGAAGCGAAGATTACCAAATCATCTTTGGTAACGTAATAGCGGGAAGGACGTAAGCCATTGCGATCTAAAACTGCGCCGATCATTGTGCCATCGGTGAAAGCGATCGAAGCAGGACCATCCCAAGGTTCCATCAAACAGGAATGGTATTCATAAAATGCTTTCTTCTCATCGCTCATCGACTCATGGGCTGTCCAAGGCTCAGGAACCATCATCATCATGGCATGAGGTAGCGATCGCCCTGCCAACGTCAATAATTCCAAAGCATTATCAAAAATCGTGGAATCACTTCCTTCCACATTAATCACTGGCTTAATCTTTGCCATATCATCGCCAAATAGTTCTGAATCGAACATCGACTGACGAGCAATCATCCAGTTAATATTGCCGCGCAAAGTATTAATTTCACCATTGTGGGCAATGTAGCGATAGGGGTGCGATCGCTCCCAGCTAGGGAAAGTATTGGTACTAAAGCGAGAGTGAACCAGTGCGAGAGCGCTCTCCATATCTGGATCATGCAAATCAGCCGCATAGTACATTCCCACTTGGGCAGTCATCAACATTCCCTTATACACAATCGTGCGGCAAGAGAGACTAGAAGGATACCAATAGGGATCGATATTAGCGGCACGAATATTGGTATGGGCGAGTTTGCGAAGGACAAATAACTTGCGATCGAATGCCAAATCATCAGCGAGATTGGCAGGACGCGCAATAAATACCTGCTGCATGAATGGCTCACTCGATTGTGCCGTTGCTCCTAGAGAAGAATTATCCGTTGGCACATCGCGCCAACCTAGAACCTGTAAACCTTCAGCTTCGACTAACTTCTCAAAAGTCTTTCTACCATTTTGGCGCATTTCTGCATCGGGAGCCGCATAAATCATGCCTACACCATACTGTCCTGCGGCGGGCAAGGTAATATTTTCGGCGGCAGCAACTTTGACTAAAAATTTATGGGGGATTTGCATCAATATGCCAGCACCGTCACCCGTATTTGTCTCACAACCACAAGCACCTCGGTGTTCCAAATTCTCCAAGATCGTCAGCCCCTGCTCAACGATCGCATGGGACTTTTTCCCTAACTTATGGACAATAAATCCGACTCCACAAGCGTCATGTTCCAATTGTGGATCGTATAAACCTTGTTTCACTGCGTTGCTATTCATCATGGACAAAAAGGGGATATTAAAGGGCTAAGTTAGCTCGGACGTAATATCGGGTTTTTACGGCGGCTATCTTGGATTGTAAGCCCAACTTTATGCCTTGGGTATCATGTCTTAATGAAATGATCATATCTAGGCGGTAGTGCAATTCTAATTTGTTGCATTTGCTACGAAATTATTCCCATAATCTAAATCATCGCTACTTAATATTTGGTATAAATACAAGAATCAAGTTCAGTTAATCCTAATAATTATCCTCATAAACCAAACATGGACTTTAGTGCAGCATTACCAATTTTTGCGATTACTTTGCGTGAAGGAGTTGAGGCGGCTCTGGTGGTGGGGATTGTACTGGCATATTTGCAAAAGGTCGATCGCCAAATCCTCAATATGTGGGTATTTAGTGGCATTGGCTTTGGAGTTATTGCCAGTTGCTTGATTGGATTATTGCTCAATTGGCTCTTTGCTCAAATATCAGATACCGATCCCTTACAAGCAGCATTCTACGGGCAGTTGTGGCAGGGAATTTTAGGACTAGTTGCGATTACGATGCTGAGTTGGATGTTGGTTTGGATGACGGAAAATGCCAAAGCCCTGAAAGGAGAAATTGAAGGACAGATGGGCAAAGCGATCGCTGATCCCCAGAAAGCAGGATGGGCAGTATTTACCTTGATTCTAATTGCTGTATTGCGCGAAGGTTTTGAAGTTGTAATTTTTATTTCTGCCAAACTACAAGCAGGATTTGTGCCTATTGCAGGAGCGATCGCTGGTTTAGTTAGTGCAGTGGGCATTGGGATTGCCCTATTTCAATTCGGTATCCGCATTAATCTCAAGGTGTTTTTTCAGGCAATGGGCATATTTTTGCTGCTGATTGTGGCAGGTTTAGTGATTAGCGCGATCGGGCATCTCGATAAAGCAGTAGCTGCCTATGCTCATCTTGCCGATATTTCTCTTTGCTTTCCTTCAGACTCTGCCCTAACAGGAACTAGCTCCTGCTTGCTAGGCGGAATCGTTTGGAATATCCATGAAATTTTGCCAGACAATCAATTCCCTGGCATTTTACTTAAAGCAATGTTTGGTTTTCGCGATCGCCTATTCCTAGGACAAGCGATCGCTTACTTCACATTTCTAATCTTGGCAGGATGGCTGTATTTTCGGAGTCTTAATCCAGCAACCAAATAACCAAATTAATTTCAGGCTAAACCTATTACTCATTCATTTCTCGATAGATTGTCGCCGTAGCAGGGGAAGCCTGAGTCAGATATTGGAAAATCCAAAACTTAAATAGACCATCCAAAAATACAGGCACTGTTGAGATAAAAGACTGTGCCAAAATTTTATTTTCAGGCAACCCAAAATGTTGAAAAATCACCGTTAACAGAGCGTCCCAACCTTCGCTAGAGTGGAATCCCACAAAAGTATCAGTCGAAATAATAATCAAAAAAGCTTTCGCATTATCATTCAGGCTATAGAGGATTTCATCTAAAAATTCCTTGATCGTATTCAACTCTTGACGACCTGACAATAGAAAAAGATAGAAGACAAAGGCCGCCGAAATATCCGCTAGTAAATTCTTAACACCACTCAAACTCTCTTCATTATACTTTTTCATGATCCGCAGAGATTCTTTACGAATCAATTCTTCTACATCTTCTTCAGAGGATACAGTACTAGGTTTTGCCTCCTGATTGACCTTAGCAGGCTCCTTGCTCTGTAATTCAGCTTTTGATTCAACTTTTGACTCAGTTTTAGTTGCCTCACCTTCCTTGGGAGAGCCTTGACCAGATTCACTGAGCATAATTGAACGAATTGTTTGATTAAACTCAATGCGTTCCTTAGCTAGTTTCAGTTCTTGAAAAGCTCGCTCCTCGATCGCAGGACTAAATCTAACTGTCATTTTATTAGTATCAATGAAGCTATCAATCATCGGGCTAAAAATCAAATATCTCGTCAGAAGTTGGGTGGCAATCACCACCACGATTAAAATGACGATATATCGCAAAGCCTGATTAATTCTTTGTCGTGACTGCCTCAGCTCTTCAACAATATCCTTCTCATACTCAGAATAGGAGCCACTCAAATTACGCTTAACCCGATCAAAGGCTTTAAAAAACGAACCAGGTAAGATACTCTTTTCAACGGGTGTAACTGATTGTTGATTTTGGCGATAGCTTTTAGGGCGATCGCTCTTAAATAGCTGAAACTTGTCTTCTACTTGATTATCAATCTCATTATCTAGATAACTAGAAGCCCGTTCATTTTTTACGCGAGAAGGATTACCCACAACAACATCAATGGTCTGGGTTGGCAGCGAACGATAGCGCTCTAAGGTAAAGTCAATGAATGCCAGCTTTTGGTAAATTGAGAAGCGGCGACTATTACCAGACAACTGTGCGGCTGATAACAATCCCTTGCCCACAGGATCATTCATCTGTTGCATAGCGGAGTATCTAGCAATGGAACCATCTGCCTGTTGATTAGATAGGCTCATATCTCGATCGCTCTGTACCTGCAAGTAAGGCAAAGTGGCAACACGCCTATAAAAGCTGAGTTTCTCTTGAATATATTTTAAATTTTTTTGTAATTGAATCGCAAAGATACTGAAAACACTGTCACCAAAACTTCCATCATTAGCAATTGGATTACCATTAAAGTTTTCTTCCTCAATGCGTTTAATGTTAACAGCCGCTTCAAATGCATCATTAATAGCCCTTTCTGGAGTACTTTTTACCCAGTTCAACATGTTTTGTAAAGGAGAAGGATCGGACATATTAGATTTCATAGTCAGTGTGAGCAATATTCATAGATGCTGCTAAATATTGGCTAAAAGTATTAGCTAGTTAGATTCCCTAATTAGTCGCGATCGCGTTTGTAGTAGTGCTATCCCTAGCGTCTTGGCATTATAGCAAATCTCTCAATCCTGCATATTATTGCAAATTGATCGGTACTGTAATGTTTTTTGAAACACTTACTTCACTATTCAAAAAATCTCTTGTAGTTCGTTTGATCCCCAACTGCGGCAATCCTAGTACCAATTTAAGAAAGTGTGATCACACTTTCTTAAATTAAAAACCAAACCCAGTAAGGTTTTTTAATAAGAAATGGCGTAGCCATTTCTTGATTTGGTATAAAAATGACATAAATATTTTTAGGGCTGGTGTAATTTCTCAGAAATTTATTCTAGTCAATAGGAGTTGCCAAAATCTTCTTGAGGGCAATTAAGCCTTTTTTAAGCTGCCGTGATACTGTAACTGCACTAATACCCAGAGTCTCAGCAACCTCACGATGGGTAAATTCCTTTAAAAATACAAACTCAACCACTTCACGAGTACGATCCTCCAACAGATCCAATGCTTGCTGGAGACGAATGTTATCTTCTTGGGCTAATTGAAAGCTTTGATATTTATGATCAGTAACTAGATCCCCTATTGATGTAACGCTATCTTCACTTTGCTCAATGGGGGTGTCAAGGCTGATCGGCGATCGATTTTGGCAAGCTAGTTTGATGTCATACCATTCATTGATCGTGATGCCAAGGGCTTCAGCAATCTCCTTGCTTGAGGGTTCCTGTCCTGTTTCAGCGCGACGAGTGCGGATGAGTTTACAGCCTTGATTGTAGGTGGCGAGCCACGCACGGGGCATTTTAACCGTGGGGCTTTTGTCGCGGAGATAGTGCTGAATTTCACCCTTGATATAAGGCACGGCAAAGGAGCTGAAGGCGTTACCTTTACTCATATCAAAGCGTTCAATCGCATTGATCAGCCCAATCGAGCCAACTTGCATCAAGTCTTCAAAGCTTTCTTGACATTGATTAGTCCAATGATAGGCTTCACGGCGGACTAGTCCAATATTCAGATTGACTAGTTGATTGCGAAGCTTGATCGATGGTTGGGCGCGATAGGCTTGTAAAATTTCAAGGGTTTCTTGTTTACGCTTAGGGGTTGCGATCTCCAGATCATCGTTCTCAGTTGGATTGCGATTATCAAGAATTCGTCTCTGGATGGCATTTTCCAAGTGCTGATAAATCACGGTTTGGGCAAAGTCAGGAAAATGTGGATTACGATCAGGCTTAAACTGAGCCAAGGCCTTTTTAAATCCCTGTTTACCAATTTGCAGCAGTTCGCGATCGCTATTGCGGCGTTCCCCTGATCGCCTGTTGGTGCTGCGCCTCTCTTCAGTAATGGCGCGATCGCCATTGCCAAGCTGATTAGTTAAAGCAGCAGGTAAGGAGTCAATGGTTTCACGAATCAGCCCAATATAAATTTCGATGAGCATGGTTTCCAAGTCTTCTGAGGGAGAAACTTGATACGCTCTCAAAAGACTAAGGCTATTTTCAGTACTTACATTCTTTGAATCTGATGCCATAACATCCTCAATGATGCAAGCGGCGAGAAAATTTGCCCAACACATAAAATGAGAACTTTGCATACATGTGCTTGATACCGATAGTTGTCAACTGCACACAGATTCGTTAATTTCGTTAATTCATTGAAATTGACTACCATTACCGTAGTCCCAGATAAACAAATCAGATAGCCCTAATCACAACATAATTATATAGCAAAGTAAGTTGCGCCAATTATATAAAACCATAAAAAGCTAGTAATACCAAATTAGGAAATGGCTACGCCATTTCTTAATTAAAAAACCTTACTGGGTTTGGTTTTTAATTTAAAAAAGTGTTACCGCGCTTTTTTAAATTGGTATAACCAACTAGTGGCATATTGGGGCTTTTTCAGTGGTTTTTAAAATTGCTTGTCAATTGGCTGATGTTAAGGGTAGATCTTGATGCGTAAAGGACTTGCCTTGGTTGCCCGTATAGTCGCTCACTATATGACCTGTACCGACTAGGCGATATTTGTAAGTAACTAGACCCTCTAGACCCACTGGCCCCCTAGGTGGCATTTTATTGGTACTAATGCCTACTTCTGCGCCGAAGCCATAGCGAAAACCATCGGCAAAACGGGTGGAGCAGTTGTGGTAAACTCCTGCGGCATCAATGTCATCCATAAATTTCTGAGCGATCGCTTGGTTATTGGTGACGATCGCTTCGGTATGTTTGGAGCCGTAGGTGGTGATATGCGCGATCGCGTGATCGAGGGAGTCCACAATTTTGATCGCCAAGATCAGATCACTATATTCCGTTGCCCAGTCGGTTTCGGTGGCTGCCGTCACAGAGATGATTTGTTGGGTACGATCGCACCCTCGGAGCTGGACTGATTTGGCTTGCAATGCAGAGGCGACTTGGGGCAGATAGCGATCGGCGATCGCCTGATGCACCAATAGGGTTTCAATGGCGTTGCAGGCGGCAGGGTACTGGGTCTTACTATCAACCGCGATCGCCACCGCTTGCTCCAGATCGGCATCGGCATCAACATAGAGATGACAGATACCATCGGCATGACCGAGGACAGGAATATTAGTATTGGCTTGGATGTAGCGAACAAACTGGTTAGAGCCGCGTGGAATAATTAGGTCAATGAGGCGATCCATCTGCAAAAGGGCAAGGGTCTCGGCACGGGTGGTGAGAAGCTGTACCACGTCAGGAGAAACCTCCTCAGCATCAATGCTCCAGTTTTGGGTGAGGGCTTGGTGCATCACCAAAGCGATCGCCTCACAGGAGCGCACGGCCTCACTGCCGCCCTTCAGAATTACGCCATTGCCAGACTTAATCCCCAAAGCGGCAATTTGAGTAACTGCATCGGGACGGGCTTCAAAAATTACCCCAATTACGCCAAGGGGACAGGTACGACGTTGCAAAATTAGATCATGATCAAGTTGGCGATGGATTTGCAGTTTGCCAATCGGATCATCAAGACGAATTACATCACGCACCCCTGCAATCATGCCTTGCAGTTTGTGGGAGTCAAGTTTGAGCCTAGCAACTAGGGCGCTAGGCAGTTGTGCCGCCTTTGCCGCCTCTAGATCCTGTTGATTTGCTTCTAGTATGGTTGCCGCATTTTGCTCAAGACCGATCGCGATCGATTCTAAAGCCCTATTTTTGGCGGCTGTCGGCAGTTTGGCAAGGGCGATCGCCGCATGGCGAGTACGTTCGATCGCGATCGACAATTGTCCTGATCGAGCTTCTGAGGTGGCAGTTTGAGTTTCTAGCAAGTTTGACAAGTTGAAATTAAGTAATCTTGGAACAGATTGTAAGTCAAAATTATAACTACAAAACACACAGAAACCCCACATGAAAACTGTGTCATTTTTGCTAAGTTGTGATAACGTAATGGCACTTTCACGCCACTCAATTCACGCCGTTACTAATGTGAGTTTTTGACTAGATTGCCTCCATCCGAATTAATTTTGCGATCGCTGCCTAGATTATGTATATCAAAAACGTCGAACTAACTAGATTCAAGTCCTTCGGCTCGACCACCTCCATTCCCCTCTTACCAGGTTTTACGGTGGTCTCAGGGCCCAATGGCTCAGGCAAGTCGAATATTCTGGATGCATTACTTTTTGCTTTGGGGTTAGCAGGCTCTAAGGGAATGCGTGCCGATCGCTTACCCGATTTGGTCAACCAAGCCCATAGCAAGAAGGGGCGCATGGTCGAAGCCGTTGTTACTGTCACCTTTGCCCTCGATGAGGCGGAAATTGCCGCAATGCAGGCGGAGGGCATGGAAATTGCCACTGCCGAGGGACAGGCACAGGGGGAATGGACAGTGATGCGAAAATTGCGGGTCACTAGCCAAGGAACCTATACTTCCACCTATTACATCAATGGCACACCCTGCAATTTAGGGGATCTCCATGAGCAGTTGGCCAAGCTTCGCATTTACCCTGAAGGCTACAACGTGGTTTTGCAGGGGGATGTCACGGGCATTATTTCCATGAATTCACGGGAACGGCGCGAAATTATTGATGAGTTGGCGGGGGTTGGCGAGTTCGATCGCAAAATTACGACGGCGAAGGGAAAATTAGATGATGTGAAGGCGCAGGAGGAGCGTTTTCGCATCGTTGAGCAGGAGCTAATCGCCAATAAGGAGAAGTTGAAGGGCGATCGCGTGAAGGCAGAAAAATATAAAGCATTGCGATCGGAATATGCCCAAATGGAAGCGGCGGAAGTGGTATTGCAACATCGCGAGATCTCCTATCAGCAATCGGTTCGCAATGTTGAGCTAGTCAATAATCGTGAACAATGTTTGCTCTTAGAAAAAGCGATCGCTGATAGCCATCAAGTCATCGAAGCCACCACTGTCCAGTTAAATGAACTGAGCGATCGGGTGCATACCCTTGGCGAAGAAGAATACCTAGCGGTCTCCAGCAACCTATCCGCACAGCAGGCGGAATTGCGAGGTTTGCAAAGACAACAACAATCGCAAACCAGCGCCTATCAAAATAATCAAAATTACATTGCCAGCACTCAAGAAGAAATTGATCAGCTATTGCGTGAATCAGAGCGATTTGATGCAGAGAAGCAACTAAAAGAAGAAGCCGTCATTACCGCCGAACGGGCTAGGGATCAACAGTCCGCAATTGTTTCGCAATATCGCAAAGAAGTACAGGCGATCGCCTCAGCCTCCTCAGAATGGGTACGCCAACAGACCCAACTAAGGCAGGACATTGATAATATTCAATTGGAACTTGATCCCCAAAAACAAGAACAAACTCGTTTGCGAGAAGTTCTTAATCAAAGAACATTGCAGCTATCTGGCTATGAGCAGGAATTGCAGGCAGCAATGGCGGGAGAGGGTCGCTATGCAGTAGATTTACTCTCAAATCAATCCCTTGAGGATGCCCTGCGTTTGCAAGAAGCTGAAGTTCAAGGAGCCGAGACCCTTGTGCAGAACCTTGCCAAACAGCTTGCGGAGGCACAGCTAGAAGTACAGTTACAAAATGAAACCATCGATCGCTTGACCCAAGAACAAAGGGTCAAAACCCGTCAGTTGGATAAACTCGAAGCACAGGCTCTAGCAAGCCGAGAAGTGCAAGGAACAAGGGCTTCACAGGTAATTATTGAAGCGGATATATCGGGAGTCTATGGGCTAGTAGCCCAGTTAGGCTTGGTGGAGCCACGCTATCAGCTTGCCCTCGAAATTTGTGCGGGTGGTCGCTTAGGTAATTTGGTGGTGGAAGATGATGAGGTGGCGGCAGAGGCGATCGCTTTATTAAAACGGGAGAAGGCAGGACGTGCCACGTTTCTGCCATTAAATAAATTACAGCCAGCCAAATTTCCCTCTCGCACCGAGGCGCAAAAACTAGGCGCGATCGACTATGCCTTTAATCTTGTCACCTACGAAAAACCCTACAGTGATGTTTTCGCCTTTGTCTTTGGCAATACCCTTGTCTTTGAGAACTTGGATTTGGCGCGTAACTATATTGGCAAATATCGTATGGTGACGTTAGAAGGAGAAATTTTAGAAATATCGGGAGCGATGACAGGGGGCAGTGCGCCTTTGCATAGTGGCTTGCGATTTGGCAATACGAAACCCACAGAATCAACAGAAGTCAAACAATTGCGCGATCGCTTACTCGAAATTGATCAAATGTTATCTCGGCTCAACCAGAGATTGCGCGGAGCCTTAACTGGTATTGCTAAGTATGAGGAGCAGTTACAATCTGCGAGAACCAACCATCGCGAGGCACAGTTGCAACGTGATCGCATCTATGAGCAAATTGAGCGCAACAGTCGCGATCGCACTAGAATCCAAGATCAAATTCAGCAAACTCGTACCGCCATCGAGATTGGTCAAGCACAATTGACCACCCTTGATGGCAATATTGCCGAACTAGAGGCAAAGCTATTAGTCAAACGAGCAGAACTAACGGAGCTAGAAAAATCAACTACCCATAGTCGCTGGTTGCAAGCGCAGGATGCATTACAAGGGCAAGAGGCATTACTGAATAGTGCCGAAATTGAATTGCGAACAGCCAAGCAACAGTTGGCAACCCTAGAAAATCAGCACCAACTGGCGCTCGAAAAAATGGCACAGCGTCAGACTCGTCTGCAAGAGTTACGCAATACCCAGACCGATCTCATTAATAGCACTTCACAAATCCATAATCAGATTAAGCAAACAGAAACGGCGATCGCCACCTATCAAAGTCGTCTGGATGTCCTTGAGCAAACAATCGGTGCTGCTAAACAAGAGCGTGACAGTGTAGAGCGATCGCTCCGCACCCTCCAACAACAGCAACAACAGCAGGAATGGCAACTTCAAAAGCATCAAGAGCGTCAATTGGAACTCGAACAGCAAATAGCTCAATTTAGTGAACAACTAGAACTACTCGAACTTCCTGAGCCTCTGCCTGAAGTGCCTGACACCATGACCTTAGAGCAGTTACAACTAGAGCAACGTCGTCTTCTCAAACGGATTCAGGCAATGGAACCTGTTAATATGATGGCGATCGCCGAATACGAAGCCACATCTCAACGGCTCGAAGAACTCAGTCATCGCCTAGAAACCCTAAATCAAGAACGGACAGAACTCTTAATTAGAATTGAGAACTTCACCACTCTGCGTCAACGCGCCTTCATGCAAGCCTTTGATGCCGTCAATGGACATTTTAAAGAGATCTTTGCCGAACTTTCTGATGGCGATGGCTATCTGCAACTCGAAAATCCTAACTCGCCCCTCAGTGGTGGTCTGACCCTAGTTGCTCATCCTAAGGGCAAGCAAGTGCAGCATCTCTCATCGATGTCAGGGGGTGAAAAATCTCTCACTGCCCTCAGTTTTATCTTTGCCCTACAACGCTACCGTCCATCTCCCTTTTATGCCTTTGATGAAGTAGATATGTTTCTTGATGGTGCAAATGTGGAGCGACTTTCCAAAATGGTACGCAAGCAGGCGAGTCTAGCTCAATTTATAGTCGTCAGCCTACGCCGTCCCATGATTGAAGCATCGGAGCGTACTATTGGTGTGACCCAAGCCCGTGGCGCACATACTCAGGTGCTAGGTTTGGAATTGCGATCGAGCTAAAGCGAAAATACTCAATGCGGTATATCTAAGTAGCCTGAAATGAGAAAATCGTTACCAATTAATTGAACCTGCGATCTCGACAAATTAAGAGCTTCCGTCATCAAGTTTAGATTGAGGTCAGCGATCGGTCCAGGGGCATCCGCACCACCAATAATCTTGGGAGCAATGAAAGCATATATTTTTTGAATTACTTTTGCTCTGATTGCTGCGGCTCCTAGCTTACCGCCACATTCCCACAAGACATTATTAAAGCCTCGCTTTCCCAGTTCCAACATGATTGCTTGTGGCGAAATATCAGACAGTTCCAGAACCTCCACTTGGCGATCGCGCAATTTTTGCTTGAGGTCTCCTTGAATATCTGGAAAAGTGATTACTAAGGTTTTCTCCGTATCAGTAATGTTCCATAAATTAGCCACTTCAGGTAAATCACAGCTTTGAGTAACCACAACCCGCAAAGGACAATGTTGACTAGTTCCATGAGTATGCAGATACGGATTATCTAACCTAACTGTATTGCCCCCTGTAACAACAGCATCACAACTAGCCCGCAAGTTATGTACTAAATTTCGTGAGTTTTTTCCAGTAATCCAATAGCTATGCCCCAATTTAGTCGCGATTTTGCCATCAAGAGTCATCGCATATTTAAAAATACCAAAGGGTCGTCCTGTTTTGATGCGATGAAAGAAGCCCTCATTTAAATCTAAGCATTGTTGCTCTAGAATACCTGTCGTCACCTTAATGCCTGCATTTCGCAAGCGATCGCAACCAGTACCAGCCACTCGCGGATCAGCATCAATCACACCCACTACCACATGACCGATCCCCGCTTGAATAATCGCCTCAGAACAAGGTGGCGTGCGTCCATGATGATTACAGGGTTCGAGGTTGACATATAAAACTGCATCACGCAAATCTTCTCCAGACTGCATCGCCTCCCGAATTGCAAATACCTCTGCATGGGGTTGCCCAGCTTTAGGATGAAAGCCCTTACCGATCACCTGTCCATTTTTGACAATTACACTGCCCACCATCGGATTAGGTGCGGTTTGCCCCCTAGCCTGCTGTGCCAGCTCAAGACATTGTTGCATATAGCGATCGTGCTGTTGTAATTCAAATTGAGAAGGGGGATATCCAGCCATACAGATCAACCTAGAGACAGATTAGTATTACAAATACTTTACAAAACTACATACGCAGCGCTACATTAGTCACATAGCGAAAGCTAATTATAAATTCATCTAAACCGCAATCATACAAAAATGACCACAGCAGTACAAAGACGCGAAAGCGCTTCAATCTGGGATCAGTTTTGCAATTGGATCACCAGCACCAACAACCGTCTATACATCGGTTGGTTCGGCGTAATCATGATCCCTTGCTTACTA
>JANRII010000088.1:0-23773 GCA_033765135.1 Pseudanabaenaceae cyanobacterium bins.39
TTAAATTATTCAGGTAGGGGCAATCCCTCTGTGGTTGCCCTGCTTTGCTAGCAGCAGGAGATTCATACCCTGAGTTCCACGTAACATCAGTTACTAAGCCTATAACAAGGGGCTTAAGCCCCTTGTCTTTATCAAATGTTCTAAAGTGAGATACTCTCTTTCTTAATTTGGTCTCGCTAGGGAAAGGGAATGACCTCGGCGCGTAGGCCTGCTTGAGATAACTTTTGGACTTGGGCTTCGGCTGTAGCGCGATCGCTATAGGCTCCAACCTGCAAGACGGCACGACCTCTTTGTGAGAGTCGAAATGCATCAGGCACAATTGCCTTAACCTGTTGTGTCACCATTGCAGAAGTATTGGGAACGATCACTCGATATTGCAAAGCCTTGCCCGTATTTGGATCAAGGGGAACAGGGAGTGCAGTGGCAATCGGGCTAGGATTACCGTAAGCTCTCTCTATAACAATGGTTTGAGGATTTGATGAGGGGTTGGACGTAGATGAAATCACGGGGCTAGGCAGTAATGCGGCTGTGTTAGGAGGCGCAGGAATGGGAATCAAGACTGGCGAAGGGCTATTGGCTGAACTACTAATGGGTTGAATTGCCGTTGGGGCTGCCGTAATTTGTGTATTGTTAAGGCTCACTACATTAGAAGGAGTAGAAGTAGTGGAAGTGATAATGTTATTCGCGATCGGGGAAGTCGTAGCTTGGAGATCTAAGCGTCCCCTCACCCTTGCTAAGTTAATTTGATTACCAACTGCCACAATAGGAATTGTGGTGGCATTATTAATATCCAATTCACGATTATTTCTAAATGTATTGTTACCAATGGAAGACTTAGTGCCTAAATCTGGACGTGGTGCACCATTAGGACTATTCAAAATGACTAATCCATTCCGTTGGTTATCGATAATTGTGTTACCTCTAAGGGTTGGTTGAGCCACATTAGAGATGATAATGCCATCGACATTGCGAGAAATATTGTTGTTCACCAAGATGACTTGGGACTGTTGACCAATCGATAGACCAAAACCTGTATTTTCAAAACGATTATCGCGAATCTCGCCTGTGCTAGATCCTACGGCGGATATGCCACTGCCTGTATTGCCTGCAAATAGATTATTCTGAATGTAAGCATTGGCTCTACCAGTCAGGAAAATCCCATCGTGGGTATTGCGAAGGAAGTTATTGTTGGCGATCGCCACCTTTTGGCTAGATTCCAACCAGACTCCATAGCCACGAGGGTTATTATTCGTCACCGTCACCCCTTCAATGCGCGATTGGTTGCCAGCGACAATGGCAATATTTTGGCTGGCAAAGGTGGAACTCACAAAACGACCACCACCATTAATCACTACATTACTTCCATTATTTAGAGGATTGCCGCGTAATGTAGTTCCCTTTGGCAAAATAATGGGGAAAACTTCTCCCGTTGTCTGATCATAGCCTCCCTGAGATAGTTGAAAAATATTCCCAGCTTGAGGATGATTGGCGATCGCCGCACTAATGGTACGAAAAGGCTGGGCAGTTGTGCCTGAAGTTGCTGTATCTACTCCTTGAGGCGATATGTAGATAATTTTGGGAGGTGTAGAAGCGATCGCAGGGAAAGCAATCATCAAAATCCCCCCCGTACCCATGACACCACCCAAGGCACAACTTACACCCATTCTCAAAATAGCGTAACCGTTGTGGAGATTGCCAAAACCTTGCTGATCTTGATTTTTCATACCTAGAAGTGTAGTTATACTTCTGAAAATTGATATTAGTGCATAGGTACGGAGAGAAGGAAAAGAATTCAGTTTCATAGTCTGTGTGTGAGGAATAGAGTCTATAACGCCCTCACTCCTCTCCCGCAGGAGAAGGAGTTGGGAAATGAGGGTTTCACATAACATTATTTATAAGTCATGATGTGAACTAGATTGACTTATAAATAATGATTTTTGTTTCTAGACATTAATTAGTTCAGAAGATACAGTTAGAGACTCATTAGGAGATTCATGGAGTGGTAAGTCGCAACGATCTTTATATACACTCAGATCAAACCAAAAGGTTGTCCCCACACCCACTTCACTCTTTAAATGCACCGTACTTAAGTGCTTTTCCACAATATTTCGTACAATCGATAACCCCAATCCTGTTCCCTCAAGGGTATGTACTTTGTCTTCCACTCGAAAGAATCGATCAAATACCCGATCGCAATCTTCCACAGGAATACCACAACCTGTATCCTCTACCTCCACTCGCACATAATTGACAGGGCGTTGCAATTGAGAAGAAAAATGATCTTGATGGGGATAGATACGAATGGTGACTCTGCCGCCACTGTTGGTAAATTTGAGCGCATTGCCCACCAAATTTGATAGCACCTGCACAATTAAATCGTAATTCCCCCAAATCTTTTCGAGATCGGGAGCAATTTCATAGTTCAAATCAATACCCTTAGAAGATGCATTGAGTTTGTAGGTGCGAACTGTCTGCTCCACAGTTTCCGATAGGTCGATCGCGGAGAAATGGTACTGCCTGCCCGACTCTAGCCTTGATAGATCTAAGACATCATTCACTAAGCGGGTGAGGCGATCGGTTTCACTATTGGCAGTGCCCAAAAATTCCCGACGTTGTTCTTCGGTTAAATCATCGCCATACTCATGTAGGGTCTCAATGAAGGATTTGATGTTAAATAAAGGTGTGCGTAATTCATGGCTGACGTTGCTAATAAAACGACTTTGCGCCGCATTTAGCTCCACTTCACGGGTGATATCTTGCAACGTAATCGCAATACCTTTAATGGCATTACTAGAACTCATCACACTTGTAATCCAAATCCGAAATGCATGGGAAAGCATGGAGTCTCCCTTGTCACCCGATGCCATAATCCGAAACTCACCGCCCTCCCGTTCTCCTGTGGCAATCTGCATTAGCGATCGCCCCAGTTCATCATTAAGACGCTCAGGCAAAATATTCAAAATACTTTTGCCCTTCCATTGGTTATTTTCAGGATCTTGATCCCAGCCCATGATCTTGATTGCCGCAGGGTTTGCCAATACGATCCGCATATCCGAATCTAGTAACAACGCGCCATCGGCGATCGTAGATACCAAGGTTTCTAACTTCGCTTTTTGAGCCGTTAATTCTTCAATATTCTGCTCTTCGTATTTTTTGAGGCGTTGCGCCATTTCATTAAAGCTGCGGATCAATTCCCCCAATTCGCCCCCAAAGGGTAAATCAATGCGTTGTTTGAAATTACCACTGGCAATATTTTGCACCCCTGCCACCAACTCGCGCAAAGGTCTTGTAATGGTTACGGAGTTAGAAGCGGCTCCCAAAATGACCATTGCCCAAATCGATACAAATACGGCTGTGGTTACGTCAAGGGTCAGGCTAGAGGAGGCGACAGCCGTGGGATTAGGGTTAATCCCGATCGCCAAGATCCCTAACGCCTTACCATCGTATTGCAAGTTCACGAAAATATCAGTAACTTCGCCCTGCGGCGTGACATGCTGACGCACCAAGGGGCGATCGGGTCGCGACATGGGATCTTCAGGCAGTTGAATCCGTCGCCTAATACTCAGCGAATTTTGGACTTCATTAGATGTGAAGGGAATACCATAAAAAATTTCCCCATCGCGATCGGCATACAGAATATAACGAATGCTGGAGCTACTGTCATAAAATTCCTTAGAAAGGCGAGTTAGCTCATTGAGATCATTTTTGGCAACAATCGGAGCCACATTCGCCGCCAGCAGCAAACCTAAATCCTTGCCAAAGCGCGTATCGTTTAGACGAGCATCGGTTTGGATATCATTGACTGCCCAAAACGTAACCGCACTCATTAGCAATGACACTAGTAATGTGATTAAGGCCATCAGCTTAGTCTGTAACGAAAACTCAGCCCACCAACGCTTAGGTGTCAAGTAAATCTGCTGCCAAAAGTTCATTTTTGATTGAGTCTTTCTATAGTATTTTGAATTATGATTTTGAAGGTTGTGAAAAATGGCATTGTTAAAAGTGGCATTTTCACCATCAATAATCAGCATATTGTTAGCAGTATCTAGTAATACCGACTACATATGAGTCCATACTCATTTGAAAACCGCAATAATTGTAGATATTCTAATCTATTGGCTGTTCTATAGTCATTAGTCGGGCTTTTCGTTTAATATGTGCGATCAATAATGTGCGATCAAAACCTGAAGGTGAGAATCTGAATATGGACGACGCAAGTATTGTCAAAGTTTTACAGGAAGACCTTGAAAACTACAAGGTAAAAATCCAGACCCGACATAAGGAATCTCAGCTTCACATCTTAGTCACAAGGGAAGAAGGTGATGACATTGACTATGGCAGTATCTACGATATTGTTCAGAATCGGATCAATAGTTTGGCGATCGATGGAGTCAGTGATCTCACAGTTTATGGGCGACTTGCAGGGGCAAGGCATCCAGAATGGCAAAAATCCTGTGTGATTAAAGCTCCGTTGCCAGTTATTGAGCTAGACCTAGATGATCTAGAGGATCTTGACAATTTGGATTTGGGTGATCTTGACAATTTGACTTTTGCTTTACCTAAAGGCTCAGTAAGGAGCGATCGCGAAGATATCGATATCCCATTGGTAACGGCGGAAACAGCGAAAAATGTAGATGCCCTTGCAGACTACGATAATTTCAAGAAAACAATTGAAGATGATCTAATTAGTTCTAGTCATAACCTTGATGGCAATTATGCCATTAGCTCCCAACAGGACAATGCGCTAAACGATCTCATGCATCCTCTCCAACTCGTCAATCAAGTAGATCCTGATATTGACTTTGACGCTGTGAACTCTGCCCTAGATGAAATTAGCCAAACTGCTAAACTCAATTCCTTTAGCAAAGAATTAGATCAATATGAACAGGTAGTACCACCCCCCATAACCTCCATTGAACCAACATCTATCGTTGTTGAACCACCTTCCCTCAATGGCAATCATTCTAAAAATGAAGACTTTACCTTTGATGGTACTACCGTGGCACTTCCTCGCCCCTTGCCACCACCTCCTACTAAACACAAATCTTCCAGAGCGCCTGCTAAGGATGCTATTCCTCCTGCCAGCAAGACCTCCAAACCATTGCCCATAGTCTCAATCATCTTTGTAACGGCATCAGTCCTCATTCTAGGAGCATGTGGCTGGCTCATTTGGGAGCGATCGCAGCAGCAGAAGTACCTTGAAACAGCAAGAACACTACAAAACCAATCCCTCAATGCGAAAAAGGTCAATAATCTTAATGAACTTACCGAAACCCGTAACCAGTTACAAACTACGGTTTCACAGCTAGAAGCTATTCCCAATACACCTCTATCACTCTATGCCTCTGCTCAAACCGAGTTGGCAAACCTCCAGCCCAAGTTACAAGAATTTGATCAGCGCGTTACCTTAGAACAGGAAGCCAATAAAAAGCTAGAACTTGCGAAAAATCAAACCTTTGAAGCTGCCAAGATGGTGCAAAATCCTCCCCATCACTCCAAAATCTGGAAATCTGCTCAAGCTCAACGTCAGGAAGCATTGCAAGTATTAGCGCAAATCACTCCCGACTCAATGCTGTATGCCGAAGCGAAAAAACGAATCGCCACATACCAAAATGAACTAACCCAGATTGGGCGATGGGTGGATATCCAAACCAAAGCAGAGACACTCGTACCTAAAATCAATCCTGCGGCGATCACTCAACTACAGGATCTAAAAACAAAAGCAACTGATAAGGCGCAATTCCTAACTCAATGTCAACCGATCTTGCAACCACAGCTTAATGCCACCGATGCTCAAAATCTGGGTATGTCTGTAGCAAATCTTTCGGGATATCTATGCGCTTATGTATGGGATTAGGGATTAGTCAAGATGACCATGACAGACTGGTTGCAGCGTACTGAACTATTAATTGGGACAGATGGCTTATCGCGCTTACAAAATAGCAACGTGCTGGTGGTGGGCATGGGTGGCGTGGGCAGCTTTGCGGCGGAATTTCTCTGCCGTGCAGGGATTGGGAACATGACGATCGCCGATGGCGATCGCGTTGATCCTTCCAACAAAAATCGCCAGATCGTTGCCCTCGATAGCACCGTCAACCAACCCAAAGCCGATGTGATGGCAAGCAGAATGCTAGATATTAATCCTCACCTCAAACTAACCGTCATCAAGGAATTTTTGACCCCCGATCTGATGATGGATCTTGCCACACCTAAATTTGATTGGGTGCTAGACTGCATCGATAGCCTGCAACCTAAACTCTACTTTCTGGGTGCAGCCGTAACCAATGGCGTGAAGGTAGCCAGTAGTATGGGGGCTGGCGGCAGGGTTGATCCCCAAAAGGTCAGAATTGCACCAATCTTTGAAACAGATTGCTGTAGATTTGCCTATAAAATCCGTAAAGGATTACGCCGCAAAGGTTTTGGTAAAGCAAATATCATCGCGGTCTATTCTGAGGAATTAGTAAATCGAGAGTCTTTGCAGTTGACGGATGGTAGTAATTTTAAACGCTCTTACTACGGCACAATTTCTTACATCCCTGCCTTATTTGGTATCAATATGGCAAGCATTGTGATTAGAGATTTAATCGATCGCCAACCGGTGCAACCTTAACCATTAGCAATAGTCTTTAGAGTTTTTAGGGTTCTTTTATGACTTCATCACTGCCCATCTCCCAACTAAATAGCCTCTGGCAACTTTGGCAACGCAGCGCCCAGCAATATGGCGACACGATCGCCCTCCACGATCCCCATGCCAGTCCCCCTGTCCGCATTTCTTACCGTGATGCCTTCGCCCAAATCAATGCCTTTGGTGCTGGCTTAAGAGCCTTGGGCGTGCAATGTGGTGACAAAGTGGCACTGATTGCCGATAATTCACCCCGATGGTTAATCGCTGATCAAGGTATCTTAGCGATCGGGGCAGTCGATGCCACCCGCAGTTCCCAAGCCGATCGCGATGAGCTGCTTTACATTGTTGAGCATAGCGACAGCATCGCGATCGTGGTCGAAAACCTCGCTACTCTCAAAAAACTCGAACCTGAACTCCATAGCCTTCCAGTCCAACATATTATCCTCCTCTCTGATGAAACACCGCCTTCAGGAGCCTGCAACTTTACTGAGTTAATCAACAAAGGCAGCAACCACGATCTCGGTAATCCCCCCATCCAACGGGATAGCCTCGCCACCCTCATCTACACATCAGGCACAACCGCCAGACCCAAGGGTGTAATGCTTACCCACGGCAATTTTTTGTTTGAAGTCGAAAGTGCTGAAACCGTACTAAAAATACAGGAAGGCGACAAAGTATTGAGCATCCTTCCCACATGGCACTCCTACGAACGCACCTTTGAATACTTCATTTTTTCCCAAGGCTGTACCCAGATTTACACCAATCTCCGCACCATCAAAAAAGATCTCAAAGAGCAGAAGCCCCATTACATGGTGGCAGTCCCCCGACTTTGGGAATCCATTTACGAAGGCATCCAAAAAAACTTTCGCGATCAGCCCGCCAGCAAACAACGCCTGATCAACTTCTTTTTGGGCAACAGCCAAAAGTACATCACCGCCAAACGAGTCCTACAGGGGCTAAATGTGGAAAATCTCAGCCCTTCTCTAGGCGACAAAATCAAAGCAGCTCTGGTAAGTTTAGTCCTATGGCCTATTCATCGGCTCGGACATAAATTGGTTTATCAAAAGGTACGCGAGGCAACAGGCGGCAATTTCAAATACATCGTTACTGGTGGTGGCTCGATCGCCGAACACCTCGAAGACTTCTATGAAATTGTGGGCATTGAAATTTTAGGAGGTTACGGACTAACGGAAACTTCCCCCATTACCCATGTGCGCCGCCCCCAGCGCAACATTCGTGGTGGTGACGGTCAGCCCTTTCCCCAAACGGAAACCCGCATTGTTGATCCTTCATCAAGAACCGATCTCCCCATCGGCGAACAGGGACTCATCCTTATTCGCGGGCCACAGGTCATGCAGGGTTATTACAAAAATCCAGAAGCCACAGCCAAAGCGATCGATCCCCAAGGATGGTTTGACACAGGCGATTTAGGCAAAATCAGTCCTTGGGGCGATCTGGTAATTACAGGTCGAGCTAAGGATACGATCGTTTTGACTAATGGTGAAAATATTGAACCACAACCGATCGAGGATGCCTGTATGCGTAGCCCCTACATTGATCAAGTCATGCTAGTGGGGCAAGATCAAAAACAATTAGGTATTTTAATTGTGCCAAACCTATCGGTTCTTGCCGCCGAAGGCTTAATTCCCAAGGATGCAACCTTAGCCGAAGCCTTGCCATTATTAAATGATTCTAAAATTCGTAACCTCTATCGTGATGAACTCAATCGCGAAGTCCGCAACCGTCCCGGCTATAGCGTCAACGATCGCATTGGTGTATTTGCCTTTCTGCCCGAACCCTTCACCATTGACAATGGCGGTTTAACCCAAACCTTCAAAATTCGGCGGAATATTGTAATTGATCGTTATCAAGATATTATTGACAAAATGTTTGCTAACTAAACGTCCTTTACCAAACTGGAGATAAGTGTGAATTCGATTGATTTTTCTAATCAGCTTTTGTTACGACGCACCGCCAATATTCAGGTGATTGTGACACAACGATGGAAAGAAGAAATGCAGGTACAACTGCAACAACAAATTGCTCAATTAGATGCTCAGATGCAGCAGGTGGATGCCCAAGGCTCTCGCCAAATTAATGAAATTGAGCGCCAAAGTATCAAGCCCTTTTCGGTTGAGGTGTCTAACGCGATCGAGGGTATTCGTGCGGAAATGAACAGAGTCAAGTCTGAAATGCTCGATCAAAAAAATCAACTGCTCACCCAGTTGACCCAAGTACAAAATCTGGCACTAGAGCAAGAAGTAAGCCAAGGTCAACTTGATAGCTTCTTTCCTGCTAGCAAAGGAGATAACTTAATTGCCGAGATGCGCGTAGATATCGTACTGCGCGATGGTGTGATCGAAGATATTCGCAAAGGATTTCCTGCTCAGTAAATTTGAGTAGTCTTGCATCTTGAACTTACATCCTTAGGATAGGGGCAAAGTTCTGTAAGTCTCCTATCCTATAGACAGCATTTAATATCATCCTACTTACCTAAACCCCCATGAATGTATTACTGGTTTATCCCCTTTTTCCCAAAACTTTTTGGTCTTACGAAAAAATTTTAGAGCTAGTAAATCGTAAAGTGTTACTACCGCCTCTGGGATTGATTACAGTAGCAGCTATTTTGCCTCAAGAATGGAATTTTAAACTGGTCGATCGCAATGTGCGGAATATTACTGAGGCGGAATGGCAATGGGCAGATATGGTAATTCTGTCAGCAATGATTGTGCAGAAAGATGATCTGTTGTCACTGATCAAAGAGGCAAAACAACGGGGCAAAAAGGTTGCCTGTGGTGGTCCCTATCCCACATCTTCACCCGAAGTCCCCCAGAGTGCGGGAGTTGATTATTTGATTTTGGATGAGGGTGAGATTACTTTGCCCATGTTTGTCGAAGCGATCGCCAAGGGAGAACCCAGTGGCATTTTCCGCACCAACGAAAAGCCCGATGTCACCAGCACACCGATTCCCCGCTTTGACCTATTAGAATTTGATGCCTACGACTCCATGTCGGTGCAGTTTTCTCGCGGATGCCCATTCCAATGTGAATTCTGTGACATTATCGTATTGTATGGTCGCAAACCTCGCACCAAGACCCCTGCTCAGTTACTTGCCGAGCTAGAGTATCTCTACAGTTTGGGCTGGCGGCGCGGTGTATTTATGGTGGATGACAACTTCTTTGGCAATAAACGAAATGTGCGCTTACTTCTCCAAGAACTCAAGGTATGGCAAAAGGAGCATGGCTATCCCTTCCGCTTCAATACTGAGGCTTCCATCGATTTAGCCGCCGATCAAGAGCTAATGGATCTGATGGTGGATTGCTATTTTGATGCGGTATTTCTAGGTATCGAAACCCCCGATGAAGATAGCTTGCAGATGACCAAGAAGTTTCAAAATACGCGCTCTTCACTGTTGGATTCTGTGGAAACGATTACCAAAACTGGGATTCGGGTGATGGCAGGTTTTATTATTGGCTTTGATGGGGAGAAGAAAGGGGCTGGCGATCGCATTGTCCGATTTGCGGAACTAACAGGTATTCCCACCACCACCTTTGCCATGTTGCAAGCTCTGCCCCATACCGCGCTCTGGCATCGCCTCGAAAAAGAAGGTCGCCTCCGCACTAAAAATGGCAACCTTAACCAAACCACCTTGATGAACTTTGAGCCAACGCGCCCCGTTGAGGAAATTGCAAGGGAATATGTGGATGCTTTCTGTGCGCTGTACGAAGCCCATGCCTATCTCGATCGCGTCTATCGTTATTTCCTCAAGCTCGGTGCGCCCAAGGTCAAGGCAGAAGCAAAACTACCCACCCTTACTGACCTCAAGGCCTTGGCGATCGTGGTATGGCGGCAGGGCATCAAACGTGATACCCGTTGGAAGTTCTGGCATCACCTATTTAGTATCATCAAGCGCAACCCTGCCGTATGGGAGCATTACTTGATTGTGTGCGCCCATAACGAGCATTTCCTCGAATATCGCGATATTGTCCGCCGTGAAATCGAAGGGCAGTTGGAAGAATATTGGAAAGAAGAAAATCGTTTACAAGAAGCGAATAAGGTTGCTGCTTAAGTACTTAAGGGTGCCTGGCAAAGATACCCCCCTTTTTAGAGACTGGTTGAGAAGTGTGAACATTCGCTAAAATTACTGATTGATCCCCCCTAACCCCCCTTACGAAAGGGGGGAAAAGATTAAAAAATCCCCCAGAATTGGGACTAGGTGGCGATTAATTGTTGACTTGACTGGGTTTTAATACCAAAGCAAGAAATAGCGTACATTTCTTGATTTGGTATTAGAATCAGGGCAGATGATCAGTTTGCACATCGCGTATTATCAAGGCAGAGTCAATGAAGCGTTTAGTTGAGCGCCCCGATCAAATTTCTCGCGAATCATTTCCAGAAAAATTGGTCATGTTTTTTTGTTTAGTGCCGATCTTTGGCATGATTCCCGCAACGATCGCTTTGACTAGGCAGCGTAGTAGCCAAAAGTTGCGAAATGTCAGTCAAGTGGCGATCGCCTTGATGATAATTTGGGCGACAGGCTATAGCGCTATGGGGGGAATGCCCACAGGTGGCGAACAGTTACAGCAATTACAAATAACAACTGAACTATTGAAAGCTTCCCTTAGTTCTGGCTATTTCGGTCTATGTATTTATTTAATGTATCGTTTGCATCGCCAGCAAAATATCCAACTGCCTTGGCAGAAGCCTGATCAGCGCGATCGCTAAAGGCGCAAGAATTAGGGTTTTCAAGATAGAGAATGGTTTAGTCCATATTTGGGGAATCTAGCAATTTTTTAAGGAAGTTGGCAACCTTCTAATCTTCTATTGCGTCAATCATGGACACTTGCTAAGTTTTTGCTGATTATTATCATAATAAAATCCTGATTTAATCATAATAAATAAAACATAAAAATGCGTACATTCCCTCTGTCAGTTTTGGCGACAATCGCCTTCATTGCTTCATTCCCTGCTTTCAATGCCGAAGCCTCTCCCAAAACCTTCGAGCAATGGTGTCAACAAAAAGATTCTCTCTCTGCTGGCGCGAAAAATACCGTTGAAGCTCTATTGAAACAGGCTGAGACCCAAGACTGTAAGGTTGCTAACCAGAAGTTGAATAGTTTTGACGAGATATCTATTACCTTTGGGAGTATCACAGATTTTGAACCTATTGCGACCCTAACTAATTTGACGGCTTTGTATCTGATTGAAAGTAGTAGTGAAGGTGTTGATAGGATTGAGATCACAGATTTGAGTCCCCTCTCTAAATTGCCCAAGTTAACAAATTTGTTCCTTTGGAATAGCCAAATCAAAGATGTTCGTCAATTTACAAAGTTGACTGGATTGACAAATCTCAGCTTGAATGACAATGGTCTTAGCGATGTCAGTCCAATCGCAAAACTGACCAAGTTGGAATACCTTGATTTGAGGAGTAATCAGATTACTGATGTTACGCCGCTTACGAGTCTGCCCAAATTGGAATATCTTGATCTGGTTGACAATCCTCTTAAGATCCTCAAGCCTCTATCTAGCCTGAAATCCCTAAAATTTCTTAATCTATCTAAGACTCAATTCAAACCCGCAGATTGCCCTTCGCAACCTGCTTCGATCTGCCACTTTTTTTAAGTAGCTAGATTTGGAGCATACGCTATGCTTCGCTAACGCATATTCCTTTTTATCCTCAATTCCAGTAATAGAACTATGTTCACCTCTAGAATTAAGCTATTGGGGCTAGTAGCTCTTGGCTATTCACTGATCTCCTTGGGACAGGCTCAGGCAGCAAACGGACTTAGGGAGACATCCATCCTTAGTTGTCCAACTCTAAAAGCGACCCTGCAATGGTTACATCAGGACGGTCACAAAGGTAGTTAATACATACATCATTACAAATCACCCATGAAAAACTCTATCTGTCTCTCTTTAGCTATCAGCCTTACTAGCCTGATCCCCGCAGCTTTGCCCGCCCATGCCCAGACTGCTCACAGCCTCCTCAGCGCTAGCCAAAAAGCATCCCTCCAATCTCTCGGTATCAAGGTCGCTATTCCCAAATATGTGCCTCAGGGCTTTCGAGTCACAGCGATCAGAACTGAGCCATGTCGTGCTGGCACTCAAAGAGACGCGAATGGAGTTTGTCGTTTTGGCCCTGACTATACGGTGTTATATCGCAATTCTCAAAATCACTGTTTTGTAGTCCGTGCGACTGGCGGTGGTATTGGTGGTCCTAGTGGTCAATACACCCGTGCTGTCAATACCAGACTTTTGGGCAGTGTTGATGTCAATGTTGGTACGGGTATGGGTAAGCCGATTACAGAGGCGATCGCTAGTACTCCCCAAGCAAATCTCTGGACTTTCCCCGCAGGTAAATCACCCTTTTATCAGGTGGCAACCCGTCAAGGCAGAGGCGATCGGATTGACTCCACTGCTACCTGTAGCACTAGAGCCTTTATGACTCCCAATGAGTTGATCAAAATTGTGCAGTCCCTAGATTGGTTGCCTTAGATCTAGAGCGATCGGCATTCTTTAATTGCCCAAATTCAATACTTTTCACACTTACCCAATTTCTACAATGAGAACCTCACAACTTTTGACCATTCCTTTACTCGCTAATCTTGCGTTTCCCTTTGCTGCTCAAGCAGAAACTATAAGAGCATTCTGTCAATACTTCCCTAATGGTGCATCCCAGCCAAAGGTCTCTATGGGCTGTAAGTTTTCGATGAACCAAGGCAACATCGAGATTAAATGGGATGATGGCGTGTCTGACTACTTTCGGCTTGATGGCTTCATGACCTATACTGATGAGCGCGGCGGCATCGTCTATCAACAACGTGGTGAGAAACAATCCGATGGCTCTAGCGCCAGAATTATGAAGATGGAAAATGGCTCTATTTATATTTGGGGAAGCTAAAAAACTGTTGGCACAGGTGTAGCTTGTGCTGCTCGTTTTGCTCCTCTTTCTCATTACTGTTTAGCCTCCCAAATCAAACGCAAAAATTATCTATGAACTATTCTCGTATTGTTGCAGGATCAATTTTATTGAGTGGCTTACTCCCATTCACGGATTCCGTAGCAGCCCAAGAAACTCCTGCCCTATGGAGCCATTGCAAGAGGGTGATCGCCGAAAATGTGCAGCGTTTAGAAGCTACTCCCAAGGTAAAAGTAACGGCTAATAGTGGGTTTCGCCAGCTACCAATCCCCTATCCCGATCGCAAAGCAAATTTGAATCGTGAGTATCGGTTTGCCCTAGATGGTGATGGAGTTGTGAATGTATGGCAATCCACTAAATTGATGACCGAAATTACGGAAGAGATTACTAATGGCTGTGTTGGTACGGCGGCGGTTAGTTTTGGTCGCGATTACTCAAGTGATTTTGCAACGGTGGGACTGTTTCCCGATGGCTCCATTAAAAAATTTACCTGTGGTACGGGTTTTAGCCGCCGCAGTGGTGCAAGAACGCCGCAAGTATGGGGAGAACAGGCTTGTTTTTAGCGGCATCATGATGCATTGGTTTCAAAAATATACGAGATTTAGGTTTGAACACCAAGCATTTTAAAATTAGCAAAGACTATGTAGATATACTACTATCAAGTTTTTTAATGACAATTTTGACGTTTTGTTACTATATTGCCCAACGCATGTAACGAAATGTAAACAAATCAATTTCAAATTATTGCAATTACTAGCTGTAATTGGTCATATCAATCTGCTCTAGTATTAAATATGCAATAGGTATATATATTCATTGCCGATTCTAATGTGATTTTAATCTGCCAATGTTGCGACATGTAACACTCTTGGCAACTTATAATTTAGATCGCCTAATTGGCTCATTTTATCAAGCGTTAATTTCAAACTAACTTTTAAATCCCTAGAAAATCAGGACAGTAATTTAAGGAGACTGCATGTTCACTTCTGTACCACCGATCGCAACAGTATCTGGTAGACGTATTATTCCCGACAACTTACAAAATCGGGTTTTAATGAAGTTGGTGTATGTGGTGCTTGAGCCTCAGTACCAGAGCGCCATGTCGGCGGCGGTAAAATCAATTAATAAGAACAACCCTAACCTAGCGATCGAGGTAAGTGGGTATTTGATTGAGGAGTTGCGTAGCCCCGAAAATTATGAGGTATTTAAAGAAGATATTGCTAACGCCGATATTTTTATTGCCTCGCTGATCTTCATTGACGATATGGCAACTAAGATCGCTCAAGCCGTCCAACCCCATCGTGATCGCATGGCTGCTTGTGTAGTATTTCCCTCAATGCCAGAGGTGATGCGTCTTAATAAGATGGGCAGCTTTAGCATGGAAAATCTAGGGCAGTCGAAGAGTGCGATCGCCCAGTTTATGCGGAAGCGCAAAGAAAAATCGGGCAGTTCTTTTCAAGACAGTATGCTCAAGGTGGTGCAGACCCTGCCCAAGATCCTGAAATATATGCCGATGGAAAAGGCTCAGGATGCGCGTAACTTTATGTTGAGCTTTCAATATTGGCTCGGCGGCTCTACCGAAAATATTGAAAATTTCCTGTTAATGTTGGCACAAAATTACTTGCCTGCGGTTAAAGAACGCTCCAAGGAAAATGGTACTGCCCCGATTCAAATTAAAGATCCTGTTACCTATTTGGATATGGGTCTGTGGCATCCCCTCGCGCCGAAAATGTTTGAATCCACCGCAGAATATTTGCAATGGTTCAATGCGCGTACTGATATCCCTGACGAGATGAAAGATCCCCTCGCGCCCTGTGTTGGTCTATTAATGGCACGGACGCACCTTGTCACAGGCGATGATGCCCACTATGTTTCGATGGTGCAGGAGCTAGAGTCCCTTGGCGCTAGGGTGATTTCCATATTTAATGGTGGACTAGATTTCTCGAAAGCCGTTGAAGAATATTTCTACGATCCCAATCAGCGCGATCGCCCCATCGTTGATAGTGTTGTTTCACTCACAGGCTTTGCCCTCGTTGGCGGCCCTGCCAAGCAAGATCATCCCAAAGCGATCGAAGCCCTTGCCAAACTAAACCGTCCCTACATGGTGGCATTGCCCCTCGTTTTCCAAACTACGGAGGAATGGCAGGACAGTGACTTAGGTTTGCACCCCGTCCAAGTTGCATTGCAAGTCGCATTACCTGAGTTAGACGGTGGACTTGACCCAATTGTGTTATCTGGTCGCGATAGTGCCACAGGTCGTTCCCATGCCCTTGGCGATCGCGTAGAAACTATTGCTAACCGTGCGATCAAATGGGCTAATCTCCGCCGCAAACCTCGCCATGAGAAGAAGTTGGCAATTACCATCTTCAGCTTCCCTCCTGATAAAGGCAACATTGGTACGGCTGCCTACCTAGACGTATTTTCTTCCATCCATAAAGTTGCCGAAGCTCTGCGCGATAACGGCTACGACATCACCGATCTGCCTAAGACTTCTCATGACATGATGACGGAAATCTTGCATGATCCTGAAGCCATGGTGGGTAGTCCAGAGTTAAACATCGCTTACAAAATGCCTGTTAGCGAGTATGAAGCCAACACTCCTTACGTTGATGCGATCACCGAGCAATGGGGAGCCGCCCCTGGACATCTCAACTCCGATGGACAGAACTTGCTGATCTACGGTAAGCAATACGGCAATCTATTTGTCGGCGTACAGCCCACCTTTGGCTATGAAGGCGACCCCATGCGCTTGCTGTTTAGCAAATCTGCATCGCCCCATCATGGCTTCGTCGCTTACTACACATACCTCAACCACATTTGGGGAGCCGATGCCGTCCTCCACTTCGGGACTCACGGCTCGATGGAATTCATGCCAGGGAAGCAAGTGGGTATGTCTGGCGATTGCTATCCCGACAGTTTGATCGGCGCATTGCCCAATATCTACTATTACGCCGTCAACAATCCATCGGAAGGCACGATCGCTAAACGGCGCGGTTATGCCACCATCATCAGCTACATCACTCCTGCACCTGAAAATGCAGGCTTGAGCCGTAATTTGCAAGAACTGAGCGAATTAATTGCATCCTATAAGGATCTGCGCCTTGGTGGCCGTGGTGTGCAGATTACTAACACGATCATGGACAAGGTGCGCTTGGTCAATCTGGATAAGGATGTGGAACTTCCTGAACAGGATGCCAGAGATATGTCCCTTGAGGAACGCGATAACGTCATCGGTCAGGTTTATAACAAGCTGATGGAAATCGAGTCTCGCGTTCTCCCTTGTGGTCTGCATGTTGTGGGCGAGCCTCCTAAAGTGGAAGATGTCACCGATGTTTTGACCAGCATCGCCAGCTTTGATCGTCCCGAAGACAATATGAAGTCTTTGTTGAGAATCATGTGCGAAGCGATCGGGCGCGATATCGAACAGCTTTACAAGTCCAGCGACAAGGGTATTTACGCTGATGTGGAACTCTTGGCAAATATCCGCAAAACCGCTAACCAAGCAGTGGGCGCATTGGTCAAGGCTAAGGCTGATGACGATGGCAGAGTTTCTAAACTTTCCGTTCTCAACTTCTTTAGAATGGGTAAAACAGAACCTTGGATCGAGGTTCTCCAAGAAGCTGGCTATGCCAATATCAATAAAGATGACATCAAGCCTCTTTTTGAATTCCTAGAGTTCTGTCTCAAGCAAATTGTTGCTGATAATGAATTGGGCGGATTGATTAAGGCTCTCGAAGGCGATTACATTCTGCCTAGCCCTGGAGGAGACCCCATCCGTAATCCTCTAGTGCTGCCAACAGGCAAGAATATGCACGCCCTCGATCCGAACTCGATCCCTACAAGTGCCGCAGTGCAAGCTGCCAAAACGGTAGTTGATCGCCTGTTAGAGCGTCAGCGTCAAGACAACAATGGAGTCTATCCCGAAACCATCGCTGTCGTCCTTTGGGGAACTGACAACATCAAGACCTATGGCGAATCTCTCGCCCAAGTTCTCTGCATGATTGGTGTGAAACCCATGCCCGATGCCCTTGGTCGGATCAACCGTTTGGAATTGATTCCCCTTGAGGAGTTGGGTCGTCCTCGTGTCGATGTAGTGGTTAACTGTTCAGGCGTATTCCGCGATTTATTCGTGAATCAAATGGACTTAATAGATCGCGCTGTGCGGATGGCAGCCGAAGCCGATGAGCCTTTGGAAATGAACTTTGTCAGGAAACATGCGATCGCCCAAGCAGAGGAATTTGGCTTAACCATCAGTCAAGCGGCTACTCGCGTATTCAGTAACTCATCGGGTTCTTACTCTTCTAACGTCAACCTCGCTGTGGAAAACAGCACATGGGAAAACGAAGAAGAATTGCAACAGATGTATCTATCGCGCAAGTCCTTCGCCTTTGGTGGCAATGTCAGCAACACCCAACAGCGTCAGCTTTACGAAGCCTCACTCAAAACAGTTGACATGACCTTCCAGAATTTGGATTCGTCTGAAATCAGTCTCACCGATGTATCTCACTACTTTGACTCTGACCCCACCAAGCTCGTCGGCAGTCTCCGTAAAGATGGCAAAAAACCTGCCTCCTTTATCGCTGACACCACCACCGCTAATGCTCAAGTCCGCACCCTGACTGAAACCGTCCGCCTCGATACCCGCACCAAGATTCTTAATCCCAAGTGGTATGAGGGAATGCTCAAGAGTGGTTACGAAGGTGTGCGCGAAATCTCTAAGCGCCTTGTCAACACAATGGGTTGGTCAGCTACGGCTGGAGCAGTGGATAACTGGGTTTATGAAGATGTAAATGATGTCTATGTGAAGGATCAAGAGATGTGCGATCGGCTCAAAAATCTCAATCCCAATTCGTTCCGTAAGATCGTTGGCACTCTCTTAGAAGTCAATGGTCGCGGCTATTGGGAAACCAGTGAAGAGAATCTCGACAGATTGCGTGAGCTATATCAAGAACTCGAAGACCGCATTGAAGGTGTAGAGTAAAAATAAAAAAGCGGCGCATTGCGCCGCTTTTTTTATAGGAAAAATTACTATATTGCTTAAATATATTCGTATTGACAATGTAAATACACTTTACTTAAAATATCAATATGGATGTATTTTTTCGATTAAACGGCATTAACTTTGTTTGGAATGAAGAGAAAGCTCGTATTAATCCTATTAATCATGATGGTGTGACATTTCCGCAAGCTGCTGAAACCTTTTTTGACCCATTTTTAGTAGTAGTTGATGCAAGTCGTAATGATGAGGAAAGAGACGCTGTCATTGGTTTAGATAAACGATGGAATCTTCTATATGTTGTTTATGTTGAACGTGAGAATGATTTAGTTAGGATTATTTCAGCAAGGAAAGCAACCCGTAAGGAGCGTGAATATTATGAAGCTTGAGGCTTTAAAACAAAGACTGGATAAAAATCGTCCGATGACAACGGTGACTATCCGCATTCCTGAAGATGTGATTGAAGATTTGAAAAAAGTTGCACCACTATTAGGATTTTCAGGATATCAACCTTTGGTGCGTGCTTATATTGGTCAAGGGCTTCGTGCGGATCTTGAAAGGTTAGATGGAGATACTGTGTCTATGTTTATTGAGAGCCTGAAACGTCATGGTGTGAGCGATGATGTGATTCGTGAGGCTTTGAGTGAGGTTGCCTAAAATTATTTCTGCTCAAATTATAGGCGATCGCACTTTATTGATTGAGTTTAGCGACAGTGAGTTCAAGCAATACGATATCTCTAATTTGCTAAATAAACCAATGTTTGCACCGTTAAAAAATCCTAGCTTTTTTAAGAGTTTTAGGATTGAGGCTGGTGGTTATGGGTTAGTTTGGAATGAGGATATTGATATCAGCGAGTATGAACTCTGGACTAATGGAGTTGGTCTTAAAAATGAACTAGCAAAACTACATCACAATCGAGCTAAATAAGTGCGGAGGCAAGCCTTGTATGCGTGGTTTGCGAATTACGGTTTATGAAATACTTCAATACTTAGCTTCTCATATAACCGAAGCAGAAATAATTTAAGACTTTTCTGAGATATAACACGAGAAGATCTCAAAGCCTGTATTTAGTTAGACAAAAATGGTATACCTGAAAATAAAAAATTTGATACACTACAAGCAGTAATCTATAGAGGTTTATTCTTGAATATTCTCATCGACACTATCAGAATAGCAGGTTTTCGGGGTATCAAAAATCTTGAGATGTCATTGCCTCGTGTCACTTTGTTAATTGGCATGAATAACTCAGGAAAAACGTCCGTACTAAAAGCACTTCAATTAGCTTTGGGGGATTACTCACGCTATTTATCTGAAGAGGATTTTTATATAGGTAGTGATGATAAGCGTGCGGCTGAGATAATTGTAGATATTAGGATTGTGCCTGTGGACGAACAAGGCGATCGCATAGATACATTTGATGATGATTGGCTGGCTGAATTTGGAGGTGGTAGAATCCAATCTGAGGCTAACTCTCGCCAATATGTGGCACTTAGGACTCGCAGTAAACCAGATGACGTTAAAGGTGGTTTTGATACATCGTACTCAGTACTTAGAAAATGGACTGATTATAGTAATTGGCTAACCGAGAGAGTTGAAATTGCTCAAAGTTTTTCCCGTCTTACAAGTATATTATTTATTCCAATTGATGCTCAAAGAGATATTCATCAGGAAATTAGAGATAGGTCTTCACTGATACGAAAGGTTTTATCAGGTGTTAAATATGACAATGCTGAAGTTACTGCTCTAGAATCGTTGATTAAAGATGTCAATGATTTAGCAATTACTAAAAGTACCGAGCTTACAAGTCTAAAGACAAATTTAGAAAAACTAAATCAGTCATTTGAGAGTTCTGGCAAAGCCGAAATCACACCTTTTCCCAGAAAGATTCGCGATCTTTCTAAATATTTCTCAGCTCATTTTGGCGAAAATGCAAGTAGTACCTTTTCTATGGAATATCACGGAATGGGTACACGTAGCTGGGCATCTATGCTGGTTGTGAAAGCTTTTACTGAATTGCAAGATGAAAAGCATGGAAAGGAAGCAAAACCCTTCTTTACTATTCTTGCTGCCGAAGAGCCTGAAGCACATTTACACCCAAACGCTCAGAAAACTCTGTATAAACAACTTGATGATTCTAGGGGACAAGTAATCATCAGTACCCATTCGCCCTACGTGGCGGCTATGGCTAAACAAAGCGAACTAAGATATTTAAAGAAAGATGAGGACAACATAGTTGTCAAATATCTAAGTAATGACCTTACCCATGAAGAAAGGCGTAAGCTACATCGTGAAGTCATCCATTCTAGGGGTGAAATCCTTTTTTCTAAAGCTATTGTTCTATGTGAAGGTGAAACAGAAGAGCAAGCATTACCATTGCTTTTTGAAAAATATTTTGGTAGTGAAGCATTTGTAAAGGGCATAAGTTTTATTGGAGTTAGAGGTGCAGGGAACTATCTTCCATTTTTACGATTTGCCTATGATTTCTCTATACCTGTTTATATTTTTGGTGATGGAGAAGATTCAGCAGTCAACGCACTCAAAAAACACTACGAGAGCGTATATGGAGAGACAGAAATTTTAAATTGCTCAAATATTACTATCCTTGATGGTACTAATTTTGAAGGTTATCTGATTTCATCGGGATTTCAATCAATAGTTGAATCTGCCATTGAAGATCTTAACGGGAATGGAGCTATTCAAAAGTGGATAGATGATAACGATGGTAAGTGGGCTGGTAGAAAACCAACCAATCAGCCCACCTGTAAAACGTGTAATCAGAAAATCTATGTTGATGTTATTAAAGACTATCAATCATCTGGGGGTACTAACAGAGTTTTGATGGATATTCTTAAGCCTGGTAAAACCAAATATGCACCATTAATTGCGGAAAAGCTCTGTGAGCTTGAGAAAGAGCAGTTACCTCCAAAAATTCTTGAATTTTTTCAGAAGCTTGAAAATGGAGGCATAATATGATTGATTTATCTCCAGATAAAAGAAGTATAGTTTACGCTCCAACGGATCGAGCAATACAGGTACTAGCTTCGGCTGGATCGGGAAAGACTCGTGTTTTGACAGAGCGTGTAAGGCATATCATTAACAGCACTAAAAAAGATGGAGTTATAGCATTAACTTTCACGAATAAAGCTGCGGAAGAAATGCTAAATCGTCTAGAAGACCTTGAAGATGTTAATGAACGATGCTGGATAGCGACAATTCATTCTGTAGCTCAACGCATACTTGAACAGTATGGACATACCCTTAAAGATGTTGCTTTGCCTTCTGAGTTACATATTTATGATCGTGATGAAGATCGCAAAACTATTTTTATTCAATCTCTGCGAAATGAGGGCATAGATATTGATAAATTTCTTGAAGTGTCGGACAGTAAAACAAAAAGAGAGCGAGAAGCTAAAATTCAAACTCGATTGGGACAGTTTGCTACTGTCAAAAGAGAATTATTAGATGAACAAGAAATCATCAATAAATATTCTGAAAATACTAAATTTTTGTCCATCTATCGTTCGTACCAAAAAGCTCTATTTGAAGGTGGCGGTATTGATTTTGATGATATCCTTGTTTACGCTCATAAAATACTTCTTGATAACTCATGGTGCGGTGATATCTATCGCGCAAAATATAAGCATATTTGCGTTGATGAAGCCCAAGATCTCAATAAAGCTCAATATGAATTTATAAAGGTTTTATGTGGGGAAAAGATAAAGAGCGTTATGATGGTTGGCGACCCTAATCAGATGATTTATGGTTTTAATGGTTCATCAAACAGATATCTCCTTCAAAATTTTCTTAATGACTTTAGTCCGATTCAGTATGTCCTTAATAAGAATTTTCGTAGCTCAAAAGCTGTTGTGAATCTAGCTAATAAAATCAAACAAGGTTCTCAATCAGAATATGATTTTGCTCTTGAAGGACGTAGCGAAATTCAAATGCTAGAGGATGAAAACTCTGAAGCAGTTTGGATTTGCAACAAAATTGATGAATTAATCCAAGAAAAATCAAGTCATGAGATTGAAGGTGATATTTCGCTGGACAAAATGGTAATTATTGCTAGAAATCGATTTGTCTTTAAGACTCTTGAAGAACATCTTAAAGATAGAGATATTAATCCTTTATTTAATAGGGGAGAACGACAAGTAGAACCATCTTCAACTTTTGGCAAGGTCTTAGATCTTGCAATTCGTGTGCGCTTGAATAAAAAAGATTGGGTAGATGGCAAAAAACTTTGTGCAGTTTTAAAGATTAACAGTCCTGCTGTATGGGGTGATGAGGATATTTTAACCAGGTTTGCTGAAAGTGTTCCAAAAACAGATATTCCTATGCCTGATATTCAGTCTAAACTCTTACTTGAGATTCAAAATTTAGATATAAACGAGCCAAATATACCTAAACTCTGTAAACATTTTGCCCAGCTAATTGAAGAACGCAAAAATGAGACATTGAGCGAGTTTGAGAATGATGAACTTGAACGGTCTTGGAAAGAGCTTCAGGAATTTAAAGAATGCTGGCAAAAATCTAAAACTTTAGGGCTAGGCTCTCTTTCCTCTTTTCGCAATGCAATGGCATTAGGACAGTTAAATGGAAATAATAGTAAGACTGGACTAACTTTGAGTACAGTGCATACCATGAAAGGGTTAGAGAAAGACATTGTTTTTTTGATGGGAATGTGCGAAGGCGTTTTCCCAGACTATCGTGCTCGTAGTGAACAAGAAATTGAAGAAGAGAGAAATAGTGCTTTTGTTGCTGTAACTAGAGCAAAAAGATGGATTTATATAACATCCCCTCGGTTACGGAAAATGCCTTGGGGTGATAGTAAAGTGCAGAAACCATCTAGGTTTATCCGAGAAATGTAGACATAGCTTTTGAGAAGTGTATGGAGATCGCTGTTTGATTTTGAGATTTAAGCGATCGCATTTATGGGTGTTGAGTGGCGATCGCTGTTTGATTTGAGGGAATAGGCGATCGGGTTTATGGGCGGTGTGGGGCGATCGCAGTTTGATTTTGATGAGATTTGTGATCGGGTTTTGTGGGTTGAGGGGCGATCGCTCTTTAATTTGAGGAATAGGCGATTGCTTGACTGGATATCGTACAATCTTAAATAACTTGAAATTGACTAAAATAATGATAGTCACTCAGACAAAAACATTATGCTTAATTACTTGACTGTTGCTGAAGCTCAGGAACAATTACCAGCGCTATCTAAAAACCTCAGAGATC
>JANRII010000072.1:0-68329 GCA_033765135.1 Pseudanabaenaceae cyanobacterium bins.39
GTTGATAGTTCTGCTTCCAACGCTCGCTCTACCAATGCGGTGGTTAGTTGTTTCAAGATCCCTCCTTCTCCAAATAGGTCTGGTGGTGTTTTACATTCTTGTAGCAATTCATCTAGCAATTCTTTGCGTATATTCATTGGCTTTTAGTGTTAGTCATTGTGCGCTCTGATTATCTCTCTGTATATATCCCAGACTTTACACAGATTACTTTACACTCTCAACAAATGTTTCTAGTTCATCTAATTCTCCAACTTCTGGGATGCTCTCAAGCGCAATAGTATCAGGTAACTTTTCACCTTTTTGTCTCACCCAGTGAATAATTGTGGTGTGATGTACTCCCATTACTCTCTCGATAGTCCTGAATCCCATGCCATTGAGATACATCTTCAGGCAACTTTGTTTTGTGCTTTCTGAGTAAGATTTGGTTTGCTCACTGGGATTTATAAACTGACGACCACATTCAGCACAGATATGATTTTGTTTTCCTCGTTTAATTCCATTTTTGCGTATATGTTCTGATCCACACTTTGGACATTTCATCTCTCTACCTTGAACTCATACTCCATTATGCAACGCCAAAAAAACTTACTGGGTTTTAATACTTGTCGCGCAGGGATGTCAGGATTGAGCCTAATACTACTGCGATCGCACCAATCATGCCCAAACCGCTTAGAGGTGAAGGAGG
Organism: Pseudanabaenaceae cyanobacterium bins.39; assembly: GCA_033765135.1. GTDB lineage: Bacteria > Cyanobacteriota > Cyanobacteriia > Pseudanabaenales > Pseudanabaenaceae > Pseudanabaena. Next base: position 686 of record JANRII010000072.1, read on the forward strand.
TAGTAGCTGCGGGACAAAGGCAGGAACGATCGCTGATGCCCCAAGAGTTACAAGAGGAGTCAGTGTTAGCACCACACTCACCCGTGACGCTTGCCAATGTTCTAGGGCAGCAGCAAAGGCTCCATAGGCGATCAAAGTATTCAAAGCACAAAAAATCAAGAGTGCTAAGTGTGAGTCAGATAGTTGCAAAATAGATGCAGGTTTTGCCAGAGGTGCAAATAATACCGATGCACCAAGATAAATACAAACCATCACCGAACTAGATGGCAAATGCTTGAGTAATTGCTTTTGAGCAATGCCATAAAATGCCCAAACGATCGCCCCCACAATTAAGATCACATTGCCCCATAGATAAGTATCAAAGGTGGTAACAAGCGATCGCCATTGCTCATGGGAAAACAGGACTAATCCTAAAACTAAAATTGTTACCCCCACCCACTGCCTGAAGTTGTAGCTTTCCTTAAAGATAAATAACGAAGCGATTCCCATCAGTACAGGGGCAATTTGGGTAATTACTTGGGCATTATTGGCAGAGGTTTTACCTAGACCAATCAAAAATAGAATGTAATTGAGCGACAATCCTGCAACCGCAGTGCCAAGTATAGGTAAAGAAATGCGGCGTAGCTGTGCAGGGGTAGGAAATTTGCCGCACACTGCTAAATAGAGACCGAGCAGAATGCCTGCGGTGGTAAAGCGAAACCAAGTTACGGTAAAGGGATCTAATTCTTGGAGAACAATCTTAAGTGCGATCGCCAATAGCCCCCACAGCAATACGGTCAGCAGTGATAGAGCTAGACCTAAGCGCGATCGCCCCGAAACTTGGTGTAAAGACATCATCTATATACTAGTGCAACATCCCCGAAATTTTAGGAGAACATTTCCACACTTGATGAATAAATTGGCTCGACATGGATCGCAATTACTCGCTTAGGGCGCACCAATAAAATTTCATTCAACTCAGCCCTCACAGGAATAGGCATGAGATCATCCTCATTAGACTTCGCCTTAAACTGCGATGCATACCAAGTTTTGACCTCTTCAATAGTCATAAACTTAGTAGTCACTTCCTGTCCACCTTCTAACTTCAAATGCACAATATATTCGTTAGGCTTTTTCGGTTCTCTGGGCATTGCGCTTTACTCCATCAAAGTTTCGCGTGATTATGCCGAATTATATAGCAAATCGATACACGCCATAATCCCCATATCAAATTGATCCTAGTTACTTAATTTGGGATTGCCATTGGCATGACAAGCATTAGAAGTGGCACAATACTGCCAAAATTTAGCATAACTTAGTATTTCTATTCAGTAATTACTATGTTTAATGCAAAATATACATCTATAGGTTGCAATTATTGCATATTTTTCACAAATATGTATTTTATTATACGAATGTCATCTTAAACGTTAAGTACTGTAACTTCAGTAGCCAAGGTAATTGAGATGGCAAACAAAATTGAAGACATCAAAGCTCAAAAAGATGGATTAGCCCTCAAAGCAGAAATTGAGCGCTTTGCCAAAATCGGTTGGGAAGCGATCGAAGACGATGATTTACAATATCGCCTGAAATGGCTAGGCGTATTTTTTCGTAAGAGTACTCCCGGACGGTTTATGGTGAGAATGCGAATTCCCAACGGATTACTCAGCAGTGACCAAATGCGTACCCTCGCCTCTGTAGTGGAGAAATGCGGCGATCATGGCGTTGCTGACATTACCACTCGTCAGAATATTCAAATGCGCGGCATTTTGATAGAAGACGTGCCTGAAATGTTTGCTAAATTCCAAGCCGTTGGGCTAACCAGTGTGCAGTCGGCCATGGACAATATTCGTAATATTACGGGTTCTCCTGTTGCTGGTATTGATGCGAATGAGTTGTACGACACTCGCGAACTCGCAATTCAAGTTCAGAATTTACTGACCAATAATGGCGAAGGCAACCCAGATTTTACGAATCTGCCCCGCAAGTTCAACATTGCGATCGCAGGCTGCCGAGATAACTCCACCCATGCGGAGATTAACGATCTTGCCTTTATTCCTGCCTTTAAGGAAGAAACTAAAGAAACCTTTGGTTTTAACGTAATTGTGGGTGGATTCTTCTCATCGAAGCGCGTTGCTGCTGCTGTTCCTCTGAATGTATGGGTTCCACCTGAAGATGTGGTTGGTCTTTGTGAAGCAGTTTTGCTGGTTTTTCGAGATCATGGATTACGCGAAAATCGTCAAAAATCTCGCCTCATGTATCTTATCGATCAATGGGGACTTGAGAAATTTCGGGCTGAAGTTGAACAACAGTTTGGTAAGCCTTTGGCGATCGCCGCAACTAAGGATGAAATCGAATGGGCAAAACGGGATCACATCGGTATCCACAAGCAGAAGCAAGAAGGTTTGAACTACGTTGGTATGCAAGTTCCTGTAGGTCGGATGTATGCGCCAGACATGTATGAATTTGCGCGTCTGGCGGATACTTACGGCAACGGTGACATGCGTCTGACCGTTGAGCAGAATCTCATCATCACTAATGTTAGCGATGAGAAACTTCCCGAACTTCTCAGAGAACCTCTCCTGCATAAATTCCCAATTGATCCCGATCCCCTAATGCGTGGGCTAGTTTCCTGCACAGGCAATCAATTCTGTCCAGTGGCGATCGTGGAAACCAAAAATCGTTCCCTAGCCCTGACCAAGCAACTCAGTGAAGATTATTACCTACCTCAAGTAGTTAGAATTCATTGGAGTGGATGTCCTAACTCCTGTGCTCAACCACAAGTTGCGGACATTGGCTTTACGGGTTGCAAAGCCCGCAAAGATGGCAAGGTTGTCGATGGAGTCGATATCTATATGGGCGGAACCGTTGGCAAAGATGCTCATCTTGGCAAATGCGTCATGGAAAAAGTTCCCTGTGAAGATTTGAGAGAAGTAATCGGCAAACTATTAGTCGAAAACTTTGGGGCAGTTCCCAAAAATGCTGATACCAGCAATCTCTCTAGTTCATCTCCTACTGACAATCTGGTTTTAATTACCTAAGCGATCGCTATGTGATCAGGTAACTCTTAATTGATGCCTTCATTAAGAATTACTCCGTTAGTCAAATTAAAACCTACCGTTACAGAAACATCTAAAAACTATTCAACAAAATACATGAGTAACCTTTCCCGTCGTAAATTTTTAACCACTGCTGGACTCTCTACCGTTGGCGCGATCGCTGTTAATGCTTGTTCAAGTGGCGGTGGCACAAATCCTTCCACTACCACTACTACTGCTACCACTGCGGCTAGTTCTACTACCGCACCTGCTCCTGTTAATGCCGCCGATGCCCCTGAAGTAACTAAGGCAAAGCTTGGATACATTCCCTTAACTGATGCTTCTCCCTTAATCATTGCTCTAGAGAAAGGTATATTTGCCAAATATGGCATGACTGAAGTAGAAGTTCTCAAACAGGCTTCTTGGGGAACTACCCGTGACAACATTGTTCTTGGTTCTAATGCAGGTGGCATTGATGGCGCACATATTCTCACACCAATGCCATACCTAATTTCTGAAGGTAAAGTCACCAATGGACAGAAAGTCCCAATGTATATCTTGGCAAGGTTAAACACCAATGGTCAGGCTATCTCTATTGCCAATGATTTTAAAGATGCCAAAATTGGTCTAAAGAGTGACGCTTTAAAAGATACTTTTGCCAAGGTTAAAGCAGGTGGTAAAGAACTCAAATGTGCGGTAACTTTTCCAGGCGGGACTCACGATCTATGGATGCGTTATTGGCTATCTGCTAATGGCGTTGATCCAGACAAGGATGTAAGCACGATCGTAGTGCCACCACCCCAAATGGTTGCCAACATGAAAGCAGGCAACATGCAAGCTTTCTGTGTCGGAGAGCCTTGGAATGCACGTCTAATCGCTCAACAATCTGGCTATACAGCTCTGACCACAGGCGAATTGTGGAAGGATCATCCAGAAAAATCCTTTGCCATGCGTGCTGACTGGGTTGATAAAAATCCTAAGGCAACCTTGGCTCTACTCAAAGCAATTCAGGAAGCTCAGGTTTGGTGTGAACAGCCTGAGAATAAAGAAGAAATGTGCAAGATTGTGGGAGCAGACAAGTGGTTGAAGGTTCCTGCCACCGAGATTTTAACTAGGTTGCAAGGTAAGGTTGATTACGGCGATGGTCGCACCGTTGACAATCCCGATATCGCGATGAAGTTCTGGAAAGATAATGCTTCCTATCCCTTCAAGAGCCATGATCTCTGGTTCATTACCGAAGACATTCGTTGGGGCTATTTTGATGCCAATACCGATGCCAAGGCGATGATTGACAAGGTAAATCGTGAAGATCTCTGGAAGATTGCCGCCAAGGCGATCGGTAAGGAAGCAGATATTCCTGCAAGTACTTCTCGTGGCGTGGAAACCTTCTTTGATGGAGTGAAGTTTGATCCCGAAAATCCTACAGAATATTTAAATGGATTGAAGATCAAGAAAGCTTAGTCGATAGATTTTCCGATGGATTGTTAAAAATCACGGAAAATCGCAGCAATCCAGTTCCTCTCATAGTTCAGGTTATCTAGATAACCTGAACTTTACCCCTTATATGTACAGCTTGGTTTAACTTGATTTAATTCGGAGATCGGAAATATGGCGACAAATAGTTTACCTCTTAAGTTTGCTCCCCATAAAATTGGTGAGTGGTTCCAAAAGCAAGCGAAATTTATCATTCCGCCAATGATTGCACTTATATTCCTATTGGGAATTTGGCAGATTCTATGCTCTGGCAAAACACCTCCATTACCACCACCAACTAAGGTATGGCAAGAAACTCAAGATTATATTTGGCATCCATTTTTTGATCGCGATTACTTTGATGTCAATGCTCAAGAAAAGATCGATAGCCCTGCCCGTAAAGAATTAAAGGCAAATATATCGATTGAGAAGGGGCTAGGCATTAAGACTATGGTTAGCTTGAGACGGGTGGCAGTTGGTTACACTGTCTCTGCCATTGTTGGTATTTCTCTAGGAATTGCGATCGGTACTAATGTGTTTTTGTATCGTGCCTTTGACCCCATCTTCCAAGTTTTGCGGACAATTCCTCCCCTCGCATGGCTACCGATCGCGATGTCAGCTTTCCAAGGCGTTAACGAATCTCTCAAGTCAGTGGGCTTAGATGTAACGGAAGCAGCCGCATTATTTGTGATTTTTGTAACTTCTATTTGGCCAATTCTGATGAACACAGCCGTTGGTGTGCAGCAGGTTCCCCAAGACTATCGCAACGTATCGCGGGTACTGCGACTCAGCAAGTTTGATTACTTCATTACGATCTTGATTCCTTCGGCGGCTCCCTATATTTTTACAGGACTTCGCATTGCCGTTGGTTTATCGTGGTTGGCGATCGTTGCTGCGGAAATGCTGACTGGTGGTGTGGGAATTGGCTTCTTTATTTGGGATAGCTATAACAGCCAAAGAAGTAGTGAGTTGATTTTGGCACTGGTCTATATCGGTTTAGTTGGCTTTTTCCTAGACAAATTAATCTTCTATATCAGCAAGTTTACTGTGCAAACTGATGCCTAGATAATTGGCTACTCAGATCTAAACCCTACTATCATCATTATTTCCAAAATTTCTATGCAAACACTGGATGTTACAAATACAGACCAAAGGCGTAACCAAGATCCATTTCTAGTAATTGAGAAGGTTTCTAAGGTATACCCCACGCCGCGTGGTCCCTACACAGTTTTAGAAGATGTCAATCTCACCGTTTATGAAGGTGAATTTGTTTGTGTGATCGGTCACTCTGGTTGCGGTAAGTCCACATTGCTAAATATGGTAGCAGGATTTAATCGACCCACTGCTGGCGAAATTAGCTTACGTTCTAAACCGATCCTGCGTCCCGGTCCCGATCGCATGGTGGTATTTCAAAACTATTCCCTATTACCATGGATGACCGCCTTTGAGAATGTCTTCTTAGCAGTGAAGCAGGTCTATACCGACAAATCTAAGGAAGAGAAAATCCAAATTGCTAAACATAGTTTGGAACTTGTCGGCTTAAGCGAAGCAATGCACAAAAAGCCCAAGCAACTATCGGGTGGTATGCGTCAGAGGGTCGCGATCGCCAGAGCTTTATCAATTCGCCCAGAGGTACTCATCCTTGATGAACCCTTTGGAGCCTTAGATGTGATGACCCGCGAAGAACTGCAAGATGAGTTATTAGCAATTTGGCGCGAAAATCAGGTTACGGCGTTAATGATTACCCACGAAATCGATGAAGCGCTCTTTCTAGCCGATCGCATCGTGTTAATGAGCAACGGACCAGCCGCCCATGTCGCCGAAATTGTGGATGTTCCCTTTGCCCGTCCCCGCAACCGCAAAGCAATTTCTGACGATCCCCAATATTACACATTGCGTAATTACATCCTTGAGTTCCTATATAACCGTTTTGCCCTAGCAGATGAAGCTGAATAACCCCTAGAGAATTACCCCAAGCCACTAGCTAAAAGCTAACAGCTAACAGCTAAAAGCCAAAAGCCAACCACCAACACCTAAACCATTATGTCCAAATTCTTAGAAATTGATTACGTCAGTCGCATTTTTAAAACTGAACAGGGTCAGCCCTATGTTGCCGTCAAAGATGTTTACTTTGAGATGAAGGAAGGCGAGTTTGTCTCGATCATTGGACATTCTGGCTGTGGAAAATCTACGGTTTTAAATATCCTGTCAGGGCTAGATCGGGCTAGTACTGGCGGTATTGTTTTGGAAGGACGAGAGGTGCGCGAACCCGGCCCTGATCGTATGTTGGTATTCCAAAACCATTCGCTTTTGCCTTGGTTAACTGTCAGGCAAAATATTGGTTTAGCTGTGAACCGAGTATTGCGACATCTGCCTAAGGAAGAACGACTGAAGATCATTCAAGAGCATATTGATTTAGTGGGTTTAGGTCATGCTGCTGACAAATATCCCCGTGAGATTTCAGGAGGAATGAAGCAACGGGTGGGTATTGCTAGAGCCTTGGCAATCAAACCGAAAATTTTACTGCTAGATGAACCCTTTGGGGCTTTAGATGCTCTAACGAGGGGACGTTTGCAAGAGAAGTTGATGCATATTTGCGATGAGCATAAAATCTCCGCAGTCATGATTACCCATGATGTGGATGAAGCTCTTTTACTTAGCGATCGCATTGTGATGATGACCAATGGCCCTGAAGCAAAGATCGGTCAAGTTTTAACCGTCAATCTTCCTCGTCCACGTAAACGGCTAGAAACCGTCAATCACCCCAGTTACTATCAACTAAGAAGTGAAGTTGTCAACTTTCTAGATCGTCAGAAACAACTGAAACTACAGAAATCGAAACTACAGAAGGATGCCGTTATTAGCTTTGGCAAAATTGAGAAAACTAATCTTACCCTTGGTTATATCCCTTTAACGGACTGCGCTCCTTTTATTGTGGCGCAAGAGAAAGGATTTTTTGCCAAATATGGCTTAGATGTGACTCTTTCTAAAGAATCAAGTTGGAATGAGCTATCAGACGGCATTCGTGAAGGTCGTCTTGATGCTGCCCAAATGGTCACAGGAATGCCCCTAGCAATTTCCTTAGGTATGGGTAATCGAATTCCTGTACCTGTGGTAACTTCCCTAACCCTAAGTCGCAATGGTAATGCTATTACCCTTAGCAAAAAGCTTCAGGAGGCAGGTGTAAATAATCTAGCTTCCCTAAAGAAATATATTCAGAGTCAACAGGACAGCTATAATCCTTCCCTCGGCATGGTACATCATGCATCAATGCATAACTTCCTATTGCGGCATTGGTTAGCCAGTGGCGGTATTCAGCCCGATCAGGATGTGGATGTTATCGTCATTCCACCACCACAGATGGTCTCTAACCTGATGACTAATCATATCATTGGCTATTGTGTAGGCGAACCTTGGAATGTGCGGGCTGTCGATAGTAATGTGGGCTTTGTGGTTGCCACTGATTTAGATATTTGGAATGGACATCCTGAGAAGGTATTAGGTCTACGGAAGGAGTGGGCAGAACAGTATCCCCATACTCATCTTGCCCTAGTCAAAGCCCTGTTGGAAGCCGCTCAATTTTGCAGTAATTCTGCTAATCGAGATGAAGTGGTCTTAATGTTGGCCAAACCAGAGTATCTAAATCTATCTCCAGTTTATATCCGTCCGGGTTTTGCAGGTCCCTATCGAGTGAACACAATGGAGGCAAAATATTATCAAGACTTCTTCCAATTTGGAATTAATTCTATCCCTTCTAAGGTTGAGCAGCTTTGGATTTTGACCCAAATGGCTAGGTGGGGACTTGTGTCTTTCCCTGAAAACTATGCCGAAGTTATCTATAATCTCCTAGCAACTGATGTATATCATCAAGCCGCCAAGGAACTTGGTATGGAAATCCAAGAAAATGAATATAATTCCCTTACTCTTGCTGATGGCTATGTATTTGATTTAGAAGATCCAATTGCCGCGTTGCGGACTATGCCCTATTCTCAATTTACAGAGCCTGTTCATTTTGATCCTGTAAAGGGATTTGCCAATCAAAAGGTAACAGCGAATCGCTAGTGGCACAAGAAGTAGAATGACAAACTCTCCCAAAGATCAAACTATTATTCAAACACTCTGTCCCTATTGTGGTGTCGGTTGTGGGCTAGAGGCTGTGGAAATCACGAACCGACCAGATGTCCATTTCCCTGAGCGCTTTAAGGTGCGTGGCGATCGCCAACATCCATCGAGTCAGGGCATGGTTTGCGTTAAGGGTGCGACCATTGCCGAATCAATTCAAAAGGATCGGTTACTGCACCCGATGATGCGCGATCGCCTTGGGGATGATTTCCGTCAAGTCAGTTGGGATGAGGCTCTGTCGGTAATTGTGGCAAAGATACAGGCGGTAATCGCCCATCAAGGCGTTGATGCTCTTTGTATGTATGGTTCTGGTCAGTTTCAAACTGAGGACTATTACACTGCTCAGAAACTTTTTAAGGGCTGTCTTGGCACTAACAATTTTGACGCAAATTCTCGCCTTTGTATGTCTTCAGCAGTGTCAGGCTATGTCAAAAGCTTTGGCGCAGACGGCCCACCCTGCTGTTATGAAGATTTTGATGAGACCGATTGCCTCTTTGCGATCGGGACAAATACGGCGGAATGTCATCCGATTATTTTTAACCGTTTCCGTAAGCGTCATAAAAAAAATCCCCAAGTTAAATTAATAGTCGTTGATCCTCGCTGTACTCAGACTGCTGAGGTGGCAGATTTACATTTAGCAATTCAACCAGGCACAGACATTGACTTGTTAAACGGTATGGCGCATCTGCTATGGCAATGGGGAAAATGCGATCGCCATTTCATCGATCGCCACACCACAGGATTTGCGGAATTTCTGGAGATCATTCAACTGTACCCCCCTGAATTGGTGGCAAGACGCTGTGGCATCACGATTGAGGACTTACACCAAGCGGCGCGTTTTTGGGCAGAGTCATCACGGGTGCTGTCGATCTGGTCTATGGGTGTGAATCAGTCGATCCAAGGTACAGCCAAGGTACAGAGCATTATTAATCTGCATTTACTCACAGCCCAAATTGGCAAGGCGGGAGCAGGCCCTTTTTCGCTAACAGGTCAGCCCAATGCTATGGGTGGCAGGGAGGCGGGTGGTTTAGCGCATTTACTGCCAGGCTATCGCTTTGTGAGTAATCCCGAACATCGTGCGGAACTAGAAAGATTTTGGAATTTGCCATCTGGTCATATTTCCGATCGGGTGGGACGGACGGCATGGGATATGATTCGGGGTCTGGAGGCTGATGAAGTAGGATTGCTGTGGATTGCCGCTACTAATCCTGCGGTGAGCTTCCCCGATCTCGTTCGCACAAAAGCCGCCCTAAAGCGATCGCCTTTCACTATTTATCAAGATGCCTATGATCCGACAGAGACTACAGCCTTCGCCCATGTGCTGCTACCTGCTACACAATGGAGCGAAAAAACTGGCACGATGACCAATTCCGAGCGCTGTGTCACGCTTTGTCAAGGATTTCAGCCACCTTTAGGTGAAGCCTTGGCGGATTGGCAAATCTTTGCGGAGGTGGGGCGCAGATTAGGATTTGATGAGCAGTTTAAATTCCAAACATCGGCGGATGTCTATGCTGAATTTGCTCAAATCACTCGCGATCGCCCCTGTGAAATCACTGGCATCAGTCATGCCAAATTGGCGGAACTAGGAGCGATGCAATGGCCAAGTCGCGATCGCCAGCCTGAACTAGATAAAGTTCATAACAAACGGCTCTATACCGATTTACAATTCCATACCCCCGATCGCAAAGCCAGATTTGCGGCATACCATTCTAAGGGTGTATTTGAAAATCCCGATGAGCAGTACCCATTCATTTTGACTGTGGGTAGGCTCTACGGACATTGGCATACCCAAACCCGCACAGGGCGCATTGATAAAATTCGGCAAATGTATCCCCATCCTTTCATTGAGATTCACCCTCAAGATGCCGAAAAATTAGGTATTAATCAAGGTGATCTGGTGGAAGTGCGATCGCGACGGGGCATATCCAAATTTCCTGCTCTCATTACCAAGGCGATCGCTAAGGGCGTGGTCTTTGTGCCGATGCATTGGGGTAGCCTCTGGGCAGACAATGCTGAAGCCAATGCCCTCACTCACCCCGAAGCCGATCCTGATTCTTTGCAACCAGAACTCAAGGCTTGTGCTGTGTCTCTGCAATTAGCTAGTCCCAAGCAATTGGCATAGACCAGATTTGCGATAGGACAAATCAAAACCCAAGAAGCAAGTTTTGGCGTAGAGTGCCGCAGCTCGTATTCTAGTTTTGTGTTCTAATACCAATTTAAAAACCAAACCCAGTAAGGTTTTTTTAATTAAGAAATGGCTACGCCATTTCTTAATTTGGTATAACAAGCATGGCAGCAGCTATAAGTACCAAGGCTTACCGATGATCAAAATCTTCAGCTAAATTACTTAAGGGTAGCTTGACGATAAATTCAGTACCGATACTGATTTTACTGTTAACAGATATCTCCCCCTTACAGATATCTATGCAATTTTTGACCACAGATAAGCCAAGACCAGTACCAGGCAAAATTCCGACATTTTTTCCTCTATGGAAAGCGCTAAATAAATGGGGCAAATCTTCTTCGGGAATACCAATGCCTTCATCTTGAATACTTAAGGTAATGTGATGCAAATCAATCCTTAAGTTGAAGAAAATCGTGCTATCAATGGGTGAGTATTTCACTGCATTAGTTAACAAATTCATTATAATTTGCCTGATCAGTTTCTCATCCATCGTGACCTGAAATGCTGGACAGTTCTGATCTAGGTGAGGATTATCTATATAGGTATTAGTTGATTCGATATAGAGAGTAGATTGAATAAGATGATTTTGTGAGAGGGTTCTCTGCATTTGCCGAAGAATCTGATTGCAAAAGTTGAGAATATCAAATTGAGTTAAGTTGATTTTGGATTTATTTGAGTTGACACGACTTAAAAAGAGAACATCTTCCATCAATGCAGTCATATGCTTTACTTCCGCTTGAATTTGATGCAACTGCTCCACCTGTTCTTCCTTTGTCCATTCGTAATATTCTAATAATTCAGATGCACTCTGGATAGTGGTCAAAGGTGTGCGAAATTCGTGAGATACAACGGAAATAAAATCTGATTTCATTTGACTGAGTTCTCTTTCTTGTTTTAGCGATCGCGCGAGCAGTTCTGCCGATGTTTGTAACTGCTCATTCTGGACTTGCAGTCGTTTTTGTAAAGAGCATAGCCTCAAATGAGTTTCGATTCTGGCGAGTACTTCAATAAGTTGAAATGGTTTGCTGATGTAATCAACTCCACCGACCGAAAATGCTTCTACTTTTTCGGCAGGTTCTTCAACGGAACTGATAAAGATGATCGGAATATCTTTGGTGGCTGGATCGGCCTTAAGTCTGGTACAGACTTCATAGCCACTGATGTCGGGCATCCTGATGTCTAGTAGGATAATATCTGGCACTTTATGCTGCACTTTTTCTAATGCTTCAAAGCCATTATTGGCTTGATCAACTAGATAACCTTGTTTTAAAAGCATTAAAGATAGAAGTTGAATGTTATAGATTGTATCATCCACAATCAAAACAAGGGCATTAGATCCTTGTTTTTCATCTTTATCTTTGCTTTGTTGTGCGAACATGGTCTTAGTTGGTAGGTTTTAATAGCTTGTTTATTTATATAGATGTGCAACGGAAGATGCGTATCCATTGTAGATTTGGGTGGCGTAGCGATCGCCAGTTCCGAGCATTTTTTCACTGGCTTGCGACCAACGCGGATGGGGAATATCAGGATTCACATTAGCGATAAAATCGTATTCATTTGGGAGCAAGCTATTCCAGAAAGTGGCGGGCTGGCGATCGCTAAATTCAATTTGTTCAATAGACTTGATACTTTTGAATCCATATTTCCAAGGAACAACTAATCGAATTGGCGCACCATGTTGCCTTGGTAGCTCTTGTCCATATATGCCAACGGCAATAAAGGTCAATTCATTCATTGCTTCTGAGATAGTTAGTCCTTCAGTATATGGCCAAGGCTCATTGTGCAAAATTTGACGACTAGCCTCATTGGGACGCAAGAAGGAGGTGAACTTAACATGACTCACTGAAGCTTTTGGTTCTACTAGTTCAATTAAGCGCTTTAGGGGGAAGCCTAACCAAGGTACAACCATTGCCCAAGCTTCTACACAGCGATGTCGATATATTCGTTCTTCAAGGGGCATTTTGGCAATTAAGTCTTCGATCGCTAATTTTTGAGGCTGATTTACTAAGCCTGATATTTCTACTGTCCAAGGATGGGGTTGAAACTTGTCAATATATTTCCATACTTCTTTATCTCTACTAAATTCATAGAAATTGTTATAGTAGGCGGCTTCGTAGCGATCGGTGAGGGGGCGATCGGCAGCGAAAGCAAGGTTGCGTGAAGCAGGTAGAGATTTGAGTCTATCATCACGAATTTGCTGCTGAATTATCGCTCTTTTCTGTTCAGCCGTTTGACAACTTGCTAATAGTCCCAGCATACTCAAGCTACTGAGTCCCATTTGTTTTAAAAATTTGCGGCGATGCCAATAGGTCGATTCGGAGGTGGTGTAGCTTTCGGGTAGCAACCAATCGGGCAAAATCTTAATTAGAGTCATCAGCAAATTTACGATGTATATATCGCCATTATGATTCTAAATATAGCTGTCCTTGATTTATCTTCGATTTATCTTTACGTTTCTAAGTCTATCTGCTCTCCTATGAATTATAGCTGCTGCCATGCTTGTCAGGACACAAACCCAGAATACGAGTTGCAATGCTCCGCGCCACAACTCGCTTCTTGGGTTTTGATTTGTCCTAACCCAGTAAGGTTTCTTAATTTGGTATAGACTTATTACCCATAGGAGGTTTAAATGTATGCGCGATCGCATAAGCCATAGAGCCTTTTTGCGAAATCTCAATTTTGATGGCAGCAAAAACAGCAAAAATATTGTGGAACTTAGCGATCACCCAATGATTTTGGGACGAGATCCCAGTTGTGACATCGTGATCGATATGCATCATTATGGCTCTGTGTCCCGCCGCCATGCTGAAATTAGCCCCATCTATCCCACCTTAGGAAATCAAGCGAAAACGTATCATTGGCAAATCTGTGACCTCCAAAGCGCAAATGGTACATTTATTAATGGAATTCACCTATCGGGTTGTCAAGAACTGCACCAAGGCGATCGCATAGAACTAACCAAGGGGGGGCCTCAATTTATCTTTGAATTAGTCGATCCTAGTACTTCTAACATCGATAACAGTTGGACGGAAGTTGTTTCTGCATCACCATCAATCACAGACATCACTTTTACCCAATTACTTCCCATCTTTTCATCCAAAGTCAAACTTTGGCAGCATTCCTATCTTTGGCCTGGCATTGCTACCGTCATTTTTGTGGTCATGATGTTTGCTTGCCTCGGTCAGCCCAAATTGTTTAATCTCACAATCTCCACTTATATCAGCCTGACGGCTTACTATTTCATTTATCGTCTCTGCCGCAAACAAAAACCTTGGTGGATGATTTTAGCAACAGCAATTTTTACTGCTGCTATTCTCCGTAGTCCGATTTTATCTCTATTCATTTGGTTCTTTTACCATGTATTACCAGGTTCTGCCCCTTCGGGAGCAGTGAATTTACTGAGCTTACTAGTATCAATGTTTTTTGGGGCTGGATTAATGGAGGAGCTACTTAAAGCTTTACCAATTTTTGGTTGGGGCTGGATTGGTGGTCGTTGCGATCGCCATTGGAAATCACAACTCGGTATTAATGAACCCCTTGATGGCATTATCATCGGCACAGCTTCAGCGATTGGCTTTACTCTCACAGAAACCCTCGGTCTGTACGTCCCTAATATCATTCAAAACATAACCACCACTCAAGCAGGCGCGATCGGTATGGCCGAGCTAACAGGTTTGCAATTACTGATTCCTAGGGTGCTGGGTTCCGTAGCAGGGCATATGGCCTATAGCGGCTACTTTGGTTATTTCATTGGTCTAAGTATGCTCAAGCCAAAACAACGTTGGCGTATTCTGGCTATTGGATACATCAGTGCCGCCTTTCTCCATGCCCTGTGGAATACTAGTGCCTTGATTAGTTTTTGGCTACTGGCGATCGTGGGCATAGTTTCCTACGCTTTTCTCATCGCCTCCATCGGCAAAGCCCATAATATTTCTCAAAAATTTAATCTTTAAGCTCTTTAGAAATACTGCCATTCCAAGCAAGGATTTATCAAGTATTTACAATTTTGGTTAACTACAGTACAAAATAACATTTCCAAATAGAGCTAGAATCCTATAAATTAAACAAACCTTAACTAAATTTCGTTGCCTTAGTCAGCGTTACAAATACTGACAAACGTCGCATATTCCATATTTGTATTCATAAATTTGTAGTCATTTTGTAGTCATATTTTTGTGCTTCCAGTTAAGGGACTAATCTATAACATTAGGTTATTAATTATCCAAAAACATCATAGGCGCTCAAACTTATCAATGGGGATAGAAAACAAAGCTTATGTCTGAGCAAAAAAAGGCTGTTTTAATGATGCACACCGATCAAGATCAAGGTCAACTGTGGCAGACAGCTTTGGAAACTCAGCAGATGTCCGTTGTATGGGAGCAACCCTCCGTTGATCTTGTAAAATCTCTAACTGGAGCTGATCTAAGCCAGTTACCAGACTTATTGATCATCGACATGGCGATTAAAAGTCCTAACTCTGAAACTTTACAGTCTTCTTCGATCTGTCAGTGGGTTGCCAAAACTAAAGCAAACATCAAAGTCGTTTTATTTAACCCCCGTCAAGACAAAATCAAAGATATTGAACATAGCTGGGCTTTGAGGCGCGGTGCTGCTGATGTCTTACCGCGACTCTCTCAAGAAAATTTAATTGCAGGCGTTGCTAGGGTCACAGCACTAATTGGATGCACACTCATCGCTGAACCGTTAGAATCGATCGCCAATAGTCTGAGTCAAGCATCTCAACAAGCACAAATATCTCCAGCAGAGGATACGGTAGTGACGCGATCGCGGTCAACCACCAAAAACAACTCTAAAAATGCTGCCAACTCCAGTGATACCAGCGATGATAGTAGCAATGTGGTCATGTATCGCGGGGTTAGGATCAGAAAGTAGTTGAGGTGCGTACAGGAGCTATCCCCGCTAGATCCAAAATATCTGGAATCAAATGTTCCGCCTTGATTGCCATAATATGTACCCCCTGACAAATTTGTTGGGCAACTTTGATCTGCTCTGCCGCGATCGCTATTCCTTCTTGCAAAGGAACTTCAGCCTTGCTCAAACGCTCGATAATATGCTCAGGAATCTGTACCCCCGGCACATGTTTATTAAGAAACAAAGCATTCTTAGCTGACTTGATTAAAAAAATGCCAGCCAAGATCGGCTTGTCTGATTGATTGGCGACTTGATGCATAAACTTATCAAGACGTTCAAAATCTGTGATCAACTGACTCTGAAAGAATTGCGCTCCTGCATTAATTTTGCGTTCAAATCTTTGCTGCAATCCTGACCAACTAGGAGACTGCGGGTCGATCGCTGCGCCTGCTAAAAAGTTCGTCCCACCATTAGGCAAAGCTTTTCCATTAGCATCTATCCCCCTATTCAAACTCTGAATTAGCTGGAGTAACCTCACAGACTCATAGTCAAAAACTGATCGCGCCTTCGGTGAATCGCCAACTTTGACGGGATCTCCCGTCAGTGCCAATATATTGACAATCCCCAATGCTGCTGCTCCCAATAGATCTCCCTGCAGGGCAATTCGATTGCGATCGCGACAAGCTAACTGGCATACAGTCTCAATACCTAACTGTTGTTGCAAAATCACCGAGGCCACCACAGGACTCATACTCATCACTGCGCGACTAGAATCGGTAATATTTACCGCGTGAACTCGATCTTTTAAAACTTGTGTTTGTTTTAGCATTGTGGCAGGATCAGCGCCTTTTGGTGGTGACACCTCAGCCGTGATCAAAAATTCTCGATCCGCGATCGCTTGACGAAAAATGCCAGCAGATGATTTCAATGGCTCATTCACTAATGGTTCTTGCTCAATCATGCGAAATCGATAAAAGATAATGACTGCATTTTAACAGATGCTAAAGGATGAATCCTAAAGCAAAATTAATGATAATTCAGCAATCTTGAATGGTTTGTGGAAGCTCACCTCGCAGGAAAATGCTTCTATAACCCCAAAAATCTCCAAATGATTTAGGGATACTATCCAAAGACCATGTAGGGAGTGTTAAGCAATTCTCAGATATAGTATATAAAGTAAGTCTTTCACAAGCTCGAGAGCTGTATCGGTAATGTCTGCAATTTCTATTAAAGTCCCCAAACAAAAAGTAAAAAATCCTCCCTTAAAGGTCCATACTCTTGGCGATCGCGTTTTACGTCAACCCGCCAAACGCATTAGCAAAGTTAATGACGAAATCAGACAGTTGATCGTTGATATGCTCCAGACCATGTATAGCAACGATGGCATCGGTTTAGCCGCAACCCAAGTGGGCGTTAACAAACAATTGCTAGTAATTGATATCGAACTCAAAGACGAAAGCAAGCCTCCTCTGATCATGATCAATCCAGAAATCAAAAAACTGGACGGAGAGCTAGTCAATGGGGAAGAAGGTTGTTTAAGTATTCCTGATGTATTTCTAGATGTCATGCGACCAGACCAAGTGGAAGTAAGCTATCGCGATGAAGATGGCAGACCTCAGAGGCTTATCGCCAGTGGCTTACTTGCAAGGGTGATTCAGCATGAAATGGATCACCTCAATGGAGTTTTATTTGTTGATCGAGTCAAAAATGCGATCGCCCTCAACAAAGAATTAACTGCTCACGGTTTTGCGCCCAAAGATGTTCAAGCCGTCAAATCATAAACCCTAAGTCACAGCCTAAACCTTCAGACCACAATTAATGCTGCAAGTTGCCCTAATTTACCCAGAAATACCACCTAACACAGGAAACATTGCCCGTACCTGTGCCGCCACCAACACCCACTTACATCTGGTTGAACCACTGGGCTTTGAAATTAATGATCGCCAACTCAAACGAGCAGGCATTGACTACTGGGAATATGTCAAAGTTACTGTTCACCCCGACCTTCATTCCCTTCGCCTTGCCGCCAATGGCGCAAGGTGGGTTTGTTTTAGCGCCAGAGGTACATCACATTTTCGGGAATTTACCTACCAAGAGGGGGACTGGCTCCTATTTGGCAGTGAATCGCAAGGATTACCAGAGGAACTGCTCGCCGCCCACCCGTCAGTATATATTCCTATGGAACACCCCAAAGTACGCAGCCTCAATCTATCCGTAAGTGCCGCCCTTGGACTTTTTGAAGCGAGAAGACAGCTCGGTCGATAGGGCCTGAAAAATTGCATCAAATTTACATCGCCAATCCACCACAAATCATGGCAAAATCGTCTGAGTAGTCATACAATTCCTGATAGCTCTCAAGTAACACATCAGTGACAAACAACACCCCTGCCTCAGAACCCAAAAACGCTACCCCCTCATCACCTCGCCGAATGCCCCGATCGCTGCGGCAGCTATTTTGGCATGAAAATGGTTTGATCGTGTGGTTGCTACTGGCTGTATTTGGCATCATGTTATTAATGTGGAATTGGCAACTGATTGCCGCAACCTTAGCTGGCATATTCGTAATGATCGTCATGTATGCAGCGCAAGACTACAAATGGAATAGTATCCTCTGGCAAATACATCGGTTTTCTCAAAGCCCCTACCGCCATTTCCCTCTATCCGTAGCCAGTGGCACTGCCACCGTTATCCTAACCTATATAGTTTTCTCCCTATGGTCAAACCAAGAAAATCACTGGTTAGCGACAGCTAGTATCTTACAACTAGGATCAATCTGCGGTATCTTTATTCTCCTATTGCGTCAATCCTTTCAACAGTGGCTTCAAAGACAGCAACTTAACTTTGATCAGTTAATTGCTCAACTAACAGTCAATGATGACCTCACGCGGCTGCTTGCCATCAAGCAAATCAACCAATACGTCAGAGAAAACTATTTGCCCTCAGCACAGGAACAAGCGATCGCTTCCTACTGCCAGATACTACTAAGTCGCGAAAATGAACCAACCATGCGCGAAGCCCTATTTGAGACTTTAGAATCTCTACAATCAATCAGCGCAATGCCAAAAGCGATGCAGCAAAACAACCACCAAATTGAGTAAGAAATATTAACTTGCGTTATGTCAGAGTCAAACCACAACCAAATTCTTGATCAGCAAGTAACCCTTCTTGTAGAAAGCACTCCCGACATCGAAACCGCCAGTGCCGTTAACCTCATCGCCTCCGTTCTCAAAGCGATCGCTCAAAACCTCAAATATACTAGCTACTTTGTCATTCAAGACCTAGAAGGCGGATGGCTACTCACCCCCCTCAGCAACCATGACAACCCTGAACTAGAAAAAGTAACCATCTACGCATACTGCAATCAAACCGCCGCCAACATTGAAAGATTAAGGCTCAATGACGAAAACCTAATCTGCGGACAATACAACATTATCGACATGCTATTTCGGCTAATTGGCATGAAGCAAGTTGATAGCATTGTTTTTTTTGACCATGCCACCGATACTCAGCAAGGCATCGAAGTTGGACGCATGGACATTGAAAAACTATGCGAAAAGCAAATCAAACGCGCCCAGTTTGGACTCCAAAAACTCATTGAAATCAGAAATAATCCCAACCAAAACATAGCCTAGACCAACCAAATCTAAGCAATTGCCAGACTTAGCCCAATACGCCAACAAGCTCAGATCTCCAGAAATATGTTCTTGCATTACTTGCAACGATCCCCGCAAAGATAGACAATATAACCATTCAAACGAAGCATTTTATTAAAAAGCCAAGATAAACAAAATAATTTATGAAAAATGTACTGGCTATCATTCTGGGCGGCGGTCAAGGGACAAGACTATATCCCCTCACAAAAACCCGTGCAAAACCTGCTGTTCCTGTTGCAGGTAAATACAGACTGATCGACATCCCAGTAAGTAACTGCATCAACTCAGGCATTGAAAAAATTTATATCCTTACCCAATTCAACTCAGCTTCCTTAAATCGACACGTTAACCAAGCCTATCGCCCCGCTTCTTATTCCGAAGGCTTTGTGGAAATTTTGGCAGCCCAACAAACTCCTGATAGCCCTGAATGGTTTCAGGGTACGGCTGATGCAGTGCGTCGCTACTCATGGCTTCTGGAGTCTTGGGATGTTTCTGAATATTTGATCCTGTCAGGCGATCAGCTTTACAGCATGGATTATGAAAAACTAGTGAAACATCATCGTGAAACCAAGGCAGACATTACCCTTTCTGTCTTACCCGTTGATCAAAAGAAAGCTAGTGCCTTTGGACTGCTCAAAACCGATGAAAATGGACGCATTGTCAAATTTTTAGAAAAGCCCAAGGGTGAAGCCCTTGAGGAAATGCGAGTAGATACCACCAAGCTAGGGCTAAGTGTAGAAGAAGCTAAATTTAATCCCTTTATCGCTTCTATGGGCATTTATGTCTTTAATAAAACCGCAATGATGAAGCTGCTGAGTGAAAATCCAAATTCTACGGACTTTGGCAAGGAAATTATTCCTGATGCAATTCACAACTTAAATGTGCAAGCTTACCTCTTTTCCGACTATTGGGAGGATATTGGAACCATTGAGTCCTTCTATCAAGCTAACCTTGACCTGACTCGTCATCCTGAAACAGCTTTTAGCTTCTATGAAACTAAAAAGCCAATTTATACACGCGCTCGTTACTTGCCACCTAGTAAAGTTCATGACTGTAAAGTTAAGGACTCAATCATTGGCGAGGGTTGCATTCTTGATCAGGCAACGGTTACTAATTCTGTGGTGGGAATTCGGATGCAAATTGATGCAAACTGCGTGATTGAAGACACCTTATTGATGGGTTGCGACTTTTACCAACCTCAAGAAGATCGTTTAGAGGATCTGCAAAACAATAGAGTGCCTATGGGCATTGGCAAAAATACAATTATCCGTCATGCAATTATTGATAAAAATGCACGAATTGGTCAAAATGTGCAAATTATCAATAAAGATCGCATCCAAGATGTAAACCGTGAAGAGCTTGGCTATTGTATTTGTAATGGTATCGTTGTGGTAGTTAAAAATGCCGTGATTCCAGACAATACTATTATTTAGTTATATTTTAGTTGTGTTTAGATATTAAGTTTAGCTAGTTCAGCTAATTTAGTTATTCACTTTTGTCTCCCAAAGATGGTAGAAATTACTTGGCAATTTCTACCATCTTTTGCTTTTGTCGAAAAATAATACCAATTTAAAAACCAAACCCAGTAAGGTTTTTTTAATTAAGAAATGGTTACGCTATTTCTTAATCTGGTATAACTCCAGTCACTTTTTTGTGTATATATTTAGCCATTTTGTAACAAAAAGTTATAATACAATGCTAAAGTTAGGTCAATAATGTGTTGAGTTTCATCCTTGAGTATGGATGGGCGATCGCCTGAGTAAATGTTCAGTTATTGGGAGTGTTTCCTAGCTGTGTCCATTAATTTGCTAAAGCTGAGTAAGAAGTCTAATTTGACCACAAGTTCTGACAAACATCATGATCGCACCAAGGTTCAATTTAGTCATAAGTGGACTCTATTTGTAGTCTTGTTTTTGGCACTGCTATCTGGGGGATTAGGTGCTGGAGTTGCTTATGTGCTAAATAGTAGACCCTTCCAGCGAGCATCTATTGATGCTGATTTTAATAAGAATTCAGAGGGAATGACCTCCGCGATCGCAGGAGTCCCAACATTAACAAGACCAGTCAATATTCTACTGCTCGGCACAATTGTCTTAAACTCAGATTTGCCCAATGCACCAGAGTTACCGAGAGGGCAGGCTTTTAGCCAAGTTGACGATAATCTTAATGGCTTAAGCGATGCGATGCTATTGATTCGCTTTGATCCCGCAACCCAAAAGGTGGCAGTTCTATCCATTCCTCGCGATAGTCGAGTGTATGTGCGTGGTGTGGGCAAAACCAAAATTAATTTTGCCAATTATATTGGTGGAGCTTCTCTATCCGCCCAAACCGTAAGTCAAGTTTTAGGCGATATCCCTATCGATCGCTATATCCGTTTTAATGTTAATGGGTTTGGCAAGATTATCGATGCCTTGGGAGGAGTCGATGTATATGTGCCGAAGCGCATGAAATATCAAGATGACAGTCAGAGACTCTATATAAACCTCAATGCTGGACAACAAAAGCTAGATGGCAATAAAGCTATTCAATACATGCGGTTTCGTCACGATGATCTAGGAGATATTGGTCGTGTGCAACGCCAACAAGCTTTTTTCCGTGCCTTTATCGATCAAAAACTGAAGCCTGACACTATCGCTAAACTGCCTGAAATTCTAGGAATCGTTAAGGACAATATTGACACTAATCTTTCTGTTGAGGAGATATTGGCTTTAGCTGGATATACATCTAAGGTCGATCGCAAAAGTATTCAAATGCTAATGGCACCTGGAAGATTTAGTAATCCTGGTGAGTTTGATAATTTGAGCTATTGGATTTTAGATAATCAAAAGCTATTGAAGATGATGCGCCAAAACTTTGGAGTCATCAAAAGTGCCAATGTTGATGTTGATGATAATTCTATCAATGGCTTACGGGTATCAGTTCAGAATAGCTTGCCCCAACCAGAGGGGACGCGGAAGGCGATCACAACTTTATCTAAGGCTGGATATAGTCAAGTGTTTCCTGCTCCAGAACGTTGGAGCCGACCACTTAACAAGACTCAGATTGTGGCGCAAAATGGCGATCGCGAGAGTGCCGAAAAGCTACGCGATGCTCTGGGGATAGGTGAAGTAATTGTGGAGTCAACGGGCGATATTGAGTCTGATATTACGGTTAGAGTGGGCAAAGATTGGTTAAGTGCCAATAACTTACCTATTTTACAAAATCAAAAGGCTAATTCCTTGCAAAAAACTAATCGTTAGGGACAGATAATTTGCGGGGTAAGCATAAACTCACGGTATAGTATGTTGGTATTCACTGACTTTAGCCATGAGTGATTCAGAAAATAATCAGGTTGAGGAAATCAGCGCTAATACTTCAGGTTTAGCTGATCAAAGGCATAGACCAATACAGGACAAGTTTCGTATTGCTTTGCTTGGTGTCTTGCTGACTAGTGCTTTGTTGATATTAGGAAAATCTCTTTTTGATCCTAATCTAGGTAAGCCTTTACCTTTAGAATATCCTGAGCGCATTGATTTACCTTCAGCCCAGCCTCTGCCCCTAGACTTGCCAGCGCAGATCATAGACAAAAAGGATTTCTACAACAAGCCTAAATATTTATCTGGTCATCGATATAAATATTTGGTGGATGGTCTTAGCATTGATATAGATTTACGATATGCCTATCGTACTAACGGTGATGTATTTTTGTTCTTAAAAGAATTTGCCAATATTGAATTTGATGCTGACAAAACACGCTCTTTGATTAGTAAGAATTCCTTAGGCTATTATTTTACCTTTGAGCATCAAGATCGTTTTTATTTGACAGCTTGTATTAATCCTCGTGGTATTACTACGGTTACAACTGAGCAGTTTGAAGAAAATGCTAGTCAGAGTGCCTTAAATCAAGATGTAATTATTGATTGGCTGCTGGGACGCAAAGATTTGCGCGATCGCCGTTGTCTGTGGACACTTATTTCGACCGCTAAACCTACTAATGGAGATGCTCAAGATATTAAGCAAAAGCTAGAGCCTGTGTGGTTTGTATGGTATGAGTGGTGGAAAAACAGATTTCCCAATTCATAAGTATTTATTTAAACTAATTACATATTTATATTAGTAATTAGTGTTAATCATTAAATTTTTTAAGTTATTGTTAATTCATCCAAAAACTTTGTAATTAATCTAACTACCAACCTCATTTATTACTTAATAAAATCTAACTATGAGCAACTCTAGTACAAGTACAACAGAAAACATTACTGCAAATCTGGTTCGATTTGTGGGCTATGGGCTTCTCATTATGTCGATATCCAATTTTGCCGATGCGTTGTTACCACCTCGCTTTGGTCAAGATGCAACTTGGGAATTTACGGCTCTTGGCAAAGTGTCAGGTAGTTCCCCTGTCACAATTATCGGTTTGGTTTTGATATTTTATGGAGAAGCTACCGCCCGATCGCCATTTGGCAAAACCATCCTAAAGATCCTTTCATGGTTGTCTTTGGTACTAAGCATTTTTTATGTGATTATGACCCTAATCGGCATTAGTGCCTCAATTCGGATTAATAACGAAAATAATGCTCAGGCAAGTCTCGCTTCTACACAGCAGATCAATCAATTCAATGTTGCCAAAGAAAATTTAAAGAACACTGATGATACGAACCTCCAAAGAGTTGCGGAATTTATCCAACAGCGATCGCCCAACTTACAGCTAAATAGAAGTAATCCCACGGAGCTTCGCGCTCAACTCAATGCTGAAATTGCCAAAAGTGAAGCTCAAATCAAAGCTACTTTGGAAGAAAGCAAAAATCGTGCTTTTCGTCAATTGATCAAGCAATCTGGTAAATCTTTATTTGAGTCTTTAGTGTCAGCAGTGATTTTATTTGGAATTTGGAATCAAACCAAATGGACAAGAACAACGGTAAAGCAACGCAAGAAGAAGTCATCAAAATCTATGGCTGACCTAGCTGACATTGCAAGTACCCCCACCCTTGAGCAAACTCCACCATCGACAGATAAAGATACAGATTAATTAGCCTTAATTAGCCAAAGATTTAAAGCGATCGCCGTATTAATTCAATCACAGGCTTTGAGAACCAAGCAGTGCCGATCTTCCACTGATGTTGTATGGTCGGCATTCTCAATAGATAGGCAATGCGGCGCATAGCTTGAGCAGGAAATCCTGTAATATTAATCTTGCCCAACAGAGAAGCCGTTGCACCATCGACACCTAAACTGATGAATTCGCCAAGGGCGATGTAATGGAATTTAACTAGGGGCTTTTGGTTAATACTTGCCCAGATATTCCAAGCACAATATTGCGATTGCTGGAAAGCAACTTGAGCCGTAGCAGGTAGAGTTTGACCGTTTTCATCAACAGATGCCGCTAAGTCACCAATTGCGAATACCTCAGGATAATTCTTGACTTGCAGAGTTGGCTCAACGATGATTTTTTGACTAGGACTATGTTCAACGGGTAGCTGGCTGATGATTTTAGAAAACGTGTTACCCACTGTCCATAGGACGATATCGACAGGTAAACTATCAATACCATTACCGTAGTCAAGGACTATTTCTCCATCACCAACCTCTAAGACTTTGGTATTGAGATCTGTCCAGACTCCACGATCGGACAAAGCCCGTTCCGCAACTTCGCGACTGGCTGGGGTGGAATTACTTAAGATTTGAGAATTACGATCGACTAATCGGACTCTCCCTACATCCTTTAGGCGATCGGCTATTTTACAAGCCAGTTCGACTCCGCTAGTACCAGCACCTGCAATACAAACCCTTACGCGATCGCGATTTGCCGCTTCCAATAGTTCTAATTTAGAATTTAAGCGATGGAAGTCCTGAAGTGTACGGAAAGGAATTGCATATTCTGATGCTCCCGAAACTGTCTGCATGGGAGTTTCGCCACCGATGGCAATCACTAATCGATCATAATTAATATAACTAGAACGTCCAATATTACCTGTATTAACTTCAACCTGTTGATGAGACAGATCGATATTCGTGACAGTACCTTGCAAAAATTGAATATTGGTACGATCTAGCAACTCCTTAAATGTCGGCGCAATTTCCCATTCCTGCAACTCTGAGGTTAATAACTCATACAAAAAAGGAGTAAATAAAAAGCGATCGTTTTTATCAACAAGGATAATATCTGGGGAAGATTTCCACGGCAGACGCGCCAAGCTGAGTGCCGTATAAAGCCCAGCAAAACCACCACCGAGAATACAAATTCTAGTCATAACAACATATACTTTTTATTCTGTCTTTCTCATTCTACTTGATCTCTCTTTGAAATTCTGATGTTACGTGGAAGGAATTCCTGCTATGTTGGATGATCGGGGCTGGCACGGGGGCACAGCCCCTACGCCAAATTTAAATTATTCAGGTAGGGGCAATCCCTCCGTGGTTGCCCTGCTTTGCTCATTCTATAAAATGTGAGACAATTCACCCATGAGTAAGGTTTTTATATAAAAAATTGCAAAAATTGTATTGAGTTAGAGAAGGAAGAACTGCCTCGTTTAACTTCTCAAACATAACTCTAATATGTTAATCTTAAATTTACATACAATCTTGCCTAAAATTTTATTACACCCATCTAGGTGCTATACCTATGATTATGAAAACCAATTGCACTAACGTCTTAACTTGGGGCGCGATTTTAATCGCTGGTGTGTCTCTGATGCCAAGCCCTAGCAACGCTCAGAGAGGTCAAGGTTTTTACTGTGATACATCGGGTGGCAGCCCCGCCACGATGTACCAAAATTCAGAAGGTGGGGTAGAAAGGTGGATTTCTTGGGACTCTAACTTCTTTACTGATGCGGGTTGGACCCCTGCAACTCGCTGTAGAGAAGTGAGCAATCGATTGGAATCTTATCGGACTGCCAAGCTCCTCAAATATGTCACTGTGGGGCGTATGAATGGAGAAAATGTGATCTGTACCGCCAGTGAGAAGAATGGGCGTTGTGGTGGATTGATCTATACCCTCAAGCCAGGACAGGATGCAATCAGGACACTTTATACTTTCTTTGGTTTGCGTGAAGGGCAAGCAGGTGTACCTGTTCTCAGTGAAAGTGCCGAAATTCCTTACATTGATGTGAGTGGGCGGTTGGGGCGTGACGCTGCGGTGACAACTAAAGTTCAGCCAGCCTTAACAACTCCTGCGGTCAATAATCCTGTGACTAAACCTCAACCTGCGTCAGGCGTGCGTAAAGGTGATTTTGATTAAAGTTGCGACTAGCTCCATTTAGGTTTGAGTCGATGTACAAGCGATCGCTCTTGCAAATACTTTTACAAATAACTTACAGAACCATTGAGGTGCTGCTTGTCAGTGTCTCAATGGTTTTTATTAGCTATTTTTTCGCAGCAACACAAGTTCAAGCTAATCCTATGGTGGTTGAGCTAAGTAAAAGCCCTCAAGGAAATTCCTCTGATCATTCCCGATTATTAAAAAGCAATATTCGCCAATCAGCGATTGCCACTACGGTGAGAATCCTAATTTTTAATAATTCTGGAACAGCGATTACTTCTGGCTCTGGCGTAATAGTTGGTAAATTGGGAAATATATATACAGTGTTGACTAATCTTCATGTGCTGCAGTTTGCCGATCGCGCAGTCATTCTCACGTCTGATGGATTGTCGCATTCGCTAATATCAAAATCCCATACGGCTAAGTTTGGTGATAACGACATGGCGATCGCCCAATTTCAAAGTTCTCAGCAATATGAGGTAGCTCAGATCAAGCCAGAATCTTTGCAAGTTGGCGATCGCGTTTTTGCGGCGGGATTTCCGATCTATCGCGATCGTAGTTTAGTTACTACCTTTGAGCTAGGACTTCAAGATTTCCGTTTCACGGAAGGAATTGTCTCCATTTTGCCAGCAAAGTCATTGACACAGGGCTATAAACTCGGATACAGCAACGATATTGTTGTGGGGATGAGTGGTGGTCCAATCTTTGATGCATCAGGGTTTTTAGTGGGGATTAATGGTCGTATTAAAAATCGCGATCCAGATTTTGGCGGTTACACTTTTGACGATGGTACTGAACCTTCACCAATGCTTTTGCAGCAAATGCTTAAAGCAAGTTGGGGCGTTCCCATTAATGCTTACTTGCAATTCATGTCTATTAATTCTCATTAGATTGGCAGCACTCCGCGCCGCCAATCTTAAATAAATACATAAGGAGTTAAATATGCGTTTCGATTTATCAAATGTCTTGACGGGTACGGCAATTGTGGCAGCGATCGCTATATCTCAGCCAATGGCAGTATCTGCCAAAACCGCGAAGGAAGTCGCGCAAGTTGCCGTACCAACCACTGTTCGTATTGACAATCCTTTAGGAGCAAATCTCGGTGGTTCTGGAGTAATTATCGCTAAGAGTGGTAACACTTATACAGTCTTGACCTGCAACCATGTGGTCAAAAATCCCAACCTCGATTACAAAATCTATACCAGCAAAAAGAAGACCTATAAGGTGACTCAAGTTACCTATTTACCTAGCTCTGCGGGAGATCTAGATTTAGCGATCGTTAAGTTTGAAAGTCCTGAGGAGCAAGCGGTTGCGCCAATTTCTGATTCTGATGAGGCGAGTATTGGATCGGGTGTTTATATTTCTGGCTATCCTATGTCCATTGAAACAGAAGGGGAGCGAGAGTATGAATTTACCAATGGTCAAGTATCTAGCCGCCCTGATAAGCGTCCAGGGGGTTACACAATGCGCTATACCGCCGTTACAAGACGGGGAATGAGTGGTGGACCTGTGTTTGATGTGAGTGGTCGCGTGGTGGGAATTCATGGTCAAGGCGATCGGGAAAGGGAATCAACAGCAGGCGGTGTGGAAATTAAAACAGGTTTGAATGCAGCCGTTCCTGTAAATAGTTTTACAGCAATTATGCCTTCGCTGAATTTGAATAAATCTGATCTTGCTTTTGATAATTCTAAGCCTGATGATACACCAGCAGTTGCAGTGACTCGTCAGGAAGTTAAAAGTTGGGAACAGGATTTTGCCTTCGCTGTGGGTGTTGGTGTTTTGAGGCAGATCGGTTTACCCATTCCGTCATTTATCCCTGGTTTCGGTTTTTAGGATCTCGATCATGACTAGATCTCCGACTTTTTATGCGCTTGTAAAAGATAAC
Organism: Pseudanabaenaceae cyanobacterium bins.39; assembly: GCA_033765135.1. Classification (GTDB taxonomy): domain Bacteria; phylum Cyanobacteriota; class Cyanobacteriia; order Pseudanabaenales; family Pseudanabaenaceae; genus Pseudanabaena. Next base: position 29,130 of record JANRII010000072.1, read on the forward strand.
TTGTACGTTTGAAGAAAAAGTCGGAGATCTTAAATTTACTTGGGTTCACCTACTCAAAAGCCAAATTTACATCAACTTAGGAGGAAAATCATGACTCAAACTTTGCAAGCCTCAAGGCTCAGTTTATATGATGTCGTGCAACAGTTTCGTTTGCATGAAGTTAAGGATGCTCTTTTCTTTCAAGAAATAGCTAATGTGCCGATAGAGTTAAGTGATCGCGATAAGCAAGACCTTGATCTAATCAAAGAAGAATATCTCTATTTAGCCCAGCGTCCGATGATTGAGGATTTGGTGAAGATGGTGGTGCTTTCGCCATTGCTATCTTGTGCAGGTTTTTATCATTCGCCTTTTTTTGTGAGGGCAGAGGAGGCAATCGCTATTTCCATAGAAGATCGGGATCAAGTAATCAAGGGACAGATTGATTTATTGGTGGTTCAGGATTCGCTGTGGGTTGTGGTAATTGAGGCGAAACATAGTGCTTTTAATGTGATGGTGGCGTTGCCACAAATATTGACTTATATGAGTGCTAATCAAGGCGATCGCCCTGTGTTTGGGATGATGACAAATGGTAGTGATTTTCATTTTGTGAAGCTGGCGCGATCGCAATATACTTTGTCGAGACGGTTTTCTTTGTATGATGCTGACAATGCGCTCTATGATGTGTTGCGAATTTTAAAATATCTCGGTCAATTAACAATTTCTGGTTATGCTGTTGATATCAGGATGGTGGGCGATTATTAAAGGTTTACTAGAGGTTTTAAAAAGTTATGTTGGTCGAGCTAATTAAAGAACATATAGAAATAACTGCGGGTGTTTGTGGTGGTAAGCCGCGTATCGCTGGACACCGTATTAAGGTGCAGGATATTGCGATTTGTTATGAAAGATTGAGTATGTCACCTATGGAAATTGTTAGTCATTATCCTAGTATTGGTTTGGCGGATGTTCATGCGGCTCTGGCTTACTATTACGACCATCGTGTTGAGATAAATCGTTAAATTGAGGAGGGTGAAAGGTTGGCGGATGAGATGAGAGCTAATACTCCTTCGTTATTACAACAAAGGTTAAAGGAACTTGGCTTTGATGGAAAAGGTGTTTGAACCAGTGGATATGCAAGGACGGGTTGAGTTTATTTGATATTAATTGAGGAGATTGATTATGCGTCAGTTGCGGTTTCTTGCTTTTGCTGTGATTAGTTTTGTGGCTGCACTACTTGGTGCTTTGCTATCGCCGAGTACATGGTTGCACAAGTCGTTGGCGGTTGCTCTCTGCGGTGTTCTCAGTGCGAATCCTGCGCTATGTACTAATAATGCAATTGTCCAATCTCAAGAGGCAAGTGCAACTAATCCTCTCAAGGTAGAAACTACACAATTTAGTGATTTGTTGGCACAGCGATCGCGCGATTTCGATGACGACACTGTTTCTTCTTCTAGTAATTCACCTCGATCTAATTCGTCTAGGAGTTCAGAATTTCTGGACAGTACAGTAAATAAGATAGTTTCACCGTCACAATCTTCATCAGTCAAATATGTTCGCGATGAATTTGAATCTCCCATTTATACTTATTACGTGAATGGTATTAAAACTGGTAATACAGGATATGCAGATGATGTGAGTCTAATATCATCTCGATTACTTAATGGAATTGTTAATCCTCCTGCAATCGATCTGCCAACACATAATCCAACAGGTATTACAATGGGCGCTGGAGACGTTTTAGGAGAATCTTTGGATCAGATTTTTGATCTTCCACGTCCTATGAGTGACATAATTACTAATAAAATTATTGAAGCTATCAAAAAAAGAGATAAAGAAAAGGAAGACGATGCAAAGAAGTCTTGTAAACCTAAGAAACGAGCTAAATTCTTAATTATTGGATATTCTCAAGGTAATTTCTTTCTGCAAGATTTAGCTCAAAAACTACCGCAAAAGTTTTCTGACAGGACAATTTTACTGAGTTTCGCAACATTTACAAGCTTCGGAAGAGTATATGGCAAGTTTAGAAATTCTTATGCTTTATTACGTTCTGATGATCTTCCTGTATTTCTAATCAGCAATCAATCATCTGATGAAAAACAACTTCCTAACATTAATTCTATCTTAAATGGCGCTTCAAAATACTTAATAAGTATTCCTAGCGGAACCCCTAATCTACCTCCATTACCGCCTATTATAAACTATCAAACCGAAAAAACATATTATGTCAACGGATTAGCAGTTAAGTGGAAGCAAATACTAGATTCCCATAAACTTAGTAATTATTTAGGAAATCCTACTCATCCTGACTATGCAGGTAATGCTCAACGTTCTCTAGAAATGGCTAGAGCTAATTTAGGTGCGTTGCTTAATTTTGACTCAGGAAACTATGAGAAGAAAAATGATTGCTCCCAACCTCAACAACAGCCTAGTCAAATCTCTAACAATATTCTAAATTCTGCTACAAGTGTAGCTAGTCAAGCTAAAGTTTGTGCAGTTCCAGCAGAATTTTGGAACAGTCATAAACGACAAATTGGTCCAGTTAACATGAAAGAAACAACTTGTATCGTTCCTGGAAGGGTAATGACTAATGAAGGTGAAGTAGATGGTAGAGAGTGGGTAGGTGTATGTTCTAAGACAGGTAATAATACTTTTGGACAACTGCCTAATAAGAAGCCTCGCAGTCAGCCAGAAGATCCTGCACGTCGCAACCAAGTTCCTGATTGTCCAGCAAATTGGGGCAAGTAGTTGAATGGTAACTTCTATCAAAGATTAATTACCATCTGACGATTTAAAAGTTATTTCGTGACTTGTTTTAACAAGTTTACCTGCTAAATTCTGGAGTATAAACCCATGCGTCGGATTCGGATTCTAGCTTTTGTCTTAATTAGTTTTGTGTCTGCTCTATTGGGGGCTGTCTTGTCGCCAAGTACATGGTTGCACAAGTCGGTGGCTGTTGCTCTCTGCGGTGTCCTCAGTGTTAATACTGCGCTATGTACTGATAATGCGATTATTGCCCAATCTCAAGAGGCAAGTGCAACTAATCCTGTCAAAGTAGAGACTATACAGTCTAATAATTTGTTGGCAGATCGAGCAAACGATTTTGGTGTTGACACTCCTAAATCTTCTCCTAACAATAATCCCAACCCGCCATCATTCCCAAATGAAGTAAGTCCAAATACACCTGTCCGTAGTCCAGACTTTGACAATGCCATTGACAGGGCTGCGAGGGATTCAGCAGCAGACGTACAAAGAAGAAGTGATGCCATTGATAGGGCTGCGAAAGATTCGGCAGCAGACGTGCAGAGAAGAAGTGATGCTATTGATAGGGCTGCAAAAGATTCAGCAGCAGAGGTACAGAGAACAAATAATGCTATTGACAGGGCTGCTGCTACTGCCTCATCGTTTGACAAATGTGGACGACCAAAATGTGACTTTTCAAGTAGAGGTACAAGTCGAGACGTTCAAAAGTGCTTTGAGGGGGCTGGAAATCAATGCGATCCGATGGGTGATTTATATCAGCATCCACCGAGATTTGATTACGATCAATGTACTGTCGAAATGTATAGAACAAGTGGCAGCAGAGACCACGATAATTGCTGTGTAAATCACCCTGAAGGATTTTATTGCAAGGGCGCACCAAACCTTTCATCTTTATGTAGAAGTGAATTCCTCAGAGCAATTGAAGATTCAAGAACCAACAAGGGTAGTTGGGTTGATCCTGTCGATCATTACTTCAACCCAGATTATGGAAAAGAATGCAACCAAACTGCTAATAAAAAAACAGGAAGCAGCTACGGCGATCCTCATATTGTGACCTTTGACGGCTATCGCTACAGCTTCCAAACCGTCGGCGAATTTACACTCGTAAAATCAACCGATCGCAGCTTTGAAGTCCAAGTCCGTCAAAGCCCCGTCCCTGGAGCGCAACTTTCCCTTAACTCCGCCGTAGCCATCAAATCAGGTAATAGCCGCATCGCCATCTATGGACAGAGCCTACCCGACAGCGACACCAGCACCCCTATTCGAGTCGATGGCAGACCATACCCTGCACAGGGCGGTACATTACCCAATGGCACTGTCATCGCCCAACAAGGACAAGGCAGTTACATCATCCAGACCACATCAGGCGAAGTCGTTTCCGTCAGAAAAACATCCCGTAATAACCTCTCTTACATGGATGTCAATCCTTCCGTACCTGACGTTGCGGGGCGCTATCTTGGCTTATTAGGCAACTCCAACGGCAACCCCAAAGACGACCTCCAAACTCGCAGTGGACAAGTCATTGAAACCCAATCTACCTACGGACAAATTGCCCAGACCGCCAGTAGTTTTATTCCTGGAGTTAGCCAAATTGCAGGATTAGTCAGCAAAGTCGAAAACATCGTCTTCGATCAGCTATACAAAGAATTTGGCAATAGCTGGCGCATTAGTCAGGCAGACTCACTCTTTGATTACAAAGCAGGACATACTACCGATACCTTCACCGATCGCGGATTTCCATCAAGCTACCGAACCCTAGCCATGCTCTCTCCCGCCCAAGTACAGACCGCCACCGCCGCCTGTCAGCAAGCAAGAGTAAGTCCCGAACAATTGGAAGGTTGTATCTTTGATGTGGGCTTTACAGGTGACTCAGGCTTTGCCGAAACCGCATCCCAAGCCCTAGAGATCGTCAACACGATCAATCAACTAGTTCCTAATGCAATTCCATTGCCTAAACTTCCAGTTAGCATTCCTGGACTACCTTTTTAACGTCAGTTCGGGTTAATTTCAAACCATCTCCTAGAAAGGTTTCGCGCTGCGAAACCTTTCTAGGAATCCAAAAAGCAAAAGCTGCGCGAAGCGCGGCTTTTGCTTTTTGGGTTCTCAAAGTTTTATAGCTTATCCCGAACTCACGTTTTTTAGGATTAGATGACTACAGGCGATCGCCTATTGATTTTGATTGATAGGCGATTTTTTGCTTTTTTGATGATGGGAGAGTGCAATCTAACAACCTTATCTAAACTGCTAGAATAGTTATACCGCATTAAATTCACTTAAATTACCATGTCCGAAAACACCGTCACCCTAGACGACATCTTTGCCCTTTTCCGCGAAAGTGAACAACAACGCCAAGAATATCAACAAGCCTTCGAGGAGCGTCACCGCATTGTTGAGCAGGAAATGGCAGAGCTACGAGCATCTATTGCCAAAACCGAAAAGCTAGTTGAACAAACCAACAAACAAGTTGGCGGATTAACTAGCCGATGGGGAGAATTTGTGGAAAACATGATCAAACCTGCCGCCGCTAGACTTTTTAAAGAACAGGGTATAGATGTGCATTACACCGCCATGCGTGTCAAAGGCGATGACGATCGCGGCTCAATGGAAATAGATATTCTTGTGGAAAATGCCAATGAAATCGTGGCGATCGAAGTGAAATCACACTTAGAAATTGGGAATGTGAAGCGATTCTTGAAGGTATTAGGAAGATTTAAAGAATCATTTCCCAAATATCAAAATCACAAACTCTATGGAGCCGTAGCAGGAATCAAAATCGATGAGCAGGCCGATGAATATGCCACCCAAGAAGGACTTTATCTAATTCAACCTGTGGGAGATTCCGTGATTATTGCCAATAGTCAAAACTTGAAAAGGCGTATCTGGTGATTTTCATCGCAAGATTAACTTTAGTGAGTCTTACTAGATCCAGCCACTATCAAATTAACTTTAGGTTAATTGCGGGTTAACTATGCTGTCTTGAGCCAAGCATCTAGTCATTGTTATGATCTGACAGGAATTTAAACTTAATTAGCAAAACTTTGGGGGTTCTGTGGCTCAATCGGTGCTACTAGCGCAGCTTTCTCAAGAAGAATCACTACTATGGCATAGTATTCTATCTGCTCATCAAATTGAAGTATGGGCTGCTCCTGAAAACGAAGACTTATTAAAGCTATTAGATCAAAAAAGTTTATTGACTCAGGATTTGCCTAAGGTAATTATCTCCGATATTGGGGTTCGCTATGGAGCAGGTAAGTCTTTACTAGCAACCGAGCTATGTAAATGGCAAGCAGAAAATGCACCCGATCTAAAAATATTACTCATTAATCCCAGACAAACTCAAATAAAGGACGTAGAAAGACGTTGGGCAATTCGACGGGGAGCTGTTGACCTATTGCCGAAAACTTCTTTGGATAATCTCACCACCTCATTTGCAACTGTTGCTCAAATCTTAGGTATCAAAATCGACCCCGAACATTTGTCATCCATAATTCTTAATATCAAGCAACAGAAGGCTTTACCCGATCGCTCCTCAATTCAAAGTAAAAACATTCGGCAGGCTGCTTCCCAAGACCTAGCTCGCAAGATGGCGATGATTCCCTTAATGGTTATGGCTGGTGAATCTAGCATCGAAAAAGAATTTAGTCAAATTCATGGAGAGACTGGTTCTCAAAAAGCGCAACAAAAAAAATTTTTAGCCCTAGACTCAACGCTGGCGGAACTAAAACTGTATGAGGTCAAGATTGACCTAAATCAAAAAGGAGAAATTGCCAGAGAACTTTTTAAAGCTGATTCTCTTTTGCCTGCATTGTTGGTATATGACCAAGATCGTTATGTGGGGATGATTTCGAGACGTAAATTCCTCGAATGTTTGAGTCGTCCCTATGCTTTAGAACTATTTACCAAAAGACCCTTAAGAGTTTTGTATGAGCAGGTTGAAGCTAATCTGCTCAACTTGCAAGGTACTACCTCCATTGTTGCGGCATCACAGGTTGCACTCAATCGGGGAGCAGATGATATCTATGAACCGATTGTGGTCACGCTAGGAGAAGATCACTGCGCGGTTTTAGATGTGCATGATTTGTTGCAAGCTCAGTCTTACATTCACGAGTTAGCGACTAAGCTCTTACGCGAACAAACTCAGACTAGTATGATCCAAACGGAAAAGATGGCAAGTCTCGGGCAAATCGTGGCGGAGGTATCCCATGATATTCGTAACCCTGTGTCGGCCATTTATGGCAATACCGAATGTCTCTTGGAATATATTGAGGGTGTGATGAAGATTCTCCGTGCCTATGAAAAGGAGTATGGCACAAATTCGCCTTTAGTGGTACAGACCCTTGAGGAAATTGATTGGGAGTTTGTCCGTTCTGACTTACCACAGGTGGTTAAGAGCATCCAGTCAGGTTCTAAATACTTGCGCCGTTTGGTGGATACATTGCAAAGTCTGTCCCATATGGAGGATCATGCAACTCCTGTTGCGGTGGATTTGGGAGAATGCATTGATAGCAGTTTGACGATTTTGAGTGGCAGAGTGCGATCTGTGCAAATTTCTAAGCACTATGCCCAATTACCTAGAATTACAGGTTATAGCGATCGCTTAATTCAGGTATTTATGAACTTGGTTAGCAATGCCTTAGATGCTTTGATGGAAATGCAAGCTCATCCTGAATTGATTCAAGAAAGAGAGAAGATGCTGACCAATGCTGCTAAGGGTGTAGAACCTAATTTAGCAAGACAGAATGCTCTGATGTCATGGCAACCTAATTTAAGGATTAGTACGACTGTCATCCCCATTGATGGCATAAGCTGGATCTCAGTTAAGATTGCTGATAATGGCAAGGGTATTCCCAAGGAAATTCAAGATCGCATTTTTGACAATTTCTTTACGACTAAGGGGGAAGGAAAGGGTACAGGATTAGGTTTAGCAATTTGTCATCAAATTATTACGCAGCAGCATGGAGGCAGGATTGTATTGCGATCGCCCTATACAGATAGCCAAGGAGCAACGGTGACAGGTACGGAGTTTGAGGTACTATTACCTGTTAAATAGTTCAGCAAATGCCAGCAATCAAAATGGATGGTTCCATTTATCGCAGTTTAAGCAATATCAACATCTATGATTCGCCTGTCCTAGATCGCCTTGCCACCCAAATGGCTCAAGGAAGATATTTGCAGGTAATCAAAGCCGATCGCCTTGCCAATAGTTGGGAGATCCAACTATTAGAAGATGGCTATGGGGGATGGCTGGATCTTCAGGATTTGCATGATGCCAAGCTAGAACTTAGCGATCGCCAATCCTATCTTGAGCATTTACCACCTATTTTGCAGGGGGCGCAGATTCGCGATCGCTTACCTCAGATCATAGATTTTATTGAACAGGCAAGGGCAGTTCCCCATGAGTACCTTTGGGGAGGAACAGTTGCCCCTAACTATGACTGTTCTGGACTGATGCAAGCAGCTTTTGCCGCCGTTGGGATCTGGATTCCCCGTGATGCCTATCAACAGGAAGCCTTTGGCGATCGCATAGAAATGACTGAAATCAGCAAAGGTGACTTAATTTTGTTTGGCAGTACCGTCAAGGCAACCCATGTTGGCATCTATATTGGCGATGGCAAATATATCCATAGCTCAGGGCGAGAGAATGGACATAATGGCATTGCCGAGAGTGACTTACAGGGCATTGACACCGTTTCTCGATGGTATGCTCAACAGTTGCGCGGAGCAGTGCGAATTACGACATCGCTGCAATTTGTCGTACCACCGTTAAGGCAGAATAGCTAACACCTGCGGTTCCCTCGCCTGGGTGTGTCGAGTCGCCCACTAACCAAATTTGACGTAAGGGGGTACGATTGGCAAATCCAAAGGGACCGAAGGTTGCAACCCGCATTCCCACACCTCCAACAATGCCGCGATCGCGACCTGTAAAATGGGCAAAGGTCTGGGGTGTCGCCGCTTCGATATGCAAGAGGGTTTGCTCATTGAGGGTAAAATACTGCCCTAGTTGCGCGATCGCTCGTTCTGTGAATTGACGCTTTAATTCGCTATAGTCGGCTCCACTGTACCAAATCGCCGCATCGGTAAATTCAGAAGCGATTATAGTAGCTTGGCCTGCGGGGGCGCGTCCATCGCCTTCCTTGCTAACCGATACAAACAGAGAGTGGGGCGTATGGCTGGCGCTAGTGGGATAGGCTTCGAGAAATTGTAAATGTGGTGGACAATCGGGGGGAATGGCGGCGCGATCGACTCCCAAATACACCACAAAGGCAACGGATGCGGGTTTCAATTGGCTAACCCGTTGGGCATAGCCTTGGGGAACCTGCTGCCCTAATAATTCCACAAAATTATTTACCGTCACATTGGCGACAATGTGATCAGCAGTATCGACAAAAGCAGTTTGCGATCGCTGGTTAGTGACTTTTACAGATACTTTGCCTTGGCGATCGCGAGGAGAAATTTCGGTCACTCGATGCCGCATCAAAATCTTACCGCCCTGTTGCTCAAGACTCGCCACCAAAAGATCACTAAGAACCTGCATACTGCCCTGCAAGTGAAATAGTCCCAAGGGAGTTTGCGAAACTGCTAAGGCGGTGGCAGCGTATAGCAAAGCCGTCTCTTCCGCACTGACCTGTGAGTATAGCTTTAGTTGTAAATCGAGAAATGTCCGCAAACGGCGATCGCTTGCCAAACCAAAACCACGCAAAGCATCGCCCACGGTAGAAAAAGTATAGGGAACCGTAGCTAGGGTATCCCAACGCAACGCCTTGACTAACTGCCAAGCATCCCAGAGGTTGCGCGGCGGCAAAATGGGATCTCGACTTTGGAAACGCCAACTACGCCAAAATAAATCCTCCAGAAATTGCCAAAAGGGTTCACTACGGGGAAATTGTTTTTGTCTTTCTAGTCGCCATTGCTGGCGATCGCGCCACACATTAATTGGCTCCTGCTCATCGGGCAAGAAAACAGCACAGGCAGGATCGCAATGGGTTGCCGCAGGTAAATCGATGTCTAGTTCCCGAAAAATGCGATCGTGAATCCCACCACTTTCCAAGCCAGCCACCTGAGTGGCTCCCACATCAAAGGTAAAGCCCTTCCGTTTAAACGTAGAAGCACAACCCCCTGGCACGATCGCCAAATCATAGACCACCACTTCATAGCCACGTTTAGCGAGTAGAGCCGCAGCCGTCAAACCACCAATTCCCGCACCAACAACAATTACTTTATGCTGCGTCATCACTCTCAGTCATTCATTTAATTTACATTATTGCATTTTTGAGTTTTGCCACAGCCGATTCAAAATTATCGACTTGGAAACCACGAACCAATTTACTTAATCTATTATTAATATTGATAGATTAAGATCTAAGGCTGCCATATTCGAGTAATTAAGAATGCGATCGCTAGGTGTTCTTATCAAAAATCAGCTCCTTGAATCCAATATTAAGGTCAATATTACAGTCAGGCAGAAAAGAGAAGAGCTGCATATATTGCTGGAATCGACCTATTTTGGCGATCGCGAATTACTCAAGCAAACAATTCTTGAATGCTGTCATGGCGATCTGAATTTTGATATCCATAAATTTACCGCAATTCGGATCTATGGTTTTAGCTACGGTGAGCCACTGCCCGAACTAGTAGAAAGCTTGAGCTTACGCCCACAGCCGCAACCTCCAGAGCATCAAGTTTCCCAGAAAAGCAACTTAGAAGAAAACCTCACAGTATGCGATCGCTTTATCGTCTGTGGACTGGGTAGCCTTGGGCAACATGCAGTTTTCAATCTTAAAAAATTTGCCTATGGCGAATATACAGTTCAAATCTGTGCGATTAATCAAGTCAAACCTGAAGTTACAGAATTTGAGAGATTTTCTGAATTATTAGACGAACATCTCATTATTGGTGACTGTCGCCGTGATGAAATTTTAATTAAAGCAGGCATCCATAACTGTCGATCCATTCTCATTGTGACAAGCAATGAAAATACCAATATTGAAACCGCCATCACCGCCCGCCGTCTCAATCCCCATGTGCATATTGTGGTGAGATCTTCGCGGCATAATCTCAATCAACTTCTCAAGGAACAATTGGGAAACTTTGTTGCTCTCGATCCTGTAGATTTACCTGCGGCTGCCTTTGCTGTAGCAGGAATCGGTGAAGGAACCTTAGGGCTATTTCAAATAGGCGATCGCAAGTTGCGAGTTGCCGAATATCAACTGACCAACCATGACTATCAATTTTTACGCACTCCAGCCTATCTATTACACAAAAAGCAATTTCGCCTCATTAGTGCCGTTACACCGAGTGTAGATCGCCTCTTTTTTCAGTGGGAACCCCATACAACTTTTCAAGTTGGAGATCAAATCGCTTTTATAGAGCTTGTAGAACATGATTTACTCCCTTCCCATTCTCATGTCCCTAATTTTGGTAACTTGAGTCCGCACCCAAACCAATCACTTTGGCAAAGACTAATTACCAAATTGCGTCAGTCACTCAATCCCAAGGTTTGGCAATCACAATGGTATCAATTTCAGCAATGGATTAAGGGCGATCGCACCCGACAGCTAATCCTATGGAGTACCATCACAACTCTAATACTATGGCTTATTAGTACCGCCATCTTATTTTTTAATGTCCCTAATATGTCTTGGCAAAAAGCCGCTTCCACCAGCATTGTGCTGTTACTAGGCGGATTTGGGGATATTTTTGGCGGACTTGAAGAAAATCGCTTACCCCTATGGCTCGTCCTATACTGCCTATCCATAACCCTTGTCAGCTTATTATTCGTATTAGGGATTATTAGCATCATTGCTGACAAAATTTTGAGTTCTAAATTTGAATTTTTTAAGCGATCGCTACCCATCCCCCACCAAGATCATATTGTACTGATTGGATTTGGTCGATTGGGTCAACGCATCGCTGACTTTTTACATAGACTCAATGTGCCAATGGTAATCGTGAGTGAAAATAGCTATGACGGTAATCTCAGCACCAAAGTCCCTTGGATAACAGGTAACATCACTCAAGAGCTTACAAAAACTAATCTCAATAGGGCTAAAAGCATTATTGCTGTCACCGATGACCAAATGCTCAATCTCGAAGTTGCCCTATTAGCCAAGGAAGCCAATAAGCATAACTCTCGCCCCATCAATCTCACCATCCGTACCTACGATCGCTATTTCAGCGAAAACCTTGTTAATTTATTACCCAGTTCCCAATCATTTTGTGCCTATGCCCTATCGGCTGAAGCCTTTGCAGGAGCCGCCTTTGGCGAAAACATGCTTAGTCTCTTTCGCCTCCATCAACGCACCGTTCTCGTTGCCGAGTATGAAATTACGGCCAATGACACCCTAGTGGGCAAAAATCTATCGCAAATTGCCTATGGCTATACCGTTGTGCCTGTCTATCTTCGCAAAAATAGCGCTAAGGCCGATGGCATCTACGAATTTTTCATTCCTGCTGACGATGAAGTGATGAACGTTGGCGATCGCCTGACGGTTTTGGCATCAATTTCAGGTCTTCGCCGCATCGAACTAGGCAACCTGCACGCCCCAAGGCTATGGCAATTACGCGCCAAACCTCCCCTCAATCCCACCGTCCTTCTCGATGCTGGTAATAAGCTCCGAAACATCTCAGGATGCGATCTTGATGTGGCTCGCAAATTTATCGACAGCCTACCTGCGGCGATCGAATTACCCATGTACGACATTCAAGCCTATCGTCTTGGACAAGCTCTCATCCGTCTTTTGCCAATCAAAATCTATCCTCTATGATGCAGTGCCATCATTGCCGCTATGACTTGTCCAACCGCCAGACCCGCATCATTGGCAGGAATTCGCCGATGCCCATAGGGACAAAATCCTAGTTGTGTCAATTTCGCGATCGCCTTTTCCATTAGGTATCGATTTTGAAAACAGCCTCCCGTTAAGACAACCTGTTCAAGGCCGACTTGCATCGCCATATACGCAATCATTTCCACAAGGGTATTATGAAATTTGACGGCAATAGTGGCAATATCTACATGGTTAAGTCTATCTTCTAAAATAGATGAGATTACTCCTGTCCAATCAAGTTCTGAGTTTTTCTTAACATCAAACTGATAGAAATCCGTTGTCTCAGTGCGATCGCAGAGAGATTCAAGGGCGAGCGCTGCCTGTCCTTCAAAACTAGCTATTTTACAAATTCCTAACAAAGCAGCTACACCATCAAACAAGCGTCCCATACTCGAAGTTTGCATGACATCTTGTTTACTTAAGAGAGTTGACAAAATCGCTAACTCTGACTGAGAAAAAGATTGCCGTACAGACCGCACAACTTCGGATTCAATACTCCATAGGCGATCGCCATAGACTTCCCAAAGTAAACTTAAAGCCATGCGCCGAGGCTCTTTCACCGCCCTTTCGCCTCCCAAGAGTTTAAACCTTCGCAAATGGGCAACTCGCTCAAAACCAGTTTCCGTCACCTTCAAAAACTCGCCTCCCCAAATTGTGCCATCGGTTCCATAGCCTGATCCATCCCAAGCAATGCCAAATACATCTGGTTGTAATTGATGATCAGCCATATTCGCCAGAACATGGGCGTAATGATGCTGCACAGGGATTAGGGGCAGTTGCCAAGCTTGGGATAGTTGCTGGGCATATTGACTGGAAATATAGTCTGGATGAAGGTCGCAGGCGATCGCCCTAGGCACAAAGCCATAGGCATCACTTAGCTGTTGTCTAATTTGTTGGCAATGCTCCAAGGTGGCAGTGGTTCCTAAATCGCCAATGTGCTGACTCAGGATAATCGACTGTTCAGTTTCTTGGGGAAAGGAGAGGGCGATCGTATTTTTGAGATGCCCACCGACTGCTAAAATTCTGCTATTTGTTGTAGGCAGAAACTGTGGATACAAAGGATAATCGATCGCGAGGGGGGCTAATCCTCTGGCACTTCTAATTACCATTGATTGATCGCCGATCATCCGCACAATGGAATCATCCACAGGTTGAGCAATATCACGGTTATGCACCAAAAATAAATCCGCAATCTCTCCCAAATTAGCGATCGCTTCTTGATTATCAATACAAATAGGTTCCTCAGCCCGATTGCCACTGGTGGCCACGATGGGAGTCTGCAATTCCGCCATGAGTAAATGGTGCAGAGGTGTATAGGGCAGCATTGCTCCTATGTAAGCATTTTGATCAGCAATGCACGGGTGCACCGATGGTTGTCGCTTTTTTAAGAGAACAATTGGTGCTACCACTGATCGCAATAACTGGACTTCTAATTCTGAAACTTCACAATCCTGTGCCAACAGTTCCAAATTAGGATACATCAGGGCTAGGGGCTTGTGGGGGCGATGTTTGCGCTCTCTGAGTTTGGCGATCACCTTCAAATTAGTGGCATCCACCACCAAATGGAATCCTCCCAATCCTTTAATGGCGAGAATTTGTCCTTTCTGAATTGCCCGCACTGTCTCCATCAAAGCGCGATCGCCTGTAGCCATAACTTGCTGATCGCGATCCCAAAGTTCCAATTGAGGACCGCAACGGGGACAGGCATTAGGCTGGGCATGGAAGCGGCGATCTAGGGGGTTATCATATTCGGCGGCACAGTCAGCACACATTACAAAATGACGCATGGTCGTATTGTGGCGATCGTAGGGCAAACCAGTCATGATGCTATAGCGGGGGCCGCAATTGGTGCAATTTGTAAAGGCATAGCGATCGCGCCGATTCTGACTATCTCTAATATCCTGAAGACAATCCTCACAAGTCGCTAGATCGGGCAAAATTATCGCTGTCTTAATCTCATCATCACGGAAATATTGAGAAGATGCCAAGATTTGGAAATCTTGATCATTAACAGCGTCTCGCCATTCGCTCATGATGCTATGGATATGCGATCGCGCAGGTTGCTCACTAATTAATTGAGCTTGAAATAGATTGAGTTGATTAATGTCACCTTCTATCTCAATTACCACCCCAGCCACATCATTCTTTACCCATCCCTTTAATCCTAATTCTTTGGCGAGACGATAGATAAAGGGACGAAAACCCACTCCCTGCACAGTTCCCTTGATTTTTAAACAGAGGCGTTGTGAAGACATAGTTTATTTTGCAAAAATTGACACCACTGCTCCATTCCCAAACCTGTCTTTGCGGAAACCTCTAAAATCTTTGCTTGAGGGGCAATTTGCTGGATATTATGCCAAGCTAAATCACGATTAAATTCCACCACTTCTGCTAAATCCATTTTACTAATCACCACCACATCAGCAGTCTTAAACATCACAGGATATTTAAGGGGTTTATCTTCTCCCTCTGTCACTGAAAATACCACCACCCGCAGCGTTTCGCCAAGATCATAGGCAGCAGGACAGACTAAATTACCTACATTCTCGATCGCCAATAACTGCACATCTTTGAGATGCATAGTTTGCAAAGCATTAGCGACCATCTCAGCCTCTAAGTGACAAACAGAACCTGTCATAATCTGCACCACCTCTGCCCCTGATCGCCGTAACCTTTGAGCATCGTTATCAGTAGCTAAATCCCCAACAATGATCGCCGATGCGACTTTCTCTTGCAAAGCTTGCATCGTCTTTTCGAGTAAAAATGTTTTTCCTGCCCCCGGAGAAGAAAGAACATTTAAAACGGTAATTCCTTTTGCTAGAAAATAGCCGCGATTACGTTCTGCTATGCGTTCATTTTGCGAAAGAATCGATTGAGTAATCGAAATTGTGCGGTTATGGGAGTGCGTATGATCATGATGATGTTCGTGATCATGCGGATGGTTATGGGAGTGAGTATGATCATGATGCAAAATCTTAATTTCTCCTTCTTCTATAACTGCACAACCACAATCTTGACACATAACCATAAACCTCTAAGAAATATCTAAGGAAACCAATTGCAATTCTCGACCTTGACGAATCTCATGACTTACGCGATCGCATCTTGGACAAATATAAACCCAGTCATGAGGGACAAAATCAGCGTGGCATTGCGAACAATAACAAATTGCTTGCACCCATTCTATTTGTAGTTTCGCTTCCGCAGCGATCGTTCCCTCCTTACAAGCATCAAAGGCAAGATATAGAGCCGTTGGCACAATGCCTGAAATAGCCCCCACGCGCAATCTCAACAAATGGATTTGATTGGCTCCATTGCTGTAGGCATTATCCAAAGCGATATCTAGCATTGATTGAATGATACTAACTTCGTGCATAGGTTTTGCAGAAAATCTACAGCTTGATCGATACTCTTGCGCGTTACCGCCGATAGTTGTTCCCCAAATTCCCAATTGACGGCAGGTAATAGCAGGGCATAGGCAACGGGAGTTTTGCCATAGATTTGCTCGGCTAAGGACAATAGCGATCGCGGATCGACCACATGCCCAACTGATACAAAATTTGGATTAGCACCCGACTCCATTTCACGGGAAATCACAATTTTTTGAACCTGTAGAGCTTTTTGGGGTTTTCTCACTCTTCTCAATTGAGGAGAGGCATCCATACAAGCATCCACAAAAATTGCCAGTTCTGCCTGCGAAATTGGTTCCGCTAGTTCTGGCGTAAGTTGATGCACAGTTAGCGATCGGACATAGGGTAACTCCCAACTAGCAACAATATCGGCAACACGACACCCTGCGCCATCATCACTCCTTAGAGAATTCCCATAACCAATCACTAAAATAGAATCATGATTAAAATCACTATTACAGATCGTCACTTGTTTACTCTTGCTCGAATTCTTGCTCAAAGTTCAGAGAGTATTTGAGAAGTTTTGATCCCCCTAAATCCCCCTTAAAAAGGGGGACTTTTTTAATCTTTCCCCCTTTGCAAGGGGGGGTAGGGGGGATCAATCAGTATTTTTAGCGAATGCCCACACTTCTCAAACAGGCTCTTAATTATCTGTAAAAAATTATCCCGATGAAACGCCTAGAAATACCAATTAAATAAAGAATATTTTTGAAAATTCATAGAAATTATCAAAACAATAAATTTCTACATGAACATCTCAAATCAACCTAATCAATCGAGAATTGAACTTAGCCAGTGGTTCTCAGCATAGATGTTTTCTTTCTAAATCAAAACGATAGGACTGAAAACCCTTAAAATTAGCGCGTTTGTCAGAACTAGGCAAAGCGATCGCCACATGCTCAAAGGGAGATAAATGGGCTGGCTTGGAGGTCAAAAGGCGATCGTGAAGCTTAATATCATCATCCAGATTGCGAACCCCATCATGGTTTAGATAGCTAACTCGCGCACACCTACCCACCGCCACCTTGACCACCTCATGAATATCACCGATCTCATGCCTATCCTCAGATTTAATGAGGGGCAAATGCCATTCTCCCTCTGACAACTGCTTAGGCTGACTAGCATCATAGGCAGACTTCATTTTGTATGCCAAGTCTTGAATTTCGGGTTGTGCATCAGGATGGCAGCGCTGCTCAAAAAAATTCTCATACTCAGTCCCAGAGCAAATCACTGTAATCGCTGAAAAAGGTTCTAACAAACGATTGACCACCTGCTTATGAATACCGATCGCCACCAAATGTCTCGCATGACGAATTGCATCTTCTCTAGCTGCTTGCCAGATCGCCTTTGCCTCTTGAATTTCGGCTTCCGTAGCTTCTTTCTGTGCCGACATTCCCTTTTGATTTTTACCCCAGTGCAAAGGATAAACTTCCAAGGATTCCACAAGTTTAATCATTTTTTCCACAGGAATCGCTCGGCTACTGCTGCTATTTTTGCTCAACATCCGATGGGTCATAAATTCAGAATGAATCATCCGATGATAGGTAAGCACAAAAGTGGTCAGGCGATCGCCAACCCCATTGATGCTATCAGCAATAATCTCTGCTTTGGGTTGAAACATGGTCTTAGGTATAGAAAATTCAGGCAAACCTTATTATATACAGGACTTACGCAGAGGAAAGATCATGGGCGTATTCCTGATGCAATAGAGATAGCTGGTAATAACCTTGAGCATGGGCGATCGCCTTCTGCATATCTTCTGACGATATTTCTCGAAGCACCTTGGCAGGCGCACCAATTACCACCACCCCCGCAGGGACATCCTTAGTCACTATTGCTCCTGCTCCCACAATACTACCTTCCCCAACCTTAACGCCTTCCATAATAATTGCCCCCATACCAATCAAGCAGCAGCGCCCGATCGCCACTCCGTGAATGATCGCCCGATGTCCAATCGTGACATATTCATCAATAACTAAAGGCTGATTTGGATCACCATGAATAATTGCACCGTCTTGAATATTGGTGCAGTAGCCAATCTGCATACGGTTAACATCAGCACGCACTACGACCTTATACCAAATATTAACCCGCTCTGCGAGATGCACATCACCAACCACTACTGCATCATGAGCAATAAATGCAGCGTGAGACAGATCAGGAGTAACAAGCTTATCGTAAGGAAGATCCATTTCTATTTCTGTATGGAGCTAAGCGGATTCGAACCGCTGACCCCCTCAATGCCATTGAGATGCGCTACCAACTGCGCTATAGCCCCATTGCTTGTTTATCAGCTTAAACATAATCTCGCAAAGTATTGTATTTGTCAAATACTTTTTAGACCAATTTAAAAACCAAACCCAGTAAGGTTTTTTTAATTAGGAAATGGCTACGCCATTTCTTAATTTGGTATTAGATCAAGCTAGGGCAGGTTTGCAGTAACCTGAATAGACAGGCTCCTGAAGATTTTAATCAATACTTCCCTTTGATTAACTGTAATAATACTAAAGGTTTTTTAGATCAAAATAGCACAGCCATTTTTAGATTTGGTCTAACTAGTAATTTACAGCTAATTTCTGTCCTATGTTTGAAGATGCGATCGCCCAATTTAATAGCGGAGAATACTACACTTGTCACGACACCCTTGAAGAAATCTGGCACAACGCATGGCAAGGCGATCGCGCTTTTTATCAGGGAATCTTACAAATTGCCGTGGGTCTATATCATCTCCAAAATCATAACTACAATGGAGCCATGATTTTGCTAGGAGAAGGAACAAGCCGCTTGCCTCCTTACACTCCAGACTATCTATCTATTGATGTGCAAAGGCTTCTAGAAGAAAGCATTACGCTACTGCACGCCATACAACAATCTAATCAAAATTATCTCCTCCTATCAGATCAACTGCAAAGGGGAGAATTGGCGCTGCCAAAAATTTATCGTCTTCTTTGTTAAAAGCCCGTGCGTCTATAACGGCTTTGTATTAGAATAACAGGTGAGTTACAGGTTGCAATACCGCCAGCATAAGCCCGACAAATTTGGCTCGACTAGGAAAGATGTTACGGTTGCCACTTAACAGGCTGGAAAATAGAAAACTCAACAGGGTAACGAATTCCTGTATAAACATAGTGCAGTAACCGTTAAAACGGTGAATGAAAAACCGCAACGTCTTTTAGTTGTAAAACAGGTAGGGTAGGGCATACCCAAACCTCTCCTGTAAGGGAGAAACGCTTGGAGAGCCATCCACTCAAGGGGCAACTAGATGACAAAGAATATTCTAGTAAGCTCGGATGGGACATAATCGTGTAAGACCTAAGTATGTGTAAGCAGAAATGGCGATGATTAGCTCAAGAATCTCTGTTGCTTCGGCAATGGGAGTGTCAGGTAATATTATGTACTCGCACAGCTTTGGGGCAGACTCTTCAAATCCATGACTGCAAATAAGGTACTGGTAATTGACGACAGCATCATGATCCGCAAAATGGTTAAAAGCATTTTGGCAGGTAAATATGATGTATTAGAGGCAAGTGACGGTAAATCGGGACTTGATGCGGCAAGACGCAACTTCCCAGATTTAATTTTGCTGGATTTTGTAATGCCTAAATATAATGGCTATCAGACCTTGCAAGCGATTAGGCGTGTTGAGGGGTTGCAAAAGGTTCCTGTCATTATGATCTCTGGACTTAAAGAACAGGTGACAGAGCATGTTCCTGAGCCATTTACAGAATTTGATTTTTTAGAAAAACCTTTTGAGGCGGATGTCCTCATTTCGCGAATTCAAAACTTTTTGCCACCCGAACCTGTTCAGCCTATTTCGGCAGCAACTAAGGAACGTGTGGTCATTAGTGATGCACCTCACTCTGAGGAGCCGAGTATGCAAATGATCCTCTCTCGTTTGACATCCACGGAAACTTTGCTAGTTCAAGGTATCGAAAATTTAATTCAGCGTGAGGTGGTCGCACGGTTTAACGAATTAAATAGCAAAGTGGAAAGCCAAGACCATCAGATCAAGATACTCAGCGAAAGAGTGGAAAGGATTATTGAGCAAATTGAGCATCAGAATAAGGGCTTGATGGTAATTTTGAGAGAGTTAAAGTCTTTGCAAAACAACTAATATCGCAGTCCTAAACTCGTTGTGAAAGCGCATAAATAAAACTTAAAAGCGTTGCTTGGCAACGCTTTTAAAATGCTTTTAAATTTTAATTTCTCTAGATTTGAATTTAATACCAATTTAAATTCAGTAAGGTTTTTTAATTAAGAAATGGCGTAGCCATTTCTTAATTTGGTATAAGCACAGGTCACTGGAAAAACTAGCGTGTGGCGATTGTTTCAGGTTGGGCTGTATCTAAGGTGTTCATGCTTAGATTACTAGTGCCATCGGCGATCGCTTGATCTAGCTCTGGGGTTGTAAAGTAAAGGATTACCAAGGGCATCGCCCCAACTAAAATTCCTAGCAGTGCAGGTACATAGAAACCAGCATTGAAGCTAAGAATTAACGCAAATAGAAAATTTCCTGCGTACATGATCGTTGGGAAAAGGATTTGCTGGCGATTGAGGATAGGCTGATTGTCTTTGCCCCAAATTAAGGAAGCTACGGTCATAAATAGGCTACCTGTGCCAAACCATCCAAAGAAGTTTTGATAGGGCATTCCATAAAATTCACCTGCTTGATGCCATTCCCAAAATGGGTAGGGAGTTTGGCTCATGGCGGGATCAAGGACAAAATCCCATGAAGTTAACATGACTGCTCCAACAGCGATCGCACTGAGACGGTAGAGCCAACCTGTTCCCAAGCGCATCATCGTTGCGGAAATGAGAAAGGAGGCAAAACCCATGTAAAACCATGACAGGGGGATGGTAAAGGGGACTAAATCCGCGATTTTGTAACCAAGACCACTAAGGTATGAGTAAGCCCCAAAGGGAAAACCTGTGCTAGTGCCTAATAGTTCACTAGATACTGAGAGTCCAACGGCAGGGATAGCAAAGGCTAGTGTGCGCTTCAATCCAATCATTTGCTTACCGTAGAGGAAGGCGGCGATCGCCCCAAAGATCATGTAAGATGCCCCACCATTTTGCATACCCCAAGAAAATACCTGCAATCCTGCTTCCGATAAGCTTTCAATAAAGCTGGTGTTGGGTAAGACGAATATTAGCCCAAATAAGCCAAATACCATTGAAGCTAGATGCATTCCTAAATTTAACCAATGTGCGGAGATCGCTCGCCTCATTACGTTATTTACTCCCAAAACTTGAGTTTGCTTTAACTAACTTAACAGATTAACTTAACAAAAGTATAAGCTACATACATATCTAATACCAAATCAATGGCTTTAAGTAGCACCATAGGTACTTAAGCTTAAAAAAATTACAAGCCCGAGGAGAGAGGTAAATAGGGCGAACCAAAGAAAATTGTTATGGCTGTTAGTGATGGGTGGTTCAAGAGAAATTTCTCGGAATGGTGGTCGATCGCCTGTGCCTTTTGCTGCTGCCACTGGCTTAGGAGTATAAACATCTGAGGACTGAATCACAGGGACTTCTGATACTAGCCCCTCCAGTTTGCCTAGTTGGGGTGCTGTTAAAATCCCTAAAATGTAGCGTGCGGATTTGCGAATCTTGCCTGAAGGGTGGGATCTGAGGTTGCGGCAGATGGCGATCGCTTCCTCCGTTTTGCCTGCGGCATCATAGGAATTGGCTAACCAAATGGCAATATCACCGCCTAAAGTAGTGTTGCTGTCAGCTAAGGCCTTTGCCCTTTCTAATAAATCGATCGCCTGTTGATAGTTGCCCCCTTCAAACTTACTAACTCCATCAAGGTATAGCTGTGTCTCTAATTCATTTTGATAATTTGGTTGATTTTGATGTTGCTGCATATTTAGCCTGTGATTTTAGCTGTAACTACTTAACCTATTTAGTTCTTGCGGAAACAAATCTTTCTATGCCAGCATAATCTTTATGGATTTGCACTTGCCAATATTTACCGTGAGATTTGAGCAGCGATCGCACCGTGGGCGCTTGCCCAGCCATTAGCTCCACTAGCCAAAATCCTCCTGAGACCAAATATGCAGGAGCGATCGCGACCAAATGGCGAATGGCATCTAGTCCATCTGCGCCACCATCAAGGGCAAGGTGCGGCTCATGGTTAGTTACTTCAGGCTGTAACTGCAAAACCTCAGCACTAGGAATGTAGGGCGGATTGGACACCATGCCTAATATTTGACCTTGACAAGATGCTAGAGGCTCAAACCAACTGCCACAGGCGAAGTTGATGTTGGTAATCCCATGTCGATAGGCATTGCTCTGAGCGATCGCCAAAGCCTCGATGCTCAAGTCCACAGCCTGAATCGGTAAATGGGGAAAATATTGAGCGAGGGCGATCGCGATCGCGCCACTGCCTGTGCCTAAATCTACCCAATAGCCTTGTTGATCAGGGATAGCAAGGCAGTTATTAGCCACAATATCTAGGATCAATTCGGTTTCAGGTCGTGGAATGAGAACATCGGGCGAAACCTGTAACTCCAGATTGCGCCAACTCGTGCTACCTACTAAGTACTGCAC
Organism: Pseudanabaenaceae cyanobacterium bins.39; assembly: GCA_033765135.1. Taxonomy (GTDB): domain Bacteria; phylum Cyanobacteriota; class Cyanobacteriia; order Pseudanabaenales; family Pseudanabaenaceae; genus Pseudanabaena. The sequence continues at coordinate 51,655 of JANRII010000072.1, forward strand.
AGGAGTCCGATTTTGTAATCGTTGTTGCCATAGGCGATCGAGGTTAGACATTAGCTCAGGGCTAATTTTGTCCTTTAACCTAGATGATTGCAGTCGTAGATCTAGCTTATCTAGTTGAGTACTTTGCAAAATTAGCCAATCTAACTCATAGGCTGGTACACCATGCATTTCCGCAGCAACCAGTTGGCGACTATACCAATCCCCAAATTGCTCCCAACATTGCATAGACTTATAGGTAATTTAAATAACAAACGTGATGTGCAACTTAAATATAACCCTCATCCCTCAACCCCTTATCCCCACTTGGGAGAAGGGGATCTGTAAAATCTCAAAGTCCCTCTCCCGCTTTGGGAGAGGGATTTAGGGTGAGGGCAGATCGGCAAGTTGCACATGAGGTTACTTTGTCCACTCGACAGAGTTGTGATGCAGGAGCATCAAAGAGCAAGAATTTTGACTGCCACTGCCAAGCTCTCCTCATACAAAACTTCTTGTCCCCATCGTTGTAACTGTTGACCTAACAAGGTGTCAGCACTTTGATCCGATAAAGGCGATACTTGGTGAACGCGATAGTTTTGGGCAGCCCCACCTGCTTCCATCCGCATACAGCCTGTCGATTCTGAGCAAAACACATTGCAAGCATCTGTATTCTGATTAGAAGCAGTGAGGCGTAGCCCAATCAAATCTCCCACCACTTCCCCAGGATCTCCTACAGGGATCGCCGCGAGTTCAGCCTTAACCCTAATGCCATTACGACCTTCAAAGAAAATATGTTGGAGTTCGTAATCGCCCCCCTCAATATTACGCTCCACAGGTTGCCATTCTAATCGACTAGCAATCCACCCTAGAAACATCAGAGCCTGTGTGCTGTTGCCCTTTTCGTAGTCAATGGTGATCCCGTCTATTTCCCATACGGCAGCACGGCGATCGGGCTGATCAAAGGCCTGAGCCGTTAACTCTTGCCAAGGTGCAAGCCGTTGCCAATTTAAATCAGCAATTTGGGTATGAGCTTGCACCATATGCTGAACCTTGATGAGATCAGATTCAGATTGGGTAAAGGTGGCAGAATCTAAGATCAGACGATTGCTAAGATTAACGAGCTTTTCAAACATTCTCGTATTGGGTGCAGGGCTGTCCTTCCACCACAGAAATACTGGGAGTTCAGGAATTAGCAACTCTGGCAAAATGCTATGGATGCGTTCAAAGGAACTTTTTGCACCCGATAGGGTAATGTACTCTCCACACACTAGGGAACTGCGCGTTTTTTGGATCGGACAATAGGCCGCTACCTGTGCAGAGATGCCCTGATCTTCGCCTGCTTCAACTACTAGATCAATGACACGACAGGGGCTTTGAGATGCGATCGCATCCACAGAAGCCATTCTTGCTGCTGCACCAATCGTTTCTGGTTCATAGACTAGTAGATTAAACGTGGTGGCACGAGCCGCCGAATTTTCACCATAGGTTTGCCAGATTTTACTTAGCTCCGCTTCAACTTGAGATACCGATACATCTTTGGGAGCTTGCAAAGATACAACGGAGTTTGCTTGTGTACTCATAGACTTCTCAAAATACCACTGATTAAAATCACCAATTACCGATTACGTTACAACCGTCGCCACTGTCTGCCATCTTGCTCGATGAGTTGTTCAGCTTCACTAGGTCCCCATGTGCCAGCCTCGTATTGAGGGACAACACTAGGATCATTGGGCATTTCCCACGCTGATAGAGCAGGCGTGACCACTTTCCATGCAGCTTCAACTTCATCGCCGCGTGTAAATAGGGTCTGGTCGCCGAGCATACAGTCTAGCAAAAGGCGATCGTAAGCATCGGAGCCTTCGACTCCAAAGGTTTTGCCATAGCCAAAGTCCATTTCTACTGATCGCGATCGCAAGTCTGCCCCTGGCATCTTCGCTTCAAACTTTAGGGAAATCCCCTCATTTGGCTGAATTCGCAAAGTTAAAACATTGGGTGAAACCTGCTTGGCGGCCGATTGAAATAACAGATAGGGAACCTGTCGAAATTGAATTGCAATTTCACTTACCTTTTTGGGCATCCGTTTGCCAGTCCGCAGATAGAAAGGCACACCCTGCCAACGCCAATTATTAACCTCAAACTTCATCGCCACATAGGTTGGCACTAAAGATTCAGGATTAACATTCGGCTCCTTACGATAACCCTCAACTTGCTTATTTTTCATCCAACCCGCGCTATACTGCGCCCGCACACAGGAACGCTCTAGCCTGCGAGTATCAGCAAGACGAGTCGCTTGAATGACCTTGACCTTTTCATTGCGAAGGGAGTCCGCATCCATTGAGTTAGGAGGTTCCATCGCTGTTAAACAAAACAGTTGCATCAAGTGATTTTGCAACATGTCCCTTAGCGCACCCGAATTTTCGTAATAACCAGCACGATCTTCTACCCCGACAGTTTCTGCCACCGTGATCTGCACATGGTCAATAAACTGACGGTTCCAGAGTGGCTCAAAGATGGCATTGGCAAAGCGCAATACTAAAAGATTCTGAACAGTCTCTTTACCCAGATAGTGATCGATGCGATAGATTTGCTTCTCATCACAGGATTTTTGGACAACCCGATTGAGATCTTGACAGGATGAAAGGTCACGCCCAAAGGGTTTTTCGATGACTAGGCGTGTTTTATTGATATCTTTGATCATGCCTGCTTCACCTAACTTCTCGATCGCATCTGTAAAGAAGTTTGGCGATACGGCCAAGTAAAAGACTCGATTGCCGCGTGTACCGCGCTCTTTGTCTAGCTGAGACAGAAACTCATCTAGTTTGCGATAATCGTCGAGGTTGCTCATATCAAGGGATTGGTAATACAGACCTTCAGCAAAGTTTTGCCAAATTGGTTCTGCCCCAATTCCCACAGAAAATTTTTCGATACCTTCCCGCATCTGTTCGCGGAAATAGTCATGGCTCCAAGGTCTACGAGCAACGCCAACAATCGTTAGTTCAGGGGGGAGGCGGCGCTGCTGCTTGAGATGATAGATGGCTGGAACCAGCTTGCGGATAGTCAAGTCACCCGAAGCCCCAAAAATTACGAGAATTAATGGCTCAGGTGTTCTTTCTTGCTGTAAACCAATCCTTAACGGATTTTCGAGTATTTGTACCACAGGCTCGGCTATTGAACGCTAGGTAGATTTTAGCCAATACATTCGTGAGTCTGGCAATATCGTCTGTTTTCCTTTAGGATCAGTGGCAAAAGTTGTGACTTTGCTCTGTATGGGGTAGCCATTGTTGGAGTTTGGTATCGCCATTTCATGGTTGAGATTGAATAAAATTGAGCGAACTAATTGTTGGTGGAGCTTTGACTAGAAACTTTCAGCATTGTTGATGCGTCATGGAGCATTGGGGTAAGCATCTTTTGTATTGATTTTAGAGAAAGGTAAAAAGATCATGAACATCATGAAAAAAACGATCGCTCAATACAGTGAGCTAATTAAGTTATGGAGTAAGTCATTAACTATTGGTTTTAAGTCAAAAATGCGGCAATATTGGCAGTTGGTGATCGCGCTTTGCCTTTCTCTGTCCTTAGCCATTGTCCTCAATCCTTTGGTTGTGCAAGCTTTAGACCTTTCTAATATTTTGCAGGTACTGCCTTCGGCTATTCAAATAATCCAGCTTTCTAATCTTAATGATAATGATGAGGTGGCGCTAGGTCGGCAAATTGATGCTCAGATTCGCCAAGAGGTACGCATCAGTCAAGATCGGGCGGCTAATGCCTTAGTTTCTCGCCTTGGTCAAATTTTGGCTCCTCGGAGCGATCGCCCCAATATTCCCTATACCTTCCGTGTGGTTGATGACAACAATATTAATGCCTTTGCCACGATGGGGGGCTTTGTCTATATCAATACAGGGACGATCGCCGCAGCTGATAATGTGGCACAGTTGGCGAGTGTAATTGGTCATGAAATTGGACACATTACAGGTCGTCATGCATTGGAGCAGATGCGGCAAATGGCGATCGCACAGGGGATCGCCACGATTGCGGGAGTTGCTGATGATCGACTGGTAAATATTGGGGTAAATCTAGCGCTACGCTTACCTAATAGCCGTGAAGCAGAATTTGATGCCGATCGCCGTGGTCTTGTAAATATTACTAGGGCTGGCTTTGCAGCTAGTGCGATGCCTGCCTTTATGCAAAAGCTGAATAGCTCAGGAGGTGCGCCTTCCTTTTTGAGTACTCACCCTGCGGCTGGCGATCGCATTAATGCTCTCAATCAAACTATCCGTGAAAATAATCTCAATACCACGGGCGGATTGAATAATAATGAATATCAAAGAATTTGGCGATCGCGCTTCCGCTAATCAAAATGGCATAGCCATTTTTATAATTGGCACTAAGAGCGTGTTTAAGAAGTTTTGATCCCCCTAAATCCCCCTTAAAAAGGGGGACTTTTTTAATATTTCTCCCCTTTCATAAGGGCGGTGGAGGGGGTAGTATTTTTAGCCTATGCTTACACTTCTCAAACAGGCTCTAAATTAAGAGCTTAGGGGGGATAGACAAAAAGAGAATCCCGTTACCAATCCAAGGCTCAGTATCTGGCAAGGATAAACCGATAATGCCCGCCTTTTTGAGTACTAAAGCTCCCTTCGACTCACCCCAAATTAGAGTTTCTGCCCAAGTGGTCAAATCTGGTTCGTGACCAATAATGCCCAAGGATGCCTTAGCGGGTTGAGGGTGCTGACTGAGCCACTGCATAGTTTGCGATCGCCATAGGTTAAAGTCACCATTGGGAGCTAACTGTTCTGAGGTTTCGATGGGGCAACGCTCAAAGATTTCACCAAATAAAGCGGCGGTTTGTTGGGCACGGATAAGGGGACTCGCTTGTAAGCGATCAAATCGTAAACCTAGATTGTGTAAGCGCTTGGCAACTTGCGTAGTCTTTTGCTGACCCTCGGCAGTTAGAGGGCGATCGCGGTCTTCTGCATAGGCTTCTCGCTCTACGGCAATACCATGACGAATGAGGTATAGGCTAGGCATTGACCAATATTCTCTCTAGTAAGCCAGTAAACATGGATAGACCATCGGTTCCACCAAGTATCGATTCGGCGGCGCGTTCAGGATGGGGCATCATGCCAATAACATTGCCCTGACGATTGCAAATACCTGCAATATTGGCAACGGAGCCGTTGGGATTAGCATCATTGGTAATATTTCCCTCAGCATCGCAATAGCGGAAGACAATTTGCTGCTGATCGGTGAGCGCCTTGAGAGTGTCGTCATCGGCAAAATAGCAACCTTCGCCATGGGCGATTGGTAAAGAAATTACCTGATGTTGTTGATACTGATGGGTAAAGGCAAGATCATTACGTTCTACCCGCAGAGGAACGCGATCGCAAATAAAATGTAAGTCCCGATTGCGGACTAATGCACCTGGTAATAGACCAGACTCCGTTAAGATCTGAAAGCCGTTGCATATGCCCAACACATATTTGCCCTGATCAGCATGTTCCTTGAGCGATCGCATGACGGGGGCAAATCTAGCGATCGCGCCACACCGTAAATAATCGCCATAGCTAAACCCCCCGGGAACGACAATTACATCGCAATCACTGATATCTGTGTCACTGTGCCAAATCAAACGGGTAGGTTGCTGAAGGATGCCGCTTGTCACCGTTGCCACATCGCGATCGCAATTCGATCCTGGGAAGACTAAAACACCAAATTTCATGGGGTTGCTCCTGCCAAAGTTGCCACCTCCAAAACCTCGAAGCGGTAATTTTCAATTACAGGATTTGCCAAGAGTTGATCACAAATCCGATCTAACTGCTGCTTTGCTGACGTTTCATCATCGGCATCAAGGAGCATTTCCACATACTTGCCAATGCGAACTGAATCAACGTGGTAATTCATTTGTGTGAGGGCAGACTGCACAGCCGTACCAGCAGGATCGAGAACTGAAGGACGCAAGGTGACAAAGATTTTGGCTTGATATTTCATTCTGGCAAGGCGATCGCTAGGTTTTGAGATAATCTACATTTTGACTAGTCTCAATCATATAGTAGTTGTTATCCAAATGGGCAGCCCTTAATGGGGTTTAAGCGGTCGTCACAAATTCAGTAACTTGCTCTACATGCATACTGGTTTCAGCAGATGGGAGACGATTGAGCAACATATAGGTATCCATTTCTCCTCTACCCTTGATAAATACCTTACCTCGATGCCAGAAAGAATAATTGTTTTTGAGTAGATTATAGGTGGATTCCGTAACTTGAATGCCTCCAGCAATACCGTGAGACTCCATCCGACTAGCGAGATTAACGGCATCGCCCCATAGATCATAAATAAACTTGCGAATCCCAATTACGCCAGCCACGACAGAGCCTGTATTGATGCCAATGCGAAGCCGAAAACTCTCTTGTTCATCACGCTTAAATTTCGTGATCACCCCTTGCATCGCGATCGCCATCTCCGCGATCGCCTCGGCATGATCATCGCGTGGAGTAGGAAGCCCTCCTACCACCATATAAGCATCACCAATAGTTTTAATCTTCTCAAGACCTAACTGATCCGCCAACATATCAAAGGAAGAAAAAATCTCATTAAGCATACTGACCAATTCCCCAGGAGTAACCTGTGTCGAGAGGGTCGTAAAATCCACAATATCCGCAAATAAAATTGTGACATTATCCGATCGCGAGGCGATCGCATTACTCCCAGATTTCAATTGCTTCACGATCGCTTGGGGCAGAATATTTAACAATAAATTTTCTGACTTTTCCTGTTCCGCTTGCAGTGCTTGCTCCGCCTGCTTCCGTTCCGTAATATCCTGCACAATCCCTTCATAGCCAATAAAGTTACCCTGCAAATCATAGTTAGCCGTCGCATTAATCAAGATCCAAATCTGACTGCGATCGCAACGATAAACCTTAGTCTCAAAACCTGTTACTGCGCCCTGAGACATAATTTGTCGCAAAAACTCTTGGTGACGCTCCACATCCACAAATAGATGCTCAGGATCGGCCGCCACCCCAGCCAACAATTCATCACAGGAGTCATAGCCATAGATCGCCGCAAGGGCTGGATTACTATTGACATAACAGCCATTAGGTTGCGCCTGAAAAATCCCCTCGATCGCATTTTCAAAAATACTGCGGTACTTTTCCTCCGCCTGACGCAAAGATTCCTCAATCTCCTTCTGATGGCTAATATCAATAATTACGCCATCCCAAACCGTATCACCATACTCATTGAGATGAGGTTGAGAAATAATGCGTACCCACTTTACCTTCTCAAATAAACTAGATACCCGATATTCATGCTCAAAAAACCTTAATTCTTCAGCCGACTTCTTGACCATCTCATTCAGGGCTTGGCGGTCTTCAGGATGCGCCATATCAAATACCCATTCCAAATGCTCATAGAACTCATCCACCGAAATACCAAAAATTTCCTTAGTGCGAGGACTCAGATAAGGCATAGAAACAGCACCATCCGTATGCATTACAGCCCGATATACCACCCCCGGAATGTTATCGGCGATCGCTGCAAATCGTCTCTGACTCTCATGCAATAGAGTTTCCGCCTGTTGGCGATCGGCCGCCTCATTTTGCAAACGCTTAATGGTTTTTTGCAATTGTAAAGTACGTTGCTCAATCCTCTGCTCTAGCAGCTCGTTTGCCTCCCTCAAAGCCGCCTCCACATTTAACAAATCAGACTGCGCTTTGAGCAAACGCTGATTCGCTTTAAATAGTTTCGACATCGCCGCACGGGTAATTTCGGGCGCAAGCTGATTACGCCCCTTCTCTGCACCCCGTCCTAGCAATTGCGAAATCGTATCCTCTAAATCTTGAGCATCACGCTCCAACTGCCAACTATGTTGAGCATCTCGACTAATATCAGCCAATAGCTCCTTAATCACAAAATTACTCTTAGCATCCAGATTCTCAGCACCAAACCAAGGTAATGGCGGAATCGCCTCAACACTGTGAATAATTTTTAATAGCCCAGAACTTTGAATTTCGGCAATATGGCAACCAGTCTGGACGTGATGCCCTTGATCGCAAATCATAGTTCCTGCTGCCGACATCCAAACTTGCTGCCTTGCTGCCTTAGCAACCACATTGACATCCAATGACTGCGCTGTTTCCACCGACTGCTTCCACCAAAACATTTGCGAATAGGCGGCCTGCATCGCTGCATTCATCAATAAAGGTCTATCACCATGACTACCAAACCAGATTTTGGCCTTTTGCAAAAACTGTTGATTTGCCTCTAAATCTAAGCATTGAAAATAATTTGCACATAACAAATGTCCCGCCATCATCGCCACCTCATGGGAAGGCAGTTGCCCTAGCTCCACCTCACTCAAACGTAAAAACAGAATCGGTATCTTAAGGCCAGACGCAACATAATGTCGGCTAAATGCCAGTGCGTCTCTCATCGATAAAGTACTGATGATGACATCAGGAGCCGTAATTTTTATTTTCGCGATCGCTTCCCGATAATTTTTGAATTCAGTTTGCAACTTAGAAAAATGACTACCGCGACTACTATGACTATGGTCAGTACCAAGGGTATCTTCGCAAAGTAATAAACCATAACTTTGCTTAATTTGAGCGCGAATAATCTTACTCACCACCCGCGAATAAACCCCTTCCGTACCCACTAGATAGACCCGTTTACCTCGGTGATGTAGTAGCCAATTTACCGCAGGCTGCACCACTTGATTAGGGCAAGCCCCCGCATAAAATACATGCTTTGAACATTCCAATCCCTCATGGACATAGGGATACCAAAGCTGACCTTGATATTTTTCTAAAATAGGAATTATGGAATGCCGATTTGAAGACGAACCTCCCCCAAACAAGTATCGAACACCTAACTCCTCCATCAAAGCCTGAGCCTGAGCCAAATGGCTACTGCCAGAACCAAGATCTACCACAACTGGTTCCACGATCTTCCCCAGCACTCCCCCTGACTGATTGATCTCCGCGATCGCCATCAGCGCGGATTCCTTGACCAATACATCCGCAGCCGATCGCTCACCACTCAAGAAATGCATCAGCCCCACTTGCATCACATGCTCATCCACCTCACCAACATTACCAACCTGTTCATGAGTATTGAGACCAAAGCATGGGGATAAGGGCATAGCCTCTTGAATCATAAACGATCATACTCCTCAATCAAAGCCCAATGATTTATACCTATTTAAAAACCAAACCCAGTAAGGTTTTTTTAATTAAGAAGTGGCGTAGCCATTTCTTAATTTGGTATTACGTCTCGTAATAGCGAGTAGCCAAAGTTCATAACTAAATGATGGGTATAGGGGCAAGCTCAAATCACCTAACAGCTAATCTAGCTTAACTCAACCCATAATTGTTTCCGCGAAATAGCGCAAATCCTATGGCTTTGCTGACAATATGCATCTCTTTATCTTCGTGAATACTACACTAAGGCATCATTAATTGCTTGATATAAATTTAGCAAAATATTAGAACGTCTATTCTCCAAACTATCCCAGTAAACACCCGCACATTCATGAAGATTTAACCGTTGAAAGCGAGCCTTAAGCCATTCAATCTCCGCAATCTCTGAACTAGTAATAATTAAAATTGGTAAGCCCATAAAAATATCTAACTGATTAATTTGTTCCAACTGACTCAGCAAAAGCTGGCTATCTCCACTTAATAGAAATAAATCAGGCAACCAAATTCTTAACAGCACATCGCACTGAGACAAATCCTCCGACTCCAGCAAACAATGCCCCAAATCTTGCAACAATTCAACTATTGTCTCTGATAAATTTTGTTGCAAATATACTAATTTCAAAGACTTAGCCACTGTACTGTTAGGTAACACCGCACTTAGATCCTTGCGCGTAATTGGCTTGAGCAAAAAACCATCGGCTTTATGCACAACCACCTTTGGCTCATCGATATGCCGCATCATGATCACGCGGATATGCTGGGTGAGGTGATCCCCTTTTAACAGCGCCAAGACATCCCATCCCGATAGCATTGGTACATCTGGACTCAACAAAATTAAACAGGGTTGCAACCTTCTTGCCTTTTCCAGAGCCTCAGTTCCTGATCTTGCCACAATTACCTGATAATCTAAATCCACCAAAGCATTACGCAGCCAATCCACCACCTCAATTGAGGTTTCAACCACCAAAACAATGCGATTTTGTTTAGCATTGCTCAAATTATATTGGGCAGATACGAGGGGGCTATTATTTTCCGTAGGCAATAAAATCGTAAACTGACTGCCCACATCCACCTGCGATACAAATGTAATATCCCCACCATGGAGACGAGCCAAATGCCTTGTTAGTAGCAGACTAGAACCTGTGCCTTCAAACTGGCGCGTCAGCACGTTCTCGATCTGCTGAAATTTTTGAAATACTAGAGATTGTTTTTCTTCAGGAATGCCAATGCCCTGATCCCATACTGTGATTGCTAACCAACCTTCCCACCACCGCACTTTAATACCAATTTTGGGTGAGCCAAGGGGGATATCATCTACTAATTCAGATGGTAAAAAACTAAACTTAAAGGCATTAGATAGTAGATGCACTAACATTTGTTGCAGACGCATTTCATCTGCCCAAATTGTTTTAATAGTTGGGTCTATATCAAGTTGAATATTAAGTTGCCATCCCTCATCAAAGTTATAGTTGCGATGGATGGCGGTATCTTGATGGATGAGCTTGCGTACCTGCTGAATACTCTTTTGACAGACATCATTAATAGAAATTGTCTCTGGATATAGCTCTAACTGTCCTGATTCCGCCTTAGCCAAGTCAAAAATATTATCGATGATCGCCACCAATTGACGACCGCTTTGATGGATCATTTTTACATAACGGCTTTGTCGCTCATTTAAGTTGCCAAAGGTATTGTTGCTTAGGAGACTGGAGATGCCAATTACTGAGGTGAGTGGGGTTTTGAGTTCATGATTAATACAGGTTAAAAATTCATCTTTGACACGACTAAGACCTGATAATTCTTGAGCCAGATTTTTTTGGGCGGTAATATCGTAGGCGATCGCCAGATCTAAGCCCTGTAAACTTCCTTGCAAAGCTACGCTAATCACCTGCCAAGTTAAGGATTCTCCATCAGTAGTACAAAATTGATGGGTGACGGGCTGGGTCGGTGGCAACAATGCTTGCCCTTGGCGATCGCCTTCTGCAAGGGACTCACCCTGAAAAATACTGCCATCGTGTAAGCTATTGCGCCATGCAGCATTCATGCCCACAATACTCCCTTGGCGATCGCTCACCATTACAGGTAATGGCAACTGATAAATCAATGGCAATAACAAAGAGTTAATCGTGGGGCTTTGTTCTTGATCCACAGCAACAAGCGATCGCAACAGAGACGACACCTCTAAAACCCCCCCAAACTTACCATTGCTATCCACCAAAGCCCAAGTTTCCGCCGAATGACGGTATTGCGTAATCCTAGTCAAAAAATCCGCAACCGTCATCGTGCTGGCGATCGCAGGCAAAGGCTCTAGATCCACATCCTCTAAAGTTAAAGTGGTCGTCAAAAAACTAGGGCGATCGCTCTGTTGCTCCAACCCATCGTACAAACTTAATAAACATTTCGCGCTAAACAAACCCTGTGGATGATCCTGTTGATCTAAAACCACAACACCAGACCAACCCTTTTTTAGAAAAGTGATCGCCTCCGTAGCTAGGCTATGTAGTCGACAGATCGCAACAAGAGATTGTCCATATATTTCTAAAGACTGATTTAGTAAGAGGGAATTCATATACTGAAACCCTAGCAGGTTAGAGTTAGTAAGCGCATTTTGTGACCAATAGCTTACAAAAAATTATGCATAGTACAATCTCCAATCTCACATAATTTTGTTAATTAAATGTAAAAATAAAGATTAAGATAAATCACAAGTCCCCTTGAACCACCAATAGTCAATGCCTGTTTCCAATAAATTACAAGTATGCTGCTTGGTGGCAGAAGCTCATTTTAGTCAGACTGAGCTAAAGATCTCGCAGGTTTTACCAGAGGATCGGTATAGCATCACAATTTTTGCTGAAATAGAAGCGCTTGTAACTTTTTTAACAACAAACCCAATTTTGCAAGATTGCCTAGTTATATTTAATGATGCTCAGACTGCAATTAACTATCTTGGTAGACTAAATGTTTTCTTGCCAATCATATTAGTTCTCGAAAAGCTTGACGAATATAGCGAAGTTCATTACGAACATAGCGAATCCCAAGAGTTTTATAGGGCTAGTATTAGCATTAGCTACGATCAGCTTCAAGATTTGCCAGAAATTATAGATCAGGCGATCGCCACCTTCATTAAAATTCCACCACAAATACGTCATCAAGTCTATGTCAATATACCTCATGCAACCGCATCAGAATCCTTAAGCATCCAACAACAAAGACTAGCTGAAAAACTCAATGAGCGATTAGGATATTTGGGGGTGTACTACAAACGCGATTCACGGTTATTTCTGCGTAACCTGTCCCCTGAAGACAGGAAAGACTATATTGTGCGTCTAAAAAACCTCTATCGAGCAGTTGTTTTACAATACTTCTTAGAACAAAATGAAACCTTGAATCAAAAAATTGATGAATTTGTTAACCTTGCCTTTTTTGCTGATATTTCTGTGTCTCAAGTATTAGAAATTCACATGGAACTGATGGACGAATTTGCTAACCAGTTGAGATTAGAAGGACGCAGTGACGAAATTTTACTGGATTATCGAATTACATTAATTGACATGATTGCCCACTTATGTGAACTATATCGGCGTTCTATTCCCCGTAGCTAATAGCCAAAAGCTAACAGCCAAATCTAGAAAACTTAACAGCCAAATCCATCATTACAAGAAATTAAGAAATACTTCCTGAATAATTACAACTACCCATAGACCCCAGAACTAATGCGATGATCCGTAAAACTTATGTCCTCAAACTTTATGTTGCAGGTAATACGCCAAATTCTGTAAGAGCGCTCAAAATGTTAAACGATATCCTTGAAAAGGAGTTTCAGGGGGTTTATACCCTAAAAGTAATTGATGTACTTAAAAATCCTCAACTAGCGGAAGAGGACAAAATTTTAGCAACTCCAACATTAGCCAAGGTATTACCACCGCCTGTGCGAAAAATAATTGGCGATCTATCGGATCGAGAAAAAGTTTTAATAGGACTAGATTTACTTTATGAGGAACTAATTGGCAATGACTAGCTCACCAACAAATGAAACTAAGGAAACCAATAGCGATAGTAAACGCCAAGAACTAGGGGTGCAGAAATTACGCACCATGATTGAGGGACTAGATGACATAACCCATGGAGGACTCCCCAAAGGGCGATCGACCCTAGTAAGCGGTACGTCTGGAACAGGCAAAACCCTATTGGCCATGCAATTTCTCTACAACGGTATCACAGGCCTAGACGAGCATGGAGTCTTTGTCACCTTTGAAGAATCCCCTTCCGATATTATTAAAAATGCCCACAGCTTTAATTGGGATCTCCAAGAACTAATTGATCAAGGTAGATTGTTCATTCTCGATGCCTCTCCCGATCCTGAGGGACAGGAAGTGGTTGGCGACTTCGACCTATCGGCTTTAATCGAGCGCATTCAATACGCCATCATCAAGTACAAGGCCAAGCGCATTTCCATCGACTCCATGACGGCAATCTTCCAGCAGTATGACTCATTGGGTTTGGTGCGCCGTGAAATTTTTAGAATCGTGGCGCGGTTAAAATCCCTTGGCGTAACTACCGTCATGACAACGGAGCGTGAACTCGAATATGGCCCCGTAGCGAGATTTGGCGTTGAAGAGTTTGTCTCCGATAATGTGATCATCTTGAGAAATGTGCTTGATGGCGAGCGTCGTCACCGCACGGCAGAGATTCTCAAATTACGCGGTACTACCCACATGAAGGGAGAGTTTCCCTTTACCATGACCAGTAAGGGGATCAATATTTTCCCTCTTGGGGCTATGCGTCTTACTCAAAAATCTTCTAATACTAGGGTTTCTTCAGGAATTAGCACCCTCGATGAAATGTGCGGTGGTGGTTACTTTAAAGACTCGATTATTCTCACAACAGGGGCAACGGGTACTGGCAAAACCTTAATGGTGAGCAAGTTTATCGAAAATGGTTGTGAAAATGGTGAAAGGGCAATCCTGTTTGCTTACGAAGAGTCACGACAACAGTTAACACGCAACGCTTCGTCTTGGGGAACCGACTTTGATAAGTGGGAAAGCTCTGGTTTACTAAAAATTATCTGTGTGTATCCAGAGTCGTCTGGACTAGAGGATCACTTGCAGGTAATTAAGTCCGAAATTGAGTCCTTTAAACCTTCTCGTATTGCGATCGATTCTCTCTCCGCCTTGGCAAGGGGCGTAAGCAACAACACATTTCGCCAGTTTGTGATCGGTTTGACGGGCTATGTTAAGCAGGAGGAGATCACAGGGCTATTTACGAATACGACTGATCAATTTATGGGATCTCACTCCATTACTGAATCCCATATTTCCACAATTACCGATACGATTATTTTGTTGCAATATGTGGAAATTCGCGGACAAATGTCTCGCGCAGTTAACGTATTTAAGATGCGTGGATCACGCCATGATAGCCGTATTCGTGAATATATCATTACCGATCAGGGCGCTCAAATTAAGGATTCGTTCCAAGGCTTTGAACGGATTTTGAGTGGCTCTCCGACTCGTGTATCTGTAGATGAAAAGTCTGAGCTATCCAGAATTATTCGTGGAGTTACGGTGGAGCCTTTGGAATAGCCCAGCTATATCAAATTAAGAAATGGCTACGCCATTTCTTAATTTGGTATTAGCAACCAAGAGATTCGCGGGTATCGACACCTGTTTTGGAGTTAGTGCCTGAGGCGGTGCGGCAAATTTTCTTGATTTGCAGATTGTCTAGGAGGGCATTGGTGAAGTCTGCTCCTGTGACATTGACGTTATCGAAGCTCGATCGCAACATGTTAGCATCCGTCAAAATAGCATCGGTCATATCAACATCTTTAAATCGTGATATGTAAGCAATTCCTGAGCTAAAGTCAATGCCACTCAGGTTAGCACCATCAAGGAATACTCCATTAAAGAGCGCTCCTCGGAGGTCAGCATTACTAAAGTTGGTATTTTTAAAGGTGCTGTTATTAAACTCTGCTCTAATCAGATTCTGCCCTGAAAAGTTTTGCCCTTCTGCTTCATTGAGTATGGATTTAGTGACACTAGAGGAGCTGGCTGCTTGGACGGGCTGCACTGGCACGATCGCCATTGGCGCTAGGGCTATAGTTATTACTAAGAATATATGTGTTACTAATCGCCAAAACTTCATGATATTCGATAAATTATTTAGAATTTTTTTTGCATTACTAACAAATATTACAGTAATTTGGAATATTGCATCACAGGATCGGTAATTGCGATGGCGTGGGAACTTTTGAGAATGACTAACCGACTAAGGTGTTGGATCTTGCGCTAACCTTAAATTAACTCCTGAGATGGCGATCTTTGGACTGTTTTTTGTTGGTTTGTAAATGATTTTTAATTGGTTTTTAACTGTGATATGTCGCTAAACTTGGTCAAATAGTAATTAGCAGGAATAAGGATGATGAACAGAACAACTTTAACTCCAAGGGCGATCGCGTTAAACCTATCCCTAAGCCTATTAGGCATGAGTCCATTAATGATCGGTACAGGTCTACTGACTATGCCAAATTCAGCCTATGCCCAATATGGTCTGGGGCTACCTCGTTCAGCAGGGACAGGTGGTGCAACAAGGGGTAAACTACCGCAAATCACTATGATTGTGCCTGAAGATGGCGCTAAGACCCTTGCTGCAAGACCAAGTTTTTATTGGTACATTGCGCCCAGTGAGTTGACAACTGCTTCTAGCTCCTTTGCCACTAGTGGACCAAAACCAGAACAGGGGGCAACTGATTTTAAAATCACCTTTTTCCTGCGGGATGGTAATGAGCGCTCTTCGCGATCGGTATTTATGGCCGAAGGGGTCGCCAGTAAACCAGGGCTATATAAATTTACACTTCCCGCCGATGCTCCTGAATTAATGACGGGTAAAGTGCAACGTTGGCAAATTCGCTGGCAGGCTAATAATGGAGCGTCGCAGGTGGATATCAATTCGCCAATTTTGCGGGAAGACAATCCTAAGATCACCAAAGAGATTGCCTTAGCCAAAAATTCCTTAGAAGCGGCGCGTATCTATGCTAAGAATGCTTACTGGTATGATGCGATCAATGCTTACACCCTGTGGCTGTCCGAAAATCCCAAGGATATGGTTGCGGTGAATGAACGCAATCAGTTATTGAACGATGGTTTTAAGAACCACACATCCTTTAGTAAGGACAAAGAAGACAATATTACTAAACTGATCTCCCAACTAAATCTTGATAAATCCTTCAATATTATGCAGTTGCAACCTCGGAGCAGACGTTAATTGCAGGCAATGTTTGCAATGATTCGCATCTGTTAATCCAGCATTAGCCCATAACCTAACTTATACCAATTTAAAAACCAAACCCAGTAAGTTTTTTAAATTAAGAACTGATGTTACGTGGAAGGAATTCCTGCTATGTTGGATGATCGGGGCTGGCACGGGGGCACAGCCCCTACGCCAAATTTAAATTATTCAGGTAGGGGCAATCCCTCCGTGGTTGCCCTGCTTTGCTAGCAGCA
>JANRII010000013.1:0-23854 GCA_033765135.1 Pseudanabaenaceae cyanobacterium bins.39
TATTAACTGATGTTACGTGGAAGGAATTCCTGCTATGTTAGATGATCGGGGCTGGCACGGGGGCACAGCCCCTACGCCAAATTTAAATTATTCAGGTAGGGGCAATCCCTCCGTGGTTGCCCTGCTTTGCTAGCAGCAGGAGATTCATACCCTGAGTTCCACGTAACATCAGATATTAAGTAGGAAACCTAAAACCAGAGATTGTTCTGACCGCGTAGCAAGCGGAACAACCTAGTTTTAGGTTTTCAAACGTTAACTACTCATTGAGTTTGCTAATATCGCGATCTGAGTTCTATTGCGGAGATTAAGCTGACTGAGAATATGGGAGATATGGTTTTTTACGGTTCTTGGGGATATGTAAAGCTGATTGGCAATTTCTTCATTGTTTGCGCCTGTGGCAATTAACTGCACTATTTGCTGCTCTCTGGGAGTGAGTCTATGCCAATCAAAGTTAGTTATTTCAGCAGTTTCAGGGATACGGGCAATTACTTTTCTGCCCAAGTGTAAATCTAAGTGCATATAGCCGCGATGGACTGCCTGAATTGCAAAAGCTAGTTCTTCGGAAGGGGTGTTTTTTAAAATATAGCCCGATGCTCCATGCTTTAGTGCCTGAGCAATATATTCTTCGGTATCATCAATTGTCAAAATGAGAACTTTAGCATCTGGGAATAGATTACTAATTTGTCTGGTTGCCTCAACACCGTCCATAATCGGCATTTGAATATCCATAAGAATTACGTCAGGCTTGAGTAAATCTGCTTGAGCGATCGCGACCTCTCCATTTTCGGCTTCTCCCACAATCTCTAACGCAACTTCATCACCGAGAGAGATTTTGAGAGCCCGCCGAATGAAGGGATGATCGTCAACAAGCAAAACGCGAATCTTCATAGAATTTAGCCTTTTATTTGAGTTGCATCGCCGCTACTGAGGATTAGATTAGCTATTTTGCGGCGATCGAGCAAGTATCCATAGTCCTAATTGCGAATAGGACTAAAGTACCAAATGGATTTGAGACTAACGCTTCATGTGCTTTAGATGAACTAGTTCTAGAATTTGCCTATAGATGGAAGTTTGTATGGAGGTAAAAGTCATGTCTAAGATTTTAGTCGTTGAAGATAGTGCTACACAAAGGGCAATGATTGCAAATTTGCTCAAAAATCATCATTTTGAGATTGCCACAGCGAAAGATGGCTTAGAGGCGATCGCGCAAGCAGAAGTTCTACGACCCGATCTTGTGGTTACGGATGTGGTCATGCCTAAGATGAATGGCTATGAGCTTTGCCGTAAGCTCCGCGAAAACCCCGAAACTTGGAATATCAACATTGTGATGTGTTCCTCAAAATCGACTCAAGCCGATCGCTATTGGGGTTTTCGGCAAGGTGCTAACGCCTATGTAACTAAGCCTTTTGCGCCTGAGGAGCTAATCAGCACAATTAAAGAAGTTTTAGGAGAGTAGATCTTTGTTCTACTTATTCTCTGATGTTACGTGGAAGGAATTCCTGCTATGTTGGATGATTGGGGCTGGCACGGGGGCACAGCCCCTACGCCAAATTTAAATATTCAGGTAGGGGCAATCCCTCCGTGGTTGCCCTGCTTTGCTAGCAGCAGGAGATTCATACTCTGAGTTCCACGTAACATCAGTTATTCTGTAATTGTACGAGACGGGACTTGAGGATTTCTTGTTGCTTGAGGGATTCCTCTAGTTCGGCGCGGGCAGTGGCAACGACTTCGGGAGGAGCTTTTTTGAGATAGCCTTCATTATTGAGTCGTGATTGAGAAGAATTAATTGTTGCCTCTAATTTCGTGAGAGTGCGCTCTAGTTTGGCAATCAACTGCGCGATATCCACCACCCCAACGAGGGAGACAATCACCTGCACAGTGCCAACTACACCCGCGATCGCTTGTTCCGTTGTGCTGCTATCAATGGTGGCAGCAACTTCCAAAGCTTCTACTCTTGCCAGATCGAGAATGTAGCTTTTGCCAGTGTTGAGTAAATTCCGTTCGCGATCGCTATCCGATTGCAAAATCACCTTTACTTTGGCACTAGGCTTGATGTCTGCTTCAGCACGCAGGTTGCGAATTGTCCGAATCGTGCCAATTAATAGTTGAAACTGCTCCTCTAGTTCTTCATTGGCGTAGGTAGCATCATATTCAGGATAATTCTGAATGGCTAAGACAGGATGATCGGCGGTGGGTTCACTGGTTCCATAGGTCAGCAGTTGCCAAATTTCCTCAGTGACATGGGGCAAGAAGGGATGTAGTAGGCGCAAGATGCCATCTAGAACTAGATTAAGGGTTTGCTGTACGGTTTGCCTTGATTTAGGATCAGCCGATTCTTGCAGGCGGGATTTGACTAGCTCAATGTACCAATCACAAAAATCACCCCAGAAAAATTCATAGAGACTGCGGGTTGCTTCTCCCAGACTATAGGCATCTAACTGCTCACGAACTTGCAGAATCGTCTGATGGTAGCGCGACAGAATCCAGCGATCGGCTAGTTCGAGATTTTCTACTAAGAGAGGAACATTAAGGGCTTGGCGATCGCTCGGTAAATTCATGATTACAAAGCGTGACGCATTCCAGAGCTTATTGGCAAAATTTCGTGCCGTTTCCACTGTGGTCGATTCATCGGTTTTGCGATTGTAATCCAGTCGAATATCTTGACCTGCTCCCGTTACTTCCTTTACAAGGGAATAGCGTAGGGCATCAGTGCCATATTTATTAATGAGAACGAGAGGATCGATCCCATTATTTTTGGACTTAGACATCTTTTGATTATTTTCATCGCGCACTAAGCCGTGAATATAGACCGTATGGAAGGGCATCTTGCCTGTGAAGTAACCCGCCATCATGGTCATCCTTGCTACCCAGAAAAAGATAATGTCAAAGCCTGTGACGAGAACACTGGTGGGATAAAAGGTGTTAAAGTCCTCGGTTTGCTCAGGCCAGCCCAAAGTCGAAAAAGGCCACAGTCCAGACGAGAACCATGTATCAAGAACATCAGGATCGCGCTCTAGGACAATATCCTGTCCGTACTTTGCCCTTGCCTGAGCATAGGCTTCAGCTTCAGTTCTTGCCACAAAGATCGTGCCATCGGGGGCATACCATGCAGGAATCTGATGTCCCCACCACAATTGACGGGAAATACACCAATCCTTGAGTCGAATTAGCCAATCGCGATAGACCTTACCCCAGCGATCGGGGACAAAGGTGGGCGAATTGTGGCGATCGAACTGCTCTAGGGCAATGTCGGAGAGGGGCTTGATCTTTACAAACCACTGGATCGACAGCAGAGGCTCAACGGGGACTTTGCCACGTTCAGAGTAGGGGACGGTATGGGTATAGTCTTCAATTTTGTCGAGCAGTCCCAACTCATCTAACTTCGCCACCACCTGCTTCCGTGCGACAAAGCGATCTAGACCTGCGAATTCACCGCCATTTTCATTAATAGATCCATCTTTGTTCAGGATATTGATCAGGGGTAAACTATGCCTTTGTCCCATCTCAAAGTCATTGGGATCATGGGCAGGGGTGATCTTCACACAGCCACTACCAAAGGTTTTATCAACATAGCGATCGCCAATAATCGGAATTTCGCGATTCATAATTGGCAATATCACCGTTTTGCCGATCAAATGCTTGTAGCGATTATCCTCAGGATTCACAGCCACCGCCGTATCGCCCAACATCGTTTCGGGGCGAGTCGTGGCAACTACCAAATAGCCAGAACCATCGGCAAGGGGATAACGGAAATTCCAGAGATGTCCTTGGACTTCTTTATTATCAACTTCTAGGTCAGAGACGGCAGACTGAGATTCGGGACACCAGTTAACCAGATATTCACCGCGATAAATTAGTCCTGCTTCGTAAAGTTTGACAAAAGCTTCGGTCACTGAGTTGGATAGCCCTTGATCCATCGTAAAGCGTTCGCGCGTCCAGTCCGCCGACACACCTAAACGCCTTAACTGGGAAACAATTGTGCCGCCTGATTGGGCTTTCCATTCCCAAGCCCGTTCGAGAAACTTTTCTCGCCCAATTTCTTGATTGGTCTTGCCCTCCGCCTTGATCTGCTTATCGAGAATGGTCTGCACGGCGATGCTGGCATGGTCTGTACCTGGTAGCCAGAGGGTATTAAATCCGCGCATACGGTGATAGCGGATCAAAATATCAATGAGGACTTCTTGGAAGGCATGACCCATATGCAGACTGCCCGTGACATTGGGAGGCGGGATCATGATGCAATAGGGATCGCGATCGCTCTGTGCCTCTGCTACAAATACGCCGCTTTCCTCCCAATATTTTTGCCACTTGGTTTCAGTTTCGAGGGGATTGTATTGTTTTGGTAATTCGGGCGTAGTCATAGCAGATTATTCAGATGTTTTGATGATTTGGATTGCTCAATCACTTTATCATTTCTTTATTGTTGCGTGTTAAGAAGACAATACTTGAGATAGCTGCTAAAACTAAGCTAAACTTCCTTATACGCCTAAAAAACATCACCACAGGTTGCGATTTTACTCAAATGGCAAGGGCTAAGTAACTTTTGGTTCACGATTGCTTAATCCTTGACAGCCATTGCTTATATTTTGTTTATATCTTAATTTATGTTTTCTAGTAGTTCCAAATGCTGTAAGTGGCAAATAAAGCTAATTACCCAAAATAATTATAAAAGCTAACCCTTAACTACTAGATGCAAAACGAACAGGTTGTTTGGAGTAAATTCTCTAGACAAATCAAATTCTAGGCAAATTTTAAGTAAGTCCTGAGTAAATACTTAAGCAAAGACCAAACACAAATTATTCATAAGTCATCACAAATTCAGAACATCTTTAGGAGTAACCATTTTGGAAGTCACTCAATTATTAGAACTATACGCCAAGGGGCAAAGAAATTTTTCTAACATTGATCTACGCGAGGCTCAATTACGAAGCGCAAACTTGATTGGCATTGATTTGCGAGGTGCTACTCTCAACAAAGCTGATCTGAGCAGTGCAAATTTGATCGATGCCAACCTGACAGGTGCTAATTTGGTGGACTGCAATTTGCGAGGTGCTTTGATCAGAGGTGCTAATTTTTCGGATGCTGACCTTAGCTGGGCGAATTTAACTTGGTCAAACTCATCTAATACTAAGTTTGTAAGGGCAAATTTGAGCGTAACTAATTTTAGTGGCGCAAATTTGATTGAAGCGGATTTTACAGGCTGTATCCTAAACGGGACAAACTTACGGGGAACAAACTTGCGGGGTGCGGTTATTAAAAGCTTACGACTCTGTAAAGAAACTGAGTTTACAGGGGTGAGAAATTTGGACGATCGCACGCGGCTATATCTTTGTTCGATCGCCACTGGCACACATCCCTTTACCAAAAATGATAGCCGTCAAACCCTTGGTTGTCCCATCTAGTATTTTTCATTTTTGAATAGACGCGCCGCCGAACACCATAGTTTGATCATTGGATTTGATCAGATTGTGGTGTGGTGGCTAGGTGCGCTCCCACCGAAACTTGCGTTCAGACTCTTGGATTGGCACATCATTGATACTCGCAAATCGGCGCATCATCAGACCATTCTCAGCAAATTCCCAGTTTTCATTGCCATAGGCACGATACCAGAAGCCTGCATCATCGTGCCATTCATACTCAAATCGCACTGCAATGCGGTTATCCATAAAGCACCAGAGTTCTTTCTTCAAACGGTAATCGAGTTCCTTAGCCCATTTACGTTTGAGAAACTCCTTGATCGCAGTTCTACCGCTAAAAAATTCGGCTCGATTGCGCCATTCAGAGTCTTCAGTGTAGGCCAGAGCGACTCGCTCTGGATCGCGGGTATTCCAAGCATCCTCAGCCGCTTGTACTTTCAGCTTGGCAGTTTCTAATGTAAATGGAGGCAGTGGTGGTTTGGTTTCCATGGTCAGAATTCCTGATTAATAAATTGAGTATGAGATTGAGTATGAGATAGAAAGGGTAACGTGATTACCAAGACCCCGTAGAATTGAGAAAAGGTGAGAACTCTGGAGATGACCAGCGCAGAGGGAGACTACCTTTCACATGGTAGCCTGTTTGTAAATGGAAACGCAATAAGCGTTCTGCTCCCGCGTAGGTCAGAATTTCTGCTCCTTCCCAAATAACTTCGGCTGTGCCTGTCAAGTAGAGTAAATCACCTTCAGAAAAGTCGATAAACAAGAGTCCAGCATGGGGATTTAACTCAAGGTTGCCAAAGGTATTAAAGTGATGATTACCAGAGAAGTCTGGAATAGTGAGGGTGCAATCATTCTCGATCTTGACAAATCCGGGTTTTCCACCTCGATGGGAGACATCAACCCCACTAGCAGCACCAGCTAATTCAGATTGATTGGCGGTGGCGATAAAGAAGGTATCAGCCATCGTGATCATGGCTTGTTCTATTTCACCCAAATGCTTGATCTGATGTAGAGATTTGGCTGTACTTGGATCTGTTCTGCTCCACTCAGACTGACGGGCTTGAATGTATTGGGGGCAATTGCCAAAGCTTTGGCGAACATGCACCTCAAAGCTGTCGGGATGAATTGCTTGGACAATTCCATTCATTCGATTGCGGCGACGAGTTGGCAGTTCAATCCCCAGAAAGCCAATGTCGATACCCTCTGTCAGATTTGCGGCTAAAGGATCACCAAATAAGGCGTGGGCAGCAACTTTCAAAGTGCGTTCGTCTGGTGTGGAGAGAAAGCCTGAAGTCCCTACTAAAATGGAAGCCCAAGGATTGCCTGCGGTATCGACTGTGCCGACAATAATATAGGGTAGTTGGGCAAAGAACTGACGAAACTGATCGGGGAGATAGTCCCGAATGACCCGCCTTCCTTGCTTGTCCATCTTTTCCTGTAAACCCAATCGGTTCTGAATTATCAGTTCACCCGAATGGAAAGGCGATTCGGTCTTTGACCAACCTGAGTTTGTCACTGTGCGTTCTCTCCATTTGAGATGTAATCAATTGAGCTACAGACCTGCCATTGGAATGTAATTGGGAAGTTGTTTGACGCGATCAATCCAGTCAATCACATGGGGATATGGAGCTAGGTCAATTTTGCCATCGTGGGCAAGAGCAACATAGGGGAAGACAGCTACATCGGCGATCGTTGGACGTTCAAACTCTAGCCAAGTATGAGTACGAAAATGTTGGTCAAGTTGGGTCAGAATATATTCTGCCTTTTGGTGTGCGCGTTCAATGTTGATACTGGTTGCCCCAAATAGATAATACAATCGAGCATTCTCTAGCCCTTGCCGTATTTCTCCACTCGTGGTCGATAACCAACGCAATACCTGTGCTAGTGGCAATGCCTCTATTGGTAACCAGCGATCGCTACCATACTGTCGTGCAAGATAAACCAGAATTGCTTGAGCATCGGCAAGCTTTGTATCGCCATCAATCAGTAGAGGAACTTGTCCAAAGGGGTTGAGTGCTAAGTAGGCTGGCGATTTGTGTTCACCCGCCATCAGGTCTACTTTAATCCATTCGTAGTCGAGGTTGAGAAGTTCTAAAAACAACCTGACTTTGTAACTGTTACCCGATAGTTCGTGACCGTAGAGCTGAATCATGATTATTTTCTGTGTTAGGGAATGTTTTGTTATAGCTATAGACACTGCAAGCATGGCAGCAGCTATAAATTCAAGAAAACTGTACCGTTCGTTCGGTATATATTTAATGTACTGTTCGTTCGGTATAATGTCAATGGCTGAGTTCAAAATAATTTCCCATGCCTAAAAGCACTTATATTCCTTGCCTGTTGAGTCTTTTTCGGCAGTATGGCTATGATGGAACTACCCTATCCAAAATTTCTGAAGCAACTGGATTGGGCAAAGCCAGTCTCTACCACCACTTTCCCAGAGGTAAGGATGAAATGGTTGAGTCAGTGCTGGATTATCTGGAATGCTGGTTAGATGAAAATGTTCTGCAAATTATTCGCAGATCGGGTGAGCCACTAACCCGTTTGCAGTTAATGTGCGATCGCGTTAATGAGGTTTATGAGGGAGGACAGCAACCTTGCCTCTTTGCCATTTTGCTAATGGGTTCCGCCCGTGATGTGTTTCATGATCAGGTCAGAGAGATACTCTTTGGTTGGATTGAAGCGATCGCCACGGTACTGACAGAATCTGGGATGGATGCAACTCTTGCCCAGCAACGGGGAGAAGATGCCGTTATCGCCATTCAGGGCGCATTGGTCTTATCTCAAGGTTTGGACAATCCTGCCCCCTTTCAGCGTGTTATCAAACAATTACCGCAACAACTCTGTCAGGTAGTACCAAATTAAGAAATGGCGTAGCCATTTCTTAACTGATGTTACGTGGAACCCAGGGTATGAATCTCCTGCTGCTAGCAAAGCAGGGCAACCACGGAGGGATTGCCCCTACCTGAATAATTTAAATTTGGCGTAGGGGCTGTGCCCCCGTGCCAGCCCCAATCATCCAACATCGCAGGAATTCCTTCCACGTAACATCAGTTACTAATATATTTAGCAATCTCTTTGCCAATTTTGTCGTGGCTTGAAGTTTTGGAAATAAATGCAGTGGCTCCCACCAACTTTGTTCTTAGGCGATCAACAAGTGTATCGTTACTAGTCAAAATGAGAATGGGAGTATCCTTAAACTCAGGAATACGCCGAATTTGCTTACATAGTTCGTAACCGCTCACAATCGGCATGACCAAATCCAGAATGATCATTTCAGGTCTCTGTTCCACAAGAATTGGTAAAACTCTAATCGCTTCTCGAATTCCTAAAAAGCCAAACCCTAGAGATTCAATAATTTGTTCCATCGTGGCACAGACTTGATTGCTATCATCAACACAGGCGATCAGAGGTCGCGTAAGGGGCTTAACTTCTTTTCGCGGTAATGAATCTGCTGTATTGTCTGTGAGTCGCAATTGATCAGAGGGAGGTGCTAAAGCCGCAACTGGTGAGTCAATATCAGCAACCTCCATGAGTCCCACCATACCTCGATAGTAGTAAGTCATTAGTGATTGCACTAGGCTAAATAGATCTCTTTTTAACCAGACCGATAGTTCGCGGAGCGATCGCCGTCCATCCAAAATAGTCACTAGGGTTTTATAGGTCAGTTCTGAAGTTTCTTCCTTGAGCTGATCAGGACGTTTAATCCAAGGAGCCAAGTTAGGCGAAAAGTCAGCAATCCCCGCCTTACGCCAAGCCATCCATGTTTGGTAGGCTTGATCAAAAGCACTCTCCGCATGAATTAAGCAGATGGTGGGCATTATTTCTTCTTCAAAATCACAGTAGTATGTAACTTTTTCATGGGCTGCCCACTGGATAATGTCAAACATGACCTCCTGAATAAACTGCTCAATGATGGGAGTAATTTGATCGCGAGTCAGGCTATTGCGTTTCATTAAGATGACCCAAACATGATATTCCCAAAGCTTTATCTCTTCATGGGTACGAAACGATAGCTTCTGTAAATCAACCTGTAATTGATTTTGAGCCATAATGCGATACCAGCGACGATAATGATGCTCACCGCCCACCGCCCATACCAGTCTGCCATGGCAATAATAAATATTCCATTTAATATCAATAGAAGTATGGATTTCTAGTTTTCCCGTAAATTGCTTACGGCTGTATCCTCGCAATTGCTCCAGCAGACTATAAACAGCTAGGCTATCTGTATCCATAGACAGTTGCTTAAATTTATACTGTCAATATATCAGCTTTTCATCACCTCACAACCTGTAAGCGGTTAACTTGTAACGTAAACTTACCGCCACTGCTACCACCAAACGAAGAAACACGAATGATATATTGACCTGATTCACGAAAACGGAAAAAAATCAATGAGTTTGTTTCGCTGTTAGACGCATCGTCATTTTCGGCAATTACTTCACCTTTGCGATCTAAGAGACTGAGAACTGTATCAAAGCTCTTGGAATTAACAGAAACTTCAATTCTTTCGTCTTTGTTTGCGGAGATGATGTAATCACGGGCAAATCCCTTTTGACCTGTGGGAATATCTTTATCCGTGAGAATATCTTCTAAATCAATACCTAAATTAACGGGAATAGGACGATAGGGATTGATGGAAGCATTGGTAGGATTTTGTGCTTGACTGGATTGATTAGGGAGAAAATAGCTGATAGAGCCGATGCCTATGGCGATCGCGATCTTTATCAAAGTAAGACCATAGTTATCTAATCTGGATGTACGCAATCTAGATTTCTGTAATCTCGACAGTGCAAGTTGATGCTTAATATGGTGAAAATTCATGATACTTCCTTTAATTCTGTGGCTAGTTCAGGAAATAATTTTAACTGCATCGCTTCTAGGGGAAGCAGATCACTGGGCAGATTAAGTAATTTTTCATTGGTGCCAGAGGAGTCGTGGAGGGTCGGTACAATTTGGATCTTGCCATAAAATTCCGTTTGGCTAAGTTCGACTTTAGATTGGGCAGACATCAGCAACAGCCCCCAAAACACTCCCACACGATCATTAAATACAGAAGCTAGTTCAGATATTTCTATTTCTTGATTGGGATGTTTTCTAAAATAGCGTTCTATTTCTTCCACCATCTCCGATAGATTTTCTTTGTGGGCGAGTTGAGCGATCGCTTTCATGGCCGCCTTACGCGCTACTTTCCCCTGCATCGGACGTTTGGCTGGTTTATGCCCTTTGCGATCAACCACCTCCGATATGGCTTCGATTTGGGCTATTAGCTCCGTTAACGTAATTCTGCGTGCTTGGGGAGGCAGAGCCACTGGTAAACGGCGTAAACGCTGATCATAGTTAGCAGGGAGTCGCAAGCTTTGCAGGGCTAAATCAACGGTATCTTCGCAGCTATCATGATCAATTTCATCAGTGTCAGCATCCCGTTCATAGTTGGCCTGTTCATCCGCTAGGGAGTTGGCTTTGAGTAAAACCAGCATCGAAGCATAGAGCATCGCCTGTCCTGATTCATAGAGATCGCGGCGATCGCTCACAATGAGCCTAGACAAAAAGCGATCGACCACATCAATTACTTGCACATCCCAAGGGTCAATTTCTCCTCGTTCGGTGAGGTCAATGAGAAGGGCAATGGCATCTTTAGTAACAGATTCAGAAATTGATGGGGTCATGTAGCTCCCAAGAAGCAAGTATTTAAAAATATCGGCGCATATCGGCGCAATATAAGCGCAAGATTAGCTCTGAGGCTTCTCTTCATCAATCTCGACATCGATCGCCGAAGCTGATACTAGACGTTTACGTTGTTCGATCTCAACGCTCAAGTTCTGCACAGTCTCTTGCAAGTTTTGAATTTGCTGGTTTTTGTTACGCATTTCGAGCGATCTTTGCAAACCCGACCAAACACTAAATAGCCATGCCAAGGTTGCGCCTAAGCCCATTGCCAAAATCAGTTCTACGGAGATCGGTGCTTCAAATTTAATAGGCGGTATTAGCTGAATGGTGGCTGGAGTTGTATTTTGCAGTGAAAATAAAACTAATGCTAAGGCAAAAGCAAAAATGATTACAAAATTAATCTGTCGCACAGTATTTGAATTTCCATCCTAGATGTTTTGCTAATGATCTATCAGACAATGCCTCTAATGTCTATAGTCAAGCCATACTCGATCATCTGGACTAGATCAAGATTTTTTGAGTAACTGCCGTTAGTTAGTACGGCAATTACTCAAAAAATCTTGATATTGAGATGCTCCTAAGCTTTGACAGTGGTTTTGCGGACTCCTGAAACTTGGGATTTCTTGGCCTGAATTTCTTCCTCGGTCAGTGGAACAATATCAATGTGGTTAAAGAGGGTGGTTACGAAGGTGAATAGCAAAAAGGGTAAAGAAGTAACCACAATTAAACCAACTGCCCCAAAGGAGTAAATGGGTTTACTCATTAAGGATAGTGCCGATGCTAGGGCAGCAAAAATAACTCCTAGCCAAACGATGACTTGTCCTAAGATGTCGCTAAGGGTCAGGGTGCAAACAAAGCGATATTTGCCAATGTTGTTCATCATGATTTCACCTGTGAGAGGGTTAGTGCGAAATTGTCTCTTTGAGGATGGACTCAAGGAGAGCGCGAAGTTGATTTATTTTATTTTTGACATATTTAGACTTTGCGTATAGTTTCTTTTGACACTCCCCACCGTAGAACGGACGGTGATTCCTGATTCATCGAGACAACTTACCAAGCAGACTTACGTCAACTTGGCAGAGGTCGAACTCTCCACAGGCGTTAATTTTGGCTTGCCCAGCCATATTTAGACCACTCGCTAAGATATTCAGAGCCGCATTGTGGTCACGGTCTAATACAGTACCGCAATGCAAACAGTGATGAGTACGCTCATTCAGTGTTTTGATTACCTGCTTACCGCAGTTTGAGCAATTCTGACTTGTATATTGAGGTGGTACAGCAACCGTGACCTTGCCAAACACCTTGCCAAAATACTCAACCCATTGGCGAAACATAGACCAGCTTGCATCACTGATAGACTTAGCTAATTTATGATTTTTAACCATGTTGCAAATTTGCAAATCTTCGTAGGCAATCAGGTCGTTAGACCGAACTACGCACCTTGCGGTTTTTACTGCAAAGTCTTTACGCTGCCTTGATACTTGCAAATGCTTTCTGGCTAACCGCTTAATTGCTTTACGGTGATTAGCCGATCCCTTTTTACGCTTAGATACTTTACGCTGCAACTTTTTCAGTTGACGCTCTGACTTTCTAAGCAGTCTAGGATTCTCTACTACTTGACCGTTACTATCGGTATAGAAATGATTCAGCCCCACATCTAAACCAATCGTGGTTTTTGATGGTGCTATCTCTTCTCTACGCTCAACATCAACACAGAACTGAGCATAGTAACCATCAGCCCGTTTTACCAGTCTGATACGCTTAATTTGCTCAATCTGATAGAAGTTTAGGTCACGGGAACCAATTAGTTTGAGTCTGCCGATCTTGAATCCATCAGTCAAGGTTAGGTATTTCCGATCTTCACTAAGCTTCCATCCTGTAGTTTTGTACTCAACAGAATGACCATGTTTCTTGAATCTTGGGAAACCCTTCTTGCCTGATACTTTCTTTTTGCAGTTCTCAAAGAACCGATTAATTGCTGACCATGCCCTTTCTGCACTAGCTTGTCTTGCTTGTGAGTTCAACTTTTTGGCAAAATCAAACTCTTTAGCAAGTACAGCACAGTATTTATTGAGATCGTATTTATCGCTATCTTTTACATCTATCCATAGCCTCAAAGCCTTGTTACGCACAAACAGAGCGGTACGAATCGCCTCATCTATGAGACTGTACTGCTCTGTTTTGCCTTTTAGTTTTGCTTCAAGTACCAGCATGGATTTGTAAAGTCTTACGCTACATATTGTAGTATAGATATTTAGGCTAATCCAAAGTCGTCCTAGAAAGACGGGGTTTTAAACCCATTTTTCTGATAAATCATGGATATGTGGGAGCAAATCGCGATCGCTATTACCAAGGCAACGGGGCAGCAGTTGCAGAATGTGCGTTATCGATCGCAATCAGGGGGCTGTATCAATCAATCCTTTGTTTTATCTGGTACGTCAAGTAATGGCACAGCTAATGGCACAGCTAATGGCACAGCTAATTTTTTTGTGAAGGTCAACCAAGCCGATCGCCTTGATATGTTTGTGGCCGAAGCGATCGCGTTACAGCAGATTATCGCCACTAAAACCATCGATGCGCCCCAACCAATTTGTTGGGGGATTACGGCTAACAGTGCCTATTTGGTGCTGGAAAATTTGGAGCTAGGGGGCAGACCAGACTGGGCAGCGATGGGGCAGCAGTTGGCGGCGATGCATCGTGTGGTGAGCGATCGCGGATTTGGTTGGGAGCGCAATAACACCATTGGCTCCACCCCTCAGCCCAACCCTTGGACTCCAGAATGGCTCGAATTTTGGATTGAGCATCGTTTAGGATTTCAGATGCATCTCGCAAGGCGGAAGGGTTGGCGATCGCCAGTGACCGATACCGAGCTTTACCTCCAATTACCTGCATTATTTACCACTTACCAGCCGCAACCAGCCCTTGTGCATGGTGATCTGTGGGGTGGTAATGTAGGCTTTGTCGATGGCAGACCTATTATTTATGATCCCGCCCTATACTTTGGAGATCGCGAGGTTGATCTAGCCATGACCGAATTATTTGGCGGATTCCCTCAACAGTTTTATCAAGCGTACAACGCCAGTTATCCCCTCGATCGCGGCTATGGACAACGCAAAAAACTATACAACCTCTATCACATCCTCAATCATTTCAACCTGTTTGGTGGCGGCTATGGCTCACAGGCTAGTCGCATGATCGCTGATATTGCTGCTCTCTAGTTTTTCGATCAAGGGCGATCGCCAGCACAGGTAAACCAAAGCACCCACTAAGGGAATCAAAGCCACAGTTGTAAAAAACTTGGCATAGCGATCGTCTGTCATGCCACGACGCTCCATATCATCACTGAGCAACCAAGGAAACAGCAAAGACAACATGCAGAAATCGAGGCTCATCACATTGATAAATCGATTGGTCTGCCATTGCTGCACAAAGTCCGCCCAGTTACCATGCTCAACCCCAAAATAGATGAAGTAACCTGCGATCGCGCTAATCGCCACTCCCACCCAAGGCGAATCCCAAAATTTGAGTAAGCGTCCCTTCTGACCCACAAATTCTGGATTAGGTTCGCGTAATGCCATGTAAGGCAGCAATGCAAAGGCTCCCACCGCAAAGGACAAGGCGGCAAAAGGCCAAGCGGGAATTTTTTGTCCTCTGCCATCACTCGCCAAAATACTGGCATATACAAGGGGAAATACGCCCATCAAGTTAAAGAGCGCCACAATATAGGCATTAATACCTTGCCAATCTCCAAGCACTAGTTTTTGAATCAGGGTCAAAGTATCAGGGCGATCGGGTGGAGCCAGCACAAAGGCATACACCCCAAACATGACCCAAATTAGTCCAAACCCAACTTTATACGCCATACCTAAATCCCTTAAATTTATTCTTGATTTATTCTGATTAAAATTATCTATACTGCTTCTAACAGTTTGCTACTAACGCACAAGTGGCAATACTAAAGTAATAAAGTAATAGACCAACGGCGCAGTAAAAACATAACTATCGGCGCGATCGAGGATACCGCCATGACCTGGCATAATCTGACCAGAATCTTTGACCCCAGCATCCCTTTTCATCATGGATTCAGTCAGATCGCCCAAGAGTCCAGCGATACCAATCAAAAGCCCTAAAATGCCACCCGTTAGCCACCATTGATGCCAGCCAATACTAAAAGACCATAAAATTGCCGTTACCATACAGCAGAGCAGACCTGCGATCGCGCCTTCCACAGTCTTTTTAGGGCTAATATCCGATAGCCTTGTCCGTCCCAAAATTTTACCAAAAATATAAGCCCCCACATCCGAAGCCCAAATACAGCAAAATGCCATCAGCACATAAATACTGCCATAGGACACAGGAAAAGTAATTCGTAAAAACGAAAGGGCATCCAGACCGCGCAAATAATTGAAAAAATCAAACTGTTGTAAATGGTCGCTCACAACAAAGGGCGTATCAGTGGCAATACCGCGAATGCGTACCCAAAAACTGGGCAAATAACCGCCATAAAATAAGCCTAAAATCGAGGCGGAAATATCAGAAATAGTTGCCATCCTGTTTTGAAACAGCAAATAAAAACAAATGAAAGTTCCCGCGATCGGAATCACCGCATCTGCTAAGTCCACCCGTACCTGCGACACAATTAGTAATGCTAAACTAACAGTAATTGTGATCTTGCTGGCAGGCACAATACTTTTAGCCCGCGCCATCTCAAAATATTCCTGCTCACCAAACACCACCAACAGTGCAAATACTGCCGTAAACGCCCAACCGCCGATCGCGATCGCCGTCAATGCAAGTGGCACAACTAATAAAGCACTAATAATGCGAGTCCAAGGCATGGAGATAGCACAATTTTAAATTTTAAACAGTGGACAAATATTAGACAAACAATGAACAGAGGCAACATAACCTAATACATTATGTCAAAAACCTATTACGCAATCCTTGGTATTACTCCTTGGGCAAGCGAAATTGAGATTCGTCGCGCTTACCGAGATCTCAGTAAACTTTACCATCCTGACACAACACAATTACCGAAAGAAGAGGCAGTGGAAAATTTTCGTCAAATCAACGAAGCTTACGCCACCCTCAGCAATCCTGAACGCCGTAATACCTATGATCGCCTCATTCAATTTTCACGCTATCAATACAGCAGTAACACAAATCAAAATGAATCTTTAAATAATGTCTCAAGCACAATCCTCTCGCCATTAGTTAACAAGCCTACTCCCAGAAACCTACAAACCATAGATGATGACGGTTTACCCACCGAACGTCCCCTCTCAGGCGGTGAACTATTTGCACTATTATTAATAGGTGCTACTCTAATACTCTGTTTAGTCCTAGCTGTCCTACTGGCTTGGTTGCGCGGTGACTCGCTGTTACCCGAAGATTTAGGATTCAATCTAGGATTCCTATACCTTTTACCTATTACCTGTTACCCATAATCTGCCGACTCTCATCTATGGCACTCCCTCCATCTTCCACCCCTCTATACAATCATCCCCTCCCAGCCCTAGAAGCTTGGCTTAACCAGCAAGGATGCAACCAAGATAAAAACAATCCTAATGTTTGGCGCGTAGCTCGCCCCTCATGGCAGGCTGAGATTGTCATGGACATCGAAGATATCCGCGTTAGATATATTCAAGAAAATGCGGGAAGCAAAGAGATTCAACGGGCTTTTCCCTATTCTCTTAGCCGTCAAGATGTAGAAGATGCAATTTTTACGGGGCCATAGTCTAGATCACCTGCAAAAGTCCGCACTCAAAAATGACTACCCAAAAAAGACTAGAATTACTTGCAAATTTTGTTAATATTGTTAATATATGGTTAACTTAATAATAGTACTGTCAAGTACAAACTCTTGAGTGGCTAGTCACACAGAAAGTTGCGAAAGTATCAAGAGCTTCATACCTGTCCCATCACTGATTAACTGATCTATTGTCAAGGATAAACGGTTGTAAGGAGTATCCTTAAAAATATTTCAGATTCAATAATCACGAGTTTTCCCATTTAACTAATCAATTTTGATGTTTTTATTGTTGGAGGTTCATTGAGTAAAACATATAGCGTTGCAATTCTTGGTGCAACAGGCGCAGTTGGTACAGAGCTACTGGCTCTACTAGAGGAACGGAAATTTCCCTTGAGTAAGCTCAAGGTTTTAGCTTCGGAGAGATCAGCAGGTCAGCACATCAGTTTTGGGGGCGATCGCCTTACTATCGAAGCTGTCAGTCCCGACTCTTTCAATGGTATTGATATTGTACTTGCTTCCGCAGGGGGTAGTATCTCCAAGCATTGGCTACCGATCGCCGCCAAAGCAGGAGCCGTATCTATCGACAACTCTAGCGCCTTTCGGATGCACCCCGACATTCCCCTGATCGTCCCAGAGGTAAATCCTGAAGATATCAACCAACATCAAGGCATCATTGCCAATCCCAACTGCACCACCATCTTGATGACCGTTGCTATTTATCCATTGCATCAAGTACAGCCGATCAAGCGGATTGTTGCCGCTACCTATCAATCTGCCAGTGGTGCAGGGGCAAGGGCAATGGAAGAGGTAAAACAGCAAGCCAAGGCAATTTTGAATGGTGAACCAGTACATCCTGAAGTTCTCCCCTATCCTCTCGCCTTTAATCTATTTCCCCACAACTCACCAATGACTCCGAATTCCTACTGTGAAGAGGAGATGAAGATGGTCAATGAGACCCGTAAAATTTTAGGCGATCGCGATATTCAAATCACTGCCACCTGTGTCAGAGTACCAGTCCTAAGAGCGCATTCTGAAGCGATCAATTTAGAATTCCATCAACCCTTTGATGTCTCCAAAGCCAAGGACATTTTAACCCATGCCTCAGGGGTGAAGCTGGTGGAAGATTTTAGCAAAAATTACTTTCCTATGCCCATTGATGCTAGTGGTCAAGATGATGTGTTGGTGGGACGAATTCGTCAGGATATTTCCCATCCCCATGCATTGGAATTATGGCTCTGTGGAGATCAGATCCGCAAAGGTGCAGCCTTAAATGCTGTGCAGATTGCTGAGTTATTAATTGCTAAATCTCTAGTCTAGTTCAATCCAAATCTAACCCTATGCTGATTTAACTATTATTTTTTAGCTTTCTTCTTTTACTTTTTCCTTTACTTTTTTCCCCAACTCTATCTATGAGTGTTATCGATTTTGGCAGACTATTGACCGCAATGATTACCCCCTTCGATCATGAAGGAAAGGTGGACTATGCTCAAGCTGAAAAACTAGCGCATTATCTTGTGGACACAGGCACAGATACCCTTGTCATTTGTGGTACAACTGGAGAATCTCCCACCCTTAGTTGGGATGAAGAATATCAGTTGTTTTCTGTAATCAAGCAGGCAGTTGCGGGTAAAGCCAAGATTGTTGCGGGTACTGGCTCTAACTGCACATCTGAGGCAATTGCTGCTACTCAGAAAGCGGCTCATCTGGGCTTAGATGGGACATTGCAGGTAACTCCCTATTACAACAAGCCTCCTCAAGATGGACTCTATGCCCATTTTCAGGCGATCGCCAATGCAAATCCTGACATGCCGATGATTCTCTATAATGTGCCAGGGCGTACAGGGTGCAAACTGGAACCCCATACCGTTGCCAAATTAGCAGAAATTCCTAATATTGTAGGTATTAAGGAAGCAACTGGCGATCTCGATCAAGCGAGTCATATTCGCGCAATTACCCCTCAGGAATTTACGATCTATTCAGGGGATGATTCCTTGACCTTACCTCTAATGGCAGTTGGAGCTAAGGGGGTGATCAGTGTGGCTTCGCATCTCGTTGGTAAGCAATTGCAAACAATGATGCAATCCTTTGCTCAGGGAAAAGTAGAGGAGGCTTTGCAAATCCATGTGCAACTATTTCCACTCTTTAAGGCTCTTTTTCTGACTAGTAATCCAATTCCTCTGAAGTTAGCTTTACGTTTACAGGGATTAGATTCAGGGGTTTTGCGATCGCCATTGGTGGCGGGCAATGCTGATCTAGAAATGAAAATCAAAGCGGTTTTGCAGGAAGTGGGGATTTTAGCTGATGGTAATTAGCTTTTGGCTGTTAGCTTTTAGCTTTTAGGCATTAGCTGTTAGTTGGATAGTTATTCTTGCTGCCAAGTAATTCTCATTTGATGATGCCTCAGCAATCATTACTAATCGCAGTTAATTGTAATTTTATTTTTCTGCAAATTGTTCCTTAAATAAGTTTTCACCAGTTTTCGCTCATATATAAACATCAACCTAATCAATAAATAATTACTTCTATGTCTAACTCACCTTCTCTCAAAATTATTGCCCTCGGCGGACTTCATGAAATTGGTAAAAATACATGGGTATTTGAATACAACAATGAAATCATGTTGCTTGATGGCGGTTTGTCCTTCCCAGACAATATGATGCCAGGGGTCAATGTGGTGCTGCCTGATATGACCTATTTGCGGGAAAACAAACATAAAATCAAAGGCATGATCGTTACTCATGGTCATGAAGATCATATTGGGGCGATTTCCTTCCATTTGAAGCAGTTTGAAATCCCTGTAATTTATGGTCCTCGGTTAGCGATGGCATTGCTAGAAGATAAGCTCCGTGAAGCTGGAGTACTAAATCGCACGGAGTTGCGCCGTGTGATGCCTCGCGATGTGGTGCGGGTTGGCACTAACTTCTTCGTAGAATTTATCCGCAATACCCACTCGATTTGCGACAGTTTCTCGATCGCCATTAATACGCCTGCGGGTGTGGTCATTCACTCTGGCGATTTTAAAATTGATCATACCCCTGTTGATGGTGAGTTCTTTGATTTGCATCGCCTTGCCGAACATGGTGAAAAGGGTGTATTAGCTTTAATCAGTGACTCAACTAACGCGGAAATACCAGGGATTACGCCATCGGAAAGGGCTGTTTATCCTAACCTAGAGCGCTATATTCGGGCAGCAACGGGTCGCGTTATTATCACCACCTTTGCATCATCGGTACATCGGGTGAGCATGATTTTGGATATTGCAGACAAGCAGGGGCGCGTGGTTGGTGTAGTGGGCCGATCGATGCTCAATGTTATTGCCCATGCGAGAAATCTAGGCTATATCAAATGTCGTGACGATCTATTTCAACCTTTGCACAATTTGCGGCATTATCGTGATGATCAAATTCTGATCTTGACGACTGGTTCTCAAGGGGAGCCAATGTCAGCCTTAACAAGGATGGCTAACCAAAGTCATCGTCAGCTAGAAATCCGTAATGGTGATACGGTAATCTTCTCGGCTAATCCCATTCCTGGTAACACGATCCCTGTGGTGCGGACTATTGATAAGCTCATGGCACTAGGAGCTAGTGTGATCTATGGCAAGGATAAGGGTATCCATGTGTCTGGTCATGGTTCTCAGGAGGAGCATAAGATGATGTTGGCTCTAGTAAAGCCGAAGTTCTTTTTCCCTGCTCACGGTGAATTGAGAATGCTGAAGCAACACGCCAAGATGGCAGAAAATATGGGCGTTCCTGCGGAAAATATTGTGATTGCGGAAAATGGTGATGTGGTTGAAGTTTGTCAGGAATCGATCCGCATTGTGGATAAGGTTCCGTCTGGTGTGGAATTGGTGGATTCTTCGCGTGATGGCATGGTCAAGGGTGATGTCTTGCGCGATCGCCAACAAATAGCAGGAGATGGCATCTTCACGATCGCTGTATCGATTGGACTTGATGGCAAGCTTTCGGCTGTACCTGATATTCAACTCAGTGGTGTGGTGTTGCCGATGGAGAGAGAGCAGATTATCGCTTCAGTTTCTAAGGCGATCGATAACTCTTTGGCAAACTGCTGGGGCAACTTCGCACGCAATGTTGGCTCTTTGGAAGTAGATTGGGTTGGTTTGCGTGGCCAATTGGAAAAGGACTTGACTCGCGTGCTGCGGCAACAGATGCAGAGCAAACCCATGATTGTATTTTTATTGCAGACCCCTGCTAATGTGGTGCAGTCAGCGCTCGCCAAGCCTAATGCTCTGGGTGTAACCCTCAAGCCAGTCAAGGCTAATAGTAATGGTGCTGCGGAGAAGGTAAATACCAAGGCATCAGCAACCAGTGAAGCCACTGGTTCAGTTACTTCTAGTGTAGGGAGACGCAAGCGTTCAGCAACTTCTGTTTAACTAAGCTGCGACTTCGTACAACCACTGAAGTCACAGCCAGTGAATGCGGCTACAGTACTGAGAATTGATCTGAGTCAATGGTATATTGAATGAAAAAGCTGGCAATGCCAGCTTTTTTAACTTATTAGTTGAACATCATGTCTGAAACTCTTTGGCAATATATTACTCCTGGTATTCCTGACGAATTATTTGATCGATTGCCAGGCATTCCGATGAGCAAGTGCGAAACGCGGCTGTTGATTCTTGGTCAGTTAAGACTGCGCTCAGACTCGGTGTTGTGGGATATTGGCGCTGGTACGGGGACGATTCCGATTGAGGTGGGTTTGCTCTGTGCTAAGGGGAAGATTGTGGCGATAGAGCGAGATGAGGATGTGGCAGCGCTAATGGCGGTCAACTGCCAAAAATTTGGAGTTCGGAATGTTGATATTAAGGTGGGTAATGCCCCCGAATGTCTTCAAGACCTAGTTGAAGCTCCCGATCGCATTTGCATTGAAGGGGGTAAGTCAGTATCAGATACCTTGGAATATTGCTGGGAGCGATTGACCTTTGGGGGCAGAGCGATCGCGACAACTAATAGCCTAGAAGGTTTGTACGCAATTTCGGCCAGTTTCGCTAAGTTGCAAGCGAGAAATGTAGAGGTGGTGCAATCTTCAGTCAATCGCCTCGAAACAAGGGGATCGCATCAGGTTTTTGCCGCCGTTAGTCCGATGTTTATTATTAGTGGCGAAAAGCTGTAATCGTTTGGGGAAGCGTCACCTTAGAGATCAGCTTCCCCAGAATATCTAGACCAAATTAAGAAATGGCTACGCCATTTCTTAATTAAAAAAAAATTGACTAGGTTTGATTTTTAAATTGGTATTAGACAATTTCGCGAATTTGGGGTTGACCATCCTTAAATTCGCCTACCAAAATAACATCGGCAACACCAACAAATAGCCCATTCTCCACAACCCCAGGGATATTATTGAGGGTTTTCTCCAGACTAGCAGCATCAGCAATCTCGTCAAATTTGACATCCAAAACCATATTGCCTTGGTCAGTAATGAC
The DNA here is from genome assembly GCA_033765135.1 of Pseudanabaenaceae cyanobacterium bins.39. Classification (GTDB taxonomy): domain Bacteria; phylum Cyanobacteriota; class Cyanobacteriia; order Pseudanabaenales; family Pseudanabaenaceae; genus Pseudanabaena. Next base: position 22,283 of record JANRII010000013.1, read on the forward strand.
GGGACCATCCTTTTTAACACCCATGCGTAGCTCTGGCTTGCCTCCCAGTTTTTCTACAGCCCTTGTCACAGGAGCGATCGCCATAGGCAGTACCTCTAGGGGAACCTCAAAGGTAGAGCCTAGCCGATCTACTAACTTAGATTCATCGACCACCACAATAAATAGCGATGCGAGGGAATCAACCACCTTTTCGCGGGTATGGGCTGCTCCTCCCCCCTTAATGAGAGTTTTTTGAGGATCAACCTCATCGGCTCCATCGATCGCCACATCAACGTGCTCAACATCATCAAGACTACGAATGGGAATGCCATATTTTTTGCCTAGCACCGAAGCTTGAAAGGATGTGGGGATACCCACAATATCTGTAAGTTCACCTGCGGCAATTCTTCGTCCTAATTCTTCAATCGCAAAGGCAGTGGTGGAGCCTGTCCCTAAGCCAACAACCATTCCTGATTGCACTTTTTGGGCAGCCGCAATTCCCACTTCTTTCTTAAGCTTTTTAATATCTTCGGCGGAAATAGTCATAGTAATATTGATTTAATTAGGTAAGGGATGGAATTAAAGTTCAGATTTTTATAATTCTTTGGCAATTTCTTGAGGTGGGTTAACCACAGAAATTTTTGATGGCTTTGATTAGACTGATCAACAGAAATCACGGCGCAATGCACCGTGATTTTGCAAAAGTTACCAAGAGTTTATGAAGAAATTCTTGGTTGGTTTATTTGCTTTGACCTTCTTCGCGGCTGGCTGTTTGAATATATAGAGTCAGTAAGAATACAGTCGGCACAAATACCGCAAGGACGGTTGCCAAAAGTCCAAGAAAGTTTACTTCCATGATGGTAATCCTATTTTTTTAATTTGAATTTTTAAGGGCAATGTTTGTATCTAGGCTAATTATATAGCGATCGGCACTAATACTTCTTAACCTTTGTTGTGAAAGCTGTTGCTATAGCAAGTAATGCTAGTTGGGGGTTGGGATTACCCAATTTATAATAGCCAGTATAAATACTCATGTTGAGTCGTGATAGAGTTGGCACTAACACTCTATCGAAAAAATGGTTAGGAAATAGTCATGTGGGCAAGTGCAATTACGGCATATTTGCATTACCTTAGTTTTATGGTGGCGTTTGGAGCGCTAGTATTGGAGAGTCATACTCTCAAAAAGGATATGACTGAGTTAAGCCTTGAGCAGGGTTGGCGTTTGGTGATTAGGGATTGCGCTATCGCCAGCCTCCTAAACTGGGTGAGTCCCAAGCGAAGCGTTTGGTTTGGTTGATTAGGGGAGAGATTCTCGGATTGGCATTTATCCCTTTATTTGCTTCCATCTTGGCTAGGGGCATAGTTTTGTAATTATAAAACCAGAGATTATTCCACACGATACGCGAACGGAACAATTTCTAGTTTTAGGTTTTAAGATGCTCACCTAATTAAAAACTGATGTTACGTGGAAGGAATTCCTGCTATGTTGGATGATTGGGGCTGGCACGGGGGCACAGCCCCTACGCCAAATTTAAATTATTCAGGTAGGGGCAATCCCTCCGTGGTTGCCCTGCTTTGCTAGCAGCAGGAGAT
>JANRII010000030.1:0-22910 GCA_033765135.1 Pseudanabaenaceae cyanobacterium bins.39
GGTGGATTTGGCGGCGCGACAGGATTGGCGAGTTATCTTCAGGAAAATGGAATTGATTTTCTGATTGATGCGACCCATCCCTGCGCGGGACAAATTACGGAGAATGGCGCGATCGCTGCCCGTTTAGCCCAGATTCCCCATGTGCTGTTAGTGCGCCCCCAATGGGAAAAGGTAGAGGGTGATCAATGGATAGAAGTAGCGACGGTGGAAGCGGCGGCAGAGGCTATTCCTGCGTCGATCAAACGGGTATTTATCACATCGGGCAGACAGCAGCTAGAGCCATTTTTGCGGCGATCGCTGATTTATTCCGATACTTGGTATCTGATCCGCTCGATCGATCCCCCCGATCTGCAACTGCCCCATAGCCAAGTTCTACTCGATCGCGGTCCCTTTGATTTGGCACAGGAACGGCAATTACTGCGCGACTATCGGATTGAGGCGATCGTCAGCAAAAATAGTGGCGGCACTGCCACCTATGCCAAGATCATCGCCGCAAGGGAATTAGGAATTCCGATCATCATGGTGCAGCGTCCTGCCCTGCCCGATGCAGTGGCGCAGTTGACTAGTATCGATCAGGCGATCGCTTGGCTCACTGGCTTACAACAATTAACAAAAGTGTAGGCATATAAGAGCTGGGCATCTATGGCGCACTCGCAGCCTGCGCCACAGGGTTTTAGGTTTTATATTTATAGTTGTTTTAAATAAGATTTAGGGCTTCGGCTTCGCTCAGCCACCGATATACGGTGGCTGAGCGAAGTCGAAGCCCTGAGCAAAGCTAAAGCCTAGAGAGGACAGGATAGCTCTCCCACCTTGCGCGAGAAGCGCAAATTTTCGCTGTAGTCAACGGGGCAGTCGATCACGGCGGGAATATCCTGTGCGAGGGCATCTTTGAGGATGGGGATTAGATCCTCGGCACTGGTGACGCGATAGCCTTTTAAGCCCATGCTTTCGGCTAGTTTCACAAAATCGGGATTCCCAAACTTGATAAAAGCGGATTTTCCATAATGGATATTCTGCTTCCATTCGATCAAGCCGTAGCCGCCATCGTTAAAAATCAGAGTTACAAAGGGAGTGCCGATCCTTGTTGCCGTTTCTAGCTCCTGCATATTCATCATGAAGCCGCCATCGCCTGTCACCGCCACGATCTTGCGGGTGGGATTGATTAACTTAGCAGCGATCGCCCCCGGGATAGCAATGCCCATCGCCGCAAAACCATTGGAAATGATGCAGGTATTGGGGCGATCGCAATGGTAATGACGAGCCATCCACATTTTATGCGCCCCCACATCGGAAATCACCACATCCTCATCGGACATAACATGGCGCAAATCATAGACAATTTTTTGTGGCTTCACGGGAAATTCGACATCGCGGGCATATTGATCATAGGCGGCTAGAATTTGGGGACGGAGGCTGACGGCATGGGGAACTGGCATATTGGAGCGATCGCAACGGTGCATTACTTCCATTAGTGAATCCGAAATATCGCCCACAATTTCCACCACAGGCATATAGCTACTATCTACCTCTGCCGCTAGTTCGCCAATATGGATAATGGGAATCTTGGCATCGGGATTCCATTTTTTGGGAGAATATTCGATCAGGTCATAGCCGACAGCGATCACTAAATCAGTTTCATCAAAGGCACAGTTAATAATATCTCTTTGTTGCAATCCTAAAGACCACAGAGCTAAGGGATGGTGATAGGGAATTACACCTTTACCCATGAAGGTATTGGCAACAGGAATTTGTAATTTTGTGGCAAAGTCGGTAAGGGCTTGACTCGCATGGGAACGGATTGCACCATTACCCACGAGAATGAGGGGATTTTCCGCCTGAGCTATCATGAGGGCTGCATCCGTCAGACTGCGATAGGAAGCATACATGGAACTGCGATCGCTATTGAATGCAAGGGGTTTCTCCGTTACTTCCATAGCAGCAATATTCTCAGGAAGGTCAATATGTACGGCTCCTTGCTTTTCTTCCTTGGCAATTTTAAAGGCCTTGCGGACAATCTCAGGGGTAATGCTAGGGCGAACAATCTGGGCGTTCCATTTGGTGACGGGCGCAAACATGGCTACTAGATCGAGATATTGATGGGAGTTAATGTGCATTCGATCAGTTCCCACCTGTCCCGTAATCGCAATTAAGGGCGCACAGTCCAAATTGGCATCGGCAACCCCCGTCATCAGATTTGTGGCTCCGGGTCCAAGAGTGGAGAGACAAACCCCCGGTTTACCCGTCAGCCTGCCATAGACATCCGCCATAAATGCAGCCCCCTGCTCATGGCGAGTGGTAATAAATTTAATGGATGAGCTGTCTAGGGCATCCAAAACTGCCATGTTTTCTTCCCCCGGCAGACCAAAAATATATTCAACTCCTTCGTTTTCTAAACACTTGACTAATAGTTCGGCTGTGTTCATATTCATCTAATCCAAATGGTTTTAATATTAACAAATTCGCGAATGCCTTCAACACCTAATTCTCGACCAAAGCCTGATCGCTTGATGCCACCAAAGGGAACACGGGGATCGGATTTAACCATACCATTGATGAAGACCGCACCTGCTTCAATTTGTTCGATCGCTATTTCCTGTTCTGCTTCGTCATTAGTCCAGACACTCGCCCCTAGTCCAAAATCAGTACTATTAGCTAAGGCGATCGCCTCTGCCAAATTTTGCACCACAAAAACAGAAGCTACAGGGCCAAAAAACTCTTGGCTGTAGGGAGGCGCACCAAGGGGAATATCTGCCAAAATCGTTGGTGCATAGAAGTTACCTTGATTAGAGCCTTGATAGTTGAGGCGATGTCCGCCCACTAATGCCTTTGCTCCTTGATCAATGGTGTGGTTAACCTGCTGCTCTAGTTCTTGCAAAATTTGGGGTGTAGCCAGAGGCCCAATGTCAGTATCATTTTGCATTGGATCGCCAACTTTGAGAGCTTTAAACCTCTGCACAAACTGCTCAATAAATTGAGGGGCGATCGCCGCTTCGATAATAAATCTTTTGGCAGCAATACAAGTTTGTCCATTATTCAAAATTCGAGCTGCCACCGCAGTCTCTACGGCTAGTTCTAAATTTGCACTTTTAAGAACAATAAACGGATCACTGCCGCCCAGTTCCAAAACCACTTTCTTGAGGTGATGCCCTGCGATTGCGGCTAAACTTTGTCCCGCAGGTTCACTACCTGTGAGGGTTGCTGCCTTGACACGGCGATCGGCGATCAGCATGGCGACTCGCTCTGCACCAACTAGCAGGGTTTGGAATGCCCCTTCAGGAAATCCCGCACTGCTAAAGATATCGGCGATCGCGAGGGCGCATTGAGGCACATTCGAGGCATGTTTCAGCAGCCCCACATTTCCAGCCATCAAGCAAGGAGCCGCAAATCGGAAGACTTGCCAAAAGGGAAAGTTCCAAGGCATCACAGCGAGGATGGCTCCGAGGGGTTGATAGCGGATGATCGTGCGACTAGCATCGGTTTGGGCAACTGTATCCGCCAGAAATTGCGGTGCATGGGTTGCGTAATAACGACAGAGATGGGCGCATTTTTCGACCTCAGCGATCGCGCTTTTGAGGGTCTTTCCCATTTCAAGGGTCATGATAATCGCAAATTCGGTCTTTTTTGATTCCAAAATTTCGGCGGCTTGACATAACCATTTAGCACGCTCAGTAAAGCTAGTATGTCGATATTGCCTGAAACAGCGATCGGCTAGGCTTAACCTATGCTCAACTTGCTCATCGGTAAGGGGGGCAAAGCTTTTGAGGACTTCCCCCGTTACTGGGTTGACTGAAGCGATCGGCATAGCTGAATCTCCATAGCTAGACAGTGCGTATTATTTTAACGTCAGTTGGGGATAGTCCACAGGGGTGGCGGCTAATCACTTACACACCCTAAATAAATCATAAAAATCATAAAAAATATCGTGTAGGGATTTAGCATTTACACGAATATTTTTGTACTCTCTGCAACTATTTTAAATCGCAAACGCTGAACCTTGTTTGCTTTTCACAGATAAATTGTTGTTGCGTTGTGAGGTTTTGGGTATGGGAATGCTATGACCCTGTATGGGGTTTAAATCTTAATCTTAAGGTATTAAAAGTTGAGTTAATGTTTCCATCGCTTTCCGAAAAATGGGCGGTAATAAATCTTGATTGATTCTAGTTTGGCGGAAATTACCAATAAAGCTAAACACAAATCCCACTAATAACAAACTTCCTCCCATATATTGAGCCTGAGTTGGCACTTCTCCCAAAATCAGATAAGCCATAATAATTGCAATAATTGGATTGCATAAACTTGCTAAATTTAGTTCTGTAACAGACGCTTTTTTTAATCCTGCTAACCAACAAAGCTGCCCCAAAACAACAATTAGGAATGCATAAACCAGCATCAACTGCCACAGCAAAGGGGAAAACATATCAATAAAATGAACAGCCCCATAGAGAATATTTGCTAACAAAAAAAAGATAATACTGCCAACAATATTACGGTAAATCATAAAAATACCGATAGGTATTGATCGCAGTTGTAATTTGTTAACAATAGTAGAAATAGAAGTGATAATAGCGGCTAGAGTGACTAAGACTTCACCAGTGCCAAACTGAAAGCCACCCATAGATATCTTTTGGGCAGAAGAGTTTAAGAATGCTGTTATAGCAATACCTAAAAAGGAAACAAGAGAACCAGAAACTATCCAAGCATTCAGAGGAGTAGATAAAAGCCAAACGCTTAATGCTAAAGTCAAAATCGGCTCAATTCGACCAATTAAAACAATATTGGTAATATTGGTTATTCCTAAAGCTGTAAAAACAAAGGCAGGAGCGATCGCGCCCGATAGTACACCAGTAACAGTCAAACTAAGCCAGTCTTTGCGAGTTAAAGCCACCAAATTTTCTCGATTCCAGTGCTTATGAAAAATCAAGATCATCAATCCTAGCGCACAAATATTTCCCACAAATAGGACATTGCAAAGAGAAATTGGATTTCTGCCATCGACCAAATTGTATTTCCCAATTTCAACGATTTTGCGAGTGATCGAATTTGAAGAGCCAAAAATTAAGACTGCTATAGCAAGGTAAAAATAGCTGGGAATTTGTCTTAAGATTCTTTGAATATTACTGATTTGCATGAGCTTTAGTGAGAATTTAGCGATCGCTCAGAACGTGAAATTCTGGAAATTCAAGGATAGCGAAGGTATAGCTTTGGTCATTCCTAAAAGATGTTGTCGATTTGGGGCAGGTTCTCGTTTTAGAATCACATTGTCGGAGAAATTCTTTTTGCCAACTGTAAGGAATGGATAGTAAATCTCTAGCACCAGTCATTCCCTGACCCATAAATAGCAGCAAAGCAAAGCAATTGAGAATAATATGGATATACCGCCAACGATTTTGCTTGTCTTTATAGATATCTTGAGTGATAGCTACTGAAACAATCATTAATATTGCCGCCACAATTCCATAGTAGTAATGCGAAAAGAACCATTCACTATCTCTTCTAAATACTTCTGGTTGCGCTCCTATGACAATTAATCCAATCGAAGTTGCGATCGCAAAAATGTTACGCCACATTTTTACCTTCGATTTAAATAAAAATGTAAATGTTGCAGTGGTGGCGATAAACATAGCTATCACAAAAAATGCCCTTGTGGGTTCCTTGGCGAAAGTATCGTTTCTCAAAAATCTAGAAATAATCGGATAAGCCATTCCCAAGAGAGCTACACCCACGACTGATATACTCAGCCAGTTACCGATCTCAACATGCTCAACACCCACAATCGGCGGAATTTTGCTTTTTTCTCCGCTAACTACTTGCAGGCGACGTTGGCGAACTTGCCAAGCTCGATGGCTAACAATACCAATCAAAGGAAATACAACGATCACCGCGATCGCAGGATGTATTAAAGCAAAAAAGTCTTCTAGTTCCATTTTATAAATCCATAAATAACGTCAAATTTTTATCAATAAAACAAATTTTGATGGTGCGGCAAAGCCGTACCATCAAAATTCGGATGACTAGTTTTGATAGCTAAATACTGTAATTACTTGACCTCATTTGCGGGGAATAACTTTACTTTACCCTTTTTCACTGCAACCACAACATCATAGGTCGCACAGTACGAAAAGGTAACATCATTAGCCTTGTTATAAAGATTAACAACCATACCAGCTCCCCCTGGTTGAACGCCTAAAGGAAGCAAATCACCAAAGAAAAATCTTCTGAGTTGATCGCCATTCCCAATTTGACCCTTATTTTTGGTGATGATATCGATCTTCTCTTGGGCAGTCATTTCCGCAGAAGCGATGATCGTGTTTTGCAGTTGTGGAATAAAGGTATGCGCGGCAATATCCCCGATGCTAATCGCGCCAGCTAGAGCCAAAGGAGCAAACAAAGGACTGAGAGATTTAATCTTTAGCATTTTTGTCTGGTGAACAATTTTAACAATTAAATCATTACCTATTACGATTTGCTTGAGAAGTAGGCAGAATAGAATATGTTATATGCCATTTTGGAATAATCTATGGATCGCATTGCCTGTATGCAAAGTTTTATGAGGGTGATCGAAATGAATAGCTTCTCGGCAGTTGCAAGGGAACAGAAAACGACACAACCAACAATTAGTAAACAAATAGCTACTCTAGAAAAACATTTAGGAGCTCAATTGCTTGTCCGTTCTACAACTAAATTGAGCCTAACTGAAGAAGGTAAAAGATACTATCAGTATTGTCAACAAATTTTAGAAACCGTTGCGGAAGCAGAGGCAAGTCTAACAGGAAAAGAAAAAGCTGTGGGAACTTTACAGCTTGGATGTTCAGTACTTTTTGGACAGATGCAGATTGTCCCTAGACTGAAAGCCTTTATGCAACGTTATCCTGATATCAAAATTAATTTGATGATGACAGATAATTTTGTGAACATCGTAGAAGAAGGATTGGACTTAGTAATTCGGATTGGCAATCATACCGACAGCTCACTCATTGGACATCGGATCGGAACTACTCGGCGCGTTACTTTAGCAACCACAGAATACTTTGAGAAATCAGGAGAACCAAAAACTCCTGAAGATCTAATTAATCATAATTGTATTGTTTATACTCGTTTATCAACTGGTAATGAGTGGCATTTTCAAGGAAATAACGAATTGATCAAAGTATCTGTTGGAGGTAGTTTTCAGACTAACAGCTCTGTAGCTATTCGTGAGGCTGTTTTATCAGGATTGGGAATTGCTCTTGCACCAGTATGGATGTTTGGCGATGATCTGTATCAAGGCAATCTGAAATTAGTTTTGCAGGACTATCAACCAACTCCTTTACCTATTCATGCAGTTTACCGGCGCAATCGCTTCTATCCTGCAAAAGTAAGTTGTTTTATTAAGTTTTTAGCTGAGGAATTTCAACTCGATCCTTGGGTCTCTGATATGGCGATCGCTTCTAAATTGTAACTCATTCAAGGTTTTTAAGAGATGGATCTACAGCTTCTAAAATTTCTTGGCAAATTGCTAGTGCCTTACGAGCATTGAGTACCTAAAGCAATCCCCGCTTTTTGAGTTTTGTCAATGCATCCGTTGCTGCTTCTTTCTCTGCCTCTTTTTTATTACGTCCCTTTCCTTCACCACAAACTTTGCCATTAACATAGACTTTAGCTAGAAATTGGGGAGCATGAGACATTCCGCCAATCTGTTCAGTTTCATATTTTGGAGGATTTGTTGCTCCATTTGCCTGTATAAATTCTTGAAGCTTATTTTTGGAATCTATACTGGAGCGTACGACCATGACATCTTTTGGTACAGATTCAAATAGTTGCTCTATAAGAGGGCGAAGTACTTCGATATTCCGATTATTATCTAAGTAATAAGCACCAACAACCGCTTCAAATGTACTGCTTAGAATATTAGGATTGGTATATCCACCTTCTCTTTTCGCACCTTCTCCTAAGCGAACTCTAAAATCTAGACCAACTTCAGTTGCAAATCGAGCAAGTTGCTTTTCATCCACAAGTGCAGAACGTCTGCGTGTCATTTCATCTTCTTGCATTTCAGGATTTTGCCTGTATAGGTATTCTCCGCTAATAAAATTAAGAATGGCATCGCCAAGAAATTCTAGTCTTTCATTATGTTCAAATTCATCAAGCCTTTCATTAACAAAAGAGCGATGAGTAAGCGCACGACGGAGTAATTTTTCGTCATTAAAAATCAAGAGTTTATGCATTTTTATTGAGTTTATTTGTTAACAATATAGTTGCTTTAAAGCAGTTAGGAGATAAATATTAATACTTATCTCCTAGCTGACTGATAGTTATTTACCAGAGGTATTTGATATTCTGATGTTACGTGGAAGGAATTCCTGCTATGTTGGATGATTGGGGCTGGCACGGGGGCACTACGCCAAATTTAAATTATTCAGGTAGGGGCAATCCCTCCGTGGTTGCCCTGCTTTGCTAGCAGCAGGAGATTCATACTCTGAGTTCCACGTAACATCAGTGATATTGATACTTTTGCAAGTGTTGCAAGGCAGCACTTGCAAAAGTATTTTTTAGCGCATTGATTCACGGTGGACTTTGACTAATTTAATCTCATCCTCCTCCGCAAGATATTTATTCATCATATAGACCACATACTCAGGCTTGAGATTACTATCAGGCTTGCAACTTCCCATAAAATGAATCTTCGGAAACTCAGGATCGGGATTAATTACATTAATCGTAAACAAGCGATCGCGTAACTCTAGCATCTGATTGCGTCCCGATTTCGACACCTTCGGCATTTGAATGGAAGTAGCCGCAAGGACACAATAACTTGCGCCTTCGAGTAAATCCATAATATCCGCCGCATTGCGTTCCTTGGGCGTAATAAAAGCACAGGTGAGCGTATATTCCGCCACTTCTAGCATCGCATCTAGAGAAGGCGCATGAACAGGCACTTCCTCGATCGCATAAATGGGCAAATCCTCATCCAATTCCGCTTGAAAACGCTTTTGAAATTCCTCAATGGGTAGAGTTGCGGTTAGCTCGAAATCGACAAACTCCGCACTGCTAGTCTGTCCAAGGGGTAGCGCCTTAGCGATCGAAATGCGGGGTAATGGATTGAATCCCTCAGTATGGGCGATCGGTAAAGCCGCACGCCTTGCCGCCCGTTGGAAGAAGCGATGCAAATCTAAGTGGGAAATCAAACTCATATCGCCCAATTTGCCAAACTTGAGGCGAATCCGTTGCACCCTTGGCGGCACTTTGGGCTTCTCTAGGGAAATCGGCGGCACTTCGGGAGGTGGGATTACCTCATTATGTCCAAATTCAGGGCCACAAACGCCACATTCCGAACATCCACCAAAGGAACAATCGGGAATTATTTGGGCAGCGATCGCTCTTTCCCAATCTTCGATCAGCCATTGTTTATCAATACCCGTATCAATATGATCCCAAGGCAAAGGATCGGACATCTTCAATGATGGCGCATCCCACACTAAATCTGCCTCAGCGATCGCCTGTGTCCATGCCCCAAAAGCTTTATCACTATTCTCAAACCATGAGTCCATACCTGCACCCAGTTGCCAAGCACGATAGAGAACTTTACCCAAACGGCGATCGCCCCGTCCGACAAAATCCTCCATCGCACTAATGCGAACTTCGGTATAGTTGACCTTCACGCTACTCAAGCGGCGGAACTCTTTACGAAGTAGCTGCTGCTTCCGCACAAATTCGCCACTAGAAACAGTGTGCCATTGGAAAGGCGTATGGGGCTTAGGAGTGAAGTTAGAAATCGTGAGATTAAAAGAGATTTTCTTCCTTCCCTCTTGCCGACATTCCTTTTGCAACCATTCCACCGTATTGACGATGCCAATCACATCTTCATCGGTTTCTGTCGGTAAGCCAATCATGAAATAGAGTTTGACCTTATCCCAACCTTCAACATAGGCAGTTTTAATGCCCTGTAGCAATTCCTCATCGGTCAAGCCCTTATTAATCACATCTCGCAAGCGCTGTGTCCCTGCCTCTGGCGCAAAGGTTAGCCCCTGCTGACGACCATCGCCGCTACGGAGCATATGGGCGATATTCTCATCAAAGCGATCAACCCTTTGACTAGGAAGCGATAAAGTAACGTGTTCATCTTTAAAGCGATTCTTAATCTGCACTCCCACCGATGGCAAAGCCAAGTAATCAGAACAAGAGAGGGAAAGTAACGAAAATTCGTTATAGCCAGTTTCCCGAATCGCTCTCTCAATCGTATCGACCACCTTCTCAGGATCAACATCACGGGCTGGGCGCGTAAGCATCCCTGGTTGGCAAAAGCGACAGCCACGAGTACAGCCCCTTCTAATTTCAATCACAAGGCGATCGTGAACAGTCTCAATTAAGGGAACTAAACCGATACTATGCTCAGGGCTTGGCGTAGCCACACGGCGCAAAATGCGCGGCGACACATCACTGCGATTAGGTTTAATTGCTCCCGTTCTTTCATCCATATCATAGAATTCAGGAACATAAACTCCATCAATTTCATTCGCTAAATCAAGCAGAGTTTCACGGCGAGTTTTGCCCGCCAGCTTCGCCGCCTTCACCACTTCCCCAATTTCTGGTAATAATTCTTCACCATCACCGAGAGCAAAGAAATCAAAGAAATCAGCATAGGGTTCAGGATTGGAAGTGGCGGTCTGTCCTCCTGCAAAGATTAAGGGAAATTCCTCAATACTTAACTCACTGCGCTCTCGCCATGTCATCGGAATTTGAGCAAGGTCAAGCATTTCCAATACATTAGTTGCGCCTAGCTCATAGCTAAGGCTAAAGCCTAAAATGTCAAATTCCCGTAGCGATCGCTTGGACTCAACGGCAAACAACTCCGTCTTAGTTTCGCGGAGCTTTGCCGATAGATCGGGGGCAGGAAGATAGGCGCGATCGCATAGCTGCCCATCTTTAGAGTTAATAATGCTGTAAAGGATGATATGTCCCAAGTTTGACGCGCCCACCTCATAAATTTCAGGATAGGTGAGCGACCAGCGCACGATCGCCTGATCCCAAGGTTTATGCACTGCGCCAAACTCATTACCCAGATAACGGGCAGGTTTCAGGATTTCAGGAGTAAGTAACTGTTCTACGGGTACGGGCATGGTTTCACGATGATATGAGCTAAACCTATTTTACATTTAGGTCGATCGCGATTTGCTTAGTCATAGTTATTCAGAAATACCAAGCGATCGCAATTTTGCTAATAACTGATCCACCTGCTTTTGTGCAGCATCTGCCCGATACCTCTCGATATCAGCTTTTTCTTCACCAGTGAGGTAACGATCGCCTCGCTCATCAAACCAACTTAAAACTTCACGTTTAAAGCGATCGCTTGGTAATACAGCCCGTCCAATGCCCAAGCCGATTTCTGGCATCCATAGAGGTTCACCAATCTGCAATTGATAATCGCCATCAACTAATTTATAAACCTCAAAGGGTAAATGTCCATCGCGCCGCCAGAATTGCGGATTATAAACAACATAATACTTAACCCCTAATTTGCGATAAATATCTAACTTCTTTTCATACTCATCGCCATAGCTGTGGGATACCACTTCTAAGGTCAAAATTGGCGCAATATAATCCTCTTCCCACATCACATAGCTACTGCGCGACTTGCCATTTTTGCGGCGTTCCACTCCTAAGCTCAAAAATCCATCAGGAATTACTGGAACTCTAGGACTTACGCCAGTGGTGTGATAGATCCCCATATCCACACCAAAGTACCAATCATCGCGATTTTTCCAAATATATTCCAGTAAGAATAATAATAAATTTGGGACAAAATTCTGGTCTTCGTTATCCACAGGCGTATCGTCAGAATCGGGTAATTCGTCACTAGTGGGGAGATGTTTGGGATCGACTTGTAGCATCGGGATCACCGCAAAAGTATCTTAGCTATCTAGTGAGTATTATAGGCGATCGCATTTATTAAAATTTGAGACATTGCAGAATGTAGGATGAAATACTCACTTAACCATAGCTTTCTTATCTTTGTTATTACTTCAATAATTTTGCATTGACGCATAGCGGATTTAGGTGACTTAGGCTTTGATTTGTAAAAATTTATACAATTTGATCTCTCCGATATTGGTGTGATCATCTTTAAATAATTCCCTTATGGCAAGCATGAGCTTGAGTCTATGCATAAATCTACAAACTAAATTAGTTTCTATGGTCGCAACCTGACACCAATCTGCACCATAGACCTAGAGTTTACATAGACTGAGACTGACCTAACTTGATGGCAAAAAATTTTGTGAAAGGATGAAGTTTGTGATCAAAAAATTTATACTGAGTGCGTTGCTAGTCCTGTGTTTAGTAAGTTTTCCTTTTACAGATCCAACTTGGGCTCAAGCAACCACTTCTCCAATCGTAACCGCCCCAGCCGCTTCACCAATTAACTCTGGTGATACTGCATTTATGTTGATAGCTGCGGCACTTGTATTATTGATGACTCCCGGACTTGCCTTTTTCTATGGTGGGCTAGTTCGTACCCGTAACGTTCTCAACACAATGATGATGAGCTTATTGCTCATGGCAGTTGTTGGTGTGACTTGGGTGCTGTGGGGATATAGTTTAGCCTTTGACGTATCCATCAAAGCCCCTGAATTTGGTCAAGGTATCGAAAAATTTATTGGTGGTCTTGATTGGGTTTTCTTAAATAAAGTCAAGTTTGACGATGTTGATCCTGTTGGTTATGCAGGCACGATTCCCCATGCGGTGTTCATGGTTTACCAGATGATGTTTGCGATCATTACTCCAGCGCTTATTTCTGGGGCGATCGTCGAACGGATGAGCTTTAAGGCTTATTTCTGGTTCATGATTCTTTGGTCTACCTTAGTTTACTCTCCACTAGCTCACATGGTTTGGGGACGAGGTTTCTTAGGAGAAATTGGGGCATTAGACTTTGCTGGTGGAACGGTAGTTCACATTAGTTCAGGGGTTGCTGCGGTAGTTTCTGTTTTAGTCGTTGGTTCTCGCAAAGACTTTGCTTCTCGACCACATACACCTCATAACGTTCCATACGTTTTACTAGGAATTGGACTGCTCTGGTTTGGCTGGTTTGGCTTTAATGCGGGTAGTGCGCTTTCTGCTGGCTCTGTGGCTGCTGTGGCATTTGTTTCTACTACCGTATCAACTTCTGCGGGTGGCTTGACATGGCTATTAATTGAATGGGTTTTGCGTGGTAAGCCAACGGCTGTTGGTATAGCCAGTGGATTCTTAGCTGGTTTAGTGGGGATTACACCTGCGGCGGGATTTGTAACTCCCATTGGCGGAATTTTGATTGGTTCTATTACTTCCGTTTGTTGTTTTATGGCCGTCAGCCTACGCGCAAAATTAAAATTTGATGACTCACTTGATACATTTTCTGTTCATGGCGTAGGCGGTACTGTTGGGGCTATGTTAACTGGTATATTTGCGACTAAAACCGTTAACCAGCTTAAGGATGCTAAGGGTGAAGTAATTAATCTCGGTTTGCTGGATGGAAACATCAGTCAAATTTGGATTCAATTTGTTGGTGTTGCTGTGACCTATATATTTGCAGCGATCGCTACCTTCATAATTCTTCAAGTGCTTAAGTTATTCATGGAACTAAGGGTTTCCCCTTCAGTCGAAGAGCAAGGAATTGATTTGCCTATTCATGGTGAAGAAGCCTACGGTAGTGAGTTTGGTTCTGGTGTATTTGTAAATCAAGGTGCGGTTGAAGATTAATTCAGCATCCTTAGAGCCTGTTTGAGAAGTGTAAGCATAGGCTAAAAATACTGGACGATCCCTAAACCTCCTTATGAAAGGGGGGGAAGATTAAAAAAGTCCACCTTTTTAAGGGGGATTTAGGGAGATCAAAACTTCTTAAACACGCTCTTATCCCTTCTCCCTAGGGAGAAGGGTTTTCCCTCTCCCATTTTGGGAGAGGGCTAGGATGAGGGACTATCCTGAACTGCGGATAACTGAATAGCTAATGTCGCTTTTTGCTATTTTACTTTTTTACGACTTTCCCCTCAGTCTTTATTTCATTAATATTAAAAATACCTTCTGCAAGGAATTATATCTAGGTTTAAAATTTTTTGATTTTTTTGCTAGTGAATGGTATTGCTTTTAATGAAAAGTATAGATTTATACAAATGTACTACCCCCTAGTCTGATGTTATGGAACTTAACATTCTTTGCATTTGCCCAGACTAAGTTAGCGTATTGAGGAGAATTTTAAGGTGTTAGTCTACAAATCAAGTCAAAAGAGGAAACTCAAGAGTTCAGTAAACTGGACAGCTTGTATTCCTCTAGCAGCAATTATTGCTGTATTTTGGGTTTACGCAGCTTCAGCTCAAGCTCCTGCTGCGCCTCCTGCTGACCCTGCGGCCGAAATGAAAGCGGCTGTTGATGGTCTCAAGGTTGGACTAGATACGCTTTGGGTAGTGATCGCTGCCTTTCTAGTATTTTTTATGAATGCTGGATTTGCTTTGGTTGAATCTGGATTCTGTCGCCGTAAAAATACGGTCAATATCCTAGCCAAGAACTTAATTGTGTTTGCGATCGCTACCATTGCTTACTGGATCCTCGGTTTTGGATTCATGTTTGGTGACAGTAGTGGTAATAACTTAATTGGTTTACAAGGATTTTTCTTAGGTGGAGAAGATAATAGCCCTGCTACTGGTGATGCCTATAAGGGTGTATTTGGAGCGCTTAATTGGACCGGTGTACCATTAGAGGCTAAATTCTTGTTCCAGCTAGTATTTGCAGGAACTGCAGCCACGATCGTTTCAGGCGCAGTTGCTGAAAGAATTAAATTTGTATCTTTCTTGATATTTAGTTTCTTACTAGTGGCGATCTCTTATCCCATCACTGGTCACTGGATCTGGGGTGGAGGATGGTTAGCTGATATGGGCTTCTGGGACTTTGCTGGCAGTGCTGTAGTACACTCGGCTGGTGGTTGGGCAGCACTGATTGGTGCGGCTATCCTTGGCGCTCGCTCTGGCCGTTATGGAGAAGATGGCAAAAACCGTGCCATGCCCGGACACAGCATGAGCTTGGCAACTCTTGGATGTTTGATCCTATGGTTAGGTTGGTTCGGGTTTAACCCAGGTTCAACTATGGCCGTTGGTGATGGTCGTTTAATCGCCCATATTGCCTTGACTACTAATACTGCGGCTTCTACTGGTGCGATCGCTTCAACAATTGCTGCATGGCTATACCTTGGCAAGCCCGATCTTTCTATGATTGTTAACGGACTACTAGCTGGTCTTGTCGGAGTAACTGCTTCCTGTGCTTGGGTAACTTTGCCATCGGCGGCAATTATTGGTGCTGTTGCTGGTGTAATTGTGGTCTTTGCTGTAGGCTTCTTTGATAGCATCAAGATCGACGATCCTGTTGGTGCGACTTCTGTTCACCTCGTTTGCGGTACTTGGGGAACTTTGGCAGTTGGTCTGTTTGCCGTTGGTCCCGATGCAGTGATTGGCAATGGGTTTAAGTTACAGGGTGGCGCTGGCCCTGCCGCAGGACTATTCTATGGTGGTGGCTTTACGCAACTATTGCACCAGTTAATCGGTGTTGCTGCGGTTGGTGGCTTTACGGTTGCCTTTAGCTTTATTGCTTGGTATATAATTGCGCTCATTACAAATGGTATCCGTGTTGAGGCGGAAGAAGAATTCAAGGGCTTGGATATCTCAGAGCATGGTATGGAAGCCTATTCTGGTTTTGTTAAGGACAGTGATTAGATTGTAGTTTCTAATTTCATTCTCTTATAAAACAAAAAGAGGTAGAAAGCGATCGCTTTTCACCTCTTTTTGTTTTATGTAATTATGCAAAGCATTCTTGAAAAAACAATATTCCGATGTGTTTATGTGGGTATAATGGTGGGGCAAAGATCTAGAAATTCATCAAGTCTTGATAGCGGAACCATGACCAATACTTTACTTAATCCTGTCAAAATATCAAAGGTTGAAGTCCTCAAGCAAAAAAGTAACTTTTTGCGCGGCCCCATCAACACTGAGCTAAATGATAGCAATTCCTTTTTTAGTCAGGATGGCATTCAAATTCTGAAGTTTCATGGTTCCTATCAACAGAAGGATCGCGACCTCGAAAAGGCGAAGGAAAAAGGAGAAGCTCCTCAATATAGCATGATGCTCCGCACCCGCAGTCCGGGGGGAGTAATTCCTTGGCAACTATACTTAGCATTAGATCGCCTATGCGATCAGTATGGCAACCACACCTTACGCACTACTACACGCCAAGGATTTCAGATTCATGGAATTCTCAAGCAAAATCTGAAGACGGTGATTGCTGATATTACGCGTCATATGGGTTCGACAGTGGGAGCTTGTGGTGATATTAACCGCAATGTGATGGCTCCATCGGCTCCTTTTAAGAATCAGCCAGCCTATAATTACGCCCGTGACTATGCGTTTAA
The DNA here is from genome assembly GCA_033765135.1 of Pseudanabaenaceae cyanobacterium bins.39. GTDB lineage: Bacteria > Cyanobacteriota > Cyanobacteriia > Pseudanabaenales > Pseudanabaenaceae > Pseudanabaena. The sequence continues at coordinate 16,403 of JANRII010000030.1, forward strand.
GATTGCGGATTTGTTAGCTCCACAGGCAGGGGCTTACTATGATATTTGGCTAGATGGCGAGGTGGCAGTGACGGCTTCTGAGGCTCCTGAGGTAACGGAGGCGCGGAACCGACAAGGTACTGGTACGGCCAAAACCAATATTAATCCCATTGAGCCAATTTATGGCGCTCAGTATCTGCCGCGCAAATTTAAGGTGGCGATCGCGGTGCCAGGGGATAACTCCGTTGATCTATTCACCAATGATTTATCTTTGGTGGTAATTTTGGATGCCCAGCAACAACTAGAGGGATTTAACGTATATGTCGGCGGTGGTTTGGGACGCGCCCACCACAATGATGCCACGATTGTCCGCTTGGCTGATGGCATTGGCTTTGTGCCTGCTGATCAAATCTATGATGTGGTCAAGGCAATTGTGGCAGTACAGCGAGACTATGGCGATCGCCACAATCGTCGTCATTCCCGCTTTAAGTACATTCTTGAGGAATGGGGTGTCGATAAGTTTAAGCAGGTCTTGGCAGAATATTATCCCCAGCCCTTAGCACCTGCTAGGGATTTGCCTCCTTTTAAGTATCAAGATTATTTAGGTTGGCACGAGCAGGGCGATGGTAAGTATTTTGTGGGTATTTCCATTGAGAATGGTCGGGTTTGCGATCGCGAAGGTCTGCTACTAAAGACAGCTTTGCGCGAAATTAGCGAAAGATTTCAGCATGACTTTGTACTTACGCCCAATCACAATTTGCTAGTTACCGAGATCACAGCCGATGAAAAAGAGGAAATTCAGCATATCCTCGATCGCTGTGGTGTTTTAGCGCCTGATCAAATTGATAGTTTAGTGCGTTACTCGATGGCCTGTCCTGCTTTCCCCACCTGTGGCCTAGCGATCGCTGAATCAGAAAGAGCTTTGCCCAGTGTGTTAGCGAGAATTCGTCAGCTTTTGGTACGTCTGGGGCTAGAAAATGAAACCTTTGTTACCCGTATGACTGGTTGTCCCAATGGTTGCGCTCGTCCTTACATGGCGGAACTGGCCTTTGTTGGCAGTGCGGTGAATGAATACCAAATATGGCTCGGCGGTAATTTTGATTCCACCCGTCTTGCCAAGCCCTATGTGCAGCGCTTGCATATCGACAATTTAGAAAAGGGTTTAGAGCCTTTGTTTGTCTTCTTCAAAAAATCAAGACGCAACGGTGAGGGCTTTGGTGATTTCTGCGATCGGCAAGGCATTGAGAAGCTCACAGAGTTTGCTCAAAACTATGTACCGCATTCAGATAGTGATGACCAATCCGCGTCCAAGCGTCGTGATGTGAGACATCGCGTGACTCTATCTGCCAAATCCTATACATTGCTCAAGCAAGCGGTGGAAACTCAAGGCTCATCCATGAAGGATATTGTGGAAGCTGCCCTAGAAAAATATTTAGCGTAAGTTTGAGAAGTTCTGTTCTTTCCAAATTCCTCTTTTTAAGGGGGATTTTTTTAATAGACCTGTTGGGAAATAATACCAATTTAAGAAAGTGTGATCACACTTTCTTAAATTGGTATTAACCTTTGACTTTTTTATGCGGTTACTCTGTCTGGTCTACTTTTTAAAGATGTCTTGAAAAGTAAGAAACTGGACAGGCTCACGAATATCGGATTTGCAGTATTGATTTAGCAATACTTCGGACATTTTTTTAACGAACCTGTAACCATTACGGAGTAATAACTTCATTTAATGGCTGTTAGAGTTTGAGCTAACAGACATTAAATGAAGACCAAAATACTATCCTTATGCAGGATCGGCGATACGAGGTTTTGAAATTGTCCGCAGTATTGATTTAGAAAATCCAGCTATTGTTGAGAGTCGTGGCATTAGTATTGCTGATGGTTACTAAGTTTATCAAATTATTGCTTAGAGGATCAGCATTAACCTGAACAACTGTATTTGTACCAACCTGTTGGAATTGCAGAATACCATCGGCGATCGCATTTGTGCCTGTGTAATTAATTGAACTAAATACACCTCTTAAATTCAGCATATCACCAGTACCAAAGTCGCGAATTGTATCCCCAGCATCATTAATATGATTGAATTGGAAAACGTCATTCCCCGCCCCACCAACTAGAATATCATTGCCCTTGCCCCCAATCAGGATGTCATTTCCTGCACCACCTGAAATAAATTCATTCGCATCAGTTCCATTTAATGTGTCACTCCAGCTAAACCCGAAAATTGACTGGGTGGTGGTGGCAGCAGTGGGATTGCTGGCATAGTCGATGAGGGCTTTACCCATGTCGGTCGATCGCCAATCTTTACGGTCAGCCATCACACGATCGAGGGTATCAGCACTAATGGAAATATCACCCTTAACACGAAAGATAATATCGTTGTAATCGCGATCGCTGACTCCATCAAGGCGCTGATCTTCAAGGGCAATCACATAGGAACCATTACCCACATCAATGCGCCCCATTTGGAAACTGCGGCTGGGATTGTTGTCGAGCATAGAAAATAGAGGACGCTTAGTACCATCGATCGCAGGATTGGCAACCACTTCGCTAATGCGACCATTGGGAACTTGGATAACGCCATAGGCACTATTAGGATTGAGGTTAAGACTTCTTGTACCTTTGAATGTTCCTGCATTGAAGTTCGATTCCCAATCTAAACCACTGGTAAACTTGGCAGCATCGGTAGTATCACTGAGTAATACATAGCCTTGAGTCGAGTTACTAGCGGCACGGCGAGCTGCCTCTGCAATAAAGGCTGTCGATCCCGCCGCATAGTTTTCCATGCCATCGAGACTAAAAATACCAACATCACCTCTATATGCACCCCCATCGTAAAGGAATTCCACTTCGAGCGTACCAGATTTCCCAGAGGAGATTACACCTTTATCATATTCAGAACGATTGGCATAATTGAGCAATTTCTGCCCCTCGGTGGAGCTGCGCCAGTCGCGTTCAGGATTGACCAACCCATTCATCAAAGGTACATCGCTAATCGCTCCCTTAACTTGAATCACGATGTCGTTATAGTCGCGATCGGAGAGATGCGGCACATCTACCCGATTGTCTTCAAAGGCATAGGTGTTTTTGCCATCGACATTCACCATTTGCCCGATTGCTGAGCCGAAGGGATTTGCTTCGGGAATTGAGAAGATAGGCAGGTTACCAGTTTGCTTAATGATGCTAATGTCATTGGCAATCGCCGCAACAGTATTATTTTGCACCAGCATGAAGGCAAAATGTCCGCGTGGAGACATATTGAAGGTTTGAGCGCCTTTGTATGTACCAGCATTGAAGTCCGCTTCCCATGCCACCTTGTCCGAGAATTTCGCGGCATCAGTGCGATCCTTGGTGACAACATAGCCAAGATGGGAATCAGTGAGAGCGCGGCGAGACGCTTCTTGAATAAATTCCGTTGAGCCAGCCTGAAGATTTTCCATACCTGCCAGACTAAAAATGGCTAATTCCCCCTGATACCAACCGCCATCATGGAGAAAGTCAATGCGAACCATGCCTGATTCCCCTGTGTCAAAAATGCCGCTGCTGTAGTCTGGACGGGTGGCATACTGCACCAACTCTTGACCAACGGAAGATTTGCGCCAATCGCGATCGCGATTCACATTAGTATCCATCAGAGGGGCAATGCCTGTCGCACCTGTGAAGCGGAATACCATATCGTTATAGTCGCGATCGGAAGTTGTTCCCCAGTCAGTCCGCACATCTTCCATACCAAAGGTATCGCCTCGACCTGTAACATCAACGATTTGGCGAACGTTGCTAGGTGCGCCGATATTCGCTTGAGGAATTGAGAAAATGGGCAAGCGATTGCCAGACCACATTTTAGTAACATCATTAGCAAGTTCTTGAACGGTGCTATTTTGAATCAACATCACCGCAAAATCTTCACCTGCATTCATAGCATAGGTTTTGACACCTTGATAAGTGCCTTCATTAAATCCATCTTCCCATGCAAACTTAGCAGTATATTTTGCGCCCTCAGTGCGATCTTTGATCACAACATATCCTTGATTAGAGTTGCTCAGGGCGCGGCGAGTAGCTTCTTGCACAAACTCATGGGAGTCAATCTTTAATCCTTCCATTCCCTTAAGGCTAAAGATTGCCATCTCCCCTTGATACCAACCACCATCATAGAGATAATCTACTCCCACCTGACCCGATGCATCTACCCGAAATACCCCAGACTCAAAGGTGGGTCGGCTGGCATAATCAATGATTTGCTTACCGATCTCTGTCTCTGTCCAATCCTTAGTCGATGCCCCTACATCCTCAAGAGAGGGAATATCGTTACCTGCGGCTCCCGTTAATTGGAATACCATATCGTTATAGTCATAGTCAGAACCACCCTTAAGACGGACATCTTCCATCGCAAAGAGATTACCTTTGCCCGCAACATCTCCGACTTGAGTAAACTGATGACTGAGTTCAGGATTGGCAGCACTAATTGAGAATAAAGGCTGTCTATTTGGTTCTAGCGTTTTCCCACTAGCAAGAGTGTTCAAGGTTTGGCTAACGGTTCCATTGGAGATCAACATGAAGGCTACACGATCGCCAGCTTGCATGGAGAAATTCTTAACTCCTTTGTAAGCACCACTATTGTAATTGTCTTCCCAGTCTAATTTAGCGCTAAATTTTGCACCTTCGCTATGATCAGCAACTAAAATTCTTCCCTGTGTAGAATTGGTTAGAGCGCGGCGAGATGCTTCTTGGTTGAAGGCATCGGAACCGATTTCTAGATTTTCCATTCCTTTTAAGCTAAATATGGCAAGTTCTCCTTGAAATTGTCCGCCATCAAATAGAAAATCGAAACTTAGTTTGCCTGTTGTTCCAACGGTGAATGTTCCCTGTGATGTTGCTTGTAGTGGCATGATTGTTTATCCTTAATCTATTACTTACTTCTATGTTGAATTTTTGTTGAATTTTTTGATGATTCTCTTGACTTATGTTCTATCGCTTTTGGCGATCGTTCACCCCATGACAGTTAAGTTAGGGCTTACAGCTAACTGCAAGGTCAAGATCCTTAAAACCAAACAACCTATTAAAAAAACTTATCAATCATTTCATGGAATCCAGTCTGGAATCTAGCGAAACCTCTCAAGATAGCGCTCGTGGCTGGCTGATCGGTGAACTCAGTCGCCTAGTCGAAATACCTGCGCCCACAATTCGCTATTACGAACGTTTAGGTTTATTGCTTGCCCCCATGCGATCGCCTCAAGGTTATCGGCTCTATGCTACCGATGCCCTCGAACGTCTGTTATTTATTCAGAGTGCCAAAGCCTTTGGGTTATCCCTTGAAGAAATCAAGCAATTATTAGATTTACAAGCTGCTCAAATCATTCCTTATGCCACATTTAAAGCAATGGTGCAGCAATACCTTCACAAACTAGATCGCCAAATCCAAGAACTAATGACCCAGCATCAAAATGTTGGTCAGCGACTTGATCGTATTGTTGCTTCCCTCCCCGATCACGACTTTAGCAGTGTGGAGCTAACCCAAAATCCTCTGCTTAACCTAATTAGCGAAGCAACCGATGCACTGGCTCTCGAAGCCCTAACCGATCAGGGCGATCGACCTAATTTTAGTAATCTCTTTAGCAGTCGCAGTCAGGAAGTACTGTATCTATACTCGTTGGGCAAGCGCAACTTTAGGCTGATGAATTTGGTTAGTGCAAAACTCAATGGCGCAAACCTAAGCGGTGCTGACTTTACCAATGCCAAACTGATGTTGGCGGATCTGTTTGAACTGTCGGCGATCGAGACAAAGTTTGTGGGTGCAAATTTGGCAGGGGCGATCGTGAGTGAGGCTTGTTTGCAAGGGGCAAATTTTACTGAGGCTCTGTTACTGGGCGCGGATCTTAGTGGGGCAGATCTTGAAGGGGCAAATTTTACCGCCGCTAATTTAGGTGGTGTGAATTTTACAGGAGCAAATCTGCGGGGTGTGAATTTTAGTGATGCAGTGGTAGCAGATGCCGACTTTACAAATACCATTAGAGACCATTAAGCAATACAAAGGCATGGCGTTCATGGCGATTTTGCATATCCCATAATCTTATGCAGCAAGAATCTTAGTCAAATCATGCAACAAAGACTACAGGGCAACCGCATTTTTGGCGTTGCTGATTTAGGTGTGAATCACTGATTGCTCAAATTTCAAAAACTAGACTTGACGATATTTTCAAGTTATGACTAAGCGATTATTTCATGCTAAACTCTGCAACGCCGACGAGTAAATTGAAGGTGAAATCCTCTTAGAACAATGGATTATTCTGTCTCAAAAGCTAGAATAATCGAGAACTCAAAGATAAATTGTCAAAGTTAAAGAGATAGTATATCTAATCTCAGAAAATATACATAATAATATCTTGTTATACCAAATTAAAAAAGGGAAATGACAGATAAAATGTAGAAAAAGGAAAAGAGGAAAAAACAGATGGCAGGAGTGACCGCAATAGTAGTACGAGAAGAGCAAAAAGAGTTGTCGGAGTTACTACGGACAGAGAAACGCCCA
>JANRII010000006.1:0-3164 GCA_033765135.1 Pseudanabaenaceae cyanobacterium bins.39
GGCTTCCCCGTTGCTTCAATCCAGCGTTATACTCAGACCAGTTGCGGATGCGATATTGAGTGTTCATGGCTTGTTTTTGTGTGATAACTGAAATCTACCATGCCTCTCCCTTCCGCAACCCCTCTTTCATGCAACAACGCCCTTCTTCATCATTATCGGAGAAGCCACGAAACGGCTGTCCAGTGAGTTTAGAGCCTCCCATCCAGAGATTGATTGGGATGGCATGGCAGGAATGCGCGATATTCTGGCGCACCAGTACGATCGCGTCAATATTCAAGTGGTGTGGGATGTTGTCCAAACCGACCTGCCACCATTGCTAGTATCGCTACAAGCTGTACTGAAGAGTGTGCCATCATAACCCACCACCCAGAACTCCTCTGCCTAGCTTTAAGTACAGACTAAGCAACAGATTCAGCGGCACTGGGTCTTAGAAGGATGATGGCATCCAGAAACCTCTCTAAACAAGCATCTTAGCCTGTCAGGGCTTATGGACTGCAAACACCTACGGAATAAGGATTTTAGCTTTTATCATCTTTTCTGGAAGCCAGTGCCGATTCAGCAGGATTACATGCATCATGATTTTCCGTGCCACAAGTATAATTAAGGTTGGGTTTCGCACGTGAAACCAGCCTACAGCGAGGGACGATCGTACTGTGGTTTTGACTTCACTCAATTTTGGTTAAATCTGACCATGCTCGAATTCTTTCTCTAAAGTTACGCCATTCTTCATAAACTTCCTTAAATACGCCATTCTCTCTAGAATAAAGATCTAGTAATTCTTTTGTCTGTTCTTTAGCAGCTTTTATAAGATCATCACTAAACTGGAGTAATTCGATGCCTTTTTGTGATATTTCTTCTAGTGCAGCACTATTTTTTTGGTCATACTCAGCCAAAAGACTCGTGTAAGTTTCATGACAAGCAAGCTTAAAAATCTCTTGATAGTTCGATGGTAGTTTCTTCCAGGCATCTATGTTGACTTGAACATCAAATGTAGTACTTGGCTCCCACCAACCTGGATAATAATAGAATTTTGCTGCTTTATCTAGTCCTAACTGAAGATCATCATATGGTGAAGTCCACTCAACAGCAAAAAAGCGTCCATCTCTTAGCCTTCGGATAGCTTCATCTACTGAAATCGTACCTAATTGGCTATGAGGTATCATACCCAATGCTTTCCAAACCTCCGCTCCCAAGCCAGGAATTCGTATAATTTCACCCTTAAGGTCATCTAGTGAGATAATCTTGGATTTAAACCAGCCTCCCATCTGTCCCCCCGTAGAACCTGCTGGAAAAGGAATTACGTTTAAATCTAGTTTTTCTTTATAGATGGATTGCATAAAAGTCAATTCATCCTTTGGGTCTCTCTTGTAATTAAGCCAAGCAGTTTGCTCCTGAGGGGTCAAACCAAAAGGGATGGCACACCCAAAGAATAATGCCCTATATTTTTCGGTACTATAGTAGATTCCACTATAACCACACTGTATATCACCACTACTAACTTTTTTTAGTATCTCCTCCGTTTCTCCAGTTCTTTCCAGTGTTATGTTAAAGCGACCTTGTGTCATTTCCCTGACGCGATCACACACCTGTTCCGGTGCAGTAAAAAGAATGGTTTTTCTAACACTGCTGCTCAGAAAAGTATGCATTTCCCACGAAATGGATGGGAATTGATCAGCATCAGCAGATGAATTTTTCAAAGAAGAAGATTTTTTAGTGAAACGCTCAGATGAAAACTTAGACAATTGCAATTTTTCAAAAGAGTCCTTAACTAAAATACCTGCTAAGACCGCCACTGCATAAGGTGCATATGTTATGAATTTTCGACGTAAAGGGTCTTCTTCACGCTGTTTTGTAGTAATTGTATGTGCAAGCGCCTTAAATGTGCCAGCGGCAGTTTCTATAGATTGAATATCTGTTTCTGTCGGCAGATTTCTCGAAGTAAACATTAGCAGGAGATATAGCTCCTTGGTTGCCTCTGAACCAATTTCTTTGCCAATAGTAGGTTCCAATTTCTCAGCATAAGTCTTAAGCTCTGCCCATTGCCTACGAGGTATTTGATTATTCTTGAGTTCTTCTATACTCTTATTGAGACAATTCTCAATCTGTAGAAGATATTCTGCAATGCGTTTGCGTTTCGCTTCCCTAGGCTGTTGTAATCGATCACTAAATTCAGATAACTTGGTTGCAAATTCAAGCAAGTCAATCAATCCCGACATTTTCACTCCCTGGTATATCTTTATTCAGCACTTTACATGTCGTTGAAATATAACCCCAGAACTGAACTGATTTTTCCTAAAGAGTTAGGATTATCTATGGCAGATGGTACGGTGCCATTGCAGGCACGGAGTCTTAGAAGGATGATGGCATCCAGAGACCTCTCTGGGCAAGCATCTTAGCCTGTCAGGGCTTATGAGCTGCAAACACTTACGGAATAAGGGACTTAGATTTTATCATCTTTTCTGGAAGCCAATGACCTCATTACCCCCTGAATAGTTACGAAATGAGTTTGTCAGGAAAAATCGTTTTGTCAGGAAAAATCGTAACCTTAATAATAACTCTACTGAGAGAATTTAGGTGGATAACTTTATACAATCTTTATCAAGAGCACGATCACTCTTGATGTCGTACGGGCGCCTCTCATGTAATTTGGCTTGAGGCATCTAGTTTGCTTCCCACAGGCTAAATCAAGTTGCATGGCAATTACCCGATCATCTGCCAAGCATCCCTCACGATCGCACTATCAACCACCGAGCAAAACCCATCGGACGATCGGCATTCCCATTGGGTTGCAGGGCAGCATAATGGTGCAGTGGTGGGGCGGCTACAGCCTTAGTCAACCATTGGCAGCCGCTAGCAGTTTGCGAACGCTGGGGGAACGAAACCCAAAGATGATGTCTTGCGGGGCTATACCGCGTTGAATCAGTTCCCGATCGACATAGATTTCGGTGCTGTTGTGTTGTAGCCAGACTTGCCCATCAATCACATCAACCTGCATGGCACAGCCATAGATCCGATGGTTGTTACGCCATTCGTTATGCATCACCAGATAGCGATCGTGCTCATCATCAAAAATCAGTTGGGCGTTGGCATCAATCTTGGCAAAGTCCGTTAAAAAATCACGGATAATCTGACGATACTTGGTTACTCGATCCATTGCTCCAATA
>JANRII010000080.1:0-48971 GCA_033765135.1 Pseudanabaenaceae cyanobacterium bins.39
CCTTTCGCGGTATTCACAAAAAATATTTGTATCTCTATGTAGCCATGTTTGAGTGGGCTTACAATCTACAGTGGATTGATTTTGACTTCCTGCGTCGTCTTCTTTTCCCCCCTTCCACCTATTTCCCTAGATGAGCGAAGCTTTTAAAGAAGGAGAAATATTTCTTATGCAGAATCGAATAACTATTCATCCAGACATTTGTAACGGCAGACCAATTATCTCCAACACCCGAATTACTGTGCAAACAATCATGGAGTTTTTGGGCGCAGGTGACTCTATCGAAGAAGTCCTTGAAGAATATCCCTCCCTGAAAATAGAAGATATTTATGCCTGTATTCAATTTGCAGCAAAACTGATGGCAAATCACTACGAAATGAGAAAAGTCGCATGAGCGTTGCAGACAAATCGAGAGTTTTGGCATTAATTTACAAAAGTGTGATATCACTTTTTAAATTGGTATTAGACTATGTTTTTGGGGCTGAGGCTTGGAAATCTTGACCAGATCCGTATTTCCATGCTGCCATTTGGCATTGCCAACGATGTTGTTGCTCAGGCAGCAAGTTGCCGATCGCAGGTTGAATTTGGCTACCAAATCGATGTAATAGGCTATAACCAGCGAGGGCAAGATAATGCCTGAACCAATCTAGGAGAGGTAAAGCCCCCACTTGTCCGATAATTTTGATTACTAAAACAGGATCGGCGATCGCCATTGCAATCATGGTTTGGGCTAGGGGCTGGAACTGCACTACATCTTGCAAAAATGGATAGAGAACGTGATCGCCCAATTTTTCCATAGAAGCAAAGGTCACATTCAACAAATAATTGATACGATCGCGATCAAGTTTTTGCTGAATTGGCACACTCATAGACTTTTGAAATAGCCAAGTCACCGATAGATTGGGTTGATATGGTTGCAGCGATCGCAAATCTCCTTTAGTTAACCAATCTCCCCGCAGCGCCGCATCGATTCCATCAGCCAGCCTTGGCAAATGTCTCACCATTGCACCAAAGCCACCAAAGCTAAGAGGTGATTGCATCCCTGAGCTATCCCCCACATGTAAGACCCGATCCCAAGCAGATCGCAAAGGATTGCGAACATAGGAAGGGAAAAACCCAAACAACAGTCGTACAAACTCTAATTGGGTTAAATCTACACATTGATAGGGAGATAGATAAGTTAAGTAATCTTCCATGAGTTGAGCGAAGCTAGGACGTTCAGGCTCGGCATCAACATAGGTAAACATGTAAGTAGTTCTACCATCCTTTGCAGGAAAGGCTTCCCAAAAATATTGACATTGATTTTGAATGGGGGTAAAGCTATAGATCAAATCGCCATAGTCGCGATCAGGCATTCCCTTTGCACAACTGCCCACCACCATACAGACTCCATCGGGCTTGAGACTTGATTGGGTAAGCGATCGCCCTTGTCTGGCAATGGGTGAAAAATGCCCCATCACATCTAGCAATAGGCGACCAGATATCATTAAACTTTGCCCATTAGTTCGGTTTTCACAGGTAACTGTCACGGATTTAGCAGAAATTTGGGCATTCTGAAACCGATGTTCTTCTAAGAGAATGCCGCCTGCATCGAGAAACTTTTGCTTCAGTGCCGCCAATAGATAAACAGGATCAATGCCAATATTAAGAATATCGCGTACCCACAACTCTGCACCGCCACCAAATCCCACCCTCGCAGGGTTATAGACCGTTGCGATCGCCTGCTCCAATTCCGCCTCCGTCAGCAGACCTAGCTCCAAAAATACCGCCAGTTCCTGTCGTGAAATATTCCATTCCTGCTCCCTACCTCTCAGCTTGCCTTGCTCAAGGACAAGTACCCGCCATCCTCTAATCTGTAAAGCACTGGCGATGAATATTCCCAAAGTGCCGCCACAGACAATAACATCAAAATCCTGTTCCCTAGCAATACCATTTTCACTATTTTGATTGACCTGAATCACTTCGGCGATCGCCATTTTCCCTTGGCGATAGTTCAACCAAAATTGATCTATACTTTGCAACTGCTGAAGACTACCTGACGGCATTTGCGGCTGAAGCCTAGTAAATATATCCATACCTTTAAGCCTTCAAAGTCTGATCCATTGAATTAATCACTGCATAACAGGACTGCACATCTGCACCAGTTTGCATCTTGGCGGCAAGGGCGATCAAAGATTCTTGGTGATCACTCAGCAGATTTTTGGCATTGAGCAAAGCCCAACGCTCTTGAGTCATTGGTTGTGGTAAATGAGCGATCGCTTTGCGTAACCTCTGCACGTCATCATAACCACCTTCCGTTTCACCGACACACATTAACTGCTCTGCGGCAATACCTGCCATGCAAAGCGTACAGTAACGATCTAACAGATGCCGAGCTTCGATGGAGTTACGTTTTAGAGGATCGCCAATTACCTGCTCTAGGTCAAGCTGGATCGCCACACCACCTTCAATACCCTGAAAATCCTCTTCCGCCAAAATTTCCCCAAGGGACTTGCCCACTACACCTGCGATCGCGTATCCCGTTACTTCAAAACCCAATAAATGAGCAATTAAAAAATGTCCAGCCTCGTGGTAAGTCACCCTTTGGCGATATTGCGGCGATCGCGCTCTGAGCCATACCTGCAAATAGACTCCAAACTTACCCTGAAAAGCTCCTAGATCAATCCCCCATCCACTCAGCAAACCAATGGCGATCGCCGCAGGCACAACTGGAGATAGTCCCACCATTGTCCCCACCAAAGACATCATCGTAATTGTAAAAATTGCGATCGCCAGCAAATCAGTTGCAGTTACATTCATCTTTTTCCATAGTTGCGGAACAGGTCGAAAACACTAATTGATATTGATCATTGATGTTGAGATAGGAATAGAAGGCTAATCTCCAATTATTTCTTATAAAAAGTCGCCAAGCTATCGTTATCGCCAACAAACCGCCAATGCCAAGGTTCGTACATAACTCCCTGAGGATTATTAGGAGGAAAAGACATTTCAAACCCATAGCGATTCGCATTATTGCGTAACCACTGAAAAGCCTCTGTCTTTTCAAAACTTTGCGATAAATTGGCACTGGGAACCGCAGCATCCCCTAAGTCAACTGCATAGCCCGTATGATGTTCACTATGTCCAGGGGGAGCGCTGACCTTGGCGCGTTCCGCAGGTGTTTGATTGCGCTGTTTGCTAATCTCAAAGAACAGTTGCTGCTGCTCTGATATCGAACGAAAACCTGAAATTAACACAAACTCTACCCCATCCCTCCGCGCATCTTCCACCATCTGCAAATAACTCTTAGCCGCAGATTCCCTCAACTTGATCTCATATCCATCACTCGCACGACTCACTGTGCGTAACTGATTAGCAGGTGCTTCTGCAAAGGCATGATGACCAAATATAGTTTGCTCTTGAGGATTGCGATCGCTACCAACTGAACTAGAATTAGTTGCCCTAGTTGCAGCATTGTTACCTTGCGTATTTGCACTAGATTGACTAGAGCTAGAGGCATTGGTAGAAATAAATGGAGCAACTGTGGGCAAAGATTGAGGAGGAGTAACTGTTGATGGCGCGATCGCATCTTGGTTTGGCTGATTTGGCTGACTTGACAAGGGCAAATTATTTCTGACCCATAGCTGCGTACTCACAATGGGGGTAAGAAAAGCAACTATTGCCAAGGCATAGGCCCACCAAGGAACCGATCTTAATGATCTAAGAATAGGGTTTGAGGCTTTGGTAAAAGCAATCTTGGGTTCGCTGATTCTTTGAGCTACAGGGATATCATTTTGGGTAGGCATAGGTATCTACACGGGAAGAGTTTGCACCAATGATTCAGTATAAAAATCAATATATAGTTTTATAGAGCCTGTATGGCTAATGACCAAAGAATATCTAACTTTTGACTTGATTAACGTTGGACAATTTCGAGAATATTGCCATCAGGATCATTTAAAAAACAAATCTTTTGTCCCCAAGGCATCACCTGAGGCGGTGCAATCATATCAGCATCACCAAAATTTACCAAGGATTGCGGGAGATATCTTTCTTGAATCCTTTTTTGAATGATCTGATATGTTTCTTCCAGATCATCAACGGTCATAGACAACAAAAAAGGGTGACCACTAATTTGCTGGGAGCCTCGCTCACCAAATAGCTTTGGTAGCCAGATGTGATCGTATAGACCAATTTTGAGACTGCCGCTATAACCTTCGACACCGTCTAAACTAGGGGATTTATCAAAGCGAAACCCTAAAACATCGCGATAAAAACTGAGCGATCGCGCCACATCAGATACAAATAGGGCTATGTAGTCTATTTCCATAATAAATTTATGTCAAATCAAGAAACCTTACTGGGTTTGGTTTTTAATTTGTAGCTTGTGGAGAGCTTGTAATAATAATTTTTACACTTGCATCTCAGAGCGATCGCCATTGGTTGGATTAGGATTATTCAAGTAAGACAGATCAATCTTTTTCTCCTCAGGCAACCAATTTAGCAATGGCAAGGGCAACAGGCTAGACACATTAGCAATGAGAACCAAAATCCACAAATTCTCAAAATTTGACTCCGTGACTCCCAAGATATAGGTCAACCCCGCACCTAACTGAAATGAGCAGAGAGCAGAAATATTCAAAACCGACATCAATAGGGCAAATAGAGTTGCCTCGATCCCTTCAGGGCAGAGTCTGGCGGCTAAAACGAGAACGGGCATAAAGGCAATGCGCCCCGCTACAGTCAAAATTACACTATCCCCAAGACTAAACCAGCGATCTTCGATACCAAGATTGCGATTGAAATGGGTAACTAGGAGCAAGCTGGTCAAGCCTAAAAGGGTAGAAACGATTGTTGTCCAGAAAAAGATTTTGCGTGTAGGTACAGACTTAAAAAAGCGCTGAAACATCCAAACACCTAACAAACCAGCCCAACTTGCCACAAAGCGTACTGTTCCTAAAAATTCGGGATTAAAATTTAGCTCATTGGTGGTGAAGTAGAAAAAAGCTGTGTCAGCACTGGGAGTCGCTTGCCAGAGAAAGAGAAATAGGGCAGGCAACCAAATTGCTTTATTGGTAAAAGCCTTTCGCAGTTGTTGCCAGTTGTCGGTAAATGATCGCCAAACCTGAGCATGGCGCGATAGTTTGGCTGATTCCCCAAGAAATATGTTAGACATCGGGGGATCAGCGATCGCAAAGGCAGATATACCCACTAGCAGAGGCAAAACTGCCGTTAGCTCAAATACAAACCTTGAGCCAAAGTGTTCTAGTAAATAACCACTTAAATAGGCAGAAATAATAGCGCCAATCGATGAGGCAATCCAACTAAATGATTGCAGAGAGCCAGCATCTCCTTCAGGTTCTAACCTTGCCCTTTGCACGATCAAGGCATCTGTGATTGCGTCTGAACAGGCTAATGACAGAGATCCCAAGGCAATCATGGCGATCGCCCAAAAGGATGTATTTACCCAAGTCCCCATACTGCTCCAAGCCAAAATCCCCAACACACTGGACAGCAATAGGTAAGGACGACGGCGATAACCAAATATAGGAAAACCATCGGAAACTAGGCCGTAGAGGGGTTTAATTGTCCAAGGCAGCATAGTTATTCCCACCAGTGAAGCAACCTCCGCAGGATTTAAGCCCAAGTCATCCTTGAGAAAAAAACTGACAGCAAGCTGGGAGATCGTCATCGCTCCCTGCACAAAGTAAATAGTTGCGATCGCGCCTAACTCTGGGTCAAACGATTTTTCTCGTAAACTTTTGAGCCAGTCTGATTGGATTAACACAGTAAAAATGCCTAAATATTAATATTTTTTAATTAAGTTTTTTAACAGATATCCCATTTTATCTCAAAATCCAATTTCCGTTGCTGTGCCATCTCAAGCTATGGACTCTGACGACGAAAGTATGATCGGTAGACAGGTAAGCCCTGAGAGATCACTGAACTTTCTCGCTCTGTGGGAATATGCTCTGGAAAAAGCTGATCATCAGCAAAATTACCAACTCCAGCCAAATTAATAAAATTGGGATTGGCTTCAAAGATCTGGCGCATATCTAGAGCTACCTCATAGACATCGGACTGTAAAAAAACGGGGGCATCAGGTACTAGCAAATCAGCAAGCACTGCCACAAGTTCGGGTTGCACGGTGCGCCGTTTTTGTTGGCGGCGTTTAAACCAAGGATCGGGAAATTGAATGGTTACTTCATGCAAAGAACGATTTGGTAACAATCCTCTTAGGGAAACGTTGGCATTGCAAAAAATGTAGTGCAGGTTTCGTAAGCCTAATTCGTCACGGACTTGGTTGCAGCGATCCACTAGAGGTTCACGAATTTCCAATCCCAAAAAGTTCCAATCAGGCTTGAGTTGTGCCATTTGTAAAATGTATCGCCCTCTGGCGGAACCGATATCAAGGCTGAGGGGCTGCTGGCAATTGGCATAGATATCAGTCCAAATTGGAGGCGCGATCGCCACTGCATATTTTTGGGCAAGTGGATTAACATGCTCCCTAACCCTTGCTCGGCGTGATACTTTCTCATTGCAAATATTCACGACTACGGGTTCACCTAAAGGCGTAACCTGAACAGTCTTGTTATCCATCACTTCTACTTAACTGGGGTTTGGATACTAACTAATACATTCATACATTTAACGGGTCTGACGGGGCTCGAACCCGCAACTTCCGCCGTGACAGGGCGGTGCTCTAACCAATTGAACTACAGACCCATTTTTAATCGCTTAACTAGGATGCGTTTGGCTTTCCTTTATTTGAGCGATCATTATTTTCCACATTTAAGCAGGTTTTGTCAATAGCTATGGACAAAGTTTTTTGAAAAGGGGCTTTGATGAATTTCTGAGAGTTTTGCACAATGTCAGAAAATAGCGTTACAAAATAGCACCGCTATGATATTCTTTCTGCCATTATTTGCCATTATTTGTCGTCTTTAGTTTGACGCTCAAAATTTGCGTGGTGTAGAGGAGTTTTATGAATCGATTGCAATATATCAAGGTGGCGATCGCGACATTCTTGTTTGTGTCTATACCAATGGGGCGCAATGTGCCTTCGGCCTTAGCTTTACCAGGTCAACGCCCTGATCAGGTTATCGATTGGATTAGAACCAATCCTGCCCTTCGCCCCACCCCTCAAGAGCGACTCCTCGTTCGCAAAAGTGATACTCCCGCACGGCGGTTTCAATTTCAGGCGAGTATTGTTGCCCCCGGACTGACGCGCATATCCAGTGACAGCAATTTGATTCGGAGTGAGCAAATTAGTTTTTTTGACATCGTTAATGGAGTTTCGCGATCGCGACTAGAAGAGGCTCTGCGCGCAATTTACGATCCAGAAATTATGCAAGACTATGCCAAGGCAAAGGTGGTCTATAGCTATCCCACTTCTGCAATGGTACAGCGCTCAATGGGGCGCAATGCCTCGCCAATTCTCAGAACCTTGCAAGGAGAGTTGCGGCTAGGCACGAAGTATGGCTATTGGCTAGAACTCTTGCAAAATGATAAAGGCAGGGCTAATTCGGGACAGATTACTATTTTTGAATTAGAACATTTGCCAAAACTAGAGAAAGAACTCCGCGATCGCGAAAGAAATTTTTAGGGCATCGCTCAAGCTTTACAAAAACCATCCATAGCTATGGAGGCCTTTGCCCAGCAAATTGACTCCCAAATAACAAGTCCAGACCACACCTAAACCAATACTAGCTAATATGGCAGGCTTGCGCCCTTGCCAGCCCTTGGTAATGCGCGTATGCAGATAGGCGGCAAAAACTAGCCATGTAATTAGTGACCAAGTTTCCTTAGGGTCCCAACTCCAATAGGAACCCCATGCTTCGTTTGCCCAAACTCCACCTGCAATTATGCCAATGGTCAGCAAGGGAAATCCTAAACCGATCGCGCGATAGCTGAGGTTATCAAGGGTTTCCCCAAGGCTAAGGCGACGGAGGGAAAGGTTATTACCATCGCTAAGGCTGCGTAAGTTAGTACCAAGGGAATTGCCCTGCAATGCCACCACTTCACGGCGTGTCACGATGAGAAAGGCGATCGCTAAAATGCTGCCAGTCATCAAGGCGGCATAACTCAAGAGCATTACACTCACATGCATCATCAGCCAGTTGGACTTGAGGGCAGGAACGAGGGGTTCAGATATTTGCATTCCCTCTGGTAAAGCTAGGGCAGCAAAGGCAGTAATCCCCATAGCGACTGGAGAAGTAAAGGCTCCAACTAAGCGCTTGGCAGTATCGTTAGTATTTTGCTTGCCAATCCGATTGATGGCAATATGCATAGTGGTAATGCCCCATGCCAAGAAAAATAATGATTCATAAAGATTGCTGAGGGGGAAGTAACCAGCATCGAGCCAACGCGCTCCTAGCAATGTGGCAATACAGAGATTGGCGATCGCCATACCTGCATTACCTAGCGATCGCAAATAGGGTAGTTTTGGGAAAGCGGTATGCACCCAAAAAACTAACATAGTCGCAAAAAGGACAGCAAATGAAGAGTTATCTAGTAGGCTCTGAAGTGCGGTAAGTTGCATTCAGTCGATTCTCCGAAGGGTTATAAAAATAATTTATTACTAATTATTGCTAAGTAGATGAGCATATTAAAGCCTAAAACCAGAGGTTGTTATGTGCGCGTAGCAGAC
Organism: Pseudanabaenaceae cyanobacterium bins.39; assembly: GCA_033765135.1. Classification (GTDB taxonomy): domain Bacteria; phylum Cyanobacteriota; class Cyanobacteriia; order Pseudanabaenales; family Pseudanabaenaceae; genus Pseudanabaena. Next base: position 8,627 of record JANRII010000080.1, read on the forward strand.
AGAGCAATCTCTGGGGTTTTCAATGAGTCCATACCCATGCAAAAACCGCAATAATTCATCATAGATGGTGACATGACAACCATGCCTCATATAATTAATTTATCATTTAGACCTTAGGTATGATGCTAAATTACCGATCGCTACCTGCTAAATTACCAAATCCAGAGGCCGATGGCGTAATCGTAGCTCTTCATGGATGGGGAGCAAACTGTGATGATTTGATCTCCTTAGCTCCTGTGGTGGGCTTGCAGAACTATCAGTGGATTTGCCCAGAAGCACCCTTCGATCATCCTATGCCTAATGGGAAAATGTGGTATGACTTGCAAAGCTTTGATACAGCAGGACTTGCCCAAAGTTGTGAACTCCTGTGCGATTTTTTAGAAGAATTGCCCACTTTGACAGGCATTCCCTTACAAAAAACATTCCTACTTGGATTTTCGCAGGGTGGAGCCATGACCCTTGATGTTGGTTTTGAATTCCCCCTTGCAGGACTGATTGCCTTGAGTGGATATTTGCATATTAATGAGGAGGAACTACAGGAGCTATCTCAGGAGCCATTACCTCCCATTTTGATTGCTCATGGTGTCGAAGATACCGTTGTACCGATTGCTGTTGCTCGCAATACCAAGGAATTATTTGAGCGTTTGGGGATTCAACTAGAATATGAAGAATATGTGATGTCCCATGAAATCCGTCCCGAAACCTGCGATCGGATTTACCAATTTGTGACGGCTTGCAATGCGTGATCGCATTTTCACATCTCATCAAAGCGAAATAGAAAAGCACAATAGATAAATATGGGGCTTACACAATATGTCTATCTTTGGCATTATTCTCTTAGTAATTGGCTTGATTTTGTTTTTTGTTCAGAAAAACTACAGTACAAAGCTGAGAAGTATCCGTCTAGCTACATTTTCCACAATTGCTGACCTCCAAGAAATAGCCAACGCGATCGCAGGGGAAATTGGTAATGGAAATTTGCGTGAGTATGTTAAGGTGCGAGGCACGATCCGATGCAATCGTCCCCTCATTTCTGAGTTAAAACAGGAACCCTGTGTTTATTACACCATGCGCGTTACAAGGGAGTTTGAAGAAACTGTCCGTTCAACCGATAGCAATGGCAAGTCACAGACAGAAACCCGTCGCGGTTCCGAAACTATTTCTAGCAATACGCAATCATTGCCTTTCCAAGTGCAAGATAGTACGGGCATGATTACAGTGGTTGTCGATGGAGGTGATATCGAAACGGTAAAAGTCTTAGATGAGTTTCAACGTGAGGGAAGCAGTACTTCTATTTCCTTCGGATCATTTAATATTTCTACTAGTAGTAATTTTGGTGATCGGCGTACCCTTGGCTATCGCTATACAGAATCTATTTTGCCCTGCGATCGCGAAGTCTTGGTGATCGGGACAGCCGTTGATGAAAACGGCAAACTTACACTTCGTAAGCCCATACAATCAGATCGAAAAATGATTGTTTCCCTCAAAAGTGAAGAAGAACTAACCAAAGCTACAGCCAATGCTGCTCAAGGTTTGTTTTATGGAATGGTTGCCTGTTTGGTTATCGGGTTCATTCTGTTGGTTGTCGGCTTAGTTCTGAAAACCTAATCTCGCTTCTACACCGCAGACACGTTATCATCACTAACCTGTGGATGAAAATAGTTGTAGATATGAACAGCTAATTTTTTGCCGATGCCGTTGGTTTCAGCAATTTGCTCAACACTGGCTTGGCGTATATATTCCACGGAATGAAATTTCTCTAACAAAATCTTTTGGCGATGATGGCCTAAACCTGTAATTTGATCGAGTTGCGATCGCTGCATCCTTTGACTCCGCTTTTGGCGATGGAAGGTAATCGCAAAACGGTGCGCCTCATCGCGCAACCTGCGTAATAGTTGTACCCCTGCTCGCTCAGGATCGCCACTGATTAGAGGTTGTGACTGTTCTGGCAAGAAGATTTCTTCACGTTTTTTGGCAAGACTAATTACTGTGAGGCGATCGCGTAAGCCTAATTTATCAATTACTTTCATCACTGCCGATAATTGACCCTTGCCCCCATCGATCATAATTAAATCGGGGAAGTCGCGATCGGGAATTGGTGATTGGGAATTGGTATGGTTTTTAAATCTTCTGGCGATGACTTCGGCAAGGCTGGCAAAATCATCGGAATGTCCAGATTTGATGTCTGGATTGCGGATTTTGTAATGACGGTAATGCTGTTTAGCAGGAATACCATCGACAAATACGACTTGGCTGGCTACGGCATCAGAACCTTGAATATGTGAAATATCATAGCCTTCGATGCGATGGGGAAGCGCATCAAGGTTGAGGATTTCCGCCAGATCTTCTAAGCCCTGCATATTCCGATCGCTCTGTTTTTGAATTCTGGCTAATTCGTATTGAGCATTCCGTTCCACCATTTCGATTAGTTCGGCTTTGATCTGACGTTGTGGACAGGAGATATGGACTTTTCTACCCTTGCGATCGCTCAACCATGCCTGCAAAATTTCCATTTCAGGAAGTTCCAATTGTGTATGCACCTCATTGGGAATTTCCACAGGATCGCAGTTTTGATAATGGGATTCTAAGGTTCTTTGCAAAATTATTTCTGGGCGATCGCTCTGACTATCTGCCACAAACGCTAACCTTCCTACCAAACGCCCAGCCCGAATTTGAAATAATTGTATGCAAGTATGTTGATCATCATAGGCAAGGGCGATCGCATCACGAGAAATCGTATCGTCTGGTAGAGATACCTTTTGGTCTGAGCCTAAATTTTTGAGTACCTGAATGCGATCGCGCAGATCCGCCGCCTTCTCAAAATCGAGATCACTCGCGGCCTGTTCCATCCTTTGCGTGAAAGTCTCGATCAACTCCCCTGACCGTCCTTGAAAAATCATCGCCACCCGCAACATCGTTTTCCGATAATCATCGGACGAAATTTTTTCCTGACACACCCCCGGACATAGCCCCATGTCATAGTTTAAGCAAGGGCGATCCTTAAACATCGGCACAGGTCTCTGTCTTAGGGAAAAGGCTCGCTTAATAATTCCCAAGGTGCGCTTTAAGTTAAAAACATCAACATAGGGACCATAATATTTGTCCTTAGTTGCCCCCATCCGCCTTTTGCGAGTAATGAAGATGCGTGGATAGTCTTCAGACCATGTAATACAAACATAGGGATATTTTTTATCGTCCTTGAGCAGAACATTGTAATAGGGTTGATATTGCTTGATCAGATTAGCTTCAAGGGCAAGCGCCTCTGCTTCAGAATCGGTGACGATAAACTCAATTTCATGGACTAACTGTACCATCATGGCAATGCGAGGTGACAAGTCCTGACTACTCCGAAAATACGAACGGACTCGATTGCGTAATGCCTTCGATTTGCCAATATAGATAACCCCATCTTGGCGATCGCGCATAAAATAAACGCCCGCCTCTAGGGGAATTTCTTTGAGTCTCGCCTGCAATTTTTCTGGATTCTGGATTAATGGCTCAGTCATCGTCAGTAATTAGGAACCTTATAGACATCTTAGCGTCAAGATAGAGTCAATATGGGGTTAAGCCCTAACCGTTATAGCCCTTTCCTTGGCTCATCTAAACGTAAATTTAAGGAAATTACCTATAATCACGGATCATCCCTATGGCAACAACTAAACAAAAGCTTTGCGCCCCACATATTCCCATGCTGCATAAATTAATCTCACCTAAATTAATCGCTAAGTCTCGCCAAGCATCTTTAGCTATTTTAATTGCTACTTTGCCTACCCTGTCCCTGTTACCAACCCTAGAGGCGATCGCTTCTCCCTTACCCCCAAACGCGATCGCTCAGATCCCTCAAGACTGGCAAACAGCAGTGCAATTACTCAGAGTTGTTGACAATGGTGGGAATTTATCTGGCATTGGGATCTTGCTCGATATTGCCAACAAGCCCAGCACTAGTTATGCCAATGCTGTCTATCAGCTATACGTCAAAAAGCAAGGTGAATGGCGCGAGGTATATACCAATTCGGGAGCCAGATTGCTAAGTCGTAATGCAGGAAAACAAAGTGCTTTGATAGAGGTAATTCCCCTCAGTGTTTTACGCGATCGCATTTCCCTTGATGATATTTACAACGGTGAGCTAAAGGCGATTACAAGTGTTCGCTATGACATCAGAAATCAAGTCAAAGATGCTCAATTTGTGACCACCTCTATCCAAAATTACATCCAAATTCCCACTGTAAGCACTAGTGATATTGCGGCTGGCAGGGTCGTGGTTTATTCAAATGTGTCTAGTAATACCTCTAGTAATACTTCTATCAACACATCCAATAACACTTCTAGCAGCACTTCCAGCATTATTTCTAGCAACAGGTCTAATGACTCAGAACTGTCCGATCGTGATTTAGGTCTGACAATGACTCCAACTGAACAGACCACGGTACAAACTAGTCAAACACAAACCAGTCAAACTGTCGTCCAAACCAATACTAACGCCCAAGTACGTCCTGTAATCGTTTCCTCTAAAGATAATGATGACGATTACGATGAAGATGATGACTATGAAGGCAGCGATCGCAAGCCCAAACCAAGACAATCTAATCGCGATCGTCCCGATGGCGTAGAAATGTCTCAAGCAAAACCCCATCGCGGTCATTTTAGCCTCAGCATCCGTCAGAATCAGCCCAAACTATCGCAGGTCATAGCAAGGCTGTCCCTCAAATCCAAGCGCTCCAAAGGGTTCCTTGCTGAGAGATTTATTGGTGACTATCGCTTTAACATTAATCAAAGAGCCACATTCATTCGTGGTCTCAACCCCGGCGATCGGCTAGTTGTGCGCCTATTTGATCTGCAAAACCGTCTGATTGGCTATTCCGAAGTTCAGCTTCTCAAGGACTTTTCCAGTATTAATCTCATTTTACCTAGCGATCCTGCCACCTATGGCACTCTCAGAACGATCACTGGTATTGATTCTCGCAGAGTAGGTCAAATTGATCGTAATACTAGAATTTACGACTACTTCACCCAGCTTGTAACAGCCAGCACCATCGAGCAAACAGGAGTTAAGTTTCTGACCACCTCTCAAGGAATTCCTGTAGAACTTTTCAACATCTCAGGACTGCCCCCAGCCATCAGCCAATTTAGCTATACCAACGCCTTTATCAAAGGCAATAACGCCCTAATCAATCAGCCTCTTAAGGTTTTCACTCTCGATATGCCCCCATCCATGCAGTCATTACCAGGTAAACTCGCATCGATTATCCCTATTACCAACAACACAACCACTTTTGATGTCGTCAGACAAATACTCACCTATCGGGATTTACGCCCCTAAAGGTTGAGGCAAATCTAAAAAAGTCGCCACCACACCCAAAAAGCGAGTTGCGGCGCTCCGTGCTGCAACTCGTATTAAGATGGCAGCAGCTATATTAATAAGTTTGTTAAATTTTGAATAGATAATAGACATTTCGTTCGCTTCTATTGCAAAAATATGGTTCTCATTGAATAATTTAGGCAAATTTATGGTTTAGTAAAGCAAAGTACTTTTACTGTAAAGCCGTCTTTGAGTTTCATGCAGTATTAGAGGTTAAACGTGAAGAAGATCCTACTTTTCTTTAGTGAACTGAACAATAACGACCTTGACTGGTTTGTTCAGAAAGGCAAAAAAGAAAAAATACCACCTGATCGCGTCCTCATCCGTGAAGGGCAGCTTAGTGAAGCGCTCTATATTGTAGTGAGTGGCTCCTTCAGTGTTGTTATTGAGTCTCAAGACAAGAAAGAGTTGGCAAGGATCGATGTGGGAGAGATACTTGGTGAAGTTTCCTTTATCGATACAAGACCACCTCTGGCTACCGTGCGATCGCTGGAGGAGTCAGTCGTTTTGTCTATTCCCAGAATTCAACTGTTATCCAAGTTGCAGCAAGATATGAGCTTTTCGTCTCGTTTTTATCGAGCCATTTGCCTATGTCTGTCTGACCGTTTACGCGGAACCGTTATCCGATTAGGATATGGCTTTGACGATGATGTAGAGTCGCATATGGGAGGCTTTCAGCAGTCTATGATCAGCGATCTAGAGTTAGCTGAAGCTAAATTTAATTGGCTAATTAATAATGTTAGAGGGTTGTAAACCAAAGATCTAAAAACAGTTAATAACTAAGATTAATGCCTTCTTTATATCTTTTTTATATCTTTGGTTTATGCCTTTTTATCAAATACAATCGCCAAACAAAAACATCAAATCAGTTCTTAGAATATTTGAAAAATTACTACGCCTAAGATAGATTCAATGACAGTGGCAATCAATAGACCTGTCCAAAAGCGTCCAGCAGCGCGACTTAGCCCCAATGCATTATCTTCACGGCTGGCGGTAAAAAATAGTGACCAAGCTTGGGTTGCGCTTAACTTAGCAAAGTTATTAAAGTCTTCTCGGAATCCAATAGGGATATATAATTTTGCGCCACTAAAGTCAAATTTAGTTTCCATATTTTTATCCTTCCTTGTTTGTTGCAATTTTATTGCTTTTATTGAGATTAAGTGTTTGTAACCATCACACTTTTGATGCTGTTAGCTTAACAATTATTTACAATTGCTTCAATATCTCTTACGAAGGGTCTTTCTAATATTTTTTTGCAACTTGATATGGCAATCCTAAATGCAAAAAACGGTAAAAGTTGCAAAGAAGCTTTTACCGTTTTCTCTTAACAGCCTTTTAAGGACTGGCATTATTGAATCAAAATCTTAAACTGGCTCAAGCCGCATTAAGACCTGTCCATACTCTACTGGTTGAGCATTTTCCACCAAAATTTCGACAACTTTACCCATGGACTCAGATTCAATTTCATTCATGAGTTTCATGGCTTCGATGATACAGACAGTAGTACCTTTTTTTACGGTATCGCCAATTTCAATAAAGGGAGGCTCATCGGGTGCGGGTGAGCGATAAAATGTGCCAACCATTGGCGAGGTGATCTCCACATACTTTTTCGCAGGCAACGAATCGGCAATGGTAATGGCTGGCGGTGCTGATATTTGAGGCTGCTGAGGTGTTGCAAGGTCTGGAGAGGGCATAGAAACAACAGCAGAAACAGGGGATACTGTGGGCATCGCCTTACTCTCGCTTTTACGAATACTCAATCGTAAATCCCCAGACTCTAGGGTGAGTTCGGTAATGTCTGTCTTGTTTAGAATCGTGACTAATTCACGCAATTGCTCTAAGCTAAATTCCACCTAATTCTCACGCCCCAAATATGTATCTTCACGGGTGTCAATTTTAACGCGATCGCCAATGTTGACAAATAGAGGAACGTTAATAGTTGCTCCTGTCTCAACTTTAGCGCTTTTACTGCCGCCTGTGGCGGTGTCGCCTTTCAGACCAGGATCGGTTTCGATGACTTCTAAAACGACGGTGTTGGGTAATTCTACGTCAATTACCTTATCTCCCCAACGCACGACATTGACTTCCATGCCTTCTTTGATATATTTGACACGGCTGCCAATTTGGGCGGCGGTTAGAGTCGCTTCTTCATAGCTTTGCATATCCATAAAGACATAATCATCTCCGTCTTTATAGGTGTGTTGCATGGAGCTTTTTTCGAGAACTGCTTGGGGAACCATTTCCCCTGCTCTAAAGGTGCGCTCAAGGTTTTTACCTGTCATCGCACTTTTGAGGGTAGTACGCACGAATGCTGAACCTTTACCTGGCTTAACGTGTAAAAATTCAACTACACGCCAGACTTCACCATCTAGTTCAATTGTTACGCCGGGTCGAAAATCGTTACTGGAGATCATTGCGGATTAAGTAATAGCCGATGACTATTTTAACCTAGTGATGTAACATTTGAGACAAGGAAACTTAAACTGAAATTTGTACTGACAATTTGTTAAAGGAGCGATCGCATCATGTCTGTAAAAAAGCAATTTAGTAATTTTGATGAGTTGATTGAATCGTCTAAATTACCTGTTCTCGTTGATTTCTATGCTCCTTGGTGTGGTCCTTGCCAATTGATGGCGCGTATTTTGGAAGAAGTGAGTGAGCAAATGCAAGATAAAGTGCAGATTGTGAAGATTAACACCGATAATTATCCAGAATTGGCTTCGCAGTACAAGGTTTTTGCTTTGCCAACTTTGGTTTTATTTAATAATGCCGAGCCTGTGACACGCATTGAGGGTGTAATCCATGCCGATCAGCTATGCGATCGCATTAACGAGTATATCTAGATAAATTGCCAAGTAGTGTAGATGGAGATGTCAGATTGATTTGAGGGTGATATCAGGCAAAGGTAAAGTTTCTTAAAATATTATTAACTAATGTTAGTGCCATGGAAGAATTAAGCGATGTTCTAGAGTTGGCAACCGATGAGGAACTGCACCAAATTGCAGATATTCTATTTCGGCGTAAGTTTAATCCCCTTGATTACGTTAGCCAACCTCCTGTTCAGGCTTTGCAAAGCTGGGATCGCTCAGAATTGATTGATGTTATCTCCAAGAGATTTCGATTTTTGGCCGCCGATGGTTTGACGGTGCTGCGGCGACGTACCGATCAGGTCAGCTACCGTGAAGTTTTAGAACGGGTTTGTCAACATTTAAAAATCAAATACTCTAGGAATCAGACCGTTGAAGATATAGAGTCTGAACTTTTTTTGAATTTGATTAGTAGTTCTCGAAAAAGGCTCTCTCCACAGGAGCGTGCCAGTCTTGATGATTCTCTACAATCGGCTCTTACAGAATCGGATTTGCAAAGAGCTTTGCCGCTAGATGCTCAACGCAACCCCATGAGTTTGCTGGTTAAGGGTGGTGGTGCGCTTGCTGTGGGTACGGTACTGAGGTCGGCGGTACTGAATACCTTGGCAAAGCAGATGGCTTGGCATTTTGCTTCGTATCAAGTGGGCTATGAGGTGTTGAAATCTGGTGGTACAGCGATCGCGACTCGAATTAATGCCTATGTGATGACCAACCTAGCTAAACGGGGCATGGCAGCCGCAGCTACTCAATATACGGCAGCTAGGGCTGTTTTTGCAGTGGTGACACCTGCTTTGTGGGGGTTGTTTTTTGCAGACTTAGGTTGGCGGGCGATCGCCACTAATTACGGTCGGATTATTCCTGCAATTTTTATTGTGGCGCAAATTCGTTTACTGCGTATGCCTTAGTGAATTTCAGTGTTAGTGTCAGGAATGCTTCTTCTATTTCATGCTTTGGGATGAGATATTTGCATATACAATGGAATGAGTGTTACGAATTGTTAAGACACTCCTATGACCACTTCTACATCTCAAACCTTGTCTATTTACCCAGCTTGTTCTTTAAAGGATAGTTCTGTTCCTGCATGGAATCGCATCGAAGAACCAATGTGGCAGGGCAGTGAAGATGATATTCAAAGGGGTTTGCCCTTTAATTTATTGTCTCCCATCTGGCAGATGTTTCTGATGGGGGATGGCGCTCCGACAAGACATTTGCAAATTTTAACTCAGTCCAAAATTTCCGTAGATGTGATTGCCATGACTCCCATCGGTCATGATGATGATCAAGCTCCTCCTGATATTGCCGCGATCTCGGGACCTCGGATTCGTCGTCAGATTTGGTTGCGATCGGAGCAAACTGGCGAAATCTTTTCCCATGCCACTTCTTGGTGGTCAGAGGCAACTATGCAGAAATATCTGAAAGATCCTTCTTTGCCAATTTGGGTAAGTCTCAATCAAAAATATACAGAGCTATACCGAGATTTGAAGGGAATTTATAAGGGGGCTTGTCCTAATGTAGCAGAAGCTTTTGGTTATCCAGAGATAGATACCTATTGGGGCAGACATTATTTGCTATGGCATGGGGGAGAACCAATCACGATGATCTATGAGATTTATTCACCAGCGATCGGTAAATACTTAGGTTCTAGCAGTTTGTAAGTTGCATAGATAAAATCAAAATTAAAATTCAAAATTAACATCAAGATCAAGTTGGTGAAAGGAGACTTTGCACAGCTTCTTCAATATTTTCTTGTTTGATCAGAGACTCACCGACAAGTACGGCTCCTGCTCCGCAATTCTTCACAAAATCAAGATCGGCATAGCTGTAAATTCCCGATTCACTGACCCATAGATATTTAGCTTGGGTTTCTGAGCTAAGACCATCCATCAGCCTCTTTGTTTGCGCTAGATCCACCTCAAAATTTTCGAGATTACGATTATTGATGCCAATCATCTGCACATCAGGAATTTGTAAAACGCGATCTAGTTCAGCCTGAGTATGCACCTCGACTAAGGCAGTCATACCGAGTTGTTGGATTAGTGACTGTAATTCGGCTAGTTGTTCGTCTGTGAGGATTGCGGCAATCAACAGGACGGCATCGGCTCCATGCGATCGCCCTAAATAAATTTGGTAAGGATCAATAATAAATTCTTTACAAAGTAGGGGCAGGTCAACGGCTTGGCGTACCAATTGGAGATTCATAAATCCCCCCTGAAAAAAATGTGTATCGGTCAGGACTGATAGGCAACTTGCGCCACCTTTTGCATAGGCTTGAGCAATGCTCACAGGGTCAAAGTCAGCACGAAATATGCCTTTGCTAGGAGATGCCTTTTTGACTTCGGCAATGAGGGCAGGTTTATGTAAAGCTTGGTTGAGGGTGGCGTAAAAGTTGCGGGGAGGTGGAGCTAGTTCTGCTTTTGCTTGCAAATCAACAAGGGGATTTTGGGCGTATAGTTGGGCAACCTCTTTTTCCTTTTGCCAAACAATTTTTTCTAAAATATTTTGCGGTGCGTCAGTGCTAGAGGCGATCGCATAACCTTTGGATTGGGCAGTTTCAGATTGGCGGCGTACTTGCATGGACAAAAATAGGTATGATGGCACAATGTGACCAGACTGCTGGCCAAGATACAAGAATAAAACAAAACTCATGAAGAACTTCTTAATCAGGCTACATTAAGCCCATAAATTTGTAAAAGTTCTGGTTTTTGTTAGGTTTTCTTGTGAGTAGGGCGGTCATTTTTCGGTATATTTGCCTGTGTAATTTGAGTTGAGCATAGTTTTTATGAGCGCGATCGCAAACTCTAACCATCCTGAAGATAAGTCCAAGACTTCAAAAACATCATATTTTGGGCGTAATCACCCTTGGCTAAAGTTAACTAGCTTGTTGGTGGCGATCGCGCTATGTTTCACCCTTACCGCCTGTGGTGGTGGCAATAAAAATGTGACTAAGACAGGCGCATCTTCCTTACCAAGCGTCAAGTTTACAGAAGTATCTCCACCTAGTGAAATTCAACGGCTTAGTCGCCAACTGGATCAGTACGAACCGAAGATCAGCATCCTTAGCCCCAAAGCCGATGAAATCTTAAACGATGGTGAGGTATCAGTTAAGTTTGACGTTAAGGATCTACCAATCTTTAAAAATGCTGAATTTGGACTTGGCCCCCATATCCATGTGGCCTTAGATAATCAAGAATATAAAGCCCTTTACGATATCAACCAAGCAGTTACATTTAGTAACCTTAGCCCAGGTACCCATACTATTCGTGCCTTTGCATCGCGCCCTTGGCATGAAAGCTTTAAGAATCAAGGAGCCTATGCACAGGTATCTTTTCACGTTTTCACCAAAACCGATGAAAATAATCCCAATGCTCAAACTCCTCTCCTAACCTATAGCCGTCCTGTGGGAACCTACGGAGCCGAGCCAATTATGCTCGATTTTTACTTGCAAAATGCTCCTTTGCACCTATTGGCACAAAAAGAAGCCAAAATTAATGATTGGCAAATTCGAGCCACCATTGATGATCAAAGTTTTGTATTTGATCGTTGGGAGCCTATTTATTTGAAAGGTTTCAAAAAGGGTAAGAATTGGGTAAAGCTAGAATTAATTGAGGTTGATGGCGATCCGATCCCAAATGTGTTTAACAGTACTGCCCATGTCATCAACTATCAGCCCGATGGCACGGATACTTTGTCTCGATTGGTACGCGGTGAAGTAATTGCTAACATTGATGCCATTGTTAATCCTAGTTATGTTCCCCCTGCAACTCCTGCACCAGAGCCAACCCCAGAACCTGCTAAACCTGATGAGACAGTGCCTGTAGTAGTTCCTGATGCCAAGCCTAGTGCTAAGGTGGAGACAGTTCCTGTTAAAGAGCTAGGGAAAAAAGAGGAGGTAAAAGCCCCCACTTCAGTAATTCCTGTAGTTCCAGTTACGCCTCCTGTCAGTACGCCTACCTTTACCCCCTTTAAGCTTAAATCCAATCCTAAGTCCATGCCTGCCACTCCAGAATCTGCTAAGCCACAGGATTTGGCGAAGCCCAAGGAAGTGAAGACCATCAAGAACAAGGCGATCGAGGTGAAGCCTGAATCTCAAAAGGTAAAGTCTGACATAAAACCACAGACAGAAGTACCTACCAGTTCCACTATCCCTGTGGATTTATCTGCTACCACCTCAACCCCAATTAAAGTAATTGCCAAATAACTTTAATGCCATGTGAGTTGGGGATTTTGCTTTCCAACATACTTAAATCAAAACCCAATATCAATTTAAAAAAGTGTTTCCACACTTTTTTAAATTGAAAACCAAACCCAGTAAGTTTTTTTAATTAAGAAATGGCGTAGCCATTTCTTAATTTGGTATTAGGGCTGAACTGTTTTTTGGGCGAGATAGCGATCGCAAAGTACTAACGCCACCATTGCTTCCACCATTGGCACGGCACGAGGTAGCACACAGGGATCATGACGACCACGCCCTGTTAATGTTGTATCTTCCCCAGTTACCGATACGGTTTTCTGTTCCTGCAAAATCGTTGCTGTTGGTTTAAAGGCAACCCGAATAATAATATTTTCTCCATTAGAAATTCCCCCTTGGATGCCACCCGAATTATTGGTTCTGGTGCGAAGGCGATCGCCATCCATATAAAACTCATCATTATGCTCGCGTCCCGTCAGATGCACTCCCGCAAAACCTGAGCCAATTTCAAAGCCCTTACTCGCAGGCAAAGACATCACCGCCTTTGCCAAATCTGCCTCCAGCTTATCAAACACAGGATCGCCCAAGCCTACAGGAACATTTCGTGCCACACATTCCACGATGCCACCCACCGAGTTACCGTCACGGCGAATCTGATCGATATAGGTGATCATCTGTTCTGCCATGACAGGATCGGGACAGCGCAAAATATTACTCTCCACCTCTGCCATAGTCACCGTATTCGGATCGATATCAGGAGCAACTAAATCCTTTACCTGTCTGACATAGGCAATAATTTCCACCCCTGCGGCTTGATGCAAAATCTTTTTGGCGATCGCCCCTGCCGCGACTCTGCCGATGGTTTCTCGCGCCGATGAGCGTCCGCCCCCCTGCCAATTGCGGATACCATATTTAGCTTGATAGGTAGCATCAGCATGGGATGGGCGAAACTTTTCGGACATTTCGCTATAGTCTTGGCTGCGAGCATCTTTATTTTGCACGAGGATCGCGATCGGTGTGCCAAGGGTTTTGCCGTTAAATACGCCCGATAAAATTTGAGCGCGATCGTCTTCGCGGCGAGGAGTAACAATTTTGCTTTGCCCAGGTTTGCGGCGATCGAGATCCACTTGGATATCTGCTTCACTTAGTTCTAATTGCGGTGGACAACCATCGATAATCGCCCCGACACCACCACCATGAGATTCACCAAAAGTTGTAACCCGAAATATTTGTCCGAAGGTACTACCCATATTTTTTACTCAATAACTGCTGATCTGATTAAATCTCACTCTAAATTTCATTATTTCATTAAAAAAGGAGAGCGCTATGCACTCTCCTTTTTTCAACAGGCTAGGAAGGACTCTAACCTTCGACCGATCGCTTAGAAGGCGATTGCTCTATACAACTGAGCTACTAGCCCAAATATTTATCGGTTTAACATACTACAACAAAAACTAGCTTTTAGCAATTTTCACTAAATCAGGACGACGCTGCTGCGTGCGAAGAAGTTGCTGCTCCTTACGCCATGCGGCAATTAATTGATGGTTGCCAGATCGCAAAACTTCAGGGACTTCCCAATCCCGAAACACAGGAGGACGAGTATATTGGGGATAGTCAAGCAAGCCATCCTCGAAGCTCTCAAACTTTAGCGAGTCCTCTTTGCCGACCGTGCCAGGACGTAATCTCACCACCCCATTGATCAGTGCTAAGGCAGGAATTTCACCGCAGGTCAGCACAAAATCTCCTAATGAAACTTCTCTAGTTACTAAATGTTCACAAACCCTTTCATCAACTCCTTCATAGCTGCCACAAATCAAAACTAATTGATCATAGGTGCATAGCTCCTTGAATAAATCCTGCTTCATGGGTTGCCCCTGCGGTGTGAGATAGATGATGTCTCGCTTGGGCAGGGTGGGCAAAGATTCAACAGCAGCAAAGATTGGCTCAGGCTTCATCAACATACCTGCACCACCCCCATAGGGTTCATCATCGACCCTATGGTGTTTGTCGGTGGTGAAGTCCCTAGGGTTGGTGAGGTGGACTGTGGCAATCTGATTGGCGATCGCTTTGCCTAACAAACTAGTTTGCAGAGGTGAATCAAAAAATTCAGGGAATAGGGTGATGACATCTATACGCATTGCTTAATTCTAGCCTTAATTAAGTATTCAACTAGGATCACCTAAACGCACCTTTACCGATTCACCATGGGACGGCAAGCCCTCTGCCTCAGTTAGTAATGCGATCGCTCCTGAGACTTCTTTCAGTGCTTCGGGACTATATTGAATTAGGCTGGAATGCTTTAAAAATGTCTCCACGCCAAGGGCTGAGGAATAACGCGCTCCGCCACAGGTGGGCAAGGTGTGATTAGGGCCTGCCAAATAGTCGCCCACAGCTTCGGGAGTGGAATGTCCGATAAAAATCGCGCCCGCATGACGAATTTGATCCACCAACAGCCAAGGATCTTCCACTTCTAGTTCTAGGTGTTCTGGTGCAAATTGGTTAGAAAGTTCAGCCGCAGTTTTTAAGCTATCGACCACCACGATTAACCCATAATGGGCGATCGCCTTTTCAGTCATTAAGCGTCTAGGATGATTTTCCAGCATCCGATTTACTTCTTCAACCACGCGATTAGCAAGGCGAGAATCATTGGTTAGCAAAATCGAGGCTGCCATTTGATCATGTTCGGCTTGAGCTAACATATCTGCCGCCACATAGGTGGGATTAGCACTGGCATCAGCAATAATTAATACTTCAGAAGGCCCTGCGATCGAGTCAATGCCCACCCGTCCAAATACCTGCTTTTTGGCAAGAGTCACATAAATATTGCCAGGTCCTGTGATCACATCTACCTTAGGAATAGTCTCTGTCCCATAGGCTAGAGCCGCGATCGCTTGAGCGCCACCCACCCGATAAATTTCTTCCACCCCAGCCACCTGAGCCGCCACCAAAATCGCTGGATTAATAGTCCGTTCCTGTCCAGGTGGTGTCACCATCACAATTTTTTTCACTCCTGCCACTTGAGCAGGGACAGCATTCATCAGTACTGTACTTGGATAGGCAGCTTTTCCCCCAGGAATATAAATGCCTGCTGCATCCACAGGTGTGTAGCGCTTGCCTAGCACCACATCCTTATCGGCAAAATGTACCCAACTTTTGGGTACGCGCATATTATGAAAATCCACGATACGCTGATGTGCCATCTCAATGGCTTTGAGTAGATCACCATTTACCTGTTGATAGGCAGCATCTAGCTCTGATCCACTAACTCGCAACTCAGCCGCCGTAAAGTTTTGTCCATCAAACTCAGATGTATAGTGGAGGAGGGCTTGGTCGCCCTTGCGCCGCACAGTTTGGATGATTTCCGTGACAGTAGCTTCTTTGTGGATCATCTGATCGTCATAGATGCGATCGCAAATCCGTTTAATTTCGGATTCTGCTTCAGTTCTCTGGGTAACAATTCGTAGCATAGATTGTGACGTAAGAAGCGATGATTATTCCTAGCTTAACCTGTATTTTCATAAGTTGTGTAAGCCCAAGCCTAAATTTAATCCTGTTACATATCCTGTCACTCAATAATCTATGGACAAGCAAAGCTGGATTGCTCAACTCTCGTTGATCGAACATATTGAGGGTGGTTATTTTGCGGAAACCCATCGCTCCTCAGAAGAAATTGTCACATCCCGTGAAGGACAAAATCGGGCGATGATGACCTCGATCTATTACCTCTTGACGGACGATCGCCCCATCGATCATTTACATAAAAATCAGTCTGATATCATGCATTATTTTCACGCAGGATCTGCGATTACCTATATCTTGGTTGATCTAGAGGGAAAATTGCATAGGGTTCAGCTAGGGCTA
Source organism: Pseudanabaenaceae cyanobacterium bins.39 (assembly GCA_033765135.1). Taxonomy (GTDB): domain Bacteria; phylum Cyanobacteriota; class Cyanobacteriia; order Pseudanabaenales; family Pseudanabaenaceae; genus Pseudanabaena. The sequence continues at coordinate 24,903 of JANRII010000080.1, forward strand.
GATCTCGCACAGGGACAAGTACCACAATTATTAGTTCCTAAAGGTTACTGGAAAGCGGCAGTACTGGAATCGGGAGAATATGGTCTATTAGGAGAGTCGGTTGCCCCTGGGTTTGACTATCGTGATATGGCGATCGCCAAGGCTGAGGAAATCAAGGCTCAGTTTCCGCACCTCTGGGATGACTTAGCCCCCTATATTCGCTCTGAGGGATCTGGCATTGTTTAGGCGATGGCGATCGCCTCAAGTCTATACCCTACAGGATTTCATGGCGATCCAATTGAGCGCTGCTGATTATGCGAGATATTGTGATTCACCGATCGCGAACTGACATGATCCAGAACTCGATAAATATTAGTCTCTTGGGTTTTGCCCTTGAGGGCATACTTGACGACAAATTCTGTTTCAAAGTTGTTTTCTAACCGCAGATTTGTTTCTTCACTGATGAGAATATGATGGGGGCCACCATCTACCTCTTTATTGAAACTTTCCAATCTGGCGGCAATATTGACCGTATCTCCAAGCACCGAATATTCAAGACGTTCAGAACTACCAAGGCTTCCAGCAATCACAATGCCCGAATTAATCCCAATGCCAGTGGTTACGGGAGGAAGACCTTGAGATACCCAAATTTCATTCATTTCCTTGAGTTTCCGCGCGATCGCCAAGGCAGCAGTTACGGCGGACTGAGCATCACGGGTACGCTCAGTTTCATTATTGTGGGGAATTGGCACGCCAAACACTGCCATAACCGCATCACCAATGTATTTGTCAACCATCCCACCATGGGCTAATACCTCATTGGCGATCGTGCCAAGGTAATTATTGAGCCAGTTCAGAGTTTCGCCAGGGGCTTGTGCTTCTGCCGCCGTACTAAAATTTCGCATATCCGTAAAAAGTACAGTCACATAGACCTCTTGCCCCGAAATCCTGCCCTCCTGCATAAACTGATCACGATTTGACCAAATAATATCCACTAGCTCCTTAGAGACATGTCGTGAAAATAGCCCCATGAGTAGTTGGCGCTCCGATTGCTGTATGGCTAGTTGGTATGCCATCACCATCACATTGGCAATTATCAGACCCAAAATAGTCGTAGAAACTGGAATCCAGAAAAATTGGCTAAAGGCAAAGTAAGTGCCGTAGAGCAAAGCACCGACAATAATCGTCAAAATACTTAGATTTTTGCCCACATGGTGAATAAAGGTGGCAATACTACCGCCAACTATCACCCAAAAGGCAATCCAGATTTGCTCAATGTTACTGCTCCAAACTTGAATAAAGGGGCGATTGTCAAGGGTGGCGCTAATCAGTTGGCTGACAATATTGGCATGGATTTCAACCCCGTACATTACCTCATCAGCACTAGTTACGGGGGTGGGATAACTATCTTTGAGGCTTTCGGCAGTGACACCAATGAGGACAATGCGATCGCGCAGTTGCTGCGGGTCAAAGCGTCCTGCGAGAATATCTCCTGCTTGGATATGGATAAAATGCCGAGGTGCGCCCCGATAACGAATCATCATTTGATAGCCACTGGCATCTTCATCGTGGTAAGCACCATAGTCATTGGTGAGTCTTGGAATAACGTGTTTACCCGCTTTAAATTCAACGGTGTCAGGGTTAAACTCAATTTGTTTCTGATGAATTTTTTGTAAATACAAATTCGCTATTTCTAAGGCAAAGGAGCCTGTATCACCTACTAGTAGCGATCGCCGCACGATCGCCCCCTTGTCAGTAATCAGATTTACAAAACCATAGCGGCTGATATTTACCAAATCAGGAGCAGGCTCCACCCCCTTACGTCCTTCAACGAGGGCAACAAATTTAGCATTAACGACATTACCAGCGTTTTTAACAGCCTGTACTAGCTCAGATCTTCCTTCGAGAACTGGCAAATCTAAATATTTATCTATGCCAATTACCGCAGGTTTGGCTACGGATAGCTGATTGATCAACTTCGCAAAAATGCGATCGCTAAAGGGCCAACGTAACTCTTGGACATCGGCTTCTGAAATTTCTACAATTACGATGCGTTGATCAGGCGGTTCATGGAGTTGCGATCGCATGAGGCTGTCATAACTCCACAGTTCCACCTGTTTAAAGACTCCGTTATCTCTTAAGATCAAAATCCCTAAAGATACAGATACAGTAATCAATCCTCCCACTAATTGCTGATTGAAACGCTTGCAAAAAGCGAAAGTATTAATAATTGCAGTTGACTTTGATAGAGAATGGAGCCAGTTCATAGCAATTGCTAAAGCAATAGGACACAGCAGTGTATAGCGATCTACAACAAATTTCCCAAAACTGCCTAATCCGCAAAAAACCTGTCATACCAATTCACACCAATTCACAAAAGTGTGACGATATTCTGGAGATTAATGGCAAATCATTGTAGAAAGCTACAACCTTAATATAACTGCATTATTTAGCCTCCATGCATCCGCACAATAGCTTTAAAAATAAAAAAATTGAGTGGCAGTGCCAAGCACCACCACCCATAAACTTTCTTGAAGTCCTAATAAAATTAATACAACTGATTACTGATCAGCTTATTTCCAGTTCTTCGCCACAACTTCTGCAAGGTCAACAACCCTTTGGCTATAACCCCATTCATTGTCATACCATGCCACAACCTTAACCATGTTGCCACCCATAACCATAGTCAAAGATGCATCCACAATCGATGAGGCATCGGTTCCACGATAGTCAATTGATACTAGAGGTAGCTCATTATATTCCAAGATTCCCTTGAGCTTATTTTCGGCCGCCGCCTTAAATGCTTCGTTAACTTCTTGGGCGATCGTGGCTTTTTCTACCTCAACCACAAAATCAACTACAGATACGTTAGGAGTAGGTACACGCAAAGCAATACCATTGAGCTTACCTGCTAGTTCTGGCAATACTAACGCCACAGCCTTAGCCGCACCAGTAGAGGTGGGAACGATGCTAAGGGCAGCAGCACGGGCGCGACGCAAATCACGGTGGCTGGCATCTAGCAAGCGTTGGTCGCCAGTATAGCTGTGGGTGGTGGTCATGACACCTTTGACGATGCCAAAGTTTTCCATTAACACCTTAGCAACGGGGGCTAGGCAGTTGGTGGTGCAACTAGCGTTACTAATAACATTGTGGATATCGTGATCGTACTTATCTTCATTGACCCCAACGACAAAAGTACCATCTTCATTTTTGCCAGGAGCAGTAATCAATACTTTCTTTGCACCTGCATTAATATGACGACTAGCGCCAACCTTGTCGATGAATACACCCGTGGATTCGATGATCAGATCGATTCCCCAGTCTTTCCAAGGTAGGTTGTCTGGGTTGCGATCGGAAACGGTTTTGATTGTATGTCCATTAACGGTAATTGTGGTGTCATCGGCACTTACTTCACCGCTAAATTTGCCAAGCATGGAGTCATACTTGAGCAAGTGAGCATTGGTACGGGGATCAGAGGTGTCATTAATACCAACTACTTCTATGTTTGTCTCAGTGCGGCCTGCCCAGCATCTTAGAAAATTACGACCGATGCGTCCAAATCCGTTAATCGCTACCCTAATAGTCACTGCTTATTGCCCTATATGTAAATTTAGTAGATTTAATTTTTGCTTTGATCTGATGCTTATGATACCGAAAAACCGCACCTAATTTATTTTCTCTTGGAGTAAAAATTTTGTTTATTGTTGGGGATCATTTATTTCTGCAAGATCAAGATCCCCATCATGCCGCCAAAGATTTCATAGTGTTTAGCTTGGCTAAATCCTGCGGCTTGAGCTAGTTGCACTTGGGCAGAACCAAGGGGAAATCTGGCTAGGCTAGGGCTGATATAGGCGTATTCGGCGGTCATGGCAAAGCGATCGGCAAGGGGAACGACAACATTGTCTAAGTAAAAATCTTGAAAGGCTTGGGTGATGGGACTACTGGGGCGATGAAAGTCGAGAATTGCAGCTCTGCCTGTGTCTTTGATGACTCGATGCAGTTCCTGCAAGCATTGGGGAATATCGGAGACATTGCGTAAGCCGTAGGCGATGGTAGCTCCGTCAAAGGTGCGATCGCCAAAGGGTAAAGCCAGTACATTGCCCTGTTGCCATGTGAGGCAACTTTGGATCATTTTGGTATATGTGCTGGCACGTTGGGCAGCGATCGCCAAAAGTTGGCTAGAAAAATCCAAGCCAATTACTTGACCCGTTGGCGCAATTTGCTTGGCGATTAAACTGGTCATATCCCCCGAACCACAGCACAGATCGAGCCACTTTTCCCCCTGTTTTGGCTCCACCCAACGCAGTGCCATTTTTTTCCAAACATGGTGCTGACCAAGACTGAGTAAATCGTTAAAGCGATCATATACAGGCGCAATCCGATCAAAAATTTGCTGAATTTCGGCTTCTGTCGGCTGAGATATAGACATAACGAATTTTTACAAGTAATACTAGCAAGTAGGGTTCTAAGCTGCTAAGGCATTAAGTACTATTACACAGTATTACGCAGTATTGCGAGTCGATGCTGCTCTATAGGCGGTCATATCCGCTTAGAGACTACTATTTTGATGGCTAAGCAAATGCAAAGCCCGCAAAGTCAAATCAAAACCCAAGCAGCGATTTGTGGCACTCCGCGCTGCAACTCGTATTCTGGTTTTGTGTCCTAACCAGCATGGCAGCAGCTATAAGCATAATCGCTGAAAGAGTCAAGAAATGATGAGCTAATGGTTATGCAACTATCTAATCAATGCAATACTAAAGATCGGTAGCAAAATAATTGCCTAACTATGCAAAAAATTTGGTCTAGTAAAAGCAAGCGATCGCACCCATCAGCCGATGAGCCTATCAACTCTAATGTTTCAGAAAGTATTATGAATGAAGCTCCAGCCAGTCAATTACCGCAAGAGCAACAAGGCGAAGGGTTGGATGATAGTTTGTCCCCTACAGCAGATGTTGAGCCTGAGACGGCTACTGAAGAGAATTCAGAAAACAGTGAGTTAGAGGAGTTAGATCGTTCTCCATCTTGGTTAAATTGGGAGCTTTGGCAGTATTGTCCTGATTGGTTGAAACCAAAGCAAGCTTTTGCATGGTCTTTACAGGATATTCCTTGGAGTTGGCTCATTGTGGCAATTGGTTGCAGTGGTGTGGCGATAACTGCCCTATGGGGATTGCAATTTCTCACAGACCTAGATGCTAAATCCGATGAAAGCATTAATTGTCAATCAAAAATTAGCGGTGATTGGCAAACTGGCTTTGGCAAACTTTCTTTACAGGAAAATAGCAGTCAACAAGTTACTGGCAAATACACATACACTAATTTTGATCGCGGTCAAGTTCAGGGTGAATTTACTGGTGAGTTGCGTAATAATATAGTCAACTTTACTTGGGAAGAAACCCCCAATACAACGGCTAAAATCAGTTCTCAGCAGGTAGCTACGGAAAAAGGTAAAGGTACATTTGTTTTTACATCAGGCTGTCTAGAATTTTATGGCAGCTATGGAACTGGTGATAGCACAAACAACTTTGGAAACTGGCAAGGTTATCGAATTTCCAAAACTAAATGAGTGACGAAATCATGGAAGCGACCCAAAATAGATCTGTACATAGATCTGATGTTAAGTTGGAAGGCTTTGAGCTTATAGAAAGGCTCAATGAGATTGGTATAGCACTTTCAGCAGAAAAAAATACACCTAAGCTCCTAGAGATGATTTTGCAAGGGGCAAAGACGATCCTGAATGCTGATGCTGGCACTCTATATTTAGCGACAGAAGATAAGAGACAGTTGCAGTTTGAAATTATCATGAATGACTCCCTTGGTATTATGCTGGGGGCGCGGGGTGGCGAGCCTATTAATTTTGAGCCATTGTCTCTATACGATGAATCGGGCAATCCCAATAATACGATGGTGGCTGCCCATGCAGCTTTATACAAGAAAACGATTAATATTCCTGATGCTTATACGGCTGAGGGTTTTGATTTTGCTGGCACGAGAGCCTTTGATACGAAAACAGGCTACCGATCGCAATCTTTTTTAACTTTACCCATGTTGAACCATGAAAACGAGTTAATTGGAGTATTGCAGTTAATCAATGCCCGTGATCCCCATAGCAATCAAATTATTGAATTTTCACGGGTGGCACAGCGTATCGGTGAGTCCTTGGCTTCGCAGGCGGCGATCGCTCTGACCAACAACAAGCTGATTGGACAGTTCCGCGCCCTCTTTGAATCTTTCATTAACTTGATCTCTGAGGCAATTGACAAAAAATCACCGTACAATGGCGCACATTGTCGCCGCGTACCGACCCTCACGATGATGATCGCCGATGCTGCTTGCAAAGCGGACTATGGCATTTTCAAAGAATTTGACATGGATGAGGAGGAGCGTTATGAACTCAAAATCGCAGGACTGCTCCATGATTGCGGTAAGGTGACAACGCCTGTCCATGTGATCGATAAGGCGACTAAGTTAGAAACCATTTTTGATCGGATACATCTCGTCAATACTCGTTTTGAAGTCCTGAAGCGAGATGCGGAAATTAGTTTTCTCAACCAAAAGATCGCGGCGATCGAATCTGGCAATCACAGCATCATCCCCGATCTCGAAGCGTCATTACAGCAAAAACTCGCCCAATATACCAGTGATCAAGCTTTTCTAAGGGTTTGCAATATTGGTGGTGAGTTTATGCGGGACGAGTATAAAGAGCGACTCGCTCAAATTGCGCGTTACCGTTGGATTGATCCCCAAGGGGTAGAGACCAATTTCCTGACAGAAAATGAAGTCTACAACCTGAGTATTTCTAGAGGTACGCTGACGGCTGAGGAGCGCAAGGTGATTAATGATCATATTTCTGTCACCATTGAAATGTTAGAGCAGTTGCCCTATCCGCGTAACCTGCGCCGTGTCCCTGAGTATGCAGGCGGACATCATGAGCGTATGGATGGTAAGGGCTACCCTAAGGGTTTAACTCGCGATCAGATGTCTTTACCTGCAAGGATGATGGGAATTGCGGATATTTTTGAAGCCCTAAGTGCGAAGGATCGTCCCTACAAAGCGGGTAAGACTCTTACAGAATGTCTTACTATTCTCGGTAAGATGAAGCTAGATAACCATATCGATCCTGATTTGTTTGATTTATTTGTCAGTGAAAAGGTGTATCAGCGCTATGCTGAAGAATATCTTGATCCCGATCAAATTGATGCGGTCGATGAAAGTAAGATCCCTGGCTATACACCGCCAGCCAAATCTTAAGCAAGCGTCATCAAGTCTCAGCAATCTTGATTAACACGTTTTAGCCTTAACCCAATCCGTACTCACAGTACAGAGCCTCTATCTTGATTGACTTGTTCCCTTTGTCATATTTGTCTATGTTTGCCCAGTTTCGCTCTAAATATCCACAGGGACGCATCTTGACTGAGATGCTATCCAAAATTGATGGCTTACATGCGTTTCGAGCTACGGTCTCTCAAGGTGACGAAGTACTAGGTACAGCTACGGCCGTTGATAGCGATTTGGAAATTGCTGAGGATCGAGCAGTGAAGAGGGCTTTGACCTTTGCGGGAATTTCCTTTGATAGCGGCTATGAGCAGAGCTTTGGGGGATACAATGGGCGATCGCCAATGCTCACACAGGTATCACGGGAAACAGATCATGGTAGTTCCTTGTCGTCCGCCAATGTCACCCATGCCCTACCCTCTACTCAAACAATCCAGTCTATTGCTTCAGAGCCAGAACTTGAATATAGCGACGAATATACAGGTTATACGCCAAGTTATGCTGCCGATATTGAGGATCTGCCCCCTGAGCCTAAGCAACCTGTGATTAAAGCCAGTATTCCGCCCATGAGTACTGAACCGATTGATCTTTCCGATGCTATTTCTAAGATTGACGTAGAAATGGGTCGGCTGAACTGGACAAAACGCCAAGGTCGTGATTATTTAGTAAGAACTTTTGAGAAAAAATCAAGACAAGAATTAACCCATGATGAGTTATCTCAATTTTTGAGCTATTTGAAGTCTTTGCCGACTCCCCATCGTTCAGTTGATAGTGATGAGTTTTAATGAAGCCGCTAAATTTTCAAGAAGAATTGAGTTTGTTAATCCGTTCTAAATGCCCAATTATCTATGTGGTGACTTGGGAGGAGGAACGTGCGGAGAAGGCGATCGCTCAGGTAGCTCAGGAGTGTGGCCCGCCGCGTCAGGTACTGTATTACGATCTGGTGCGAGGCTTTGAGCATAATCAAGAGGGTAAAAATAATCTTTTGCAAGCTTTGCAGATAGTTGAGCATAGCGATCGCCAAGCTGCCAATATTTATGTATTTCGAGATCTGCATCGCCGCCTTGCTGCCCAGCGATTGGATGAGATCTTTGTGCGTCAACTGCGGAATTTGTATCGCAGTTTTCGTAATTCTCGCAAGACTTTAATTTTGCTGAGTCCTATTTTGGAAATGCCATCCGAACTCGAAGAACAGGTGGCAGTCCTCTATTTCCCTCTGCCTGAAAATGCGGAAATTCGGCAGATCATTGAACAGATGGTTCCCCCTGAGCAGTTGCGCCTAGCAAGTAATGGACTAGAGCAGTTGGTCAAAGCCTGTATGGGGATGACTCGCGATCGCATTTGTCATACTCTCTCCAAATCAATTGTCCAAAAGCATCATCTTAATGAATCAGATATTGAGAGGGTATTAACGGAGAAACAAAAGCGGATTCGTCAAACGGAATTTTTAGAGTTTTTCACTCCCGATGAAACCCTTGATCATATCGGCGGTTTGGATAATTTCAAGCTATGGCTGATGCAACGACAACGAGCTTTTTCTGATGAAGCCAGAGCCTATGGTTTGCCCAATCCGCGTGGGGTGCTGCTCTTGGGGATTCAAGGAACGGGTAAGAGCCTCTGTGCCAAGGCGATCGCTAATCTCTGGCGCTTGCCGCTTTTGCGTCTGGACGTGGGGCGATTGTTTGGCAGTCTGGTGGGACAGTCGGAAAGCCGCACCCGTCAAACGATCCAACTTGCTGAAGCCCTTTCGCCTTGTATCCTCTGGATTGATGAGATTGACAAGGCCTTCGGTGGCATTGCTAATAGTATGGGCGATTCGGGGACTAGTCAGCGTGTCTTGGGGACGCTGTTAACTTGGATGCAGGAAAAGGCTAGTCCTGTTTTTGTGGTGGCAACTGCCAATAATATCCATGCTTTACCGCCAGAGTTACTCAGAAAGGGACGCTTTGATGAATTATTTTTTATTAACTTACCTAGCTATGAGGAGCGCAAAGAAATTTTTAGTTTGCATTTAAAGCGGTTTCGACCAACAGAATTGCAAAACTTTGATATTGATCAGATGGCGACTATTTCGCGAGAGTTTAGTGGTGCGGAAATTGAGCAGGCGATCGTGGAGGGAATGTATCGCGCTTTTCACGAGCAACGAGATGTGAATACGGAGGATATTTTGGGAGCGATCCGCGAAACCTATCCTTTAGCTAGTACGGCGAGGGAGCAGATCAGTTTCATGCAGGCATGGGCAACTCAAGGGCGAGCCAGAAGTGCTTCGCGATCGCAATCGGAATTAGAGCATGAGCCACAGGAACAAAGTGCTAATGTGGTGGAGATTGCGGATAAAAGCGATCGCCTAAAGAGCAATGAAGTCAAGGAAAAGAAGCGTCCTCTACCTTTGCCACCCTTACCTCAAGTTAAATCGTCAACCTAAATACTTAATTCCTTAAAAATCTAACTTAAATTTTTCACTTCATTGGAAATCTAATGGCTGGGCTACTTTCTAGATTATCGCTATGACATCTCCTCCCGCTAACGATTTTGATAATCCAGACTTGCCCCAGTTACAGGCAATCAAAGCCCATTTAGATTTAGTGCTTTTAGCCTTGGAAGCCCTCACAGGTATCGGTTCCGATGAGATGTTGGCAGTGGCTGACAGGTTGGGATTAGCGGAAATTCTTGGCGATCGCATTACCCTATGGCGACTCCGACAAGCCAGCCCCATCCGCAAAGGCAAAGGACGCAAAAAACTAGATGTGGATGAAGCGAGGGCAATGACTATGGTAAGTTGCCACCTTGCCGCACAGCAGCAATTTGTAATTCGGAATGCCGTGGCGCAATTAGAAAAGTGTACTGCGAAAAAGCTTCCCCCCTATCGTGAACCGATACTGGGCGATTATCTTGACCGTTTTAATAATTTATACCAAGAACGGATGGCTGAAGATGGTCAGCCTCACCCTGAGCAAATCCAGCGATTAGCCTTAAAGTTATTAATTGATCTGCTCTTTTATGGTTCTCAGATTGGCACGCGCCGCCTCTGGGTTGCTTTACTAGAGCGTAGCCAATAGTAATGTTACGGTTTTCTTATTGCCTACGACAGCATCAAAACCTTAATTAATCAATAGCAGCTCCGGGATTTGAACCCGGGACCTACGGATTATGAGACCGTCGCTCTAACCACCTGAGCCAAGCTGCCTTTGCTAGTTAACTAAGTCGTTAACTTCCGCATTTGCTATCCTAACACATCAAGTGTAAATCTGTGTAAACAAATGTCAATATTTTAGTTATAGCTGCTGCTATGCTCGTTAGGACACAAAACTAGAATACGATTTGCGGCGCTCCGCGCCGCAAATTGCTTCTTGGGGTTTGATGGATTCACCAGATGCATCAAAACCATGAAATTGAGATAATATTTATCTGCAAACATCAAACAAAAGCTTCAAAATACAAGGCTTTATGTCATGATCTTGAAAAGTTGATTGCAAATTGATTGCAAAAATCCTGTGAATCCTTGGCTTAGTTTGTTACAACAGCATCGTCTGATTGCCGTAATTCGTTCTAGTAGCGTGGTTACGGCTAGAGAAATGGCACTTGCCGCCGCCGCAGGTGGAATTAAGCTCATTGAAATTGCATGGAATACCGATCGCGCAGAGTTATTAATTCCCAAATTGCAGCAAGAACTACCCGATTGCAAAATTGGCACAGGCACAATCTTAGACCTAGATATGGCAGATCGAGCGATCGCCTGTGGTTGTAGCTTTATATTTACGCCGCACACTAATTTAGAAATCATTGGTAAGGGGACAGAGAAAAATATTCCCGTCATTGCAGGGGCTTTGACTCCCACTGAGATCGTCGCGGCATGGCAAGCAGGAGCCGCCGCCGTCAAAATTTTCCCCATTAAGGTAATGGGCGGTCTGGCATACTTGCAATCCTTAAGACCTGTTTTGCCTGAAATCCCCCTAATTCCTACAGGGGGCATTAGCATTGAAGATGCTGCTCGGTTTCTAGGGGCAGGGGCGATCGCGATCGGCATGTCCAGTCAGTTATTTGCGGCAGAAGCGATCGCTGAGGATGACTGGACGACAATTATTGCGCGATCGCGACAGCTCATGCAAAATGTGCAACCATTTCAAAGTAGTTAGAAAGTAGTTAGTAAGACTATGTACTACGCAGCATTGGGTTTAGATGTGGGACGCAAACGGATTGGCATTGCAGGATGCGATCGCCTCGGCATATCAGTCCACGGCATCACCACTCTCACCCGCACATCTTGGGAAGAAGACATGGCCGTATTGCGATCGTTAATCCAAGAAAGAAATATCGATACCCTTGTGGTGGGTCTGCCATACAAAATGGACGGCTCCCTCGGCACACAGGCGAAGCAAGTCCAAAAATTTGCCCACAGTGCCGCCAAACATCTAGGCATGAAGTTAGAGTTTGTAGACGAACGCCTGACATCCTTTGAAGCCGAAGAAATGATGCGATCGCAAGGCATCTCCACAAGGCACAACAAAGAATTAATCGATCGCAAAGCTGCCGCCCTCATCTTGCAACAGTGGCTATCGATCAAGCGCAAAGCCTAAATTTATTAAGCAACCTAAAATTTGACACTAAATTAAAGATGTTTTTAAGTTGCACAGAAAGATAAAGATAATGTATGTCCCCTTTGCTGTCATAATGCATAAAAGCGCAACAAGCCTTAAATCAGAGGGTTTCTCTCAGCTAATAGTGCTATAGGATACAAAACAGCAATCTATGGAAGGATCGACGATCGTACTTAAGGATGACGCAGGTAAGAGCTTGCCTTGCACTGTGGAAACCGCTTTTAAGGTGGACAGCACCGAATATCTGCTATTGCAGCCAGTAGACTTCCCTGTGCAAATCTTTGCATGGCAAGAACCTGAATCCGATGATGAAGAGGAAACAGAACTAGCCGATGTCTCTGAAGAAGAAATCGATAGAATTTTTTCAACTGCACAGGCTGTCTTATCAGAACAAAACCTCACTCTACGCCGTTCCGCTTACACTCTTACTGTTGAGGGTGAATTACCCGAACCAACGGAAGAAGATATCATCGAAATTGATACAGAAGTAGAAGAGGAAGGAAATTGCAGTGAATTTCAAGAATTAGCTCATTTCTATTATGAAGAACAGGCTTTTTCCGTATTCACAGCCCTTGATCCACTGATGTTCATTGCGAAGATTGGCGATGACGGGATGCCAGAAATCCTCACATCAGAAGAAATGGCAGCGCTCGAACCCTATGTAGAACAGTATCTAGATCATGTCCTCAGCACAGAAGATGCCGAAGAATAGATCTCGATGGTTATTTTATGGTGCAGCTTTACCCTTAACGATCTTAGCAACAGCAACAATTAGCTGTTACTGGTGGCTATGGGCAAGTGCTGCACCAAATAGCTTTGGAGAAAAAATTCGCTTAACAATCTCCGATGGTACTCCCACTCAAGCGATCGCTGACCAATTAGAATCCGCAGGAGTGATCCGTTCTGGTTTGGCAATGCGAATCTGGCTACAATGGCAAGCCTTGCGAGGTAATCGTCAGGTTTCCTTGCAATCGGGAACCTATGACTTTTCCAGCAATCAATCTATGTCCGAAGTTGTTGCTCAAATGCAAACAGCTCGATTAACGGAAATAAAGTTTACAATCCCTGAAGGCTGGACAATTGCTCAGATGGGACAGTTATTTGAGGAAAAAGGCTTCTTCACAGCGCAGGAGTTTGTTCTGGCTACCCAGCGCGTCAGCCCCAAACGCAGGGAATGGCTACCAGATGATATCCCTAGCTTAGAAGGTTTTCTATTTCCTGATACTTATCAAATTTTGGCATCAGAGGCAACGCCTGATCGCATTATCAATATGATGCTCGATCGCTTTGAGCAGGTGGGCTTATCTCTATACAAAGAAGATCAATCGGGAAAGCCCAAGGTCAAAATTAGCCTTAAGGATTGGGTTACTTTGGCAAGCATTGTCGAGAGAGAAGCTGTCATCGATAGTGAGAGACGGATCATTGCGGGAGTATTTTGGAATCGGCTGCGCCAAAATATGCGCCTAGAATCAGATCCCACGGTGGAATATGCCCTCAATGTTCGACAAACGCCCGAACAACCCTTAACCTTGCAGCAGGTGCGGACTCCTTCGCCATACAATACCTATCTAAATGAGGGCTTACCACCAGGAGCGATCGCTTCTGTGGGTCTGGCCAGCCTCAAAGCAACCCTAAACCCCGCCACCACAGAGTATTTATTTTTTGTCGCAAAGTTTGATGGTAGCCATGTCTTCAGCCGTACCCTCGAAGATCATGAAAAGGCTTTACAAGTAATTGATAAACAGGTTAACTCCAACAAACGCGATTAATGCTCAACCCAGCAATAGCGCCACCATTTCTGGAGTCAGTAATTTCTTGATTTGGTATAAGATGGAATTAAATATCACATTCCTTGGCTTCAAATCTTTGTGAAAACTTGGCAACTTATTGCTCCAGATCTAATTTTATCAGCGCCCATCACTGCAATTACTCCACAACTGATGCAGAAGCATAATCTGCGTGGCTTGATTTTAGATGTGGATAATACAATTATTGGTGATGATGAAGCTGATCCTTCACCAGAAGTATATCTCTGGGCGCAATCTATGCGATCGCAATATCCGATCTGGCTGGCTAGTAATAATTTTAGCGATCGCCGCATTCAAAAAGTCGCTGAGACGTTGCAACTTCCCTATCGCAGTCGGGCAGGTAAACCATCGCGGCGTGTTGTGCGTCAAGTTTTAGAAGCAATTCAATTACCAGCAGAGCAAGTGGCGATGGTGGGCGATCGGTTGTTTACAGATACCATTGTGGGCAATCGGCTAGGACTATTCACAATTTTGGTACAACCTCCCTGTAATGAGCAGATTATTTTAAAACCATCTCTAAATACAATTTTTAAAGCAAGATCAACCTTTCTCCGCAATTGGGAGATTTGGATCGCCCGCAAGTCTGGCATTGAAATTTAAGTAATACTAAATCTAAACATCCTCGCTGGATTTACTTTTCAATTCCATCAAATTATCCGTCACATTATCAGTCATCCTATGCAAAATCATCCAATCACCTTTGAACAGGCGATCGCCCATACCGAAAATCTTCTGTCCCGTTCCGACCTTGATGAAGCAAGAATGCAATCGGCGATCGCAGATCTGATCAAAACGGCTAATGGTGCGCGGGGCTTCTTTGTATGTTTTTTAACAGGTATATGGGAACTTGCCGATAATCCCAGTCCAGCCCTGATTCAAGCATTACAATCGGAACCGCAAATGGTGGCTGAACTGCTGGTCAAAAACCTAGCCATGTCCACTGCGATGGCGATCACCCACCGTCGCCAAGGAAATCTGGACTTGGCACATGGTTCCGATCTGGTGGCAAGACGTTCAGCATTACTGATTGAGAAGATAGATTTACCCGAAGTTCGTACCATTGCTCAACAAATGCGAGATTCCGCAATGATGAGTACGGGCGAGTATGCTGCTTTTTTGGAGAAATGGGGTTATGATGCCGAGCAGAAACAAGCGATCGCTGATGCCATGAAAGATAATTAATGGTCATTAGAGCATTGATGATTGCTTTTAGTATTTACCTTAACTTCTTAGAAAGCATTTTTCCTAGATACTAATACCAAATTAAGAAACCTTACTGGGTTTAGTTTTTAATTTCAAAAAATGTGACAACACTTTTTGAAATTGGTATAAGTAGGCAGATATAAATCAAATTTTTGCATTATGTTCCCACAAGATTCTCAAGCCATAGATTTATCCACCAATTCCCATTCTTTCACCAAATCCATTCCATCCAAACCTAAAGCTAATCAATTGCTGTCCCCGCAGGAGTTAAGTATCTTAAATACGAAGTCAAATTTGAAGGGAAGCTTGCAATTATTAGGACATTTAGCAGTGATGGCAGTAAGCGGTTATCTCTGGGGGAGCAACATGGGTGATCTGCGCGATCGCTGGTGGATTGCTTTACCAGCCCTAGTGCTTTATGGATTTAGCTTTGCAATTATGTTTGCTCCCCTGCATGAGTCTTCCCACCGCACCGTTTTTACGAATAATCGCGCCAATGATATCCTCTGCTGGTTTGCAGGACTTCTATCTTTTTATAACAGCAACTTCTATCGGCTCTATCACAAGTGGCATCATCGCTATACGCAAATTATTGATCAAGATCCTGAACTGAGCGATCGCAAGCCCAGTAACATCAAGGAATATATCATCGAAATTAGTGGATTGACTTGGTGGATTGGCAAGTTTCGCCGCCATTTTCTCACCGCGATCGGCAACTTCGATAACTGTCCCTTTATTCCTGAAAATGCCTATACAGAGGTAATGCGCTCAACTCGTTTGCAACTATCGGTCTATGCGATCGCGATCGCCATTTCTATCTATTTCCAACAACCTTGGTTTATCACCTATTGGCTATTACCTCTGGCAGTCGGTCAGCCAATTTTGAGATTTCTGTTACTAGCGGAGCATACCGATCGCCCCAATACCGATAATATGTTGGCAAATACCCGCACCACCCTCACCCTTGCACCTTTGCGCTTCCTCATTTGGAATATCTCTTATCATGCCGAGCATCACCTGTATGCTTCGATTCCTTTCCATCAATTAGGTGCAGCCCATACCATCTTAGGTTCCCATTTTGAATGTGTTGAGAAGGGCTATTTCCAAGTCCATCGTCAAATTATCGCCAACTTCAGTAAGACTGCGAGCGCTAATTCATGAGTGTCTTTCTGATTAATAACTTTCAACTTCAGTGTGGTGCGGTTTTGCCTCAAGCACAATTGGTTTATCAGACCTATGGCGAACTCAATGGCGATCGCACCAATGCTATTCTCTATCCCACTTCCTACGGAGCGCAACATCCTGATATTGAATGGCTAGTGCGACCTGACGGCATTCTAGATCCGACTAAATGGTTTGTCATTATCATTAATATGTTTGGGAATGGGCTGTCGAGTTCGCCTAGCAACTGTGCAGAATGTGGGTTAGCGGAGCAGGGCTTTTGGTTTACGCATCTGGATAATGTCACGGCTCAAGAGATGCTACTGCGTGAGGTCTTTGGCATTGAACAGCTTGCCCTTGTTTATGGATGGTCAATGGGCGCACAGCAAGCCTATCACTGGGGGGCATTGTATGGCGATCGCGTGGCACGGATTGCGGCACTTTGCGGCACTGCAAAAAACACCGATCACAATCGCATTTTTTTAGAGAGTTTACGCTCTGCCCTCACTGCCGATGCCACTTGGAATGGAACTAGTTTTGAGGGGATTCCCGATCGCGGTTTCCGCACCTTTGCCCGCATTTATGCGAGCTGGGCAGCATCTCCCGCTTTTTATCGAGAAGGTTTGTATTATCAATTTGGCTATGCATCTCTTGAAGACTATCTGCTAAGAGGTTGGGAAGCTGGCTACCGCAAACGTGATCCGCGCAATTTAATTGCGATGCTCGATACTTGGCTAAGGTGTGATGTTAGCGATAATCCTATTTACCAAAAAGATTACGCACTGGCAATGCGATCGCTTTCTGCCCAAACCCTAGTTATGCCGAGTGCAACAGATTTATATTTCACACCCGAAGATTGCGATCGCGAAGCATCCCTCATCCCCCACAGCCAATATCTCCCTATTCCCTCGATCTGGGGGCATCGTGCAGGCAATCCCTATCAAAATCCTGAAGATGCTGCATTTATCCGCCAAGCTGTCTGGAATTTGCTAAGTGATTGAGGGATTAGCTAAGTTTTCTATCATCCATACTCGAACAGACGTTATCTTAACCATGCTAGAAACAACACGCGAATTTTTTAAGCAAATCGATCACCCAAATTCTATTAAACAAAGATTAGAAAATATTAGTGATATTACCCATGCTCTATTTATTCTCTATGATCAACTAAACTTAGAGGTATTTCCAACAGAACTACTTCAGCAGAAACCATTATTAATATTTGTAGAATCACTGCAATACGCCACAGCTATTCCGCATCACAAACAAAAATTAGTCTATATTCTTAGTTCTCAACGTCATTTGGCGATCGCTTGTCACCAGCAGGGCTATCCAGTCCTAAACCTATTTACAGAGGGAACCCATGCTGAGGCAATTGCTGCATTTTTGGAGCAGTATCCTCACATCACGCTTCACTATATGCAGCCTTCAGAATGGAATCCGCGATCGCAAATGGCAGCACTGACAGATCGGTTTGGCGATCAACTGCACATGATTCCCAATCAATTTTTTATTGCCGATCCTCAAAAATATCAATCCAAAATTAAAAAGGGTTATCGTCTCGAAACCTTCTATCGTGAACTGCGAAAACAAACTGGCTATCTCATGACCGATGGTAAACCATTGGGAGGTAAGTGGAACTATGACAAGGACAATCGTAAGTCCTTACCCAAAAATATGGCGATCCCCAAGGTTCCCCAAATAGAACCTGATCTGATTACCCAAGAAGTGATGCAATTAGTCAAAACTTACTTACCCCATAACTTTGGAGAGCTAGAACAGTTTCACTTTGCCGTAACTCGCGATCGCGCTCTAGACCTAGCCACCGAATTTATGCAACATCGCCTTCCCAACTTTGGAGCCTACGAAGATGCGATCAAGGTGGGCGAACCATTTCTATTTCATTCTGTCTTATCCCCCTATCTCAACAACGGCTTACTATTACCCCAAGAACTCTGTGAAATGGCGATCGCCGCCTATGAGCAACAATTAGCGCCTCTCAATTCCGTTGAGGGCTTTGTGCGTCAAATTTTGGGATGGCGTGAGTATATCCATGTCTATTACGAAGCACAGATGCCACAGGCAAGAGACAGCAACCATTTTGGCTTTTCTAAGGATTTACCTCAACTCTATTGGGATGCCGATACAGATTTACTTTGCCTCAAGGATGCCATCCATCATGTCTTACATCATGGCTATTCACACCACATTCAAAGACTGATGATTTTGAGCAACTTTAGCAATCTTACCCACACCGATCCCCGTCAGTTAAATCAATGGTTTTGGATCGCCTATGTCGATGCCTATGAATGGGTCGAACTTCCTAATGTTTTGGGTATGTCCACCTTTGCCGATGGTGGCATCTTAGCATCTAAGCCCTATGTGTCAGGCGGTAGTTACATTAACAAGATGAGCAATTGCTGCTCTCAATGTAAATATGATGTCAAACAAAAAACAGGAGATACAGCCTGTCCATTTAATTATCTATACTGGCATTTTGTCGATCAGCATCGCGACAGTTTTGTTGAGAATGGGAGAGTATCATTGATGACAAATGTTTACGAAAAGAAATCTCCCCAAGAAAAACAGGATATTATGGAATCATCCATTAAGTTTATTGCGAGTTTAAGTCGCGATCGCCAATTCCCCTAATCTCTGATCCCCAATATTGAAGAAACTCTAAATCCTAGACCTCCAAAGGTTACAGGAATCCTAAACAGATTGCGGAAGCTTACTAACCAACATCCACAAATGGGTTAAGACCACCATATAGTTTTTTTATTAAGAAATTACCCAGTCACAGATTACTTTGGTATGACATTATTGCGGATGTATTGCAGACATTATGTTACTGCAAACAAATCGTTGTCTAGTGTTTTCTCAAAATCATACCAAATTAAGAAATGGCTACGCCATTTCTTAATTACAGAAACCTTACTGGGTTTGGTTTTTAATTTAAAAAAGTGTCGTCATACTTTTTTAAATTGGTATCAAATTCCAATTCCAAATCAAATTCAAATAGGAGTCTGCTGAATGCTAACTATGAATAAGGTTACAAACATCGAAGAATTAGAACTTTTGATTGAGAAAGTCAAAATTGCTCAAGCAGAATTTGCTGATTTTACACAGGAACAGGTTGATTATATTTTCAAAAAGGCGGCACTAGCGGCGAATGCAGCGCGTATTCCCCTAGCAAAGGCAGCAGTGAGAGAGTCGGGGATGGGAGTGATTGAAGACAAGGCGATTAAGAATCACTTTGCTTCAGAAATGATTTACAACAAGTACAAGAATGACAAAACTTGTGGTGTGATTGAATCAGATAAGCATTTTGGTTATGAGCGCATTGCTGAACCTGTGGGCATTTTGGCGGGGATCGTACCTGTAACTAATCCCACTTCCACCACAATTTTTAAGGCTCTCATTGCTTTGAAGACTCGCAATGGCATTATCTTTTCGCCCCATCCAAGGACAAAGGACTGTACTCGGCAAGCAGCACAGATCGTTTTAGAAGCAGCCGTTGCCGCAGGTGCGCCCCCTAATATTATTGGTTGGATCGATGAACCAACGGTTCCCCTTTCCCAATCACTGATGCAGCATCCCCAGATCAAGTTAATTTTGGCGACGGGTGGGCCGGGAATGGTCAAGGCCGCCTATTCTTCGGGACATCCTTCAATTGGTGTGGGTGCGGGTAATACGCCTGCAATTATCGATGAAACTGCCCATATTCAGATGGCGGTTAGCTCTATTCTATTGAGTAAAACCTTTGATAATGGCACTATTTGCGCGTCTGAGCAGTCGGTGGTGGTGGTGGATGCTGTCTATGAGACAGTTAAGCAAGAATTTATTAAGCGGGGAGCCTATTTCTTGAATGCGGCGGAACGGGATCAAATTAGGAATGTGATCCTGACGGATGGCAGACTGAATGCGGCGATCGTGGGACAGTCGGTGCAGACGATCGCCGAGGTGGCAGGGTTTACGGTTCCTGAACATATTCGGGTTTTAATCGGTGAGGTGGAAGCGATCGATAAAAATGAACCCTTTGCCTATGAGAAACTGTCACCAATTTTAGCGATGTATCGCGCCGATGATTTTTATGGTGCAGTGGCAAAAGCTGATGAATTGATTCTTTTTGGTGGTCATGGTCACACCTCTGTCCTCTATACTGCAACCCATAACCAAGATCATATTCGCTACTTTGAAAGCAAGGTGGAGACATCACGGGTATTAATTAATACTCCTTCTTCGCAGGGTGCGATCGGTGATTTGTATAACTTCCGCCTTGATCCTTCGCTTACTCTTGGTTGTGGTACTTGGGGCGGTAACTCGGTGTCCGCCAATGTGACTCCGCATCATTTACTAAATATTAAGACTGCGGCGGAACGGCGCGAAAATATGCTGTGGTTCCGTATACCACCCAAGATTTACTTCAAAGCAGGGTGTTTACCCGTGGCGTTGCAGGATTTGCGCGATCGCAAACGGGCTTTGATCGTGACCGATCGCCCCCTCTTTGAGCTTGGCTTATCCAAAGAAGTCGCCGACAGCCTCGAAGAAATCGGACTTGCCCACTACACTTTCTATGATGTGGAGCCTGATCCTTCCCTTGCAACGGTGCGTAAAGGTTTGGACATTTGCAATAGCTTCCAACCCGATGTAATTATTGCCTTTGGTGGTGGTTCGCCGATGGATGCCGCCAAAATCATGTGGCTGATGTATGAGCATCCTGATATTGAATTTGAAGGGATTGCGATGCGGTTTATGGATATTCGGAAACGAGTCTATGAGCTACCTCCTCTCGGCAAAAAGGCAATCATGGTATCGATCCCCACCACTTCGGGTACTGGCTCCGAAGTGACTCCCTTTGCCGTTGTCACCGATGAAAAAACGCATATTAAATATCCCCTTGCCGACTATGCACTGACTCCTAATATCGCGATCGTCGATCCCGAATTAACGATGAATATTCCCAAGCGCTTGACTGCCTATGGTGGCATTGATGCACTTACCCACGCGATCGAATCCTATGTGTCCGTATTGGCTTCCGAATATACCAATGGTCTAGCCCTTGAAGCGATTCGGCTATTATTTAAATATCTACCCAGTGCTTATCACAATGGCGCAAAAGATCCTAAAGCGAGGGAAAAGGTTCATTATGCCGCCACGATCGCTGGTTTAGCTTTTGCCAATGCCTTTTTAGGTATATGTCACTCGATCGCGCATCAATTGGGCGGCACTTGCCATATCGCTCACGGTCTTGCCAATGCCCTGATGATTAGTCATGTCATTCGCTACAACGCCACCGATGTTCCCTTCAAACAAGCCATCTTTTCCCAAAACAAATATCCCAATAGTAAGTGGCGCTATGCCCGCATTGCTGATTATTTAAATTTGGGTGGTGCTAATGAAGATGAAAAGATTGAGCGTTTGATTGCGGCTGTGGAAGACCTCAAGCGTCAAGTGGAAATTCCTGCCACAATTAAGGATGTTTTGATAGAACAAGGTATGAGCGAGGAGTTTTTTATGTCTCATTTGGAGTCAATGGCTGACCAAGCCTTTGATGATCAATGCACAGGAGCCAATCCTCGTTATCCTCTAATCGCCGATTTGAAACAGCTCATGTTAGATGCCTATTATGGCAAGGTGTATAGTCTAGATATCTAGAAGAAGATGGGCAGCACAAAGTTCTGCCCTATCGTTATACCAAATTACAAAACCTTACTGGGTTTAGTTTTTAATTCAAAGAAGTGTTACCACACTTTTTTAAATTGGTACTAGAAACCAACGGCTCCGATCGCCTTCACTCCTCGTTCTAGAAAAATATCAACGGTTTGTTGCACAAGTTCAGGAGAGGCTGGAGGTGTATCCTTCAAAGAATAGGGTAAGCCTAGCTGTTCCCATTTGTATTCACCCATTTTATGAAATGGTAATACTTCTAGCCTCTCAACATTAGTCAAGGTGGCGATAAAATTCGCAAGTTTATGGATATTCTCGCGATTGTCTGTGAGGTGAGGCACTAGGACAAAGCGAATCCAGACGGGCTTGTGAATATCACTCAGATATTTCGCGAGGGTGAGGGTAGGTTTGATCGATACATGGGTGACTTGGTAGTAAAGTTCGGGAATATAGGATTTGATATCTAAGAGAACTAAGTCAGTTTCATCAAGAACAGGTTTCGCTAATTCTAAGGCGCAATAACCTGATGTATCTAAGGCTGTATGTAAACCTAGTTGATGGCAACGGGCGAAGATTTCTCGCGTAAATTCGGGTTGCATCAATGGCTCACCACCACTAACAGTAACTCCACCTTTGCGAAGATATGATTTACATTTTTGAATTTCTGCAATGAGATAGTCAACGGAAACTTCTTTGCCATCATGGACATTGCGACAGTCTGGATTGTGGCAGTAGAGGCATCGCAGAGGGCAACCTTGGGTAAATACGATAAATCTGATGCCAGGGCCATCAACAGTGCCGAAGGTTTCAATTGAATGAATGCGTCCAGTTTGGCATACCATAAGGCTTTGCTCGCTATCTTCTTAATTTCTATTCTATACCAAATCAATAAATGGCTACGCCATTTTTAGACCTTTGATTGAGCTGCTGGTGCAGGTATTTGGCTATGTTCTGAGAAGCTCCCGATTGCCCCATCCTCTCTCTAGCATTACGACCTACTTCTTGAAAATAGTCAGGATCTTTTAACATCTGATTGAGAACTTCAACAACTTGGGCTGGTTTATCAATGAGGTTAACAGAACAGCCGAGCAGATCGGCTTGTTCTTCTGCAAAGCGGCGAGTAAATTGGGGACCATTACCTGCAAGTGTGATGACGGGTTTGCCTAATCCCACTAGTTGTTCGGTGGCTGTACCTGCCATCGCTAAACCAAAATGACATTGATGCAAGCAGTCATTAAAGCCATTTTGCGTGAGAATAATGCGGGCATTTTGGACTTTAAAGGTATATTCATCGATTCTTTGCCATCCTTTTTGGAGCATAGATTGCACGATTTTTTCCATGTCGAGACTAGGGGCGATCGCAACCAAAAAATGCACCTGATGGGGAATATTTCTCGCTAGAAGTTGGGCGCAGGGCATGAGGGTAATCCAGTTTTCATAGGCTTCTGGCGATCGCGAACCCATCAAAACTGCCACAACCCAATCATCTTCGCCAATGCCAAAGTCGATCCCCTGTGGTTCTAGTCCATCCATCATGGAATTGCCCAAATAAATGGCAGGCAATTTAAATTTTTGATTGAGATATTCGGAAGTAAGGAGGTCTCGCACAAATACCGCCTTACAACGATGACTTTTCATGAGTGAGCGTTCCCAAGGGAAAAAGATGGAACCTCCGAAGGGCTTCTTAACGTGGATTAATTCATTTTGGCGATCGCGCCAGTAGTATTCTGATTTGGCGGTGGCAACAAATGCAAAATCACTGCCGCCAAATTGGGAAGGCAACCAAGCAAATAATAGGGGAACGATATCTCCTACTGCTAAAACTAATTTTTGAGATTTGCGGTGATCGCGTGACCATTGCCAGACAAAACCTAACTGACGGCGTGTTAATCCTACTAGCCCACTTTTCATGTCACGGGCAAGTTGGCGGCTATCCATCCGCACAAAGCCTCCTGATGGCATTGCCTGCGTATATTGGTTTGCGATCGGAATATCAGCCTGTTTATAAGCATTACCCACCCCCACAAGAGGCAATGCCATGGGCGAAAATCCTAATTTTTGTAATTCAAGGCAAATCCGAGCTGCAATAATGTCTTCGCCATGCCCGTTACTAATACATAAAATTTCCACAATTGACCGCATAATGACAGACTGCCATTTTACAGCGCTTTGCGATGATTTAAAACTCAGCAGAGATAAAGTATTGCTTTATGTTACTTCCAAAATCTCCTTTAATGAACTGATGTTACGTGGAACTCAGGGTATGAATCTCCTGCTGCTAGCAAAGCAGGGCAACCACGGAGGGATTGCCCCTACCTGAATAATTTAAATTTGGCGTAGGGGCTGTGCCCCCGTGCCAGCCCCGATCATCCAACATA
>JANRII010000104.1:0-22009 GCA_033765135.1 Pseudanabaenaceae cyanobacterium bins.39
GGTTGCAGCCGTGAGAGGGTCGCGGACTTGCAAGCCACCTGCATCACTATCAGCAGCCGTTAACATTAAGGTGTTGGGATGCTTCTCGATGAACTTCATCGCCACACCGATCGCGGCATCAGTCCGCCGCAATGCTTCTAAAGTACCAGAGGCATTGTTGTTATTGCCAAAGTTGTCTGTGCCTTCTTCTTCAACGATGGTGATCGAACCCTTGCCAAAGTTGGGGTGCTTTTCCATCAACTTTTGGGTGATATCCAACATCTCGGCGATCGTGGGGGCTGTTGGCACATAGAGGGGCAAATTGCTTGCCGCCAAAACTTCTTCAGGGCGATCGTTGAATGTATGGATAGGCGCAAATACCCCTAAAACCTTAGTGGGAGGTATGGGCAGCGATAGCAGTGCATTAAGTTGATCTTTGGTGTAGACGACTGTATAGCCCTTGCTGATTGCTAAATTAATTAAATTTTCCGTAGGACGTACAGTAGAACTGGTACTTAGGGCATCGTATTGAGCCGCAGTGCCGTGAAATCCATTAGTGCCAACGGGCAGAAGGTTCAGTTCACCACCACTCATAATAAAGTCAACGCCTGAGTTAATCACCTGCTTGGCAATTTCCGCAGATTGGGCGCGAGGTACGGTGACAGTTCCATTCGCGCTAGTAATTTCTTTTGTCTTGGCAACAAAAGCAGCAGTCCCAGGCTCAAAAATAGCACCAGATTGAACTAAGGCTGTAACTTTACCTGCATCTCTTGCCTCTTCGACAATGGTTTTATTGGTTCCAGACATGGAGGTAATGGGTAGGTTTCCCAACTCAAAACCAAAGGACTCTGCATACACTTTTGCACCTGTAGCATGGGTGACTGCTCCTGCATTAGATGTCCCACCCAATTGACCTTCCATATGTCCCAAATATACGCCAGCGTTGGACATTTTATCCCAATTCAAACGTCCATCGGGTCCCTTATCTACAAATCGCGCAAAAGCAAAATGTGATGGACTTGTTCCATCGGGATGCATGAAAATTACATGATTACCTGTTGACATACAGACTCTGAATAACTCAATTATATTTCAATAGCTATATTTAGCTAAACATTGATTTATTAAGAACTGTTAAGTTATTTGGTTAAGCTCAGTTTATTTTTTAATTAATTTTTGATTTTAATACCAATTTAAAAAAGTGTGATGACACTTTTTTAAATTGAAAACCAAGCCCAGTAAGCTTATACCAAGCCTAAAACACAATTTTGAGAGTTGTTTTAACTTCGCTCAGTCCACAAAACATGGTAGTTGAGCGAAGCAAAATAATGCAGAATTATGAAATGCCCAGTAATTCCACATCGAAAATGAGAGTAGCATTTGGAGGAATAACTCCACCTGCTCCCCTAGCGCCATAACCTAAGTCAGGGGGAATAATCAAGGTATAGAGATCGCCAACCCGCATCATGGATAAACCTTCATCCCATCCCTTAATCACCTGACCAACTCCTAACTTAAATGAAAAAGGAGTGCCGCGATCGCGAGAACTGTCAAACTTAGAACCATTTTCTAAAGTGCCAGTATAATGTACTGTCACAGTCTGTCCTGGTTTAGGTACAGCTCCTGTACCAGCCTTAACAACCTTATACTTCAGGCCAGAGCCTGTATCTTTGATGTCCGAATCATTCATACTAATTAAAGGTGCTGCTGCAATTTTTACTTCCGTTTGGCTAGGTACACCAGTTGAAGGTGCGCCACTGCTAGCGATCGCACTTTGACCACCAGTAACCTGAGCAATCACGATGACCAAAACAGCCGCCGCCATAATGCCAAAGCTAATTAAAATTCCTTTCAAGGTTATTTCTCCATTCAATAACTCCATATTGACCTAATAATTACTTGCTACTGCAAAGCTTTTTGATCAATATAAAACCCAGCTTTAGAAATTTTACAGTACTTTGGCAAGTTAACCGATAAAAGTATGCCAGGAACGAGATTTGAACTCGTGACACGTGGATTTTCAGTCCACTGCTCTACCAACTGAGCTATCCCGGCGAATCGCTATATTTTTTAGCGCTTTATTAAGATAACACCATATGACACTTTTGATCAATATCAAAAAAATTTTTTCAAAAAATTTTAAAGCGACTAAATTTACAGCACACTGAAGTCGATATTATGTTAGCGTGAGTTTCTACAGACTTTGCATAAATACTTGCAAATATCAACCAATAATGAACACAGTCTCCCAAGTTAATAGCTTTGCCTCAGATATATACATAGATCAACTACCAACAGTCGAAACTTTTCACTCAGTCCAAGGAGAAGGCGCATGGATGGGAGCAAGCGCATTTTTTATTCGTCTTGCTGGTTGTGATGTGGGCTGCTCTTGGTGTGACACCAAAATATCTTGGAATGTCCAGCGCCATCCTTTAGTAGCGATCGCCGATCTCGTCCAACAGGTAGAAGCCGCTAACCCCACAATTGTGATCATCACAGGCGGTGAGCCACTACTGCACAACCTTACTCCATTAACCAAACAAATCAGAGACAAAGGTTTCCCAGTGCATTTAGAAACCTCAGGCTCACACCCCCTCACTGGTCAATTTGACTGGATTACTCTGTCACCCAAGCGCTTCAAACCCCCTCATCCCCAAATTTATGATCAAGCTAATGAACTAAAAGTAGTCGTCAAAGATGAAGCCGATCTTCTCTGGGCAGAAGCCAATGCCGCCAAAGTCAGCCCTAAAGTTTTGAAATATCTGCAAGCAGAATGGCAGACCCCCAGCAGTCAAAGTCTGATTATGCAATATGTATTAGAACATCCAGAATGGCGAATTAGCGTACAAACTCATAAACTCTTAGGGATTAGATAGTAACGAAAAGTGGTAAAAATTGCAAAGCAATTTTTACCACTTTTCGCAAAAACACCAAATTTAAGCGGTAACCTCTGCATCTGTTTCAATAGGAGCCTCATCTTCAAATCTAGGCAGTAGCCAGCTCAACAGAATTGCTGTCAGACCACCCGTAGAAATAGCGGAACCAAATAGATTTCTAATGAGTGGAGGCTTCCCAACAAATATGTCAGGTGCAAAGATAACTCCTAAGCCCAAACCAAGGGAAACAGCCACAATAATCATAGAACGGCGATCTAGGCCTGCTGACACCACAATATTGAGACCTGCTACCGCAATAGAACCAAACATAACCAAGGTTGCTCCACCCAAAACAGGTTGAGGAATTGCTTGAAATATTCCGCCCACCACTGGTAGTAAACCTAAAACCACAAAGATTCCTGATACAAAAAATCCTACATAGCGACTACCCACCCCTGTCATTTGAATGACTCCATTATTTTGGCTAAAGGTAGTATTCGGGAAAGTGTTGAGGACAGCAGCAATTAGTGAATTTATGCCATCGCCTAAAACTCCACCCTTAATCCGTCTCAAGTAGATACCACCTTTTACAGGTTCCCCAGATACTGCTGAAGTTGCAGTCAAATCCCCAACGGTTTCGATCGCTGTGAGAATGTAAAGCAAAATAAAAGGAATAAAGGTAGCAAAGTCAAAACTAATCCCATAACGGAAAGGAATTGGTAAACGAAAGAAGGGAAGATTACTTAAAGCACTAAAATTGACTGTTCCTAAGAATAGAGAAATCACAAAACCAATAAATAAACCAATCGCGATGGAACCCATCCGCAAAAATTTGTTTTTAGATAATGTCAGAACAATTACAATCAATAGCACTAGACCACCAAGAGCTAGATTTTGCGAACTTCCAAAAGTGCTAGATAGGTTTTCAACCCCCTTAGCAAGATCGGCAGAATTGGCTAATTCGGCGGCTCTATTCAGTTCAGCCGCTTGAGTTAGCTTATTAAGTTCACCCTGACCACCTGCCAAACTAATCATCCCAGTTCTAATTAGTCCTAAACCAATAATCATTACCACTGTTCCTGATACAACAGGAGTAATAATCTTTTCTAGTAAATGCAAAAACTGACTAAGAATAATTTCAATAAAAGAACCAAAAAGGCAAACACCAAAAATTAAAGCGAGAGCTTGTTCGGGCGAGCCACCTCCTGCTTTGACGGCTGCACCAATTCCTAAGATTGGCGGCAAAAATGCAAAGCTAGTTCCCTGCAAACTCAAGAGACCTGAACCAACAGGGCCAATTCTCTTGCATTGGATAAAGGTACAAATACCTGAAGCAAATAATGACATACTGATCAAATAGCTAGTATCAGCAGCATTTAGTCCAAGGCTTGCACAAATGATGATTGGAGGAGTAATAATGCCAACAAAAGAAGCAAGGACATGCTGAAGAGCTACAAACAGGGATTCAATGATTGGCGGGCGATCATTTAAGCCATAGAGTAACCCAGACTTGCTCACTACCGCAGTATCTTCGCTATTTTCACCTAGAGATGCGTCTTCGAGGGCTAGATCTTTGTCTGAATCCATAACTTCTTACGCTACTTATTGTAATTGCATTTGTATACTGTATACAGAGCAATTAAATAGTTTTGCTAGAATCAATACAATTTGGGTGAAATGCTAAAATTTGCTGATTCGACTTTACCAATTCGACCAAAATAGGAAGCCGTAAAAATCGCGATGGGATTTTTACGGCTTTCTGCTATACCAAATAAAGAAATAGCTATGCCATGTCTTTATTTAAAAAACCTTACTGGATTTGGTAAGTCAGAGATTGTTCCACCCGTTATGCGGACGGAACAATCTTTTGGGTTTTCAGATTATTTATGACTAGCTACTTATTAGATATCTAGACTTTGTTGATGTTGCGAGGCGATTGCGCCAAATATTTTTGTAATTGTTCCATCGCTAACATCAATTGTGGAGTGGGATTAATCGCTACCATCCCCTGCTCCAGTTTGCGCCAAATCTCAAAGTGGAGGTGTGGGCCTGTTGCCATACCTGTACTACCCACTAGACCAATCACTGTTCCTTGCTTAACCTTTTGACCTGGTTTGACCAAAACCTCTGAAAGGTGGGCATAGCGAGTTTCGTGTGTATCTCCATGAGATATTACAACCATCAAACCGTAGCCACCAACCCATCCTGACACTTCCACATAGCCACTGAAGGCGGCAACCACTGGTGTACCTTCGGGAGCTGCGAGGTCTGTCCCTTGATGGAAGGTAACTTTACCCGTGATTGGATGAACCCGTTCTCCAAAAATAGAGCTAATTACGGAAGGAATAATCAAAGGAAATAGCATTTGCTTGTCTCCGTTGCTGGGCAAGCTCATAGCAGCAATTTCTTGTTCGGTAAGTTGGCGCAGTTCGATCGCTGTGTTACCAGATCTTGCCGCATACAGAACGGAACCTTCTTCACCATAATGAGAAGATGCATTATTGAGTCTCACTGATCCATCAGCATTACAGTTATAGTTGTCTCTTTCTAGGAGACTATTAGCTGTAAATTTACAACCTGTAGAACGATTTTCGAGAACGATTTCAACGGGCTGTGCGGATGGGGCTGCGGATGGCGATCGCTCTGGGAGAGACAAATTAGAATTGCCTTCAATTTGGATTTGGATACCTTCGCGGTGAGGAGCAGTATTATCAATTGGTAAGTTAATGGGTTCGATGGCATCGGGCAAAGCGGATGGGGCAGAAGTACCAAGCTGTATTCCTGTCTGAATTTCTGGCGAAATAGCGGATTTAGTGGCAGCATGGGCAGAACTAGCTAACATGCCCATCGAAAGACATAGTAAGGTCGCAAGGGTAAGGGACGAAAGGTTAGTTTTTGGCATGTTCATTATGACTTGATAGCTGCTACTCAAAAAATTTGCACTAAGTAATTCTATTGGTGTAGCCAACAGAAAAGTGTTGGGGCTGATAGATGCAGTCTTGGTTAATTGCTTTCCATCTTACAACCAGTTCGCCTGTTGGTCTAATGTCGATTATTTCTCCTTGATGTTCCTGCTGATCAATCGTTTGGCTGACTTGCCGATCGCTTAACATAGCTAAGTATTCTTGCAAAATATTAGACATACCTTCGCGATCGCTAGTTGTTTGTCCCAGCAAGATACCATCTAAAACCACCTCAATCAAATCTTCCATACTGGATAATGTGGTCGGCAACTCTCCCAGCGCGATCGCCCTCTCAGGAACCGTATTAGTCCAGTTAATACCGATCCCCACCACCGCATAGACAATGCGTCCCCCTTCTATTCTGGTTTCAGTGAGAATCCCTCCCAATTTGCGATGATCGATCAGCAAATCATTGAGCCATTTAATTTGCACCTTCACACCTGTGGCGTTGAGTTTCTTCGCGATTCCCCATGCTGCCCACAGCGTGATCCGATGCACATCCGTCGCCTGTAAGTGAGGCTGCAAAATTACAGACATATACAGCCCCCCCAAATCCGACTGCCAAAGATGCCCTCTTTGACCTCTACCTTGAGACTGACGTTTCGCAATAATCACGCTATGGGATGATGCTTGTCCGCGATCAATTAATCGCCAAGCCTCACTATTGGTCGAGTCAATCACCTCATAGTTAAAGAACGTAAATCCAAATTCACGCTGTGACTCATGCATAGCAACGTTTTTACTTCTGGTTACTTCTTCGGCTTCTTAGCTGCTTTTGAAGTTTTCGACTCAGGTTTAGACTCAGCTTTAGGCTTATTAAATCCACTAGCAGACTTACTAGATGATCTTGGTTTCCTTGGTTTAGCAGTAGGCTCTAGAGACTCCATGACCATCTCAGGCATATTTTCAGTCACTTTTTCAGCAACCTTGGGTTGATTAATGGTCAAGTTTTGTATAACCTCACCATCTGAACTCAGATCCATTGACACTACAGCATCAGTAATTACTTCAGGCTCAGTTACATCAACTTGCTGTTGAGGTTGCTCAACCGCCAACGATGGTGCAAATTGTGGCACAGGTACAACCCCATCTGATACCTCCTGAAAATGCGGAATATATACATTAGTTACCTTACCGCCAAGACGATGAATTGAGCGCAAGCGCTGCGACAAAGAATTATAGGCAACCCTAACAATATGATTACCTCCGCCTAAAACTTTGCTGCCATGAATATGAGCCGTAAACTCAATCACAACTAGCTGATTTGACTCCATAAGAGCATTGCTCGGTGTATTAACGGTTTGTGTGGGATTATCAACAGAATCAATATTTTTCATTTTAAAATCATCCTAGCAATCATTTTATGTATGAATGCATTAAAAAAATTAAAAAAACACTAAACAATATAAATCTTTCAGTAAAGCATGAAATATTAACTTCATTCATCTAGTCAAGCCATCTAGTTATTCATCCCGAATCCAAACATACTTACTAGGTTTAGTTTGTAGAATTGTAGTTACACTTCTGCAAATAGGTATTATTTGGAGGAATAAATTGAACTTAATGATGAGTTTAATAAAAAATCGCTAGAGTATACAAAGTCAAAGACCTGTCTAAGGTTAATAAATTGATCAATTGTTTTACATAATTTCTCCTAGTTGCATAGCAAATAAATTTTAGGTTAATTTAAAGTTAATTTAAGATTAATTTATAATTATTTTTAATTGTTTTTATAGATTAAAAAAATTAAGAGTACGTTTATTTTAAAGTTATGATTCTAAAACTATTGAGCTATTTGTTTAGCTATTTTTAAGTTGATTGTTTATAGTGATCTTCTTATAGTTAAGTGTCATTGATTGTCAAGATTTATTAACATTAATAAACTATGCGCTATCGTCGTTTTGGCAAAACTGAAATGCAGATGTCTGTCTTCTCTTTGGGGGCAATGCGTTATTTAGCCTCAGCAGACAATGCCTATAGAACGATTTTACGCGCTTTAGAAGTGGGTATAAATCATATTGAAACTGCTCAGGGCTATGGAAAAAGCGAAGAATTTATTGGTTGGGCAATGCGAAATGGTTTGAATAAGCAACGCGATCGCTTTTACCTCACCACCAAAATTTCACCCTGTGCCAGTGCCGATGCCATGAGCCGCCAGATTGAGCAATCTCTGCACAAAATGAATGTCGATTACATCGATAATTTTGATATTCATGGCATTAATTTGCAAAAACATCTGGACATGGTTACAGATCCGCAAGGATGCATGAAAGCTGTTTGGGAAGCAGTGGATCAGAAAATAATTAGGCATGTTGGCTTTTCAACCCATGCCCCCCTAAATATCATTCTCGATACGATCAATACTGATCTATTTGAATCGGTGAATTTGCATTACTACTACTTCAATCAGCGCAATGCCGCCGCAGTAGAGTTAGCCCACGAAAAAGATATGGGTGTATTTATCATCTCTCCGTCAGACAAAGGGGGAATGCTATACCAGCCATCGGAGGAACTAGCTGGGGTATGTTATCCCTTTACACCCCTATACATGTGCGATCGCTTTTTACTCAGCAATCCCTATGTGCATACCCTGAGCCTCGGAGCCGCAACCCCAGCAGAAATAGACTCCCATCAAGATGCTTGGGATCATGACGAACCTCTATCGGAGCTAGAGCAGGCAGTCCTAGACTGCATGAACCGTCGTTACACCATTTTAGAAAATGATCTTTGCTCCCAGTGCTATCAATGTCTGCCCTGTCCAGAGGAAATCAATATTCCTGAAGTGCTACGTTTACGGAACTTAGCGATCGGCTTTGACATGGTGGAATTTGGCAAATATCGCTACAAAATGTTTGAAAATGCAGGACATTGGTTCCCCGGAAATAAGGCTATTCGTTGCACAGACTGCGGTGATTGTCTGCCCCGATGCCCTGAAAATTTAGACATTCCCAAATTGCTACGCGATACCCACGATCGCTTACATGGAGAAGAAGGTCGGCGGCTCTGGCAATAGTTGCAAATGGGCAATAATTTGTATACTAAAGGACTAGCTAATACAAATTTAAAAAAGTGTGATCACACTTTTTTAAATTAAGAGCCTGTTTGAGAAATGTGGGAATTCGCCAAAAATACTGACTGATCCTCCCACCTCCCCTTATGAAAGGGGGGAAAGATTAAAAAAGTCCCCCTTTTTAAGGGGGATTTAGGGGGATCAAAACTTCTCAAACACGCTCTAAAAACTAAACCCAGTAAGTTTTTTTTAATTAAAAAATGGCGTAGCCATTTCTTAATTTGGTATAACTTCAAAAACTAGTAATCAGGAGATAAAGCTATGGCTTCAAGCTATTCATTTGATATTGTGAGCGACTTTGATCAACAAGAATTAGTCAATGCCCTTGACCAAACTCGCCGAGAAATTGTGAGCCGCTATGACTTAAAAGGGACAAATACAGAAGTAGAACTAGATAAAGAACTAATTACGATCAAGACCAATAGTGAAATGACACTCACATCGGTAGTTGATGTGATGCAGTCCAAAGCCATCAAGCGCAACCTATCACTGAAAATTTTTGACTATGGTGATATTGAGTCGGCTAGTGGTAATCGAGTAATTCAGAAAATTAAACTGAAGCGAGGCATTGAGCAAGAACAAGCCAAGAAGTTATCCAAGACTATTCGCGATCATTTCCCCAAGGTACAAGCTTCTATTCAAGGTGATGCTTTGCGGGTGACTTCTAAATCTAAGGATGAGTTGCAAGAAATAATTCAATTGGTTAAAGCACAAGATTTTCCCTTGGCTTTGCAGTTTACTAACTATCGTTAGTTACGAAATTATGGGTGTTGCTGATGTCATAGGCTAATCAGCAACGACAAAAGTTTAAACTCATTCAAATTGACTATAATCTAAATATATTGCCTCTATATTTTCTAATACCAAATCAAGAAATGGCTACGCCATTTCTTGATTAAAAAACCTTACTAGGTTTGGTTTTTAATTTAAAAAAGTGTGGCCACACTTTTTTAAATTGGTATAACTATACGGATGCTTTTTTCATTGAGAAAATCAAGCAAGATGTTAGGTCAATATGGCAATTAAGACGGCAATTCAGTAAGTTAATTCAATAAGCAAACTCTAAAGTAGAAAATTTGAAACTTCCTATGATCAATAAGCCGAGAAACAACAATAATCCATATTCCAACAACCCTAAATATCGTCATACTAATTTTGGCTGGATTGGATACTGTGTTAGCATTTCACACAAAGATATTTTTCTGTTTATTCCCGAACAAGATCGCATTGCCTGTGTGGGTCGAGGTGAAGTAATAGAAATTCGGTAGTTTGGGTCAAATTCTAAGAATTACATCGCATGACAGAACTAACAAGAGCAGAACAAAGCACAAAATAAATAAGAATTAAATAATCTGAGCAACACTGAGATCTGTTTCTCGCAATATAGCCCCAACAAGCTTGCAATGCACTAAGTTAGCATTGTTAAAGTTGACATCTGACAAATTAGTTTGAGCAAGATTACTATTACTCAAGTTGCAGTTATAGCAATTAGCACCAGTCAAATCAGCCCCCGCAAGATCAGCAAATTCTAAATTGGCATTGCTCAGATTTGCCCCCCTCAAATTCGCATTCTGCAAATTTGCTCCTTTTAAAATAGCCTCACTGAGATCGGCTCCGCCTAGGTTTGCCCCCTTCAAATTCGCATCGCTCAGATTAGCCTTAGAGAGATTGCTAAAACTTAGAGTAGATCTCTCTAGGTTCGCAAATTGTAAATTGGCGTTACTCAAATCTGTCAAATCGAGATCCGACTCGCGCAGATCGGAGCCATTTAAATTAATACATGGCAGTTTACAACATGATAATTTCAGCCCAGCTAAATTTTCTGAGCCAAAATACATTCTGCCCTTTTCATACATTTTTTGTAATGCTAATCCCAAGGCAAGGGCATTGATTTTGGGGGTATGGGGTTTGTGCATGGGAACCACAGCGATCACACTTGAGCTAGAGCTTTTATCAAACTGTTGAGATAGAAATTTTTAACCACCTAAGGTTGGTATAGTTCCTTTACTGTTCTCTGGTTTGAATGGTGTTATAGATTACATTTGTAACTAGTGAATTCAATATAAGGGGATCATTGATAAACTACTTCACCCTTTTGGATTGCAATACTTTTGCGTGGCGGTAGGAGATTCGCTATAAGATCAACTTAGCCGTAATAAGTGCCGTAATAATCTAAAAATATGCAGGTTTTTGATCAGTCTGGTCTTGATGGGACTAGTGTTTCATCAGAGAACTTTATTAGTTTTGATTCGCAAAATCCTCCAAATCCTCAGTTAATTGATGCCTGTGTGCATTGTGGCTTTTGTTTATCTACTTGCCCTAGCTATCGCATTATTGGCAAGGAGACGGATTCGCCGAGGGGTCGAATTTATCTGATGGATGGTATTAATGAGGGGGATATTCCCCTATCACCTGCGATCGCTCAACATTTTGATAGCTGCTTAGGCTGTCTTGCCTGTGTGACGACCTGTCCTTCTGGGGTGCAGTATGATCAACTGATCGAAGCCACTCGTTCGCAAGTGGAGCGTAATCATGCGCGATCGCTACCCGAAAGATTATTGCGGCAATTTATTTTCGCAACTTTTCCCTATCCCCAGAGACTGCGGGTGATGCTTGCCCCTTTGTTGATCTATCAAAAACTTGGTATTCAAAAAGTATTGCGATCGCTGGGCTGGTTGGAGAAATTCTTACCTAAGCAAATTGCGGCGATGGAGTCTGTACTGCCTAAACTCAGTCCAGAGGCATTCCAAGATTCTTTTCCTGAGGTGATACCAGCGCAGGGCAAAAAGCGCTATCGGGTGGGGATGATCCTTGGTTGTGTGCAACGGGTATTTTTGCCAGAGGTCAATAATGCTACGGTGCGAGTACTCACGGCCAATGGTTGCGAAGTTGTAATTCCCAAAATACAGGGGTGTTGTGGTGCTTTAACCCATCACCAAGGGCAAGAAGCTCAAACCGTGACCCTTGCCAAGCAAACTATTGATGCCTTTGCCGATCTGCAATTAGATGCTGTTTTGATCAATGCCTCTGGTTGCGGTCACACCCTCAAGGAATATGGCCATATTTTGCAAAATGATCCTGTCTATGCGGCTAAGGCTCAAGCCTTTTCTAAGTCCGTCAAGGATGTGCAGGAATTTCTTGATCAGGTGGGACTCACTGCCAAATTATCCCCCTTGCAAGAACAGCCCCTCGTGATCGCTTACCAAGACGCTTGCCATATGCTGCATGGTCAGAAGATCAGCCTCGAACCACGCCGCCTCCTGCGCCAAATTCCGAACGTGCAACTGCGAGAATCTGTCGATGCGGCTCTTTGCTGCGGCAGTGCTGGTATTTATAACATTTTGCAACCAGAGGTAGGTCACGAGTTAGGAGATCTAAAAGTATCTAACCTCACAGCCACAGGTGCATCGGTCATAGCTTCGGCTAATGTGGGTTGCATTACGCAGATTCGCAAGCATCTCCACTTGCAAAACAAAAATACTTTGCTTATGCACCCCATGCAGCTATTAGACTACTCCATCCAAGGTAAAACCTTAAATCATTAAGTTTGTTCCGCCCGCTACGCGGGTGGAACAAACTCTGGTTTTGAGCTTTTGCTCAAACCAACTGACTGGCATGATAGGAGCTACGCACCAAAGCACCCGATCGCACATGACTAAAACCAATTTTCTGAGCAATCTCACCTAAAACCTCAAACTCCTCTGGAGTCCAATATTTCTGCACTGGCAAATGGTCAAGGGATGGCCGCAAATACTGGCCAATCGTTAGCGCACTGCAACCAACCGCATACAAATCCTGCATCGTTTCAGTTATCTCCGCCATAGTTTCTCCATGCCCCACCATTAATCCTGATTTGGTAATCACCCTTGCATTAATTTCCTTCACCATTGCTAATACAGACAAGGAGCGATCGTATTTTGCTCCCCTCCTCACTTTGCCCTGCAAACGGCGCACCGTCTCAATGTTGTGGTTATAGCAAACAGGCTCTGCCAGTGTAACCATTTCTACCCAACGGCGATCGCCACGAAAATCTGGCGTAAGCACCTCAATCTTGACATGGGAACGCACCTGCCGAATAGCCTCCATCGTCATCACAAAAGAACTTGCCCCCTGATCTGCCAAATCATCTCGCGCCACCGAAGTCAAAACCACATAATCTAGCCCCAATAACTGCACCGCTTCCGCCACCTTTTGTGGTTCTTGAGGATCTAAAGGCATAGGCTGATGCCCCTTATCCACCTGACAAAAGCCACAGGCACGGGTACAAGTTGGCCCCATCAATAGAAAGGTGGCTGTCTTCTGGGAATAACACTCTGCCCGATTAGGACAACGCCCCTCCTCACAAATTGTATGGATGCCCCTCTGCTTAATAATTTGCTGAACTTCTGAAATTTGATCAGCCCTGCCAATTTGCGGCCGAATCCAACTGGGTAAACGTAATTCTTCTTTGGCGGACATAACTTTAGTAAAACCTGAACTTCTGTGAATTAAGAACCAAACCCAGCAAGGATTTTAAATCTAAACCTTGAAACCTGAAGATTTATAGCTGTAGACACTTTTATTAGGACAAATCAAAATCCACGCAGCGAATTGCAGCGCTCCGCGCCGCAATTCGTATTCTGGTTTTGTGTCCTAACAAGCATGACAGCAGCTATAAACTGAAAAGAGCTACACCAATTTTAGATGCGGCATAGATAGAGTTATCCAACTCACGTTATATTATCAATTCTGACAAAATCTTGTTTTAGGTCTTTACATCGGTAAATCTATTGTCTAGGATATTGCACTTGGAGATTTTTACAGCCTTCATGCTCCATCACAAGAGCTAATAGAGAACCTTTTGGAGGGGTCGTGTTCGATCTACTAACCAATATCCTCATTTGGATTATTGCCGTCCCCATATTTATTATTCTGTTTAAGGCAATCCCTAAAGATTGGTTTCGACTATTTGGCTTAATTATCTTTACGGCTCTCATCATCATTATTTTTGCGAATTTTCGGTTTGTTGAAGATCCAATTCCCAAAATTGTGGTGGATTTCTTAGCCTTTCCCTTTACTCTAACGGGAATATTGTTGCTACTCTTAACCTTCAACTATTGGTTTCGACTTAAGGATCTCAAAATTAAAAGTGGCGACAAGGTTGATAACAAAGGTGCAGTCGATACAGTTGGCGTTGTAACTAAGGAACTGCTCATCGTATTGATCATCTTTGCGATCGCTACTAACAACGCCACATCAGAACTATTTAACTGTTACCTAGAGCAGCAAGGCGTAAATGCCGTAGAACAGTCCTATCGTCGCCCAGTCCTCAACTTATCAGAACAAGAGCTATTAGAATTTCAAAAGGGAGTTTTTGATATCATCGTTGTGTTGGCCGAAAACCTACCCTACGAACCCAGACTACAGGAAGCCGCCAAGATCTGGAATCTGGCTCCTGCCGATTTAAAACCATTAATATTGCTGAGTGGCGGTCGCCGCACCACCTACCCACCCACCAAGGGCTATGCCTGCCTTGTCTCACCTGAAAAAGCACCCGATCGCACTAAAGAAAATATTCGAGATGAAATCGCCACCCGCGCAGGCAATCCCGATGTTGGGCTACGCTATGACCCTCGTTACGAAAAATATTTCCTCAATCGCACTATTCCCACCGATGCGATCGAACAGGTTGATCTTACCGATGTCGATGAAATGTGTGCATCTTTACTCAGTATTCCTAACATGGCAAGTTTGCGCCCCTTCGTAATTCTGGAACCATCAGGAAGATCAATCCGTACCAGTGGCGATGAAATTAAGAAATTAATTCAATCCTTAGAAAAAAATAAGTTAATTCGCGAAGATCCGCGTAACGGCCGCCGAATGCTATTAATTACTTCACCCATAGAAGCAACTCGCGCCTTCCTATCTTTTAGGAATCAAGAACTAAACGCATCCTTGGCGATCGCGACTTCTCCATCGGATAGCCGCACAGATATACCAAACCAATGTCCTTGGCCAGTGGGCAAAGAATTTAAAATCAGACCCCATTACTTTTTGTTTAACGCTGAATCCTTTGGCAAAACTGAAAAAGTTTGGACAGAAGTAAAAGAATTAGTCTTTTACACCCTCAGATTTTGGCTACGCCCTCCCCTAACCGATGAACGCCAATACTTTCCCAAATCCACAAGCTGATACCAATTTAAAAAAGTGTGATCACACTTTTTTAAATTGAAAACCAAACCCAGTAAAGTTTTTTAATTAAGAAATGGCTACGCCATTTCTTAATTTGGTATGACCAAATATACAAAAAACGGCGCATTGCGCCGTTTTTTGAAAGATGATGAAATTATCTTGATGCTGCTTGGGCTTCGAGCAACTGTTGCTTTAGCCGCTCAAGATCATTTGCCCAACGTGGATCTGGCTGATGAGCCTCACTGCTGCTACTAGATGTAGTAACTGTGGTTGTCTTTTTATTGTTACGTTTCTTGCGCTTACTACCAGATTTGCTAGGAGCAGCAACACTAGTATTAGCTGAATGCTCAGAAGTGACGGACTCTTCAGATCCTTCTTCTAGCTCAGTACCATCTTCACCTTTCCCCTTAGTGCGAGGCAAGGCTTTCTCTAGTTTCAAAACCGCGCCATTGAAGTCATAGCCATTGAACCTTTCGATTACAGTATCTGCCAGTTCATCCGAGCCAACAGTAACAAACCCAAAACCACGACATTTGCCAGTTTTGCGATCGGTTATAACCTTCAAAGATACTGAATCACCTGATTCATTGAAAATTTTTTCTAGAGCTTGGCGATCTAATTCTGCTGGCAAGTTGCCAACATAAAGGCGAATGGACATGATAATAGAAAACCTCTACGCTATAAAATCTTCAGCAGGTGACTAGAGCAGCCGCCACAAAAAACTTGTTTTAGAAACTTGTTTGCTACTTACTAGCTTAAATAACTAGCTTAATTTGGAGCTATTGATTTCGTGCTACCTGCAATATAATCCGTTTAACTTGGCACTCTTGCGCCATAAAATAACATAGCATGAATGTATAAATTTTCAAAACGTTATGTAACTAAAGTATCAAAATCATTACAATTCCTTGACTACAAGAATTTTCAAGTTAACATTATTAATCATAAGTTTAAATGAAAAACTATGGAAATCCTTGGAGCCTTAATGATTGGGTATTGTCTATGGTTATCTCAATCTCTTCAAGATTCTCAGAAGAAATTGGAGCAGGAAATTGAGAAAAAGGTCAAGGAGAAACTGAAAAATGAACCCCATGTAAATGTGCGGATCATTGATAAATAGATAAATAATTGAAAAATAATAGCTAGGGCAGAGCTGTGAAACAAAAGTTACAGTCGATTGGTGCAGAGCTAAAGACTCAAATTAAAGTTTTGCTGTCAATTACAGCCATTTTTTGGATAGTTTTCCTTGTAAATGACTTATTTTTTAGGCACTCTCTCATTGAGTTTGGGATCAGACCCCGCAACTTTACGGGATTGCGTGGTATTTTATTTGCGCCTTTTCTGCATGGCGGCTTTTACCATATCGTCTCTAACACCTTTTCTTTTCTCACCTTTGGCTGGTTGGTGATGTTGTATGGTATGGGCGACTTTTATTTTGTATCCGTAATCTCAGCTATCACCGCAGGTCTAGGGACTTGGGTAGTGGGCAGTCCTGGTTCTGTTCACATTGGTGCTAGTGGGGTGATTTTTGGTTACTTTGGCTTTTTACTATTTCGAGGATATTTTGAGAGGAGTTTTGTGGCGATCGCTATGTCTGTGATGATTGCCGCCAGCTACGGTGGCTTAATCTTTGGTGTATTACCGACAAGAGCTTACATATCTTGGGAAGGACATTTATTTGGGCTGCTTGGCGGCATCTTGGCTGCCAAAATCTTGGCTAATCGCAAGAATAGTACTTGATTAATACCCAAGTAATAACCAAATAATACCTAAATAATACTTTTAATCGCTTCGAGCAAACTTTTGGTACAGGCTCCTTTATCACAGAAT
Source organism: Pseudanabaenaceae cyanobacterium bins.39 (assembly GCA_033765135.1). Taxonomy (GTDB): domain Bacteria; phylum Cyanobacteriota; class Cyanobacteriia; order Pseudanabaenales; family Pseudanabaenaceae; genus Pseudanabaena. Next base: position 16,890 of record JANRII010000104.1, read on the forward strand.
GCGTCAATCACTGCTCCATTGGCGATCGCCTGTGACTTGCCGCCATCGGCTGCTGAATACGCAACAATTTTAATATGAGGATGGTGGGTCTTAATTGCAGAGGATGCTGCCCAACCATCCATAATTGGCATATGTAAATCCATTACCACCACATCAGGTTCATGTTTGTTGACCTGAGCAAGTGCTTCTTTACCATTATTCGCAACAGCAATATCTCCAATACATGACTGCATCGATAGGGCGAGTTGTAATGTATGTCGTGTTAGCTCATGGTCATCCACGATTAACACCCGCAGGGTTTTGCTGGAAAATGTCATGGTAATGTTCGGTAAGAAGGTCTTGACAATTATGCTCTTATGTAATTTAAGATACCGCTTTTTGCCCTAAAGAACTTCTACCGCAAGGATTAAAAATGATTCCAACGAATCAAATCAGATAGAAGTGAAGGCGCAATGCACCTTCACTTCTATCTAGGTTAGCTGCGCCACTTAACCTTTGGCAAAATTTGATTTTGATCAATGCGATCGCGATATTTGATGGCAAAGTTGAGCAAAGAATCCAGCAGGGCATCCGAAAGGAAATGGGGCTGAAGACCAAGATCTAATAGGTTAGTGTTCTTGGCATTGAAGTAGTGTTCCTCAGCTTCGACCCGAGGGTTATCAATATTCTTGACTTCCACCTTAATACCCAAGGTTTGACCAGCTTTTTGAACCATCATGGCTAGATCGCGAATGGAGAATAGCTCTGTGAATTGATTAAATACGCGCATCTTGCCTGCTTCGGCGGGAGTAGCGATCGCGAGTTCAATACAACGCACAGTGTCACGAATATCTAAAAAGCTACGGGTCTGACCACCTGAGCCATAGACGGTGAGGGGATGTCCGATCGCTGCCTGAATGCAAAAGCGATTGAGTGCTGTCCCAAAAACGCCATCATAGTCAAGGCGATTGATCAACATTTCATCAGTACCTGTTTCTTCTGTAAGGACACCATAAACTACGCCTTGGTTTAGATCCGTAGCCCTTAAGCCCCAAGTCCGACAGGCAAAGTGAATATTATGGCTATCATGCACCTTACTGAGGTGATAGAAACTACCTGGTTGTTTGGGATAGGGAAGTGTATCCTTGCGACCATTATGTTCAATGGTGATATATCCCTCTTCAATGTCAATGTTGGGTGTGCCATATTCGCCCATTGTACCTAGCTTGACCAAGTGGCAATCGGGATTATGTTCCTTGATGGCATAGAGCAGATTCAGTGTACCAACCACGTTATTTACTTGAGTTAGCACTGCATGTTCGCGATCGATCATCGAGAAGGGAGCCGATCGCTGTTCACCAAAATGGACTAAAGCATCGGGAGTAAAGCGGCGAAATACATCTTGGAGAAATCCATAATTAGTAATATCACCAACAAATAGCTCGATCTTTTGCCCTGACACTGCTTGCCACTTACTGATCCGTTGCTGAATTGCCGCGATCGGTGTAAGTGTTGCCACACCTAACTCATTATCCCAGTGCCGACGCACCAGACTATCTAAGATACCAACTTCATAACCTTTATTGGCAAGATGTAAAGCCGTCGCCCATCCGCAATAACCGTCACCACCAATTACCAGTACTTTCATGAATTCTGTAGCTTACAAAACTTTAATTTGCAGTTTCCAGATCAACCCTATCAGGATTTGCCTCCTTTTTGATGGTCAATTGTAAATTTGCAGTTTTTTTGTAAATTTGGCAACAAGCCAGAAAAGATTTATGTGTTGCTGAATACACAGAATTTGTTGCTAGTAATTAGCGTGCAATTAGTGACAAAATTAGCGCCGATCGCGATTCGATAAAATCTGTTTGTGGTAAGGTTGGTCGCTATTTAGGCAGTCTTGCAATTCTGGGGATAACCTAAACGATGCCGAAGATGCATTTACATCTAACTGATATTGCAATGGTCGCCCACTTCTATTCAAAATATCGCCAAACTTGCCAACGGCAATTAGTCCAGAACGGTATTTACTTTGCACTAGAGCCAGACGATCATTTTGCTCCTGTGCATTGCCATGCAAGATATAGATCGTAAATTCATCATTCCGACTGTTGGGCGTTAGTAATTCTAGAGAAGATATACTGGTTCCATAGGACGAAAAGCCCTGATAGCAAAAGCGATCGCTATCAACTCCATTGACTGAGTGAGTTTTTTTCGCAATCTGAATATAACGAGAACCACCACCCCAGTAGAAACCCTCCTCAAGGGCATAGGCATTATTAACCCATGCCAAGTATGCCACAGAGCTAAAACAAACACTCAAGATAGCCTGATAACAATTGAGAAATTTTTTCATAGGATTAGGCATCAAAAAATTAAGTGCATACTATATACATAGTACTTGTAACAATTTCCATATCAACCCTTAGAAGTGTGACTATAGTTCACTTCTCAAACACGCTCTAAACCCAGCAAGGGTTTTGCAGATTTGACATATCAAAAATAATTAAGAAATTATGGTTGATCCCTCTTCGTTAATCGATCCATCACCAAATCAACAAATCAAAACGCGATCGTCATGGTTAAAGTCACTGACAATCACAGGGATCGCGATCGCTAGTTCCTACAGCTTGATCTGTGCAGGATTGTGGTTTGGACAAACCAAACTAATTTTCAAACCCACTAGAGTAATTGAAAATACTCCTGCTAAATATCAAGCCAAGTACGAAGATGTCCTTATTCCTGTCATCAGCGAAAATGGTAATACCGAAAATATTCATGGTTGGTGGATACCTAACCTTGATCAAGCCAAATTACCCCTAGCTGAACAGAGAGTAATTCTTTACCTACATGGCAATGCCAAAAATGTCGGCGCTAATGCCAAGCACGCCAACCGCCTCAAAAATTTTGGCTTTTCAGTGCTTGTAATTGACTATCGAGGTTATGGCAAAAGCTCAGGCAACGATCCCACCGAATCATCAGTCTATGCTGATGCTCAAGCCGCATGGGATTACCTCTTAAAACAGGGATATCAACCACAACAAATCATCGTCTATGGTCACTCTCTTGGTGGTGCGATCGCGATTAACCTGATCTCCAACCAACAAAATAAAACAGCTAATGCCAAAGGACTAATTATTGACGGCTCCTTCACTTCTATTGTAGATATGGCCTCCCTTGATCCCAAATATCGAATATTTCCGATTAATCTCCTCATTCATCAGAATTTTGACTCCATCAGCAAAGTAAGCTCCATCAAAAGCCCCATCCTTTACATTCACGGGACAGCAGACGAAGTCATCCCAGCCAGCATGAGCCAAGCTCTATACAATGCCACCACAGCCCCCAAACAGCTACTACTAGTACCAAATGCAGGACATAACAACACTGCTTCTACCAATGAAACCCTATATGCCAATGCCATTCGCCAATTTTTTCTCAAACCCTAACTAAACCGCAGATAGCCACAACCAAAGCAATGACGATAATTATTTGATTTTGGATTATCCAAGTGCTAACATAGGAAACGCTGAAAAATTTACCCGAATATATTCTTAAGACAGTGGCACCTCAACAACAAAAGATTCGGATTCGTCTCAAAGCTTTCGATCATCGCCTGCTTGACTCATCCTGCGAAAAAATCGTCGAAACTGCTAATCGTACTAATGCGGCTGCCGTCGGCCCCATTCCTTTACCAACTCGTCGCCGTATTTACTGTGTCCTTCGATCGCCTCACGTTGACAAAGATTCGCGCGAGCATTTTGAAACCCGCACCCATAGCCGTATCATCGATATTTATCAACCTTCAGCAAAAACTATCGATGCTCTCATGAAGCTCGATCTAGCCGCAGGTGTTGATATTGAAGTGAAGCTTTAATAAAACCTTGATGTGCGGTATCTGCGCCCATTGTAAAAACTAATTTTTACTTAATTTTCTTCAAAAATATCAAATATATATCAGAAATAGAAGTGGGCGCAGCACATCCGCTTCTATTTTTTGTTTTTGTGATAATTTCTTGATGAAACTAAGTGAAGTGATGAAGATCGCGATCGCAATTCGGTTGGCTGGCACTTTGGCTTCAAACTGCTTTGGATTATCAACGATAAAGGCGAATTGCTTGCTTTCAAGCTGAAACCAGCCAATGAGGTTTTGAGATTACCCCGATCCTCAGATCGAGTTATCGGCATGGGTCAAAGAGTTTCAATCCCTGAAAGGGGGTTAGAGGTTTTGAGATTTGCTTGAGCCAACAATGATCGAGTGTCTAGGGTATGTTTCAATCCCTGAAAGGGGTTTAGAGGTTTTGAGATTTAGGTTTGTTATATCTGCGGTCGCGTGAGTGTGCGGTTTCAATCCCTGAAAGGGGTTTAGAGGTTTTGAGATCACCGGGGGGGATCTGCTCCTCCCTAAATCTTGGGTTTCAATCCCTGAAAGGGGTTTAGAGGTTTTGAGATAACCTTTGAAGAATGGCGAAAAGATATATATTCACCGTTTCAATCCCTGAAAGGGGTTTAGAGGTTTTGAGATCTTTATCTGCAATCGCGAACAATGCGAGGCAGGGCGTTTCAATCCCTGAAAGGGGTTTAGAGGTTTTGAGATTTACTGACCTCTTTAACGATCTTCCAGTCTGGTAATGTTTCAATCCCTGAAAGGGGTTTAGAGGTTTTGAGATAATCACGCCGCAAAGTTCGCCACGCCGATTGCTGCGTTTCAATCCCTGAAAGGGGTTTAGAGGTTTTGAGATAATCACGCCGCAAAGTTCGCCACGCCGATTGCTGCGTTTCAATCCCTGAAAGGGGTTTAGAGGTTTTGAGATTAAATTGCCCACCGGGGGGGATCTGCTCCTCCCTAAATCTTGGGTTTCAATCCCTGAAAGGGGTTTAGAGGTTTTGAGATATGGGTCATGAGTCATTGAGTCATGGGGTTTAGATGTTTCAATCCCTGAAAGGGGTTTAGAGGTTTTGAGATACAACGGATCACTTTTTTGGAAAATAGAGTCTATGGCGATGTTTCAATCCCTGAAAGGGGTTTAGAGGTTTTGAGATTTTTCGGATGGCTTTTAATAACAGTCCACGCCGCACGTTTCAATCCCTGAAAGGGGTTTAGAGGTTTTGAGATATTGTGATGATGTGTTTGCGGCAGG
>JANRII010000011.1:0-98517 GCA_033765135.1 Pseudanabaenaceae cyanobacterium bins.39
AACTAACTTCCCAAGCTGATACTTAGTTTTGACTTGACTCCAAAATTGACTATTCATTAGCTATTCTCTCTTTAACACTCTAGGGAACTGGTTTAAAGTTGGAAATAAATCATGAGGGATCGGTAACTCGATATACGAACCGCCCTGATAAGTCCTCTCAAGCGGTTTAAAAAGGCGTTCGTATGTTTCTTGATCTATCGTAACCTCTAAAATGCCCTGTTTGTAACTCTGGTTATACTGTTCAGCCAAACTTCTAGAATTAGCACCAGCAAAATAACACTTACCATCTTCATAGGGCGGATTGTACGGAAAATCCTCTACTTGAAAACCATTTTGCAACAATTTATCGCCTTTATTCGGCTGAGGTGCTTTGTAAATGTAAATAGTGACTGTTACAATATCTAATGTAAGGTTGTAGGAGGAGCTATTTAGTGACCATTATCTCAGCAAATTAAACTAGATTATTGTTTGCCAACTAATGCCCATGTCATACAGCGAATTTAAGACGATCGCTCAAGTACAAGAAAAATTTGGCTTGACGATAAAGGAATCGGAAAATTTATTTGTGGATATTCAGCCCTTAACGATTAGTGATTATCTGCAACAAACCCTCAAGCGTAATCTTTCTATTGCCAATGCCATCAATACCGAAAAAGCGCGATCGGAATTGCTCATCGCTCCTATCCTGCTAGAAATTAGGCAAATATTTGATCAAAAAGTTGGATTCTTCTCTGGGACAGAGTTTAATGTTGATGTAGAATCTGGCTTAAATGGATTTTGTGACTTTCTCTTGACAGCCTCTAGTGAAATCTATGAAATTTCCTGTCCAGTGATTACACTCGTGGAAGCAAAAAATGAAAATATTAAAGGTGGATTAGGACAATGTATTGCGGAAATGGTTGCGGCTCAAAGATTCAATGCTAGAAGTGATAACAGTCTTCCTATTTATGGTGTGGTGACCACAGGAATGATTTGGAAATTTTTGCGTCTTGAAGAGAGAAATCTCTGGATTGATCAAGAAGATTACTTTATTAAGGAAATTGGTAAGTTGCTGGGTATTTTATCTAGTCCGTTTCAATCCTATTTTGCATAGAGTTAGCAAACTTATACTTGAATATCAGATTGCCTAAAGACTTCTGCAACTCTCGCAATAGAATTAGTCTATGAGATGCAGTTAATAGTTTATCAAGTCACAAAAAAGCCCGCAAATAGAAGAAAGTCATCCTTGAACTAACTTAACTATGTGCGGGAACAAGACTAATTGAATTGTGATTATGTACTATGAGAACTGAGTGCGAATTACTTCAACCCGATCGCGATTCACACCAAGATCCGACTTACCTAAACGGGAAGCAGAACGTACATCCACCACCCCTGTTTCAGGATTAGCATAAAACTCCACATCATCGACATAGCCCATCCAAGCGCTGGTAAATTCAGCATAGAGATAGTTACCTTCGACAGTGATAATTTTAGTGCGAGGCATACTGAGAATAATCTTTTGGAGCTTGGCGATCGCATCTTCAGGGCTGCCCTCAAACTTCAAAGGAGCAATGCCATGCTCGGCATCGGTACTTTGACTAGAAACACAGTTGGGGGAATCAGGACAGGCAAGCAACTTGCCATCATTTACACCGAGGTTGGTCGGGCGTGTACCTGAAAATGAAAAAATAGCCATAGGTGTTGCGATCGCTGAGTTGAGGGTTCGTGAAAATTGCGGATTAATTAGGCCTGCTTCGGCGGTGGGCATAGATCCCCAACAAACCATAGCGGCACAGCAGAGACTTAGGGAAATCTTTAAGGCGATCGCGACAAGTTTAGACATGCTGAAGTTATTGTAACAATGTTGTAACAACTATGATTTTACAATAAATTTCTGCTATTCCCACTCGATCGTGCCAGGGGGCTTAGAAGTAATATCTAAAACCACCCGATTCACACCCTCCACCTCATTAACAATACGATTTGAGATGGTCTCTAATAACTCATAGGGTACACGCGCCCAGTCTGCGGTCATCCCGTCTTCGCTAGTAACTAGCCGCAGCACAATCGGATGCGAATAGGTGCGCTTATCTCCCATCACGCCAACACTGCGAACCGTGGGCAGCAATACGGCAAAGGCTTGCCAAAGTTGGTTATATTGACCAGAGCGATTTACTTCTTGGCGCACAATGAGATCGGCATCCCGTAAAGTATTCAGGCGATCGCTAGTTACCTCACCAATGATCCGAATTGCCAAACCAGGGCCGGGGAATGGTTGCCTTCTTACGATTTCTTCGGGTAAGCCCAAGGCTGTTCCCACCTTGCGGACTTCATCCTTAAATAGTTTCCGCAATGGCTCCACTAGGGTAAACCGCAAATTTTCAGGCAATCCACCCACATTATGGTGACTCTTGATCTTCACTGCCACCCGTTTACCCGTATTCGGATCGATATTCGTATCAGCGGACTCGATCACATCGGGGTACAGAGTCCCTTGCGCCAAAAAGTCAAAGGGGCCAAGACGCTTCGATTCTTCTTCAAACACCTTAATAAATTCATAACCGATGAGCTTACGCTTCTGCTCAGGTTCCGTTACCCCTTCTAGCTGCTTGAGAAAGCGCTCACGAGCATTAACATATTCAACATGAATATGAAACTGTTCCTCAAACAGTTTTACCAGCCTCTCTGGCTCAAGCTTTCGCATAAAGCCTTGGTCAATAAACATACAGGTCAACTGATCACCGATCGCCCGATGCAACAGAAAAGCTAAGGTTGACGAATCAACGCCACCCGATAGAGCCAAAAGGACACGGCGATCGCCCACCTGTTGACGGATTTCTCGAACTGCAGTCTCAATGAAAGCATCGGTAGTCCAGCTAGGTTCACAACCACAGATGTGATAGACAAAATTGCGAATCATCGCCATACCACCCGCCGAATGCACTACCTCAGGATGGAACTGCACACCGTACAACTTCTTCTCATGATGTGCGATCGCGGCACAGGGTGTATTTTCCGTATGGGCTAAAACGGCAAAACCTTCAGGCAATTCCACTACAGAGTCCCCATGACTCATCCACATCGTAATCCCCGTATCCACATTGGTGAGCAGATCCGTGGGGTCAACAATTTGCAACTCTGCCTTACCATACTCTCCACGATCAGCGCGATCGACCTTGCCACCAAGCTGTTTAGCCATGAGTTGCATACCATAGCAAACACCCAAAATAGGGATTCCCAAGTTAAAAATTTCAGGATCACAGGCAGGAGCGCCTTCGTCATAGACTGAGTTAGGCCCTCCTGATAAAATAATCCCCTTAGGACTGAGTTTCCGCAGCGTATCAGCAGATGTGTGGTAACTGAGAACTTCAGAATAAACCTGTGTTTCTCGAACACGGCGAGCAATTAATTCTGAGTATTGAGAGCCAAAATCAAGAATTGCAATCATCGAACGGTTAATATGGTCTGTGGTACTATCACAATTGGCGGAAGCAAAATTATCGGTACTGGAACTAATATTGGATAACAGAACGCCTTCTAGATTGGTGACGGCGCTCGATGACGTTGGGGGAGAAGAAACCACAGTAGATACCTCTATCTGAATGAGATAGCAAAAACTTTCGGTAAGCCTATTGCTGTGAAAAAAGTAGCTATTCGTACAATCCTAGCAAAATCACAACACCTTACGCATAAAAATTGCCGATCTTTGGTTAGGATTGTGAGCATTTCTCTACAGGGGTGTGAAAATGCCGATCTACATAGCTGATCTACATATAGGATTTGCCCAGAATTTGCCTTGGACAATAGGGCAAAATGACTAGGGCAAGATGACAACGGCAATAAACTAGCATAGAGTTCTCAATCGGAATATTTTAATGAGTGACCATAATTTGAGTATCAGTTTAAGTGATAGTTCTCCCGAAAGCTTGGTGATCAAGCCCAAGGATTCTGGACTTGCGCCCTTAATTTTAACTCTAGTAGAACTCCTCCGTCAGTTAATGGAGGCACAAATTATTCGGCGGATGGATAATGGCAATCTTACGGAAATTGAGATCGAACGGGCTGCTGATGGTTTGCAGGCTCTAGAGCAGCAGATTCTCAATCTCTGTGAGGTGCTAGATATTAATCCTGAAGATCTCAATATTGATCTTGGTGAATTTGGTAAGCTTTTACCAAAACGTGGTGCATACTATCCTAATCAATTTTCTAGTGAGTCCTCAATCTTGGAACTACTCGATCGCTTGATCAGTACGGGGATCGTTTTGGAAGGAGATGTGCAGATTGGACTGGCCAATATTAACTTGATTGATCTCAAGCTGAAGTTACTGCTCACATCAGGCAATTTAAGTAAGTAATCAACTATTTAACAATGCTATTAATTGAATCTCTGCTGTGGCAATGTATGGCGATCGCGATCGGAGCTTGTATTGGTAGCTTCTTGAATGTGGTGATCTATCGCGTACCTGCGGGACTATCAATTTTATACCCACCTTCTCGATGTCCCCATTGTTTGCGGCAACTTGCCCCTCGCGACAATATTCCTGTGATTGGTTGGTTTTTGATCAAAGGTAAATGTCGCTATTGTCATACTCCTGTGTCATGGCGCTATCCAGCGATCGAGGCTTTTACAGCCTTTCTATTTTGGGCTGTAGCGGCATATTTTGGCTTAAGGCAGCCGCTTATTATTTCCTTTCTATATGCAATGTTGCTCAGTTGGCTTCTTGCTTTGTCCATGATTGACCTTGATACCCAGACTTTACCCAACTCATTGACCCAATCAGGATTGATCTTAGGAGTTGCTTACCAAATTCTTGCAGGGCTAATTTTGTCTAACACCAATGTGGCTAATCAATTGATTTTTGGTATTGGGGGAGCAGTTTTAGGGATTTGGTTACTAGATATTATGCGGATAGCAGGTAGAGTGCTTTGGCAAAAGGATGCTATGGGCGGAGGTGATCCCAAATTAGCAGCCATGATAGGAATGTGGCTGGGTTGGGAATCGGTGTTACTAACGATTATGGTGGCGGCGGCTCTAGGGACTTTGGTGGGCGCGATCGCGATCGGCTTTCAAAAAATTACACAGCAGCAACCGATTCCCTTTGGTCCTTTTCTAAGCTTTGGTGGTGTCATTTCTTTATTTTTTGGCAATAGTATTATTACTGCTTATCTAAGTTGGTTTGGAATTGAATAAAAAAGAAGCGCACTTAGTGCGCTTCTTTTTTATTCAATTCCCTCATAGCGCCAAGCCACAGGATCAACGGCTTCACCATTGACGTATAACCCCCAATGTAAATGAGGGCCTGTTGATGCACCCGTTGCCCCCACTGCGCCAATTACTTGACCCGCCTTCACAAAGTCGCCTTCTTGAACATAAATCTTACTCAGATGCAAAAAGATACTCAGCACACCTTGACCATGATCAAGACCGATGGTGTTGCCATGAAGTCGATAACCCTGAGCAACGGTTCCCACTAGACGAATATAGCCAGAGGCTGGGGCAATCACTGGGGAGCCGTAACCACCTGCATAGTCCACACCTCGATGGTAATAGTCGTCCGCAAAGACTCCGTTGTAATAGCGCTGTACCCCAAATTCTGTAGTAACTTCCCCTTCGTTAGGGCGAAGAAAGGCTCCTTGCCAAAACTTTTCGGGGGTAACTAATTTTTTAAAGGCAGAGACCGCATTCCATTCCGCATCAGTTGGTTCAAGACCGCCCCCTGATTCGTTAATCCATAACCTTTGGGTCGGAAATTGCCGATTAGCTAGGGTAATTGCAAAAAGCTGCGGTTTACCATCAATAGTTACCGCAATTTGTTTGGTTCCTGCTTTATCGAGGGGGGTGGTGGGGATCAAAGCTCGCCAACGATTGGGCGCTAGGACAAAGGCGGGAAATTGCCGATTATCCATGGTGATAGTGGGCGGATTAGGGTTACTGGCATCACTGCTAATCCAGACTGAAATAGTATCTCCAAGACGAGGTGCGGTGGGTTTGAACATGACCTGTAATGCTTCTGCTTGAGAAACACCGATCAGGATCGATGCGATCGCCGATAGCAAGCCCAAGCCCAGATACCAGTAAGACTTGCGGCTTGCGACAGGGCGTAAGCGATAGGGAGATAAGCGATCGAGCATGGGATCAACCAATTTAAGGAATAAGGGGAATCGTGGCGCTGCGAGTAAATTGATCGTATGCAGTTTGCAAGTTCATGGTGTAAAGAGCCTTAAATTTGTAATTTTTGTAAGCATCAGGCAGACTTGCAAATTTTTCTAATACTTGCTCCTTGGATAAAATTTGGGCTTTCCATGCTAGAGCCAGTCTCTCTAGCTCACTAAAATACGCCTGTTGTGCTTGTAAACCTGCAATATCGGTCACATTGCCGTGACCTGGCACAACTTTGGCATCGGGGTAAATGGCAATTAAGCGATACAGGCTGCCTTGCCATTGACGCAGATCGGCATCGCCAGTGTAAGGGATACGTTGGTTAAATACCATGTCACCTGTAAATAACACTTTGGCATCGGGAACATAGGCAACGAGATCGGTTCCTGCGGAATGTCCATCTACTCTCTCTATGCGGACTGAGCGATCGCCTAGCCAAAGATCGGTTTGGCTATTGATGATTACTGTGGGGGGGATCACGCCAGAGGTATTGTTGCGCCCTGACTGGATATATTCACGAATTACCCCACGACCTAATACAGGAATATTTTGCTGGACAAAGGTTGCGTTACCGCCAGTATGGTCAAAATGATAGTGGGTGTTTAAAACATACTTGATGGGTTTATCGGTAATTGATTTGACTGTGGCAATCATTAAATTTGCCAAATCTTTAGTCTGAAAAGGATCAATCACCAAGACGCTATCGCTACCGATAATAAAGCCACCATTACAAATGGCGATCGCGTTACTAGCAGGTGGGAAATCGGTACTAGCAATGAGGGCATAGATCCCCTGCGCCACCTCTTGCAGTTGTAAGCCTGCATTTTGCAAACTAATGGTTTGCAGATTGGTTGCAGGATTTTGCGCTAATTTAGTGGATTGAGATGGCGATCGGTTTTCAGCTTGAGCAGGGAGCCATAAATTATCTAGGGTTAGCGACATCACGGCGGCCATTAAGATAGTCGCGATCGCGGCGATCAGAAATGCTAGTAAGTACTTGATTTTGAGCTTTTTCAGCATATTGATTTAGTTAAATCTAGTTAAATTTACTTAAATGACATCGGCAAAAGTTTTTTCGGTTTTGCGAAAATACCAAATGCCACTCCATAGCAACAAAAAGACAAGGGCAAGGGAAATTAAAAAACCTGGCACATACAAACCAACATCTCCACCAATAATTGCCCAACGGAAACCATCGATTACACCCACCATAGGATTGATGGAATAAATCAAGCGCCACTGCTCAGGTACGATCGCGCTGCTAAAGCCTACAGGAGAAATGTATAGACCAAACTGAATAATAAAGGGAACAACAAAGCGAAAATCTCGATACTTAACAGTTAACGCTGCTAACCACAGACCTACTCCCAGAGAAGCAGCACTGGCAATCAGTATAAATAAGGGCAATGTGACAATGCGCCAACTAGGGACAAAATTAAACCAAGCCATTAAACCGAGCAGAATGATCCCCGAAATCATAAAGTCAACAAAGCTAACGATAATGGCACTAGTTGGCACGATTAGTCGTGGGAAATAGACCTTAGAGATTAAGTTGGCATTGCCAATTAAGCTATTACTGCATTCCCCAAGGGCATTAGAAAAAAACTGCCAAGGCAACATCCCTGCAAACACAAGGATTGGGTATGGTACACCTTGAGGGGCTTTGAGACCCGCCAGACTACCAAAAATAACAGTAAATACAACCATAGTTAAAAATGGTCGGATCAAAGCCCAAGCTACACCAATTGCCGTTTGTTTATAACGTACCAAAATATCGCGCCATGCGAGGAAGTAAAACAATTCGCGATAACGCCACAGATCTTTCCAGTATTGGCGCTCGGTACGTCCAGCTTCAATTACTAACTCTTTTGGAGCTACAGCATTTTGATCAGCCATAGGATTGCTATTGTCGATGTAATGTGACGTTAGTTTAACATGGCAAAGCAGTCAGCAGTCGTTATCAAAATTGCCATAAAAAGTCAGAAAAACTAGGATCTTTCCAATTCCAAATTAACCCAGCTATTTCTTCATAACAATTTACAATTTATGGGCTGGATTCTTTCTATAGGTATATGTCTCTAGAGAGAGTTTTTGTCCTTCCCAATAAGTGATATGGATTGCTTATATATGTTATTTGGAGTTAAGTACTATACTGTCTTCCTGACTAGCATTTTGTTATTCGCCGACTATTGTTCTGTTAATACGCTTGTCTTGTATTAGCAATATGTCAATATCACTCAATAATATCAGAGGTACTATTTATGACTGCAAGCAAACCGAATTTATTGCCAATTATCGGCGGCGCAGCAGTGGTAGTTGCAGGTGGTGTAGGAGCTTACTTATTTACTAGTAAAGGCAGTATTACCCCAACTGCGAGTACTGCGGTGGGAGCGTTATCGATTGTGCCACAGCAATCACTCATGGCAATGTCAATCTCTACGGATGGTGAAGCGATCGCCAAGATCGAGCAGTTTTTAACGCCAGAGACCAAAAAACTCTACGACCAAGCAGTTGCTGAATTTCGCAAAGGTCTTTCTTCAGGGGATGTAGATTATGACAAAGATATCAAACCTTGGATTGGCAAGAATGTAACGATCGCTTTCCTACCCACAGGCAAGTCAACAAGCTTTGCTCCTAGAATTAATAACCGCTATGTTCCTATGAACAGCAATGGGGAAATCCCCTCGGTACAGCTTGCTCAAGCGAGTGAGAAACCCCCATCTCCTGCAACTGAGCCTACTGCTGAGGCGAAACCTCCTAACCTAATTATAGTGGTGGATGTCAGTGATAAAGCAGGGGCAGAGAAGTTTTTAACAGAGAAGGTTAAAACCAAATCAGGTGGCAAAGAGAAGAAATCTGATTACAAGGGTGTAACCATTACTCAGTATGGTGAAGGAGCTAATGCCAGCAATTCGGCTATGGTGGGTGATTATTTAGTGGTTGCCCCCAGTGAGTCGGGCGCACAACAGGCCATCGATACCTTCAAAGGTGCTGCATCCCTCGCCAGTGATACCCAAGCAACCGATCTAAAGATGGTTAATCCCGTTGCTCAGATTTACTTTCCCAACTTTGGCGATTCGATTGCACAACTAGCTGAGTTGGGGGCAACCCCTCAAACTATTCCTCCCCAATCTTTGGCAGAGCTAAAGAAGGTTAAGTCCATGAATATGGGCATCGGCATTGATGATGCAGGGATTCGCTTTAAGGCTGCGGGTAAGTTTGATCCCGCCGCGATCGCTGCGCTCAAGAATTCCCCTAATAAAGTTATTAGCATGATCCCCTCTCAAGCCTTTAGCTTGATTACAGGATCAAATATCAAGACATCATGGGAGCAGTTTGTTAAATCAGCAGAAAATACTCCTGAGATCAAGGAAGGTATTGAGCAGACCCGCAAAGAGTTGAAATCTTCACCCCTAGCCCTCGATCTAGACAAGGATATTTTTGGATGGATGGATGGAGAGTTTGCACTAGCTTCCATTTCTGCCAAGCCAGAGGGCATCTTGGCACAAACTCAAGGGCTTGCACCGCTATTGATGATTCAGACCACAAACCGTGCGGCGGCAGAATCTCTTCTTAAAAAGTTTGATGACTTTATCAGCAAAAATGGCGGTCAGGTCAGTAAGAAAGATGTCGGTGGTGTTTCTGTAACGGAATGGTCGGCACCTGGTGCGCCTGGTGCGCTCATTTCTCACGGCTGGCATCAACAGGACATGATGTTTATCACGGCTGCTCCTGTTGTACCTTTATTTGTGCCTAAGCCTGCTACAGCTATTGATGGTGAAGAAACTTTCAAGAGCGTTGTCAGTACATTACCCAAGGACAATGTGGGCTATTTTTACTTAGATGGCGATCGCACTTGGAAAATCGTCCAAAGCTTTATTCCCCCTTCTGAGCTATCTAACACCCCTCCTGAGGTCAAGGCATTGATTGAATCGGTGCGTGGTTTGGCGGTAACTGCCGCTTATCCCAAGGATGACACCGCCGAGGTAGAAGTTTTGCTTGCTCTCAAAAAAGCAGCTAAGTAATAACTAGTCAAAACAAAATAAGAAATGGCGTAGCCATTTCTTATTTTGTTTCTAGTCACCATTAAGCTGCAAAATTGCCATAAAAGCGGCTTGTGGCACTTCTACTGTCCCAATAGACTTCATGCGTTTTTTGCCCTTCTTTTGTTTCTCTAGCAATTTCTTCTTACGCGAAATATCACCGCCATAGCACTTGCTCAATACATTCTTACGCAGTGCTGAAATATTCTCTCTTGCCAAGATTTTAGAGCCGATCGCCGCCTGAATTGGGATCTGGAACTGCTGTCTGGGGATCAGTTCCCGCAATTTTGATACTAATGCTCGACCCATATTATAGGCTTTGTCTCGATGGACAATGCAGGCGAGGGCATCAACGGGTTCTTCATTAACTAATATATCTACCAATACCAGATCATTAGGACGATAGCCAATTACTTGATATTCCATACTGGCATAGCCCTTAGTGCGCGACTTCATTTGATCAAAGAAATCCGTCACCATTTCTGCCAAAGGTACTTCATATATGAGGGTGGCGCGATCGGTGGTGATGTACTTAGTGTCAATAAATACGCCACGCCTTGCCACACAAAGCTCCATCAAAGTCCCAATATAGGATTGGGGAGTCATGATCTCCAGCTTGACATAGGGTTCTTCAATGGACTGGCGCAGGTGGGGCGCAGGCAACTCACTGGGATTATCGATCATCATTACCTCTCCAGCATTGGTGGTGACGCGATAGACCACCGATGGCGCAGTAACGATCAAATCTAAGTTATATTCTCGCTCCAGACGTTCCTGCACAATTTCCATGTGCAACATACCTAAAAATCCACAGCGAAAGCCAAAGCCCATCGCGTTGGAGGTTTCTGGTTCATAGTTGAGGGCAGCATCATTAAGCTTGAGCTTAGTTAGCGCTTCTCGCAAATCCTCAAACTGATCGGCATCCGTGGGGAACATGCCACAAAAAACCATCGGCTTTGCCTCCTCATAACCTGGGAAAGGCTCAGGGGCAGAGGCGATCGCGGAGGTAATTGTATCGCCGACCCGTGCATGGGCAACGGTCTTAATTGCCGCTGCTAAATAGCCCACTTCTCCCGCATGGAGTTCATCGACCTGAACTTGACTAGGTGCAAGTACCCCTAGTTCATCAATCACATATTCTTGACCAGAAGCCATGAATTTAATGCGATCGCCCTTCTTAACCGTCCCATCCATCACCCGAAAATAGACAATTACCCCACGATAGGCATCATAGTAACTATCAAAAATCAAAGCGCGTAAAGGCTGATCCACCGTGTCATTAGGAGGGGGAACTTGCGAAACGATCGCCTCAAGGATCTCACGAATCCCGATCCCTTCCTTTGCTGAAGCATGAATCGCCCCAGAACAATCTAAACCGATTAACTCTTCGATCTCCTTAGAAATACGCTCCGTATCAGCCCCAGGCAAATCGATCTTATTTAACACAGGGACAATTTCTAGATCATTATCTAGAGCCAAATAGACATTAGCTAAGGTCTGCGCCTCCACACCTTGAGACGCATCCACCACCAACAAAGCACCTTCACAGGCCGCCAAACTCCGCGATACCTCATAGGAAAAATCCACATGTCCAGGGGTATCGATCAAATTAATTGTATATTCCTCACCGTCAAGCGCTTTATATTTCATCCTTGCGGCCTGCAACTTGATGGTGATGCCCCGTTCTCGCTCTAGATCCATATTGTCGAGAAATTGCGCCTTCATATCACGATCCGCCACCGTGCCTGTGAACTGCAACAGGCGATCGGCTAAGGTTGACTTGCCATGATCGATATGAGCAATGATTGAAAAGTTACGAATGCGAGAAACAGGTACGTTGGTCATAAAATCAAAACACTGCGTGATAATCCAATCCTACAACAAAGTAAAGTAGTGTAAATTAAGTGTAACAATGCTCAAGCATTTCTTAGATCAATCAAGACAAGCAACTGGGGGCTGCTACTTCATACTCCCCATACAAACAATCCATCGCGCGATCGCCACACCATAATCTCATAAAATTCCAGTGTGAAATTAACCTTTTAGGATTGCCATATCCAAATGTATAGGTTATATATGACAAAATTGGAATATCAGAGCATTCTTAGTGTTTCTTGGACCAGCGAAGAGCATCGCTATATTGACCTGTTTAAGCCAGATCAACATAGCTTTACCCCATTAGACTAGTAAAAGATATATTCTTAAGTATCTTAAGTAATTTAGAATAATTAACTGGGGTCATCTAAAATTTTAGAGATGATTGAGGCATAGAGTTTAGTGTCGCTGTATTCTTAATTCCGCAAGATTCAGTTTACTCAAGTAATACTTGAGTATTGACTATTACTCTAATTATTCAGTCTTAATTACTTAGTATTACATTAGATATATTACTAGGTTCTATGGGTAATAATGTCTATAGTGACTTGATCACTGTTTTATGCTTGGTACATTCTGAGTGCAATCTCTGGCATGGAGTTCACAAATTGAGCTAAATGACGAGCCTGTTTTGCAGATATAGCCAAGCGCTTCTACAATTAACTATGGTCAATGTAATTCAATTAATGTAATTCAACCTAGCAAAAGATAGGAAGCACATCCATATGTAAATCTAATTACGCCATCTACAATAGTTTCGCAGGGCAGAGTAAGCAATGAGTATAAGCAATCGAGTTCGACTATATGAACTTTCACGAGAGCTAGATCTAGATACCAAAGATGTAATTGCGGTATGTGAGCAACTAAATATCGTGGTTAAAAGCCATAGTAGTACGATTACCGAATCAGAGGCAGAGTTGGTGCGAACCAAAGCGCCTCACAATCATGCCAAGACCAACGAATCGCGTTCTACCGATAAAACTGATAGGGTAGATAAAGGCGATAAATCCGACAAAAAAAACGTGGTTGCACCTAAATCTCCTAAATCTAAAGAGACTGAGGTGCGTACTGCTAAACAACAAATTCTTACCGTTAGTAAGCCAACTATTCGGCTGTCAGCACCACCAACTGTTAATGCCGAACCTCCCTCTCCTCCCAATAAGTCATCGCAAGATGAACCAGCCGACAACAACTCTTCATCCTCTAATCAAACTGCCGTTAATTCTTTGCCCATGCCTCCTGCTTCTTCTCTGATTCAGCCTCCCGCTCGCCCTGCTGCCCAACCCAGCATTCCCTCTGAACCACTTGTATCCAATCTAGAATTGATCAATAACACAGCATTGACCTCAACAGAAACTCCCTCTACTACGACCACCCAACCATCTACTGCTCAAGTTGTAAGTTCTCAATCTGAGTCTAAGTTGGCTATGCCTCCCTTGCGATCGCCAAATACACCAAGTAAAGATATTGGTGCGGAAGTTAGCCCCACAAATCCTACGGAGCAAACTGTGATCAAGGAATCTCCCAAAGAATCAAAGGGTAGCCCCAAAGAAGGTGGGAAAGAATCTAGTAAGGGTGGTCAAGCTCAATTCGCAGGTAATGCTGCCAAAGATGCCACTAAAGAAGATCGCTCTAATCCTTCCAAGCCAAACTCCCAGAGCGTTACTCCCCCTATCAAACTAGTCAAACCAATTGCCCCAGAACGACCAAAGCCCCCTGCAACTGCGGCGATCGCTAAACCCCCTGTCCCCCCCAAGCCACCCGCCGCTTCCCCAGGCAAATCCACTGACGAGAAGGGAGGAGCGAAAGTTAATACCCATCGACAGCCCAAGACAGAGGATGCTGCCCGTAGTAACCAAGGCACAGAAGAGCTTGCCTCCAAGCCAGCTAGACCTGAGCGCCCTAAACTCAACAGACCCGTTGAAGTTGCAAACAACAGCAACAAGTCCCAAAATCGTGGACCAAAACTGGTCAAAGACTCAGTACTGATCGAGCGTGGTATTACTGCCCCTAGTGAGCCACCCCACAATTTACGTCCTCCCTTGCGTGCGCCTGAAAAACCTGTAATTGCCGATCGCACTGCCAAAAAACCTGAGCCACCCAGCAGTTTTGCCCCTCCTGTTTTACCAGAGCTATTAGAAAAGCCAACTCTTCCCAGTAAGAGCAGTAAGCGTAAAGGCAAATCCAAGGAGGAAGAAGAGAAGGATTTGATGGAGATGCGCGAAAAAAATCGTCTCAACAAACCTAAGCGCTATCTCCGCGAATTTGATGACGATGATGATGATGGATCTGATCTTGATGGAGACGGCGATCTAGCACCGATCAGCCTGTCACTAGCGCGTCCTACCGCCAGACCAAAGGCAATTTCCATGCCTGCCAAGCCAACTATGGCCTCTGACATTAAGCCCACTCAAAAGCCCAAGAAGTCCTCAAACAACCGCGATCGCCGTCATCAGCAAGTTGAAGTCATTCCCGAAAAGCCCACCTCCGTTGAAATTGAAGAGGGTATGACCGTTGCTGTGCTTGCCAAGCGCTTAGTTCTGTCAGAAACAGAGGTAATTCGCACCCTATTCATGAAGGGCATCATGGCCAATATCAACCAAACCCTTGATGTTGGTACTGCCAAGATGGTGGCTACGGAGCTTGGTTATGAAGTCCATGATCCTGAAGTGGTTGAACTAGCCCTCAAGACAGAAATGATCGAGGTGGATGACCTTGATAAGCTAGAGCGTCGTCCTCCTGTCGTGACAATTATGGGTCACGTTGACCACGGTAAAACCACACTCCTCGATGCCATTCGCAAGAGCAAGGTTGCTCAAGGTGAAGCAGGCGGCATTACACAGCACATTGGGGCATACCATGTTGATGTAGAACACAATAGCGAAAATCAACAGATTGTCTTCCTAGATACCCCCGGTCACGAAGCTTTTACAGCTATGCGAGCTAGAGGTACTAAGGTTACAGATATTGCGGTGTTGGTCGTTGCTGCCGATGATGGTGTGCAGCCCCAAACCGTTGAAGCGATCAGCCATGCCCGTGCTGCTAAAGTCCCCATTATTGTTGCCATTAACAAGGTCGATAAGATCGAAGCACAGCCCGATCGCATTCGCCAAGAGTTAACCGAATATGGTCTTGTGGCTGAAGAATGGGGCGGTGATACGATCATGGTTCCCGTTAGTGCGATCAAGCGCGAAAACCTTGATAGCCTTTTGGAAATGATCTTGCTTGTTGCTGAAGTTGAAGACTTGCAGGCTAACCCCAATCGAACCGCTAAAGGTACTGTTATTGAAGCGCACCTTGATAAAGCCAAGGGGCCTGTCGCCACGCTATTGGTGCAAAATGGTACTTTGCGAGTCGGTGATGTATTTGTGGCGGGATCAGCCTTTGGTAAGGTCCGCGCCATGGTGGACGATCGCGGAGTGCGTGTTGACAAAGCGTCGCCATCTTTTGCGGTTGAGGTACTTGGTCTGGGCGATGTACCTGCGGCAGGTGATGAGTTTGAGGTGTACTTGGATGAGAAGCAAGCTAGAGCGATCGCGGATCAACGCACGATGGAGCAGCGTCAAACCCGACTCATTCAAGCAATGGCATCACGTCGTGTCACCCTCGGAACCCTATCTGAAAAGGTCAAAGAAGGCGATCTCAAGGAACTAAACATTATCCTCAAGGCTGACGTACAAGGCTCCCTTGAAGCGATTCTCAATGCCTTGGGTCAGCTTCCTCAGCGTGAGGTACAGTTACGCATCCTGCTCTCTGCCCCTGGGGAAATCACGGAAAATGATATTAGCTTGGCGGCAGCCAGTTCGGCTGTGGTCTTGGGCTTCAATACCACAATGGCTCCAGGTGCTAGACAGGCTGCCGATGAAATGGGTGTCGACTTCCGCGATTACAACGTCATCTACAAGCTCCTTGAAGATATTCAAGATGCGATGGAAGGCTTACTCGATCCCGAAATGGTCGAAGAATATCTTGGACAGGCAGAGGTACGCGCCATCTTTACCATTGGTAAGGGAGCTGTAGCTGGTTGCTATGTCCAAAACGGCAAGCTAATCCGCAACTGCAATGTCAGGGTCAAGCGATCAGGCGAGGTCGTCCATACTGGCGTGTTAGAGTCCTTGAGAAGGGTTAAGGATGATGCTAAGGAGGTTGCCTCTGGCTTTGAGTGTGGTATATCCCTTGGTAAGTTCTCCACATGGAAAGAAGGGGACATCATTGAAGCCTATCGGATGGTCACAAAACGTCGTACTCTTGCTACCTCCTAACTGATATTGGTATCAGGTCGCTAAAAATCAAAAAACCGTCAAGCTCGCAATGTGATTTTGACGGTTTTTTGATAATTGTGAGTCGCTTCTTGGGTTTTGATTTGTCCTAATACAAGTTTCTACAGCTACATTAGTAGGTAATTTGCAAGGTCACAGTTGCGCTAACTTTTTGATCGCCACCAATTATGGGAACAGCATTTGCCATTTTCGCAAACTGATCAGCCTGCGGTGTTGGTAAAGCGATCGCTGATTCACCAATATTGATGGTTTTAATTGATTTCGCTTGCATACCTAGAGCTGCTAAAACGGTATTTGCCTGTGCTTGGGCATCTTTGACAGCATCTTGCATTGCCAACTGTCTCGCACCATAGATTTCGGACTCTGCCGCAGTAAAGCTAATTTGTCCAATTTGGTTTGCCCCTGCCGCGATCGCTGCATCAATCACCGCCGCAGCTCTATCCAAACCGACACTAAATGCATAGTTAGTTTGCCCTATGAAGCCAGTTTGTTCCTGTTGATTGTTGGTATAGACATACTTAGGATTTAGCATCATGCTTGTGGTTTCTAAGGATTCCACATTGAGGCGCTGCAACTGTGAGACTAACCGATTAGCTCGGCGACCGATTTCTGTTTGTACCGCGATCGCTGTCTTAGCTTCGGCAGATACCCCTAGTTGAATCCTGACCTTAGTGGCCTTGACCGATCGCTCACCACGACCTGTTACTGTCAGAACACGATCATTTTGGGCGACTTGATGCTGACTAGTTAGCTCCTGTGCCTTGACGGAGGGAGCGATCGCCACCATTGCAGGAACACCAATGGCAATACTGACACAAATAGTAGAAACGAAATGATTTAGGGAACGCATAGACTTAATCCTGTTGAGATTTCAATTTGATTGATAATCATCATAGGTGTCATCTTTCTGTAATTGATTAAGGTTACATTTCTAGTAACAGGCTTTTAGCTAGTTCCCGACTCAACACCCAGATATAAATATAGCTGCTGCCATGCTTGTTAGGACACAAAACCAGAATACGAGTTACGGCGCGGAGCGCTGCAACTCGCTTCTTGGGTACTGAGGTTTAATATTTTAATATTGATCGTTAATTGACTAATTCCAATTCATGATCGCCGAGGTGTGAACTAAATTTAGGACTAAATCTGACCTCATAGGGGTAGTTGGGGCTGATGGCGCGACCATTCCACTCCTTATGCACACGCACGATTTCTCCTTCCATGCCCGCAATATCAAAGGGCTGTCCCCGATGTTCAGGATGATGAAATACGGTTAATGATGTTTTGACTGTAACGCGATCGCCAACCTTCATAAATATTTAATGTCTAAGTGTCTAAATGTAAACGAGATTTATCAATTATCACTTGGATTGGTGAAAATTTTGCACTTAACGCTTAGAACTGCGACTTTATAGCTGCTGCCATGCTTGTTAGGACACAAAACCAGAATATGAGTTGCGGCGCGGCGCGCCGCAACTCGATTCTTAAACTTGCTTGGAGAATCTATTGACTTAGTGATTTACTCAGCGATCGCCAACATTCACGGGCAATCTCCCAATCCTCCTGCGTATGGATGATCAATACCCTGACCGATGAATCTGGCGTGGCGATATCCCGATCGCCTTGGTGCTGCTGTCGATTTTTGTTAAGATCTAACTTGAGTCCCAAAAACGCAAGGTTTTGACAGACCCGTTCCCTAATGACAGAAGCATTTTCGCCAATACCTGCGGTAAATACTAAGACATCCAAGCCCCCTAGACTCGCTAACATAGCGCCAATATGCGATCGCAAACTATGCACATACATATCGATCGCCAGTTGTGCTTGCTGATTGCCCTCAGCGATCGCAGCCATGATCGGGCGCAGATCGGCGGCAATCCCTGACACCCCTAACAGTCCAGATTCTCGATTGAGCAAGCGATCGAGTTGCTCAACATCCATATTCGGTTGACGCAATAAATGTACCAAAATCCCTGCATCAACTGAGCCAGAGCGAGTCCCCATCATCAAACCTTCTAGGGGGGTAAAGCCCATCGTTGTATTAATACTTTTGCCATGCAGAATCGCCGCAAGAGAGCATCCATTGCCCAAGTGACAAGTAATCAACCGCAAATCCTGCACATCACGGTTTAGTAATCGCGCCGTGCGATCGCGACAATATTGGTGGCTAATACCATGAAATCCATAGCGGCGGATTCCCTGCGCTGTATATTTAGCAGGTATGGCATAGGTATAGACCTCAGGGGCAAGACTGGCATGAAAAGCCGTATCAAAAACAGCCAGTTGCGGTGTATCCCCAAATATCTGCTCGGCAATCTCGATCCCCTCTAAATTAATAGGATTATGCACAGGGGCAAATACTGATAACTCCGCGATCGCCGCCTTGACCTCAGCATTAATGAGCGTACTCTGCCGATAGCGATCGCCCCCATGCACCACCCGATGCCCAATCATATCGATCTCTGAGGGATGCTTAATCATAGCCGTTTCTCCCACCCAGAGAGTTTCTAGCATCCTTTGCATAATTTGCTGGCGAGAACTCGCAACCACTTCTTGCTGCCACAGGTTGCCCTTAATATTTTTGACCTTAATTTCGGCAAACCCTTGGTGATGTGTCCAATCAATGGTGGCTTCCCAAACTGGTTGAGGAGGGTGATCAGGAATCTGCGGTGAAAGATCGTATAAACAGCATTTTTGACTGCTAGAACCTGCATTCAACACTAAGATCTTCATAAACTCCTCAAATTGACAGGGTATTTCCAGTACTGATATAGCTGTAGACACTTGGATTAGGACAAATCAAAACCCAAGAAGCGAGTTGCGGCGCGCCGCGCCGCAACTCGTATTCTGGTTTTGTGTCTTAACAAGCATGGCAGCAGCTATATTACAGGATGCCATAGGTAATTGGGCTGAGGAACAACTCAGAATGTCGATTAAGAGCCATAATATTAAGTATAGTTATACATCTTATCAACTTTAAGCCTTGACTAAGTTTCAGTTTGACTCTATCCCTGATGCCCTGCACGATCTTAAATCTGGTCGTTTAATTGTGGTAGTTGATGATGAAAATCGCGAAAATGAAGGCGATCTCATTGGTGCTGCCCAGTTTGCAACTCCTGAAATGATTAATTTTATGGCGGTCAAGGCAAGGGGGCTGATTTGTCTAGCCATGACAGGCGATCGCCTTGATGCCCTAGATTTGCCATTAATGGTCGATCGCAATACCGATAGCCAACAAACAGCTTTTACCGTGAGTATCGATGCTGTCGAAGGAACCACCACAGGTATTTCCGCCGACGATCGCTCTCGCACGATCCAAGCTGCGATCAACCCCAATACCAAACCCACCGATCTACGTCGTCCGGGGCATATTTTCCCTCTGCGAGCAAAGGATGGTGGAGTCCTCAAGCGGGCAGGTCATACCGAAGCAGCCGTAGACATGGCACAGATGGCAGGGCTGTATCCTGCGGGTGTCATTTGCGAGATTCAAAATGATGACGGCTCTATGGCAAGATTGCCTGAACTGATCGAATATGCTCGCCTCCATAATCTCAAACTCATTAGCATTGCTGATCTAATTAGTTATCGCCTTGCCCACGATCGCTTTGTGCAACGAGAAGCGATCGCCAACCTGCCCTCCCTCTTTGGGGAATTCAAGGTCTATGCTTACCGCAACGTGATTGACAATACCGAGCATTTAGCGATCGTCAAAGGGGATCTCCAAGAATTTGCCGACAATGAAGTATTGGTGCGTGTCCATTCCGAATGTCTGACAGGCGATGCTTTAGGCTCCTTGCGATGTGACTGTCGCGGACAGCTTCAGAGCGCCCTCAAAATGATCGAATTTGCCAATTGGGGCGTAGTTGTCTATTTAAGACAAGAGGGCAGAGGCATCGGACTAATTAATAAAATCAAAGCCTACTGCCTCCAAGATGAAGGTTTGGATACCGTAGAAGCTAATGAGAAACTTGGCTTTGGCGCAGATCTCCGCACCTATGGCGTGGGCGCACAGATTTTGCATGACCTTGGCATCAAAAAAATGCGCTTAATCACCAATAATCCGCGCAAACTAGCGGGACTCAAGGGATTCGGTATTGAAATTGTGGGGCGACTGCCTTTGCTCATTGAAACCAATGAATATAATCTACGCTACCTAGAAACCAAGGCGGAAAAGCTAGGACATCTCCTTCTCCAAACTAAGCTGATTACCCTGAGCATCTATTGGGAAGATCTAGTCACTACCGATGCGATCACTGAAAATATTGGTCATTTACGAGATGTCATCTCTGAGTATGATTTGCTCCTGCAAGAAGAGACTGGCAAACCTCTAGTTGACTTGTTCAGAAACGCCATCTATACGCAATCTGATCATAGTAACTCTAGTAAGTCGCCAAATAACTTAACCGTTATGCATCTGGGCTTTGACCGTTCCAACGAAATCTCTACCGACTGGTATGAGCAACCCAACCACCCCTATCGCCAAACAATTATTAAGTTTTTCAAATATCTCAAACAATGGGAGCAGGTCAAAAGCTTCAAGTTTTTTGTTTCTAACGATCGCTCAGTGGAACAGCTATTAACAGGGTTTGCGGAACCAATTAATCTCGGTCTGGTTTGGCATCAGCCTTGGTTAGCCGAAAATATCTATGAATGGTTTAACTTTTTCCACGTCGTCGCCGATCTCGCCATTCCAGAAAAGTCAGATAACTGATGCCGCCTGTGGCGATCGCTAATAGGATGATCGCTGTCCAGAAAAAGGTATTGAGTAAAACAGTGTCTGACATAAAAACTGCGCTTAAAAACTGGGATCAAGGTTACAAGTATAGATGGTAAATCAAGATTTAATTAAGACTTGATCAGGATAAGTAAACTGAAGAGATGGTCTTCAATCCAAGATTTAACCATCTCTTTGCCTAGAACTATAGTCCGTTGCGTCCCCACACGACAAAAGCGATCGATAGTGTGAACATGCCTAGCAAACCAAACCAACCTAATGACAAAATATCCATGATGTTAAATTAATAGCGTTATATCATTTTAAAGATTTGCCCAAATTATACCAGTTTGCGAAATCCCTATGTCATCAAACTCGCGATGCTGGCAAATATTTAGTCAAATAAAAAATAGCGAGATTTAACCTCTAGGTCATTTCTCACTATTTAAATGGGCTTAACGAAACATCTATGTTGCTACTAATAGCTTCCCAAATCGCACCTGACTTTACATCAGCTATTTAGCCGAAGCTAAACTATCTCAAATCTAAAGATAGGAACGTAATTCAATATCCGCAAATATTTAGATTAACATCTGGATACTTGTACCATGTGCCGAATATCCGATTTAATCTTTCTCGTCTTCCACGTTTGTCGTTGTATTTATCTGTTTCTAAGTCCAGAAATATTGTTCTATTTTAACAAACGCGATCGCCTCAAATTTGATTTCAAGAATTACAAAGAGATCGCCTAACCAATCACTCCTAATTCCACAAATTCATAAATTGGTAAAAATATTAGCTAAAAACTTATGTCCACATTGATCTAAATCATCATCTAAAGCAAAGGTTAAGCTGCGGGTGCGAATTGTATCAGGTTTACTATCGATCGCTGTGGCTAAATTCTGCGGATAGATAAGAATTGCTTCGGGACATTGCATGGCGATCGCATAGCTGCGTACTTGATGTAAGTCTTGACTGCCAACGGTTTCCTTAATTTTATATTTGGTGTCGAGGATAAATTTGCATTCTTCTGACTGGAGATCTTTGATTACAAGGTCAATGGCGCAGCTTAAACCAATTTGAATGGAATATTGCTTGTATAAGCGCAAATGCGATGGTAAATGTTTTTTGAGCCATGCGGCGACAAAGGTTTCATAGAGAGATGGCATATCAATCAAAAAGCTAAAGGATGATCGTTGTCCTTGCTTATGGGTTGGGGCTGTGCGATCAAGAAAGAATTGACAGAGCAAATGTAAATAGCGATAGTCCTGATTGAGTCGAGAATAATAGCGATCGCGACAATCAGAAGCAGTAAATGGATATAGATTTACATAGCCTTGTAATGCGTGAAATGCTTTATGTACTTTGGCTTGAGTGTTTTCTGTGCAGAGTTGCGATCGCAAAATACGGTACAGCGTATAGAAAATAATTTGATTATCTTCATTGTCGTAGGTATTTTCTTGATATTGACAAGGTATCTTGATTTGCCAAGGCTTTTGGACGGCTTTAGGAATATCAATCCTGCCGCGTACATATTCCAAAGTCGCATTTTGAGAAATATAGCTTCGATAGAGTCCACGCCGACATTTGTCAATAATTCGATCAGCCAATAATTCCGCTAGACTATTGAGAAAGTCCTGAAGCGTATCAAAATTAGCAAGTTCAGGAAATTTAAAGCCCTGCAATTCGGGTGTATATTCCAACATTGCCAAGACATTTTTAATCGGTGCTTTCGGTTCAATAAAGATTGCCAAATCTGGGGAGACTTGGATATAACCAACATAGCCTTGCGCGGTAATGCGCCAGCGATCGCCTTTTTTATCAGCTACCAAACTAATCTCAATTTGCTTCCTATATTCACGACATAGCTTCTCTTTCACATCATAACTAAGTGATTCTCTGGGAATTTCCTCTGATTGATACTCTTTGAGCGTGATGATTGACATTTATTAAGCTTACTGAATTTGATTAATAAATCTGCTTCTGCACATTGATCCAGCGAAAGGATTCAATAATTTCTTTGCTTTGATTGTCAAAGAAATATTCCTCTAAATATGGCTCTACTTCCATTTGCCAAATATCTTCTATTTCCTCTGATAAGTTATCAGTCATGAAGAAAGACGTTCCCAGTTCATAGTCATTGCTGCCCATTGCTTCACAAATCTTTTGGTTTAAATCTTTTAAAATAATGATTAATTTCTCGATGGGAAAGTCTAAACCTTGAAATTTATTCCTTAAACTCTGATAGTTAGGTGTGATTTTGATAAAGGCAAAACGGCGGCGCAGGGCGTGATCGATTAGAGCGATCGAGCGATCGGCGGTGTTCATTGTGCCAATAATCAGCACGTTGTCAGGTATTGTGAAAGTCTTGCCTGAAGATAGGGTAATTTCTGCATTGCGATATTCCAGCAAATACATCAGTTCGCCAAATACCTGTGAAATATTGGCGCGATTGATTTCATCAATGATAAAAACACAGGGAAGATCTTGATATTTCGTTTGAGCTTTTTCGCAAAATTGAATGAATCGACCTTCTGCATAGTTATAGGTCAAACTACCATCTTTGATTTCTGGCTTCAAGCCTCGCATGAAGTCTTCGTAAGTATAGGATGGATGAAACTGCACAAAATCAAAATAACCATCTTGAGCCGAGGTTAAGTATTTAGCGAATTTCTGAGAAATAAATGTTTTACCCGTCCCTGGAGAACCAGCAAGAATGATTTGCTTTTTCCTGTTAATTATTCTTTCGTATTTATCTAGCTGTTCTTGAGTAATCGAAGTATCTTGTAAAAATTGATTGTTTGTATAAATTTCTGGATTTGGAGATGTTTTGTTTTGTTCTTCAAAGGAATCTTTAAACTTTGAAAAATCTTGATACTCCTCAGGATTAGGCAAATTTGAGGTTAAAGACAATTTAGAATACTTAACTTGCTTAATTAGACCAGATGTTTTTAAATCGTCTTTAGCCCTATTAAACAGTGTTTTAATCTGCTGTTCTTGTTCTTTCTGCTGTGAGCTAAGAATCAGTCTGATCTGTTCAAGAATCTGTTCCTTTGTTCCTGTTCCCCCTAGCCTTATTAAAGCCCTAATAAATATAAGAGAAATCTCACCATCTTTCAGCATATTTGGCGACTGAGCCATAAGGTTTAAATATCTTGAGTATTAAAGTGATTATTATTGGTAATAAAGCCAAAATACCGTATGGACGCTCAATATGCAATAAAACGCTAAGTTAGCTGTACTAAGCCTAGATTTAGTATTAATTGGGAAGTAGGCGATCTGTATTTTATAGTTGCTTCTGATAACGAGATATCTCTAAAAGCACCTGATCTAAACTTGGTTCAACACTTTCTCTAATATTTTCTCTATCATGCTTGTGATGTGGAAAAGTAGAAACACTTGAATGATGAGGAGCATTATCATAGCGAAAAATCATTACCTGATCTTCATTCATGTAGTGATATCGATATTTTATTTTATTCAGAACTTCAACATTCTTGACTTCCACAAAATCTAAGCGATGATTATTCTCAAAAACAATTGAACCGCTAATATAGCCCTGCGAAATATTGTAAATTTTCTTAGTCAGGGAAACAAAGCGGACATTAGGAAACTCTTTAATAATCCCTTCAAGCTGTGCAAAATACTCTTCAATCATCTTAGTTCGCTAAGTTGAGATTGGTTTTGACAAAGCATTTCATACAGTCCTGCCCATA
Organism: Pseudanabaenaceae cyanobacterium bins.39; assembly: GCA_033765135.1. GTDB lineage: Bacteria > Cyanobacteriota > Cyanobacteriia > Pseudanabaenales > Pseudanabaenaceae > Pseudanabaena. Next base: position 24,771 of record JANRII010000011.1, read on the forward strand.
TCATAAAATCTGCTTCATCTTCTAAAAGTCCATCTGAGAAATCTTTGTAGAACTCGGCAGATGTCATATTATACTTTCTTTCAAAATCATCTAAATCCAGTCGCAGATTTAGAATCCCCTTTTGTAGTTCAGAAACTTGGTAAGCAATAATATTTAGCGCAAATGCTTCTGTATCTTGCACTTGACTGAGAATTTTTTTTAGTCTTCGTTCTGTTTGTGGTTGCACAGATAGCTGAAAATCCAACATACTAATCTCTGGCTCCCTATTTATTCATAAATACTACTGTAAGTATAACAAATAAATGCTGTCAAACCTAAAATCTAGTATTGATTTGAGAAATAGGAGATCGCCTATCATAATCAACATCCTTAAATAGTGTGCGATCGCTAATTGCTCACTAACAACGATGTCATTAGTTTGAGAGGCGACATTCAGTAAATACAAGCATCCAAAATACTCAAAACCTCAGCCAAAAGCTCATCCGCAGCAGCCTCTATCAACTTCACCTTTCTTGACTTGTAATCGATAGACTTCACCTGTTCCACCATCACATAGCCAGTTAGCTTTTTACTACCAGCGATCGCCACATGAAAAGGAAAATCACGCTTCGTATTTGTAATCGGACAGACAATCGCCAAACCCGTATGCTGATTGAACAGTGTATTACTCACCACTAAAGCAGGTCGCCGTCCTTTCTGCTCATGTCCAGACTGCGGATCGAAAGTAAGGATAATCAAATCACCCTTTTTGGGAATGTAATTAGCCATTTACCAAACTTCCAAACCTACAGGCGATCCCCAATCCTCTTCTTGAGCTTGATAGTTAGAGGGAATTTGGAAAACTAGATCTTTAAGATCATACTTACCTCGAATTTTACGAACAGGTTTAATCAAAATCTGTTCCTTAGTAGTGAGAATCTCTAGCTCATCACCAACCAGAATATTAGCTTCAGCTAAAACTTCTTTACTGAGCCTAATTCCCTGACTATTACCCCATTTTTGAACTTTGACCAACATAGCTTTTGGTAATCATTTTTGGAAAAATGTATAGCCTAAGTATAGCCTAAAACTTTAAGATTTTGACAAGCGATCGCTGACTGTTTAGTACTAGGATAATTAGATACCAATCTCGTCTCAAAAAGCGATCGCCCATCATAATCAACATCCTTAAAATAGTGTGCGATCGCTATAGAATAGAACCGATGGCTAAAAGTTTTGTTTCAGTATTACTATGCAGTATGCGATCGATTTTGGGACAAGTAACACAGTGGTGGCGAGGATTGGCGCAGATGGTCTAGCAGAAACCGTGAATCTTGGAACTTATAGTGTGACTTTGGTAAATAATCCGCCTATGGTTCCGAGTTGTGTCTATGTGCAGGATGCCAGCAAAGGGGAAACTTTAATTGGACAAGAAGTGAGCGATCGCGGTTTGGATCGAGCGAGGGATGGACGCTTATTTACCTCTTTTAAACGTGGCATTGGTTCACAAATATCGATGTTTGTGCCTGAGCTAGATGCGATCGAGGTTGGGTTTGAATTGGTGGGAGAGTGGTTCTTAACTAAAATCGTTAATCAATTATCTGAGGTGGATTCTCTAGTTTTTACAGTGCCAGTGGATAGTTTTGAACCCTATCGGCAATGGTTGGGCGAGATTTGTGAACGTTCAGAAGTATCGCAAGTAAGAATTATCGATGAGCCAACGGCGGCAGCTTTAGGCTATGGGATTTCTCAAGGTGAACAGGTGGTTTTGGTGGTGGATTTTGGTGGTGGAACTTTGGATTTATCTCTAGTGAGATTATCTTTGGGAGATCCACAGCCTCAACAGGAGCAAGCCGCGCCGCGTTCAAGTCCTTTGGGATTTTTGTTGAAGCTTGGCGATCGCAATTTTGTGCGTAAGCAAGATAGTTCAAGTTCTGCTCATAGCTCACCAACGGCACGAGTATTGGCAAAATCGGGACAGAATTTAGGCGGAATAGATATTGATAATTGGTTATTAGATTACTTCCATCAAGAATTAGGAATTCCCAAAAATTCTCTGGTGAGTCGATTAGTGGAGAAAATTAAAATTGCCTTGTCTCACGAAGAATCTGTAACGGAAGTATATTTTGATGATCAGACCTTTGCATCCTATGAGTTGACTTTAAATAGAGAGCAGTTTCGTCAAGTTTTAGAGCAGCAGAAGTTCACCTTTAATCTAGATCGATCACTAGAGCAAATCAGGCAACAGGCAGCAAGACAAAATTTTGATTTAAATGAAGTTAATGCCGTTCTCTTAGTGGGTGGAACTTCGCAAATACCTTTGGTAAAGGAATGGGCATTACAACATTTTGCCAAGGAGAAGGTGAAGTTGGATCGTCCCTTTGAAGCGATCGCCCATGGCGCAATATCTCAGGGGTGGCAATTGCAGGATTATCTATACCATAGCTATGGGGTGCGCTATTGGGACAAGCGCTATAAGCGGCATAATTGGCATCGGATTATTAAATCTGGGGAAACCTATCCCCTCACAAAACCAGTGGAACTCACTCTAGGGGCTTCTGTACCAGATCAGCCTAGTATTGAATTAGTGATTGGTGAATTGGGGGAAGCGGATGTGGAAGTATATTTTGAAGACGATCGCTTAATTACCCGTGTACTAGAAAATCGGCAGGTGTCGGTGCAGGTTTTAAACGATGGCGATCGCGGTCGGGTGATTGCGAAGTTAGAACCCTTGGGGCAGTTGGGTAGCGATCGGATTAAGGTATTTTTTCAAGTTGATCAACAACGCACTTTGCGAATTACGGTGTTTGATTTATTAAAGCAGCAAAATCTATTAGAGGATTTTCCTGTTGTGCAACTTATCTGAGGGAATCTGTGGTATGCACCAAAACTCAGTGCTAGTAACAGGAATTGGTATTCATAGCGCGATCGCTCCTCATCGCGAGTCAACTTGGGAAGCCCTATTGCAAGGCAAGTCTGGCATTGTCTTTGATCAAGATTTGCGGATGCCGATCGCCAGAAGTATGGCAATTTGTGAAAATGCTCTGGTTAATCAGAAACCACTAACCCGATCGCAACTTATGTTAGAGCAGGTGGTATTAGAAGCGATCGCCGATGCAGGGTTAGAAACTCCCTTGAGAGGTTGTGGTTTAGCGATTGGTTCGAGTCGTGGTAATCAAAGAGAATTAGAACTGCTGCTAGATCACCTTAAGTCTCCAAATAGTAATTTACAAGCTAATTCATGGCGAAATCTTGAGCTTTGGCAGCAATTACAACCCTCCAGTCTGTCCGCCCATATAGCTCAGTTACTGCAAACGCAAGCTCCAGTTTTTGCGCCGATGGCAGCCTGTGCCACCGCCAACTGGGCGATCACTCAAGCCGCGATGCTAATTGCTTCAGGTCAATGCTCAATGGCGATCGCCACCGCAGTGGATGCAGCAATCACACCCCTCGCGATCGCAGGATTCGCCAAACTAGGCGTATTGGCTAAATCAGCAGTGCATCCCTTTAGCCAAGAACGGGACGGGTTTGCCCTTGGCGAAGGTGCAGCAGCTTTGGTTTTAGAGTCATCGGCATCGGCTCAAAGTCGGCATAGTCAGGTTTATGGCAGAGTCTTGGGCTGGGGGATGACCAATGATGCTTACCATGAGACTAGCCCTAATCCCAATAATCATTTGGCGGCGATCGCCTTGAAGCAATGCCTAGAACGTGCCGCGATCGCGCCTCAATCTAGGGGCTATATCAATTTGCATGGCACGGCAACACCCCTCAATGATGCGCGGGAAATGGCTCTAGTGCAGGCATATTTACCTGATTTTTTACCTAATCTCGATCTTAGTGCCACCAAGGGGGCAACGGGTCATACCCTTGGTGCAACAGGGATGATGGAGGCAGCTTTTTGTCTGTTATCACTGCGCGATCGCCTAGTGCCACCTACGGTGGGGATGCTCACCCCAGATTTTGCGATGCCCTTAGTTAAAAATACGCAGCGATCGCCCGATTTGCAATATGCACTGAACTTTAGTTTTGGTTTTGGCGGGCAAAATGCGATCGTGGCATTTGGACAACCTCAGTAAACATCTGTAAACCTTTGCAACTTTTTAACCAATCCCCAAAGGTTAATACCTATAGTAAAGGGAATCGTAAGTAGGACAGCAAAATATGCCTTTAGAGCCTTGCACAGAAATTCCTGTCCAAAAGCTAAATACCAACATCCCCGTACTGAAGGAGCGTGGACAAAGAGAAGTCTTTTGCGGCCTCACGGGAATTGTCTGGTTACATCGCAAAATGCAGGATGCTTTTTTCCTTGTGGTGGGTTCGCGGACTTGCGCCCACTTGATCCAATCAGCGGCAGGAGTCATGATTTTTGCCGAACCTAGATTTGGTACGGCAGTACTCGGTGAAAGGGATCTCGCAGGATTGGCGGATGCCAATGAAGAATTAGATCGGGTTGTCGATCAATTGCTAGAGCGTCGTCCTGACATTGGTACATTGTTTTTAGTAGGTTCCTGTCCCTCTGAGGTAATCAAACTAGATCTAGCTAAAGCCGCAGAGCGTCTGAACCAGCGCTTTTTCCCGAAGGTACGAATTCTTAACTATTCAGGCAGTGGCATTGAAACCACCTTTACCCAAGGCGAAGATGCCTGTCTGGGTTCGATGGTTCCTATTTTGCCCCATAGCCAAGATGAGCCAAACTTGATGGTGGTGGGCAGTCTGGCGGATGTGGTAGAGGATCAGTTTCAGAGACTCTTTGATAAGTTGGGTATTCCTGTAAGCTTTTTCCCACCGCGTCGGGCTGCCAACTTACCCCCCATTGGCAAAGGCACAAAATTATTATTAGCCCAGCCCTTTTTGAGCGACACCGTGCGATCGCTAATTGCTAGAGGTGCAACGCTTTTGCCATCGCCCTATCCCTTTGGCATCGAAGGCACAACCGCATGGCTTAAGACTGCTGCCGATGCATGGCAGGTAGACGCACAACTGTTTGCCGATGCGATCGCTCCTGCTGTGCAGCGTAGCAAAATCGCCCTAGAGCGCTACCGCCAAGCCCTAACGGGGCGCAAAGCCTTCCTATTCCCAGACTCCCAGCTAGAAATCCCCCTTGCCCGATTTTTATCGAGAGAATGTGGCATGGATCTAGTGGAAGTCGGTACACCCTATATCGATCGCCTACTGATGGATCAAGAAATTAATCTGCTCCCCAGTGGTACTGCTTTATCGGAAGGACAGGATGTGGAAAAGCAACTTGATCGTTGTCGCGCCGCCAAACCAGATATTACGGTATGCGGGCTGGGATTGGCTAATCCCCTCGAAGCTGAAGGCATGGCAACTAAATGGTCAATCGAACTGGTGTTTTCCCCAATTCACGGCTATGACCAAGCCGCCGATCTTGCTGAATTATTTGCTAGACCCCTAGAACGCCGCAGAAGACTAACAGTCTAGCCCCAATTACCAATCCCAATTACCAAATACCAATCAAACTATGGAATTAACTCTCTGGACCTATGAAGGCCCGCCCCATGTCGGAGCGATGCGCGTTGCTACCAGTATGGAAGGTGTGCATTATGTACTACATGCACCCCAAGGCGATACTTACGCCGATCTCCTATTTACGATGATCGAAAGACGCGATCGCCGTCCCCCTGTAACTTACACCACTTTCCAAGCCCGTGATCTTGGCGGAGACACCGCCGAAATGGTCAAAACCTCAGTCCGCGATGCCTACGAACGCTTCAAGCCCCAAGTAATGCTAGTGGGTGAAAGCTGCACCGCCGAACTCATTCAAGATCAACCTGGCTCCCTTGCTAAGGGCATGAATATGCCCATTCCCATCGTCAGCTTAGAATTACCTGCCTATTCTAAAAAAGAGAACTGGGGCGCAAGTGAAACCCTCTATCATCTTGTTCGTACTCTATTGCTGCCCCTAGTACCCAAGCCATTACCCCCCAAAGTTAAGCGAGAAGCCCATATTCGCCCCAAAGCCAATATCATTGGCCCCACGGCTTTAGGTTTTCGCTGTCGTGATGACATTCGCGAAGTGATGAAACTCCTAGCGGAAATTGGCGTGGATGTAAATGTGATTGCCCCTATGGGAGCCAATGCTGAGGATATCAAGCGTATCCCCGATGCTGATTTTAATATTTGCCTCTATCCCGAAATAGCCCTAACTACTTGTAGTTGGCTAAGTCGCAGCTTTGGACAACCCGTAGTTAAAACGGTTCCTATCGGAGTGGGTGCAACCCGTGATTTCATTGCCGAAATTGGCAAGGTTGCGGATTTAGATGTAAGCGAAGCCCTAGCCCGATCGCAATCCGACACCTTAGGAAATTGGGATGCAGGTCGCCTCTCTTCTGCTGCCAATGCACAGGCTTCTAGATTGCCTTGGTATTCGCGATCGGTTGACTCCACCTACCTCACAGGCAAGCGCGTCTTTATCTTTGGTGATGCCACCCACGCCCTCGCTGCCGCCCGCATTGCCACCGAAGAACTTGGCTTTACCCTTGTCGGTATCGGTACATACAGCCGTGAGTTTGCGCGGGAGGTCAGGGAATATGCCAAACAGCATGGCTTGGAGGCAGTGATCAGTGATGACTATCTAGCAGTAGAAGCAAAGGTGGCGGAAGCTGCTCCTGAGTTAGTCCTTGGCACACAAATGGAACGCCATATTGCCAAGCGCTTAGGTATTCCCTGTGCGGTGATTTCCTCACCGATCCATGTCCAAGATGTCCCTGCTCGCTACTCTCCTCAAATGGGGTGGGAAGGAGCCAACGTCATTTTTGATAGTTGGGTACATCCTCTGATGATGGGGTTAGAAGAACATCTGATCGGTATGTTCCGAGAAGACTTTGAGTTTGCTGAAGGTCATATGAGCCATCTGCATACGGCTCCTGCTAGTCGCGAAACTACAGAAATCAGTTCAACTCAAACAGCGATCGGTGTATCGACCATTGCTGAAACATCCCCACAGGTCATGCTCACTCCCCTTGAAATCAATGCCCAGCAAAGTATTGTTTGGAGTGCCGATGGTGAGGCAGAGCTAAAGAAGATTCCCTTCTTTGTACGCGGCAAAATCAAGCGAAATACCGAAAAATTTGCCAGCGATCGCGGTATTAGTACGATCACCGTAGAAACTCTCTACGACGCGAAAGCAGCGATCGGCAAGTAGTACTTCATTAAGCAGTGGTTACGCCATTTCTGAATGAGAAAAGCCTGTTCGTAAAAGTGTCGAGCTTTTGGGAATTGGCAAAAATCGGAATCTTGAGTTTTATAAATTGAGCATAAATAAATTAGGAGTTAATACTTTGGTAGTTGCAAACGTTCGTCCCCCAGTCATCAACAAAGGCGAAGATGGAGAAGGTAGCCTGCAAGTTCATCAAGATCCCAGCATGAATATTGAAGGAGCCTTGGTGATCGCGGTCTATGGTAAAGGTGGCATTGGTAAATCCACCACATCCTCTAACCTCTCTGCCGCCTTCTCTCACCTTGGCAAAAGAGTCTTACAGATTGGCTGTGATCCTAAGCATGACAGCACCTTTACGCTCACAAAGCGGATGGTTCCGACCGTTATTGATATTCTCGAAACCGTAGATTTTCATTCTGAAGAACTCAAGACGGAAGACTTCATGTTTGAGGGATACAACGGTGTCATGTGTATTGAGGCAGGGGGGCCTCCTGCGGGAACTGGCTGTGGTGGATACGTTACAGGTCAAACCGTGAAGTTACTCAAGGAGCATCATTTAATCGAAGATACCGATGTGGTCATTTTTGATGTGTTAGGCGATGTGGTCTGTGGTGGTTTTGCTGCACCTTTACAGCACGCTCACTATTGCTTGATTGTGACTGCCAATGATTTTGATTCTATCTTTGCGATGAATCGGATCGTTGCCGCCATCCAATCTAAGGCAAAAAACTATCGTGTACGCCTCGGCGGGATTATTGCGAACCGCAGTGAAGGTACTGATCAAATCGATAAGTTTAATGAGCGTGTTGGACTAAAGACCCTAGCGCATTTCCGTACCGTTGATGCAATTCGTCGCAGTCGCCTCAAAAAATGCACAGTATTTGAAATGGAACCTGATCCAGAAGTAGTGGCAGTGCAGCAAGAATATCTGAAGCTGGCAAAAACTATGCTCGAAGATGCGGAACCTCTCTATGCTCAACCCCTAAAGGATCGCGAGATTTTTGATTTGCTCGGCTTTGACTAATTTTAAGAAAGGAAGTGCCGCGCTATGCGCGGCACTTCTATTATCCTCTTTTTTAGTCTCTGTAAATGCTGATTCTTGTATTGATATTTGTAAATGGAGTGGTCTGTTGGTTTTAGTGGTTCCGAAAATCAAACAACTCGGTGAGTATTGATCATCTAGGCATCCCTCAATAAAGTCTCCTCTCTGAAGTTGTGAGCTAATTTCAGTTATGGTTTTCACTTTCTAAAATAATAAAAGCGATCGCCATTTTCTCCCATTCTCTTCAATCTTTCCCAAATATCCTGCCAATGGTGAAGGTACTCCCCCTATTTACTGGGACGATTTATGCGAATTAGTTGGTTAGTTAGATCGATTCTGGTGCTAATTGCTTCATGGATTTGAGCGGCTTGTCTTTGTCTATCCAAGTCTTCTGTACAAACAATTATACCTGTGTGGCTAGGCTGTAGGTTATGCAGTCGAATGAAGTCACTGCGATTAATCGTTAACATTGCTCATCGGCGTAAAGACGTGCCATGTTAAGCTGCCTCTTGCCTATGAATGGCTGCTTCTATCTCATCAATATGAACTTCGGCGTAGCTCCATGCGTTTACTAGGTCTGTTGCAGAGAGGGTGGGATAGTCTTCGAGAATGTAGGCTTCGCTTGCGCCTTGACGTTGAAGGCTCACTAGAAGCCATACGGGTATGCGGGTTTGGCGAATGCAAGCATCTCCACCCATGACTCTAGGATTTTTCTCAATGCCTTGCCATGTGTTGCTAAGGCTCTGGACTAGAATTTGGATTGCTTGAGATTTTTCTTCGGGGGTGAGAGCTAGTAGTTGTGGTTGTAGTTCTTTGAGTGTCATGTTTATGTCTCCTTTTCTATCGGTAAGTCTCGCAGGTAGTAAAAGCGATCGCCTTTTTCTCCATTACCCTTAACTCTTCCCAAATATCTTAGGCTAATGAGAAAACGTCAATAGCGATCGCTCTAACTGGTTTGGCTTGACTGTGAAGCATCAGGCGAACTTGTTCTGTTGTTTGGCGGCTAAAGGTTTGTTCTCCACATTGACAGCAAACTTTTACAGGAATATGTTCGACTAAAACGGGTTTACCTGAAATATAGAAAATTTCATCAATCAGTTCGTTGTGAATTGCATTTGAGCCGCAGACATGACATTTATTCATTTTATTTTCTTCTTGTAAATTGAATCCATTGATTAGCATCTACCTTTCATAATGGAATTTACAACTAATAATTGTCACAGCATCTTCATTAATCCTATAAACCAAGCGATGCTCATCAGTAACTCGCCTTGACCAACATCCCTTTAGCTCATATTTAAGCGGCTCAGGTTTACCAATACCACCAAAAGGATTGCGTAAGATGTCATCAATCAAGTTAACAATTTTGCCGTAAACTTTCTTATCTTCCTTTGCCCAGTTATTAAAATCCTGAAACGCTTGCGGCTCAAATACTATATTTCTCATGCCATTCCTCAGCCGAGAACGTTACCAATCCTTCACCCTTTTCTACATTGGCGATCGCCTCTAATAATCTTTTGGCATTAGCAGCATTGGAGAGCAAATACTCCGTTTCGTCTTGATGATCTACCAATAAAATCACCTCAACTTTTGTACCTTCTATTAACTCTGGGGTATAAAGCTCAATTTTGCCATCTTTGCCCACAGTTCCCATTTGCTTGATTGCTGTTACCATTGGCTACACCTATCCATAGTATTTGCATTATAACGGAAAATGATTGGATTTACATAAAATTTTAGTTTTGTGTATCACATGGTAAGTCTCGCAAGTAATAAAAGCGATCGCCTTTTTCTCCATTACCCTTAACTCTTCCCAAATATCCCGCCAATGGTGAAGAAAGCTCGATGAGTATTTCCTTTAATTCTTCTGTGGATAAGTTCTTGGGGGGATTAGAACCAGCATATAAACCAAAAATAACATTAGTCTCGACATCTTTAAAACTATTGTTTAGTAGGAAGTTTTTGACAGTCTGAACAACGTACGCTCGCAGTTTAATCTCATCTTCAACCTTCTGGATATACTCATCAATCTTGTTATCAATTTGCCCTGCTTGCAAATATTCCTTGAGTTCAAATAGATTGATCGCGCCATCATATTTAGCTTTGAGTTCAACGAGTTTTTGTAATGTCATAGCTTTAATAATACTAACTTTCCATTCGTGAGAGGCTGTAATTACATCATTGCTAACTTTACCAGCACCAATAATTAGCTTCTTAGATTCTAAAAATCTGTCTCTGCCTAATCTCATGCCTCCAAGCTTAAGCAATTCTTCGGTTGTGCCGCTAGGAATACTTTTTCCTGCTTTACACTCTCCTGTTAACGGATAAGGCTTTAAGCAGAATAAATCTAATCCTCCAGCACCGCCTTTATGAGATTCATCAATTGTAAAGCCTAGAAATTCCAAACCTTGCTTTGCTATATTCTCAAAGTCAGTACCAGCTTGATAAGTACTTTTTCCTTGATCTTGCTCAATGCTCCGATCGCCTAAAGTTGAAATTGTTTTAATCCAAGAAGTATTTCTAGATAATTCAACTTTATGCTTATTTTCTACTTCATTCAGTATTCTCTGAAGTTGAATATCTAATGATTCTGGTGGCTCAAGATTTTTTATTTGTTGTTTTATTCTTGCAAAATCTTGATCGCTTAGTATTGGTGATGAGTCATCAACTTTTAAGCGATCAGGTAATGCTACATATTGACCTTGAGATCTAGCAGGAATTGTAACTGGTTTGGATAATCTATAAACTCGTAAATAGATGAGGAAGAATGATTCTCGCTCTGCAATTATTTCCTGTAAGCGATGAACTGGTATAGCTGTGTAATGAGAAATGATATCTAAAGGTTTAGAATCATCGACTATATCGCATTGCTCACATCTTGCCCAAGCTGAAACTGTTACTGTTTCTATCTCTAGTTGATCTGGATAAAGTGCAAAAGTTCTTCCAGCATTGGTAAAAGTGCGAGGTATTGCTGCAATAATATCTCCTTTGATTAGACTATCAACAATCTGAGAATCTAGGCGTAAGGCATTAGGAATATCAATAGACTGGATGATCATTATAGTGATATCTCCTCAGCATCATTACCCAAATTGTTGCTAGGAATGCTAATAGGCAACTCATCATCAATTAGCTCAGATGGTTCCTGCCCAGATGGATCGCTCAAAATCTCTCTAATTAGGGGATTATCAATAACTAGACGATTTTCATTTATGAAATCCCACAATTGTTCTAAAGTTAGATCATATTTTTCAATCTCTTCTCGAATCAGTCCTAGCGCAAGCAAAGGTTTAATATGTTCTTGTAACAAAACAACCCATTCTCCACCTTGCTCTTTGATTAGTTTCCTAACACATTCTTGAGGAACAGAAGCACCTCTAGCAATTTGATAGGATCGAATCAGACAACCGCGAGTAAAGTCAAACTTTTTATAGTCAATTAAGCGTTTGAGAGCAGCACCAACAAATTTTCCTGTTGCGTTCAAAATAGCAGCAACACCAATCTTAATTGTTTTACCATTTTCTTCGGCTGTGATTCTCAAATGCAAATAACCTTTATCTACTGCTTTGGCAGTTTCATCAATCCATTCAACATCATTAACTTTCACTCCATCTATTTCTATATCTGCTACATATAGAGATAGAAATGCACAAAACAGAGAATAGCCAACGGCAGCATTATCCTCCATAAACTCATCAATTGACTCTTCAATAACCTGTAAAGCATTTTCATAAGCATCTTTTACAGGACTGAATTGCTGTTCTGTGTTTGTTTCTGTGCTATTAGTTCCTTTGTCACTTGAAGATTCAGGGATATTTTCAGAGATCTTCCAGTTTTCAGAACACCATTTTAGAATAGCTCTAGCAGTTGGACGTTCTTTTCCAATTTCTCTGATCTCAGACTCATCAAAAGGATAAAGTGGATGTGGGGGAGTAAGCTCTTTGCTAGTGTAAAAATCTTCTAGCCACTTACGCACAAGCAAAACTGATGTATCAGAATTGAGATAATCAAGCTCTAAAACCTTGTCAGCAGTTCGATCATAAGATGCTGCTTGTCCTCCTCCTTCACCTCCAGCAGTCTTGATCTCATTTCTTAGCGTATTTGGATACATTGCCATTAGCAAAACGCATTTATTGATTAGATTCCGTAAATCTTTTGCCAACGATGCCACAACTTGCGCTCTTGTATACCCAGTAGTGTTACAACTTGGATCATCTAGTTCATCAAAACAAAATACTAGATTGTTGTAGTTCGCAATCAAGGATAAAAGTTCACAGGTTGTCTTGAAAGTAGCTAGTTCCGTTTTCTGTGTATTGTTGGGCAATCCTAATTCATCAGCCTTTGCTTGAGTCAATTCTTGTCCTGACAACCAACTAATTGCATAAGGCGCATGATTTTCTGAAAGTGTCCACAAGATTGCTTTAACTAAATAGGGATTGTTTAGCTCAGGTTTCTTTTTGCATATAATCCCAGCCCAAGTTTCGGGGGTTTTAGGATTATTGTTAACAATGGAGGCAAATCTGCCACTAGCCAGATCTTTGGGAGTACAAGGACGATCACCTCTAGCAGCAAAAACCATATTTGCTGCGAGTTCTTGCCATTGCATCACTCCTTCAACACCAACTCTTTTGAGGCTAGAAGTCAAAGTCTGTAAAAATTCGGATTTGATGTAGTCTAAATCGCCATAGTTGCCCATGTAGACAAAAAATGCTTTGCCTTCAGTTTGCAGGCGATGGCGAATACGGCTGATGACTTGAGTTTTTCCTAAACCCTTTTCCCCTGAAATAATGATACCGATAGATGGAAGCTCATTTTTTGAGACTTGATCAATGGCATTAAAGACGGCATCGGATATATGCGCGTTAATTTCTGGGACATCAGGAAAACTTGCACCCCAAATGTGATGTTGATCAACAAATTTTATGGAAAAAGGATTGCTATTTTTAATAGCGTTGTCAATATTTTCAGAACTAGACATAGGATTCTGTTATTTTAAAGCGTTGTGTGTGAGGAGAAGAGAAACAAGAAAAAGATGTTTAGCTAGTTAAACAATCTTTTTGGCATAACAACGTAGTCCACTTACTTTAGTCATGATTGAGTCCTCTAACTTATCAGGCGCGTTGTCTTCTACACCAGTAGTTTGAAGTTGTAAGACATCATTTGATTGCATCTCTAGCATCCATTCGTTAAACTGCGATCGCGTTACTCGTTCACCGATCGCGCGTCTAATCCGATAAATAGGCACAAGGTTATCGTAGTTATAATCACGATTTAGCTGATCGTAAGTTGCCAACGCCACAGCCTTAAACTCGTCATAACTAGCAATCTTCGGTGCAGACTCAACAACCTCACCCGCATTTTGCTGAAACCAACGCAAAGCCGCATTCGCCAAACGACTGCTCACCAAAGTCGCACCACCAAAACTAAAATCAGGCGATCGCAAACCCTCCGCCAACCTCAACAAACCCGCATCCGTTAACGAATACTTCGCAGAAAAAGCGATCGCCCCACCATTGATCAAAGACTGCAAAGCACCCGTATACTCAGCCTTCTTCATATCCCGATCCTTGCTACTAAAAGACGGCAGAACCTCACGCTTAGTTAACAGCTTCTTGTCCTTACCCAAATAATCCCACATCCCCAACAGCAAACGAATCTCAGTATTATTTACAGACATCTTGACTAACTCTCCATAGACTTCTAGGGTGATTCCCTAAAGATTTGCCAGAAAACAAAGCAACACAAAACCAAAAAAGCATCACACCCACTATTTTTAGGATAATACTTTTGTGTCCCTTTTGCTAAATTTTCTGAGAAACTAAAAGTCAAGATATGTAAAATTTATAGACCAATTTTAGCGATCGCCCCACCCATCAACCCACCAGCGATCGCAAATTACCTAAACTACTTGAGCAACCGTAACCGATAGATTTATCCATTTGCCACTACACTAGACATTATAATCGCCCCTCAACACCTAAAATTGCGATCGCCTCTCCACAAAAATCAATTTTCATCAATTAATCTTTCGTATTCGTCATGCAACCCGATCCAAAACCAGTAATAATCATCTCCTTCTTTTAGAGATAAAGCTCGATATTCTCTATTAATGCGAATAGACCATAAATTTTGCTCTCTGCTCTGGACTCATACCCCATTATGCAATGCTCTCACATTTAATTGGGCATTGGCAGCAATCTCCAAACCAATTGCCAAAAAAAACTTTAGCCGTCAGGATTTATTTGGTTGCCTACGCGGTCAAAAGGTATGCGATCGAAGATGAAAGCAATAATTTGTATCTTAGTATTGCCAATCATAAATAAAGCTCGCGATCGCGTTGGGTCGTGGTTAATAGATCTTCTAATGCATCCCACTGCCCATCGGCAACAAGATCAATCACCTGTTGCAAAGATTGCTGATAGGCTTGCAGCGATCGCAGGAGGGCAGTTTGGTTATACTCCGCCATCAGTCGTCCTAATTCGGGATTGCCTCCACCCACACGGCTTGTATCCCGAAAACCTGAACTAGCTAAGTTTTGCGCCAAGGGTAACACATCCCCCGCCTCAGTTTGGCAAGTCTTAATCAAACTAGCGCTAACCATTACGGGTAAATGACTAATCAAAGCAACGGCGCGATCGTGTTCCGCAGGCGTGCATTCATAAACTCGCATTCCCACCGATTGCCATAGCGATCGCACCATATCTACCGCCTCTCGATCTAGGCTAGGTGTCACCACACAGGGGCGATCGCGAAACAAATTTGCCTCAGCCGCCATAATGCTTTGGAATGCTGTTCCTGCCATCGGATGACTACCCACAAACCTTAACCCTAGAGGCGCACACAGGGCGATCGCCTCTGCCACGATCGCCTCCTTCACTGACCCGACATCCGTAATAATGCATCCCTTGGGCAATAGGGGCGCAACCATCGCGATCGTGGGCAAGATTGCCGCGATCGGAGTGCATATGACCACCATTTCCGTTTGAGACAGCATCTCCTGATCTAGATTTGCTAATTCTGGACTAGCAACATTTACTGACGCGATCGCCTCCGCTTGACGGCAAGTATCAGGACTGCGACTCACGCCCCACACCCAACTACCACTAGCCACCAGATCGCGCCCAAGGGAACCACCAATCAATCCCAAACCAACTATGCCAATATTCATCGCTCTGCAATTATTTGTAAGTAATTATTCCACCTGCACGGAACAATCTTTTCATACCAAATTAAAAAATGGCTACGCCATTTTTTAATTTGGTATAAGAGCGTGTTTGAGAAGTTTTGATCCCCCTAAATCCCCCTTAAAAAGGGGGACTTTTTTAATCTTTTCCCCCTTTTCATAAGGGGGGTTAGGGGGGATCGATCAGTATTTTTAGCGAATGCCCACACTTCTCAAACAGGCTCTAAAAATCAACGAGGGAAGCCGCACCGCAACTTCCCTCGTTAATCCATCGTTAAATTTTGCTGGTAAATGTTTTGGTAAACCTGTGTTGACAGCCTTGTGAGCATTAACTAAAACTTGCGAAGATCAATACCTGCTTCCTTAGCAAAGGCTGCTAACCCTTTCTTTTGTAAGGTTTTAATTGCTTTGGTAGAAATTTGTAATTTTACAAAACGCTTGCCTTCTTCCCACCAGATTTTTTTGTCTTGTAAGTTAACGTGCTGTAAGTGCTTGTGACGTTTGTGAGAGAACGAAATTGATACAGCGTTATTGGCTTTTTTGCCAGTTAATTGACACACACGACTCATAGTACTAATCTCCTATTTTTCAGTCCAGTCAAACATCATACAGCTATTAGCGATGTAAGTGCAATATCTACTAATGCAGCCCCTTGAGTTGCCGCACAAGATGAATAATTTCAGGTAAGATGAGCTGCTCGATCGCCAATTTGACCGCATTGCTCGATCCTGGCAAAGAAAAGATCAGCTTATTTTGATAAATACCTGCCACAGCGCGAGAGGCGATCGCCCTAGACCCCACCTCTTGCCAGCTCAGATATCGAAACATCTCACCAAAGCCTGGCAAGGTTTTTTCGAGTAAGGCGGCGATTGCGTCATAGGTTGTATCACGGGGGGCGATGCCAGTACCACCATTGAGGACTACCACATCCAGATTTGCGATCGCATTAAGATTTTGCATCTGCTGTCTAATCTCCGATGGCTCATCCTTAACTAGGGCATAGTAATCGATTAGATGTCCCGCATTAAGCATTGACTGCTTAATAAACTTGCCGCTTTTATCAGTTTCTGCGGTGCGAGTATCGCTCACGGTGATGACAGCACAATGGACTTGATAGCTAGGAGGATCAGGGCAGGGATTAGACGATGCTGGGAATGCAGATGCCATATTTTTTAGCTTTTACTCAAAAAATTAGAAAAACTATGCCTTATTGAGACTCATACCATTCGCCTCGGCGTAGCGAGTCATAAATCGCAAGAAACGCTCCCAGTCACGCTCGCCACTAATTTTGTAAGTGGCTTCAATGCCTGCGGACTTGCCATTAATAAACTTAGCATTCACATTACGAGTGACCAGTTCACCTTCCTCATCGATCATATACATACCCAAAATCTCATTAGTGGCGGCACTTTCTCCCGTCATACACCTAGGCTCTGCAAAAATAAATACAGCCACACTAGTGTCACCATCCTTAGATCGGGTAATTCTGACATCCGTTGCTTCCTCATCGATGCCACGGGATAACTGAATCTTTGCTGTCATTATAAAAACCTATATTTAAATCTAATATTTAACTTTTATCTAATACCAATTTAAAAACCCAACCCAGTAAGTTTTTTTAATTTTGGTATAAAATCGCTTTTAATATATCGCTTCATTCAAACATAACCCAAAATTAGGTTAATCTACGCAGCAATTTAAGCGCAGGCTAGTCTTTATAACGCGAAGCCTTAATTTGCTCAATAAAAAATTCTTCTAAGGTTTGACGGGCAAGTTCGATCGCGATCGCCTTAGCTCCAATTGTATTTAAGAAGTTAAGAAAGTCTGGCAAGTCCTTCACCAACTGCCCATGCCAAGTATCACCCTGACAGGATAGGTTTTGTAACCAAGGCTGTAATTCTTCTTGGCTACCACCATGCCCACTGACCTGATAGGACTGCTCCATTCCTAATAGCTCATTCAAAGTACCCGTTGCCACCAACTCCCCTCTATTTAAAATACCGATGCGATCGCAGATTAATTCCACATCGGACAAAATATGGCTATTGAAGAAAACGGTCTTTTTCTGCTTCTTTAACATCAAGATAATTTCACGGACTTGGTAACGCCCAACAGGATCTAATCCCGACATCGGCTCATCCAAAAACACCACATCAGGATCATTGATCAAGGCTTGCGCCACGCCAATACGCTGTACCATTCCTTTAGAATATTGACGCAGTTGCTTTTTGCGAGCTACTGACTGTGATAATCCCACTAAATCTAACAAATCCGCGATCCTCTGTCGCCGCAAAGAGGCAGGTACACCAAAGAGATTGCCAATAAAATCTAATAGCTCCCATCCCGTTAGATAGTCGTAGTAATAAGCATTTTCGGGCAGGTAGCCAATTTTTTGTTTGGCAGTGCGATCGCCAAGGGGATATCCCAAAATACTACCAGTCCCCGATGAGGGCTGCACTATGCCTAAGAGTATTTTGAGCAAAGTGGTTTTACCAGCACCGTTAGGCCCCAATACGCCAAAGGTCTCCCCTTTACCCACCGTCAGAGAGCAATCCTGTAAAGAAGTAATCTTTTGATTGAGCCAGAACCCAGTGCGATAAGTCTTGCTGAGTCCCTGAGCCACAATTGCATTGTGATCAATTAACTCTGTATAAGATGCGTCAGTTAAGACTTCCACCATATGTGCGATCGAAGTTGAGAATTATCGACTATTTTATCGCACCCTTTCCCCAATAGCCTATACAATATAAGCAAACGAGGGTAGATAAAACCCAACTATGAGTAATATCTTTCTAATACCAGCCAGTACGGATAAAAGGCAGCGTTTTGCCTATTTTTGGGAATATCTGCTAGAAAATGTTTCTGAGCTAGGGCAAGAATTTGTGGATTTTGTGACACAACGTTCGGGTAAGGCAAGCTCGCAGTTTCTCAGTGCCACTAGTTATCCCCATCTCTCTGATAATTTACAGCCCGATTTGCTCATCGAATGTCAAGATTTTAACATTATCTGTGATCATCGCCTTGATAGCGATATCTTGCGCCAATCCTTAGAAGATATGCTTCTATTGGCACATTCTCAACCTAAGCTGACCTATGTTGTCATAGTTAGCAATTGCTACTGCTTTTTTAAGCAGGAAGTTCTGACGGGGGATCTCGCACTGCGGTTGTATTTACAGCCCAAGGATAACTTAAACTCTGCTATGCCTTATTTCTGCTGGCAAGATATCTATGCGATCGTTGCCCAGCATCCCGAACGGCTTGCCCATGAATTTGCCGAGTATATGCATTTTATGGATATGCAACCTTGGCAACATAGCATTTGGGGTGAACTGTTTACCAATCCTGAAGTGGCGATGGAATTTAGTAAGCAGTGGGCTCCAACGTTGGCATATTTCCAAAACTTGCAGGTGACTAATAAGCTCAGTGGCTATAGTGCTGTGGAAATCATTTATCCACAGCCTTGGTTGCAGCTTCTTTATATCTATGCATCGAGATCGGTGCAGCATAGCAATCTGGTATCGGTAAGTCCATACTTAGTTGCCACTGTATGGATTAAGGGTGATGAAAGGGAAATTGCCCACACTTTTCATGGTATTTCTGAACAGTTTGTGGCTTCTCCTCGAGGTTATGAAGATCGTCATATCGAAATTGAAGTTTATTCGAGTTTGGCGGATGGGCTGTGGGCAATTAAAAATGCCAATCGCCCGAAACTGGCCGCCAGCTATTACACATCCTTAGATCGGATTGTCTCTAGCGATCGCGAATTGATGCAGCAAAATTTACTGGCGTTTGCAGAAGCGGTATTTACCCATGCTCAACGGGTTGCCCATGTCCATTAAGGCTTGAGCTAAGGTTGTTGAGTTCGCTAATTACATCAATTAGTTCGGCTTCAAAACTTACTTGGGCGCGGTTGGTTTTGCCGCCAAGGTAGAGGCGATCGCCCTCTTGCAAAGCCCAAATCTGCGAATGGCTAACATAACTCATGATTACCCCTGCCATTAGCAACCCAAAACCTGCATAGACAATCGGAATACCAGGATCGGCTTTAATCTGCAAGCCCGTGCTACCCACCGCTTCTTTGAGGGTAAAGGTCACGCCATTGACCTCAGCTTGACCATTGGTGCGTACAGTGGTTAATAAATTTCCTGCCTCGTCATAGATCAAAAATGTTCCTTGCAAATCGGGGGTAATCAGGGTGACACCTGCACTAAGGTCTGGTTTGGTGGGAATCCATGTTCCCCAAACTTGACGACCACCGTTGCGAGACTCTAGTTTACGCACAGGTAGTTGCAAGACGGGGCTATTGTTGAGGGTAAATCGGATCGCATGAATATCCCAATTGGCTTGATAGAAGGTAATGCCTTGATATTTAAAGGGCTTATTTACATGAATGGTTTGGCGATCGACCTCTTTGCCATCTTGATCTAAAACTGACAGATCGGAATAAAACTGATCAATGCTGCCCTTTGGTGTGTAATCAATCCAAAAACGATTCACCCGCACTGACCAATCATGGGGAACTTGAGACTCCGACCAGATCCCCGCTTCCGTAATATTTTTAATCTGAAAAGTTTCGCCACTAGGAATCATTTCTTGAGCAATGAACCCTGTTAATGATCCCCAGATAGAGCCACCTAATACTAGAATCATGCTGGCATGGACAAGAATTGGCCCAATTCGCCCAATTAATCCTTTGCGTCCATAGAGGCGATCGCCTTCCTGAAATATCTGATAATTACGCGACCTTAAGGAACTTGCTAACTGGGCAATACTAGCTTGGGGAATTGTAGTCGCAAGGGGCAGTTTGCTAAAGCTTTGAGGCTTGGTGTAATAAAACCAGCGCTTAGAGGCTTTGAGAATAGGTAACTGACGGTTAAATGTGCAGGCAATGAGGCTGGAGCCAAACAAAATTAAAAGCGTGAGAAACCACCAACTACCATAAACATGGTTCAGTCCCATCGTCAACAGAACGCGGTAGGTCAAAAATCCAAACAGGGCAGGATGCTCTGGGTAATTGTCTCGGTAAAAATCAAGGCTTTGTCCTTGCTCGATCACTGTCCCCGATATACTAAACAGGGCAATCAACAAAAGCAAGGCGATCGCCAGTTTGAGGTTAGCTAATAGCCCCACAACTTGATGTCGCCAAATTTGATTGATGCGTAGTTGGATTTGTGCAAACACGAGCAGATCAGAAATATCAGAGCATCTCTTATCTTAACCCATCCCAATTTCTATAACGGGTTTCATTTTGCCGTAGGCAAAATGAAACCTCAAAACCCTCTCACCAGATTAAATAATCGCGTAGCGATTTTTTTCATCTAGTGCATGAAGTACAAACTAGGCGCGAACTTCAGCAAAAATGCGATTGAGAATATCCTGTGCGCCCTTAGACTTAAGATCATCCGCCAAGGCTGCACCGATCGCCTCTGGATTGGTTAGCTCCCCTGTTACTTCACCTTTGACCAGAGTTTTACCATCAAGGCTGGCGACAATGCCCTTAAGGGTAAGGCGATCGCCATCAATCTGAGTATGCACCCCAATGGGAACTTGGCAGCCACCCTCTAGCTCTCGCAAAAATGCCCTCTCTGCTAGGCAACGTTGGGTGGTGGGATAATGGCTAATGGGAGCAAATAGTTTTAAGATTTCAGGATCTTCGGCACGGCATTCTATGCCTAAGGCTCCTTGCCCCACAGCATGGAGAGAAATTTCGGCATCAATCACCTCATGGACGCGATCGCCCATACCTAAACGCCGTAAACCGGCCGCCGCCAAAATCAAAGCATCATATTCACCCGCATCTAGCTTTTGCAAACGAGTATTCAAATTACCTCGCACATCCTTAAAGGTGAGATGCGGATAGTAATGGCGCAACTGCGCTAAACGCCGTAAGGACGATGTGCCAACCACTGTACCTTCAGGCAATGTGGCAAGGCTATGCTCCTTGAGCTTTTCATGGACAACCAAGGCATCAGCAGGATCTTCCCTTTCTGTAACTGCTCCCAGAATTAAACCCTCTGGCAATCTAGTGGGCAAATCCTTAAGGCTATGTACCGCAAAGTCAGAGTCCTTTGCCAAGATCGATACCTCTAACTCCTTGGTAAATAGTCCTTTATCACCAATTTTGGCAAGTGCCACATCTAAGATCTTGTCGCCTTGGGTACTCATGGTCACAACATCGAATTGGTGTTCGGGATGTGCTTTGCTTAATTCCGCCTGTACCCAATGGGTTTGTACTAGGGCTAATTGACTTTTGCGAGAACTAATGCGAACTATTGAGGATGCAACCATAGGACAAACAACAACTAAGGATAAAAAAATTAATTTTGGATTAAATAGCGAAACTACAACAGTGCGCCAAGGAACTTAAATTTAAAAATGTAAATTTAAAGTAAATTTAAAAATGTTAGATACTTATAAGGACATTTATATTCAAAAATATAAAAATTGCCATCAAAGCAGCATTTTCTATTCAAACAGGTTTTGCGGCTAATTCTTTGCAAACTCCCATTGATTCATGTAAAGAATTCTTACAAGTTTTCCATAGGGATCTTGCATTTTGCCAATCAGGGCGGATGACAATATTTGCAGAAGTGTAGGCACTTGTATTATCGATCTGCCACAAGTAGAAAACGGGTATGCTCTAGATTCTTTTCGAGGCGTAGGGATTGCACCTGTGCCGCAAGTTTAGTGCTGGCAATGATGACATCGGGCTGGGACGAAATGGCACGATCCTTGAGATCTTCTTGAGGAGAAATTGTTGAAGGGATAAAGCCTTGTTTTTGGAGCATGTCCATTAGTAGCTCGATGGCAACAAAGTTTTCATCCACAACTAGTACTTTTTTGCTCTTGTCTGTTTGACTGGACAATAAAAATTCCACCTCGCGCATGAGAATCCCCATATCAACGGGTTTGGTTACAAAGCTATCTACGCCCAGACGCATTCCTGTTTCTTGATCATCTAGGACAGAGACAATGATAATGGGGATGTTTAGGGTGGCAGGATCGGACTTGAGAATGGCAGCGACATCGTAACCGTTAATTCCTTGCATGACGATATCGAGGGTGATTAGATCGGGGCGTTGCTCGCGAACTTTGACGATCGCTTCTTGACCATTGGCCGCTTCGTTGACGATATAGCCCTTAGCTTCTAATTCCTGCCTCAATAGTTTGCGAATATTAGCATCATCGTCAATTACGAGAATATGTTTAGGTAAACCAAAGGCAGATTGACTAGTACTCAGTTCAGCCCCATTGATTGAAGCAGCATGATCACCATCAGCGATCGCGCGTTTTTTGAGCTGTTCAATTAATAAATCAAAATTAATGGAAGGCAATTGATGCGCTGGGGTATCGGCTGGAGGCTGCTGGCTAATTTTAGCTTCAGCAATAGGTAAAGTGAAGGAAAAAGTACTACCTTTGCCCAATTCACTCTCTACCCAAATGCGTCCGCCGTGATATT
The DNA here is from genome assembly GCA_033765135.1 of Pseudanabaenaceae cyanobacterium bins.39. GTDB lineage: Bacteria > Cyanobacteriota > Cyanobacteriia > Pseudanabaenales > Pseudanabaenaceae > Pseudanabaena. The sequence goes on from JANRII010000011.1 coordinate 47,614, forward strand.
CCACAATTTCACGGGAGATCGGCAAGCCTAAGCCTGTGCCTTGAGGTTTGTCCGTTAGGGTATCTCCCACCTGCTTGAATTTCTCAAAAACCTTGCCCTGATCGGATTCAGAAATACCCACACCTTGATCGATCACACTTACCATAATTGAATCATGGTGTTGCCGCACGCGACAGGTAATGGAGCCGCGATCGGTAAACTTGACTGCATTAGAAATAAGATTGATGACCACTTGAATCAAACGATCCTTATCACCAATAATCATGGGTAAGTCTGGCGAAATCTCTCTGACGAGGTTTAGTCCCTTCTGTTCAAATAATGCTGAGGTAGCGGCAAAGGCTCGATTGACAACTTCCATAATCTCCAAGTTGTCCATATTCCAATTCATCTTACCTGCTTCAATTTTGGCAATGTCTAAGACTTCGTTGATTAACTTAGTAAGACGAGTTCCCTCAGAAACGATAATTTCAATGTTTTCCGCCACTTGTTTGACACTGCGCTTCACCTTCTTATCTTCTGTTTGAATGAGAGGGAAGATAGACTCCTCTAATTTCTTTTGAATGAGTTTGGCGAAACCTAATACCGATGTCAGAGGGGTGCGTAATTCATGGGATACAGTGGAGATGAAGTCCGTCTTCATGCGATCGACTTCCTTTTCTGCGGTAATGTCGCGGATCAGGATGACTGTTCCAAGATAATTGGCGGGCAAGTCTAATTCTTGAACATTGTCGGTGGTATTTTCTCCCTCTCTAAATATGGAAGTAGCAACTGCTTTGGCGGTGCGGCGATCGGGCAGAGCAAATTCTGTACTAAAGACCTGTTTAGGATTTTCGCGAGTACTGGTAATGATCTCTGTGATTTCGCCATGACTAAACACTTCTTGGTAGCTGTTGGCATTTTCAATGGTTTTGTTGCTGAGTCCTAGCATACCTGCAAGGGCTGGATTAAATTGAGTCATGCGATCGTCGCCATCTACAACCACCAGACCATCAACCATGTTGTCGATAATGGCTTTGATTTCACTAGTGCGCTGCGACACCTTCTGTTCTAGGGTGCGGCTGTAGTCGGCGAGTTGTTCGCCCGATGTTTTCAACTCTGAGGTCATTTGATTAAAGGCGATCGCCAAAATCCCAATTTCGTCCTTAGTCATCACAGGAGCTTGGGCATTGAGATTGCCTCCTGATACTTGGTTAGCGGCATCGGCAATCACCAGAATTGGTTGGGTAATACGTCGGGCAAGCAGATAGACAGCCACTAGCAAAATACCTGCGGAACTCAACCCGATTAAAAGAATATCTCGCGCTAAACGGTTTGCTGGCTCAAAGGCTTCATCCTGATTGACCTCTGCAATAATAGCCAGATTTTGACTAGTCGACCATCGAAATACGCCCACCACAGGGACACCTGCAAAGTTGTTGTATAGCCCATAACCATCCTGTTTCGCTAGAGCCAGATCGATACCTGGGCTTTTGACTTCTACGACTTGACGATTTTCTTTGCCAGTCTTGGGTTCGGCGGAAGTATTATCAGTAGGCTTGGCCTCTTCCCTAGAAATAAATACACTTTTACGCCCAGCACGTCCCACTAAATAGGTGGCACTGGTTTTACCTAGACCTGTTCTTTCACGGATGAGGTTATCGATGTCACGGAGAGCGAGGTTTACTGAAATCGCTCCCATACGGATATTGTCTTTATCAAATATGGGGGTTGCAAAGGTAATTAGGGCTTTGCCTGTGGACGATGACAGATAAAAGTTAGGTACGACCGTATCCGCACTTTGTCTAGTAAAAAAGGTGGTGGGATCACTAAGGGGACGGAATTTGCCCACAAGATTATTGTTTTCGTTGGAATAAACCACAAAGCCGCCGTTAGTGGTGGCGATAACACTGGCTAAATTTGGCTTAACGGCAATTACTTCTGTCAAGAATTGATTTAGCCGTTCATAGGCTTTTATATATTCGGGTTTGTTAGGAGCATTGGTTAAAATAACTGTTAAGTCTTCGCGAATGGAAGGCAGTTGGGTGAGTAATAAAACATCTTTACGCTGACTACTTACCCATTCATTGAGTTGATATTCCTTGAGAGATACGGCAACCTGCAAACGGTCAATAACTGAACTTTGGAGAGCATCTCGCGATCGCACATAGGCAGAAAATGCCACGATACTAACGGTTACGGTAGATAGTACTGAAAAGTATGTAACGAGTTGTAGTAGTAGGCTTTTTCTCCAAAAATTCATTTTTGACCTCGCGTATTTATTTGGATGAGCTAAAGTTGAGCTTAGTGAGATTAGTTAATTTATGGTGCGTTGGTGATGCTGCGATATTTGCTGATCTATTCCCATTTAGCAAAAATGTCTTTAATACTAGCGATCGCTTGGTCAGTGGATTGCTCTAAAGAAGCCTGATTTCTAATCACGCGGAGAATTGCCTTTGACCAAATATTTTGCTCTAGCACCACACTATAGGCAGGATTGATCGCCTCATAGGAAGGGCGACTAGGTTGTTTGAGCAACTGATTGATGACTGAGTTGAAGTGAGGATCATTTTCGCGCCAGAAATTATCTTCTAATAATTGGGGCATAACGGGAATCATCCTGCCTTTGCTGCCTTCTTTAATAAACTTACCAAGCACTTCGGGCTTCAGAAAATACTTCATAAAGCTTTTGGCTTCTTCCTTATATTTGGACTTATCAAAGATGACAAGCTGCTTAATTCCTAAGATTGACTTTAGCACTGAACCATCAGGACGATTGGGAAACCCTGATGTGGCGATGCGATTGAAATATAGATCAAGGGAGGCTTCGTTGTAGGTATTTTTAGGCAGCTTTTGGGTTAATGGAATTGATAGGGTACTATTAACAGTCATAATTGACTGACTTTCTAAAAAGCTTATGTTGTTACCTGAGTCGGGCCATTCACTCGCACTAGGTGGTACAAAGCCATTTTTATAGAAATCTGTATATCTTTTTAGAGCCTGTATGATTTTGCTACGGTTATCAGGTCTATCAATGATCAGGCTTCCTTGTTCATTAAGGATCTTGACATCATAGGCTTCCAAAAATTCTTCAAAGCCAAGAAATGCATCTGTCCCAATATCTGACATGGATAGCCCCAGACTGTAGATATTATCGACATTGCGCTTACTTCTGAGGTTTTGCTGGACGGTTTGCCAAAATTGCCAATATTGATCCCACTCTTTAGGAATATCAGCATCTTTAAAACCTGCTTCTTCTAATAGATTGCGCCAATAGAATATGTGAACTGTTTGCTGTCCGATTGGGGCGGCGTAATAACCGCGTTTTTTGGTTGTGCCGTTTTGATAGTTAACGGTTTGCAGTGCTACGGGTAAGTAGGAATCTTTGATGGGATTAATGACATCGGAAAGGTCGGCCAGTTGATTTTTCCAAGCCAGTCTTGGGAATAGGTTGGTGTCGGCAGTGGTGCTATATAGAAGGTCGGGGGGAGTACCTGCTTCGACTGCCTTAACTACTTCCGAATCAAGTAAGTTGGCAGGAATAAGAGTAATTGACGCTTTTAAGCCACTTTCCTTTTGCCATCCTTCAACGATTTGGGCAATAAGGGTGTTTTCTTCAGCGAGAAAACCTTGTGGCCACCAAATTCTAAAAGTTTCATTTTTGGTGTTATTAGTGGTAGTAACAATACTGGTGTTTTGATTGGGACTGCTACATGTCACCAAGCTAAAGGTTATAGCAAAAGTGATTAACCAATTTAATATACGCCTGTACATTACCACTACCTGACTTTATAAAGCTCTTAATACATTACAGTGATTTGCTATGAAATATAAATTGAAATACAAATAAAGAAAGCTTTCTTTATTTTCTGATACCAAATTAAAACAAGCTTTATTAATAAAGCTTTGTGATTACATATTTAGGATCAGATATATCAATTTTTCGCTAGTTAGTTACCCATAGCGGCAATAATTATTTCGATATAAACTTTTTATCTTGTTTTTTGGAAAAGCGCTATAGAGGTTTTGGCTGTTAATTTGGGCTATTGATGAATTGCACCTTGGTTTGTTTATAGCAATTCCCATGCTAGTGAATTACAGGCAAGGGGCTTAAGCCCCTTGTTCAGATGGCTCGGACAAAAACATGTGTACCTCACCAGATTAATAAACGTTATATGCTTGAGCGATCGCTAGAAGGCTTGGCATCCAGAAGCTCGGTTGCGCTATTTGTTGATGCGATGGTGCGCGATCGCTGATCCAAATGCTGGGAATATTGGCTTTATTGGCCATGAGGATATCTGAAGCCAACATATCGCCTATGACGAGGCATTGATGCAAGGGGATATGCAGCCTTTGGGTGATGATGGTGAGCATGGTGGTTTGGGGTTTGCCCACTTCAAAATCTACGCTTTGTTCAGCAGCAGCTTCGATCGCCGCCACCATAGCCCCACAACCAGGCAAGTACTGCCCTCCTGCAATCGGAAAGTTAGCATCACGATTACAGGCGACAAATTTGGCTCCATTCCGCAAGGCTCTCAGCGCGATCGCGATCGCATCGTAATGAAATTGGGGATCGAGTCCAACTAAAATAGCGCCACAATGGTCAGCATCGGCAATCTGTAAACCTTGCAATACTAATTCCTCCTTCAGAGCCTCAGTCCCGATCGTCAATACGCCTCGCCCTTCGTCAATCCTTTGCTCGGCAATAAACGTAGCGGAGGCGGAGGCAGCAGTAAGGATCTCATGGAGATCGCATTCTATGCCTAAGTTTTGCAATTTTTGCGCCACAGCTAGGGTGGAGCTGGCGGAGTTATTGGTTAAAAAAACAATTTGCTTGCCCCATTCACGGAAGGTGGCGATCGCCCGATCTGCTCCCGCAATCATCTCGCGGCCTTTATACACCACACCATCAAGATCAATGACGAAACAAGACTGTTGCTCTAGTAAAGATTGAAGATCCATTGCGTTACCACTAACTAAAACCTAGTCTTTGTTCGATCATCGACAGTCTCACTTGATCTTCTTGAGAAATGGCGCTGTAATATTTTTGCTTATTTCTAAGCCAGAGCATCTCAAACTCTGCCGCCTTAGTAAAAGCGATCGGTGAGTTATGAAGAGCGTCAGGACAGTTAAAAATCACCTTGCGAGTCTCAAAGCGATCTATATGACCTGCGGGGAATGATTGCAAAAACTCTAAAGATTTTGTGGTAATTGCGCCACCGATTACCACCTTTAACCCCCTTTCCTTAGCTTTGGCAGCCATTTCTAACGCTAGGCTCTTTACCTTGAGATCGGTATCAATTTGCGATCGCTCTAAACCTAGGGAACCAGAAAGATCCACACGACCAATGACTACCCCGTTAAGCTGACTAAGATCAGAGAGTTTTAGCATAGAGTCAAAATTTTCACAGGCTGTAATCGTCTCCAGATTGATTAGCAATTCCATCTGTTGATCAACCAAATAAGTATCAGCAGCCTTGAGAAATTTATGTAGAGCATAGGATGATTCGATCATTGGTGCAATAATTCGCTCTGCCCCCAAAATAACCGCATCATAAAGATCGCGAATTGCTTCACAGCCCCCAATTTTTAAATTAAATCCAACCTGAGCAGACATCGCTATTTCTTTTAACCGTATAGCCTCATTCATCCTTGTTCCTTCTGCCTCAAACTCGGCTTTAACCCCTGTGACATGATACTTTTCACGCATTTCTGTTAAAAGCTCTGTCATTCTGCTTTCTGTGGGATTCATGGTTAACTCACTATATGGTTTAATTTTGGAAAATTATCTATAGATTGACTTCAATTTAACTTCCAAAAAATTAAATTTATCTAATTATTCTAGATGTTTAGATCATTATTAATTATATAAGCAATATATTAGCAAAAATATTAAATCAATATATTAAATAAAAGCTATTATAACGATTAATAGAAAATTACTGTTATTTGCATATCTTACTTTAACCAAAAAATAAGACATAGAAATTACCGCAATTATGCCTAATTCATTCTAGAGTTCAGCTTTAGGATCAAAATCGCCACTATTATTCTTCGCAAACCATTAGCAGCAAGCTTAATATAGGATTGCTAGATTAACTGACTCTCGCTTATTGTTGAGTTATTGTTTTAGGCTTTTCAATTCTTATCCTAGCTATTACTAATCTTAATATTTTCATGGAACTCAACCTAGATAATCCACTGGTTAATCTATATGTCAGACTCGTTGGATGGGTAATGGCAGGATTTATTTTGGGTAAGTTTTTGCCTAAAAGTATTACTGGTCATCTAGGCAAATTCTTATTTTTCATTGGCGCACCCTTCAGCACGGTCGCCTTTATGCGGCGGACAACTTTATCTGGTTACATGGCGATCGCACCTATTTCGGCATGGACAGCCCTCTTAGTTGGTGCGGGTTTAGCTTGGATTTGGATTGATCTAGGTCTTTCCGATGAAAGACTCAAGCAAATTTCGCGAGGCATATCCGTCAATCGCAAAACTGAGGGATCTTCAGAGCTAGACAACCCAGATAATCCAAGCAGTTGGTCTAAGCCCACCCAAGGCAGCTTTTTACTAGCGATGATGGTTGGCAATACGGGCTTTTTAGGCATTCCTGTGATCCTCACCCTCATCGGTACGGAATATTTCGCTTGGGGGCTTTTTTATGATTTGAGTATTTCCCTTGGGGTACAGATTTTTGGCGTTGCCCTTGCTGCCTACTATGGTACGGCTCAACGCATGAAAGGATGGGTTGCTCCCTTGCTCACCGTAATTAAAAACCCCTCCCTCTGGGCATTTTTAGTTGGAGCTTTAATCCGTCCCCTAGAATTACCCAATCAGGTGGACGATATATTTCGCAATGGTGCTTGGTTAGTAATTAATCTCTTTTTAATCCTTATTGGTTTGCAACTCAGTCGCCTAACCTCTCTCAAAAATCTCAAGCAAGGCTTAACCTGTCTCTCGATTAAGATGCTGCTTACACCCTTAGTAGTGGGTACAGGTTTGATGTTTTTTGGTGTAACGGGGCCTCCAAGACTTTTATTAGTGCTGTTGATGGGGATGCCTCCAGCTTTTGTCACCACTCTCTACGCCGAACGCTACGGACTCGATCGCGATTTGGCGATTACAACGGTTGCCCTTGGGTCTGTACTAATTCTATTTACAATTCCTTTGTGGATGTGGCTCTTTGGATTTTGATCTCATAAACTAGAAAAAATAGAAACGAGTTGCGGCGCGGAGCGCCGCAACTCGTTTCATGATTTCAATAAGGGGGATTTAGGGGCGATCAATCAGTTTATTGATTGGGGAATTTCTAGAAAGAGAACGTGGTACGGATTAAACCAACCGTGGCTGTAGAATTAGCACTTGCTCCTTCAGGATTAAATACCCAGTAAACACCGGGGGTAATGCTGATGAATTTATTGAGACGATAGCGATAGAACAGTTCTAAGTGGTAGGGGGTGGAATTGATTGGTCGCGTTGCCACATCGGTTAATGTGGTGTTACCTGTGGTGGCAAGACCGCTAACGGAATTGCGCTTGAGGGGTTGACCAAAGAGGATACCGCCCACACTGCCTTCGCTAAAGAGGTTATTGAAGTTTAACCCTGCTGTCCAAGTGGTGAATGTGGTTCCTGCGTTACTATTGACGCTATCAGCAAAGATCACCGTGCCAGAGGTACTGAAGGTGATGGAAGGATTCATGCGCCAAACTAAGTTGCCCGATAACAGGTTAGTTCTGATGGCTCCTGTGACTCCTGCGATGAACTCGGTGCTGGTGAGTCCTGTATTCAGGGAGTTGGTGGGTAAGTAAGTGTTGGCGTAAGCAACGGATGTATCGAGGTTATCGGCTAGTTTAAACAGGAATTGAGCAGCAATAGAAGTGACTCCACCAAAGAGACCACCTTCACCTGCGGGGGTAGCGGCAGTACCTAGAGGTCCTCCTCCTCCAGAGCTATAGCCCACTTGCAGATTAACGCGATCGCTAAATCTATATTCTGCACCAATTAAAGTGCTTGTACCGCCAATGCGGAAGAAGGGGTCAAACCGACCAAAACGAGAGATGGAACCCTGTCCACTGGAAGCAAAGGGTGTAATTTGGGTGAAGAAGTCATCGGGGGCGGCAATGGGACCAGCAAATAGGTGCATTTTGCCGTCAAAGACAGGAAAACGATAGAACAGGAGGTTTAGTAGTCCTGTGTTGGCGTTGGCGGGTGTGCCAGAGGCAAAGCCAAATCTCGCCATATTTGTACCTGAGACATTGGCGATACTGGCTGGCGCAAGGGGATTGATGTCGCTGGCTCCATTAACGAGGAGGTTGCCTGCTTCGAGACGGGTGCGGAGTAAGTCTTTGCCTGTAAAGCTGGTATTTAATACGAGGCGAATCCGATCGCCAAAGATAATATTGGATTGGCGATCGCGAGGGCCGCCAGAGGTGGCAACGGCTCCAAAGATTGCTTCACCACTGAGTTTGGTGGTGGTAGAAAATTGTTGAGCCTCAAGTTTGGCAACCTTAGCATCAAGGGCATCAACTCGACCACGCAAAGTGGCTAGTTCGGCAGCAAATTCTTCTTGGAGTTTTTGGAGGGTGGCAAGATCTTCTTTGCTGACCTTATCTGATAGTCCTGCGGAAATAATTTCGTTGATTTTATCTAGGCAAGCATTCAAGCCTGCGGCAAATTCGTAACGACTAGTGGCTTGATTGCCACGAAAAGTGCGATCGGGATAACCCGCAATACATCCATAACGCTCAACGAGGGATTGTAAGGCGGTAAAAGCCCAGTCTGTGGGACGCACATCACTAAGCTGAGATACTGAGGTCACGTTTTGCGCGATCGCCGAATCTTCTTGAGGGGTTGTTAGGGGATCTATACCGATGGCTTGCAGGTTAAGATCGCTAACTGCGTTAGTTGGACTGGTTGATGAGCGATCGCTCTGCACATTGACGGTTTCAGCCATGCTTGGCAAAATGGGCGCTAATACCCCAATTGTGCAAGCTATTGATCCAGCTAACATCTGGACGAGTTGGCAATTTGCCTTCATCATTATAGAATTTCTCCTCTCAAACACCTATCAAATTAGCTTAAAGGGGTAAGGAGATAATGTCAAAGCATATTTGGCTGAATCTACCTAGCTACCATTGGCTTAAATTAATCCAAAAAATCAAATAGGCGGTGAGCGATCTCAAGCTTAGAGCAGAGGGGAGTAATGGCTACTTTGCCATCTTTGTTGATAAATGTCACTTGGTTGGAGTCTTTACCAAATCCTGTGTTGGCAGTATTGACAGCATTGGCGGCGATCGCATCAAGTCCTTTCCGTTCTAGCTTGTCTTGAGCTGCAATTAGTATTTGCGAATTACTGCCCGTTTGGGCAGCAAAGCCCACTAGGATTTGGTCGGGACGCTTGCGGGTGGCGAGATCAGCAACGATATCAGGAATTTGCTCAAGGTGGAGATTGAGAGGTAGTTCGGCTTTGGGTAATTTGCGATCGCTAGACCATGTGGAGCGAATATCCCCCACGGCGGCGGCGGCAATGGTGATATCAGCGATCGCAAAGCCCATGAGCATCGCCTCATGCATTTCGGCGGCTGTCTGCACAGCGATCGTTTGCATTTGTGTGGTGGCATTAAGATTGGCATCACCCGCTAATACCAAGATCACCTTCGCACCACGATGCATCGCGGCCTTTGCGATCGCAATTCCCTGTTTCCCAGTGGCAGGATTGCCGATAAAGCGCACAGGGTCGATAAACTCACGGGTTCCCCCTGCATTGATCAAAATCTGTTTACCCCGTAGATCCTGTTTACCGCCAGTCCAGAGAAATGACTCTATATATTCTAAAATTACCTCTGACTCTGCCATGCGACCAGTCCCAACGGCATCACAGGCAAGAATGCCATCGGTAGGCGCGATCGCCGTATATCTGCCTAGAGATAATAGCTTGCGCCAATTTTCTTGAACGGTGGGCTGCATCCACATCGTTGTATTCATGGCTGGGGCGTGCAAGATGGGGCAGTTCGCCGCCAACAACACATTGGTTAAGAGATTGTCAGCAAAGCCATGGGTAATTTTTGCTAAGGTGTTAGCCGTCAAAGGGGCGAGGAGAATTACATCTGCCCATTCTGCTAATTCAATATGGAGAGGTCTACCGTGGCTAGGTTGCCAGAAATCAGCATCAGTGTAGGCAGGCTGGCGAGAGAGGGTGGCAAAGGTGAGAGGGGTAACAAATTCTGTGGCGGATTTGGTCAAAATGACGCGCACTTCCACACCACGTTTTGCCAAACTAGACACCACTTCGCATACCTTGTAAGCAGCGATACCTCCCGAAACACCAATTAAAACATGGTTCATTATGGTTGATTTTTGCCTATTTTTACTCAATTTAATGAATTTTGATTAATTTTGACATAATACGGCGGCGATCGCTTCACGAATCACCGCAGAATCAGCACCTGCTAGGCAAGACTTCTCCGTCAGGATGCGCTTCCATAGACGGCTGCCTGCCATTCCATGAAATAGTTGCAGCATATGGCGCGAGATTTTATGGAGTTTCAAACCTTGACTAGTCCATCGATCCACATACTCAATCATTGCCTCGGCAACTTGGATTTGGCTAGGAATCGGTGTGGTGGAACCAAAAAATTGGCGATCGACCTCCGCAAATAGGTAGGGATGATCATAGGCAGCTCGACCGATCATGACCCCATCTACATAATCTAGTTGTTCCTGTACCTGTTCTAAGTGGGTAAAGCCGCCATTGATCTCGATCCAAAGATCGGGAAATTCCTGCTTCAATCGATGCACATCCCCATAGCGCAACGGGGGGACCTCACGATTTTCCTTGGGGCTAAGTCCTTGCAACCAAGCTTTGCGGGCATGAACCGAGAAATGACGACAGCCTGCATCCGCTAATATTTTGACAAAATCGCGCATGTAATCGTAGCTATCTAGATCATCGACCCCAATACGGTGCTTGACAGAGACAGGAATTTTCACAGCATCAATCATGGCGGCAACGCATTGAGCAACGATCGCAGGGTTTTTCATCAGGCAAGCCCCAAAGTTGCCACTCTGTACCCGATCGCTAGGACATCCCACATTTAGGTTAATCGCGTCATAGCCCATCGCCTCCGCAATCCGCGCACATTCAGCTAGATCCGCAGGGCGATCGCCCCCCACTTGCAACACAAGGGGCTTTTCCTCTGGCGAAAACCCCATCAGGTAATTGCGATCGCCATGCATAATTGCCGCACTTGTCACCATTTCCGTATATAGCAAAGTCCGTTTCGTAATTTGCCGCATGAAATAGCGGTAATGGCGATCGGTGCGATCCATCATGGGCGCAATACTAATCGGATAAACCATTATCAAATCCTGTGACATACTGCCGCCATATACCCTTCTAGCATTTCTGCGGGCAAACCTTCAACCAAAGATTGTAGTTGCCAAGGCTCTGAACCCAAAGTAATCGTTGCATCCAAGGGCTGAGTTAGCAATGCCGAAACATCGACTTTTTCCAAAAGATTCTGAATCCCTAGCCCTGTTGCTTTAGCATAGGCTTCCTTAAGAGTCCATGCCCTAAAAAAGCTGCGATAGCACCAATCGCGATCGCCCAATTCCCAAGCTTTAATCAAAAAAACTTGCTCAGACTCAGCAAAAAAACGCCGCGCCAGTCCCAGCACATCGCACTCTCTTACAAACTCTAAGTCTATACCCACAGGGCGATCGCCACTAACGACATAGATTGCCCAATCCTGAGAATGAGCCAAATTAAAATGTTGATGGCTTGACAGTTGATCGGCTGACAAATCATGTCGAACAATTTCAGGCTTACCGCGATCGCCATAGCACAATCGGACTTCCTGCGGCAAGCATCCCAACCAATCCGCCAAAATGATGCGTAAATTGCCCCTAGCTGCCACAAAATTAGTCCGCAGCTTGTCTCTGCTGTATCTTGAGGCGCGGACTCTCTCATCATCCGATAAAAACAGCCACAAACGCTCAAACTCTTCTCTATCAATATTTAAGCAAACAGCATAGAGATGTAAACCCGATAAACTTGGTAAAGAATGTAACAAGTTTTCTCCAACAAACCATAAAATCAATCTAAAACAGAAACCCTCAGAGATCTCAAAAACATGAACTTACCCCTCGTTATTGGCGCATTGCTAGTTTCCATTTTGCTACTTTGGTGGCTCATGAGTGTTATTAAAGCCAGCTTTAAAACTGCCTTTCTAATTGTTGTGGTGATCTTTGCAGTGCAAGTTTTAACAGGTATCGGCCCTCAACAAATATTTTCGCAAGTGGGGCAATGGGTGAGCACATTTTTTGCCAATCTGGGTAACTGGCTTCAAACATGGGGCGATCGCATGAAGGTCAGTCCCGACAAAAAGGAACAATCTCTAATCTGGCTCCAATACATTACCACCATGTTTCCATAACTAAGGGTTCGACAGCCGAACCCCTAAAATTACAGATTTCTAGACAGATTCCTAGCTTCTGCGCTGAGAAATTAGCCCCCAGCCACCGCAGGCACAATACTTACTTCGTCACCATCACTAAGGGCAGTATTCGCATTATCAAGGAAGCGAATATCTTCGCTATTGACATAGAAATTGACAAAGCGGCGGAGTTTGCCTGTTTCATCACAAATACGTCCCTTGATACCAGGACAATTGCTCTCCAAGGAATCGATCATTTCTTGCACAGAAGCCCCTTCACATTCAATAATTGCCTGATTATTCGTGAATTGTTGTAATGCCGTGGGGATCAAAACTTTAACAGCCATATTTTTTAGTCTTTAGTCAATTCAATAAATTTGGATTCAGTTATACCAATTTTCATTATGAAACTAATTGTCGGGTTTTCGCCATGACAGATTTTAAAAACTTTATCTTCTCACCTTGCCTGCAAAACCTGATGCCTTAAATTGTTTGAGTTCTAAAGGCTCAGGCTGATCAGCAGGAATTGCCACAATCAAAGAAAATTCACTCTTACCAACGGGAATCTCATCAACAGCACCGAGTCTCGTCCGTTCTGGCATTGCATCATTACCATTGGCATCGTAAATCCTACCAAAAATGTCAGCATTATATACTGGCTTCCCAGACACATTGTTCGCAACTCCCTTAATTTCATAGCAGTTAGCCGACATCACGCCACCGCCTAGCACCATATTTTTACCAACATCTCCTTGACATGGGGCATAGGTGAGATCAGATAGCTTGATTTGTACGGTAGCCCATGCTGGGGGAGCAATCAGCAGGGTACACACAACAAGGACAACAGACAATAAAACTGTTTGTAGATATTGCAGATATTTTTGGGGTTTAAATATATTATTTAAAATATTTTTAGAAGATATGATCGCCATAGTTATACCTATCGGTAAAATGTATTCCTTGGGTGTTAAAATTCATCTTAGCTCTTGAAGGAGGTCTATTTTTAATGCAATTTAGTCTATTACTCGCAACATTACCTGAAGCCTATCGATTCTTTGATCCATTGGTGGACGTTTTGCCTGTTATTCCCGTGTTCTTTTTACTACTCGCCTTTGTATGGCAAGCAGCCGTTGGTTTCAAATAAATCAAAAAAACAAAAGTCTATTTGATTAGTTTTTTTGAATGCCTGACTACTCCAAATTTCTAACAAATTTTTTTAAAAATCAAAGATTAAAAAAATCCTTGCTCTTGAGTAAGGATTTTTTTAGTTTTGATAATTTTGAGGAAAGATACGCTTTATATAGCGATTAATCTGGGTTTTGGCATAGGCTTTGGCTTGAGCAGAGTTTGCCTGTACGAGACTGTTAAGGTCAACTTCCTGTAGCGATCTCGATTCTTCTATCACTTGCTCTATTTCTTCCGTAGTTTCAGCAGTTTCAGAAATATTTACATTTACCTCTGCCACATCTTGCCGATACATTTCCTGAGGTAATGGGCTAACTGCTTCTTCGGGATTATGGAGATCAGGGGCAGGATCATCAATATGGTGAGTGCCACTAAGACTATCAGGTTGTTCAGAGCCATTAATCAAGGAGCAGGGGGGAACAATTTCACCCTTCGCAATTACTGCCCTCACAATCGAACTAGATGCGCCAATACAAGCGCGATCGCCAATCTTGCTATTACCATATACTAAAACTCCTGCCCCCAGATTTGCCCCTGCCCCAATCTCTAAAATGCCATCCTGAGCATGAATTACTACCCCCATACCAATACAAGCCCCTGCGCCAATAGTAACCCGACTGCCACTATCTGCTTGAATCAAAACTCCCGCCGCGATCGCCACCGAATCATCAATCACCACATCACCATAAACATAGGAGCGTAAATCTCCTATCGGTTCTAAAGGTGGTAAATAGTGAGCCTGAGTCATGGTCTAAAAATAATAGTTAAGTAAGAATTAGAGAACCTCGCTTCTGCGAGGTTCTCTAGGGTCAGAAGCCTAAATCAAGAAATGGCTATGCCATTTCTTAGCTTGATTACATTTTGATTACATGTGATTTATTTAGTTGGACGTTGGATGATGCCCTCAAATACACGCCGCTTTGCCTTGGTGTCAATGCCTAGCAGACGTACATACTCATTGCCATGCTCTGCCAAGCAGTCTTCAAGAGCGCGAATTACTTCGGACTCACTCATAGCAGTAATGGGTGAGCAGCTATGCCAAGAGCTAGTGCGAAAATGTCTCTCATCGGCATGTTCTGTACCAATGCGATAGCCTTGGGAGAGTAATTGGCGAATTCTTGCCAACATATCTGGACTCAACTTGCTGATCCCACCACCATAGGAGCCGTTACTAGAACTGCTAACCTTTACGGCTGTGCGTGTTTGCCCACCAGGACGATGTACCAACAGCTCTAAAACACGACGCTTGGCTTTAGTATCAACACCAACAACCCGCACATATTCATCACTATATTCAGCAATATAGTTTTGCAAAGCTGCCACCGCAGCAGATTCATTAGTTGCAGTAATTGCTGGCAAGGTTTGCCAAGAAGTAGTACGGAAATGACGCTCATCAGCATGTTCAACGCTGATCCGATGCCCCTGAGCGATAAGCTGCCGTACAGTGCTGCTCAGATCTGCACCATTGCTTTGCGATGCACCATTGGCGGCTGTTCTAGAACCATTACTAAAACTACTCGCAGCAATATTTACAGTGCGATCG
Organism: Pseudanabaenaceae cyanobacterium bins.39; assembly: GCA_033765135.1. Taxonomy (GTDB): domain Bacteria; phylum Cyanobacteriota; class Cyanobacteriia; order Pseudanabaenales; family Pseudanabaenaceae; genus Pseudanabaena. The sequence continues at coordinate 62,755 of JANRII010000011.1, forward strand.
CCAGCACGTTGAATAATTGTTTCCACAACACGGCGCTTTGCCTTAGTATCTACGCCCACCAAGCGCACATATTCTCCCTCATGCTCTGCCATGATGCTATTGAGAGCAGCAATTACCGCAGATTCATTGGTGGAGTCGATCGCTGGCCCAGTTTGCCAAGCGGCGGAACGAAATCTTCTGGCATCGGCATATTCTGTGCTAATGCGATAGCCCTGAGCTAATAACTGACGGACTTGAGAAGAAATGTCAGCATTGCCACTACTCGCGCCATTATTCACATTTTTAGCTGCTCCATAGCCATTACTAGCAGGGGCTGAAGCAGCAACCTTGCTAATCACAACGGGTTTATCAGTAGGACGTTGAATAATTGTCTCTGCCAAGCGACGTTTAGCCTTTGGATCAACACCAAATAAGCGGACATAGGCTCCTTCATTTTCAGTTAGAGCTGTTTGTACTGCTGATATTACTGCTTGCGCCTCGTTTGTATGAGGGATAGCGCAAGACTGCCAAGATCCAGTGCGAAATCGGCGCTCATCAGCATACTCTGCTGCTACATGATAGCCCTGAGCTAAAAGTTGTCGTATTTGCTGTGCTAAATCCCCATTCATAGATCCGTTCCTTGATACTGATGTGTTTGTATGATTTTGATTAACTTGATGGGCAGGTTGAGTTTGGTTAACAGAACTTGCTGTAATGCTATTAACATCTGGAGATGACTGATCCTGACTATTGCGAACTGAGGTAATGCAGGCAACATCTGCTGCACAGCGATATCCCTGTCGCAAGGACTCATTTACGCCAATGACATGACTGGCAAAATGTTGATCGATTTCGCGCACATTAGGCAAGGTGTCAGCCTGCTGTTGCTTGGTAATTACTGCTCCTGCGGCCACATACTTGCCAGCAGGGATTTCCACATCTTGCACTAGGGCGTGTAAGGAAATAATGCAACCTTTGCCGATTCGAGCATTAAATATGGTGGAACGAAAGCCAATAAAACAGTTGTCACCGATATAGGCTGGCCCATGAATCAGCGCCATGTGAGTAATGGAAGTGCTGTTGCCTATCCAAACTGAATATTCTTGACCGTCATCACCGATCACGCGACCCTTCTCAAGACCATGTATAACTACGCCGTCTTGAACGTTCGTGCTGTCACCTATATGAAATGGGTTGCCCTCATCGGCACGGATCGATGTGCCAGGTGCAATCAAAACATTCGCCCCAATGTGGACATCGCCAATTAAATTGGAGAAGGAATGCACATAGGCGGATGGATCAATTTTGGGTTCTGCCAGTTTCCTAGACCAAGGTGTAGGGGGGGCAGCAAAGCTACGAACTACCATAGTGAATCTGCGCTTTTTATTATGTCGTTGGGGCTATGCGTCAAACGACACTGACTCACAAAGCGCACCTCCAGATAAAGAAAATTTAGAGTAAAAGGCATTAAAAATTATAAAAATTTAGAAGTACTAACATTGAAAGAGTCAATTTAGTTGGTAATTTTATTATTGAATTCTTTCGTTATACTTTTTGCTGTAGAGCAAGCGATCGCTAAGGGTTACCGTATCGATAATGGCAATAACTGCCGCATCAATCGGTCGGTTAAGACTGTCTCTAACCTGCCTTGCGCCGCTACCCCGACTGAATAAAACCCATTCACCATCACCAGCACCAACAGTATCGGCCGCAACTTCGTATTCAGGTAATAGATCCCCTTGCACATCAACTAATTGCAAAAGTAAAAATTTAAGTCCTGATAGGTTTGCTTCTTTGTAGGTACTGACGACCGTACCGCAAACTTTAGCGATCTGCATGTTTTTAGTACGAATATTATGGTGAGAGGAGCAAGCAATAAGCGCAACTAGCGGTCACGCCAGTTGTGCTGTTTTGCTAGGTTATAACTATGGACGGTTCATAGGACGGATGGAGTTTACGTTGTCACGGAATTGCTCGACTTCTTCGGTGTAGCGAATTGGTAGAACGTATTCGAGGTTTTCGTGAGGACGAGCAATGATGTGGGTGGATAGAACTTGTCCGCCGTTAACACGCTTTACGGAGTCTGTACCTGCGGCTACGGAAGCTTGCACTTCAGATACATCGCCACGCACAATAACGGTAACACGGCCACTGCCGATCTTTTCGTAACCAACTAGGGTAACGCGGGCTGCCTTAACCATTGCGTCAGCAGCTTCAACAACGGCAGGGAAGCCAAGGGTTTCAATCATTCCAACTGCGATCGCCATAATTTATATTCTCCTAAAAACAAATAATGAAAAAGGTAAAAATGTAGCTGTATGATACTGTTTTGAAAAAATCTTTTTGAGACAATTACAAAGTAGCAGCAAAAGGTGGTAGCGCAATATCTCGCCTGTGAGTTGCTCTAGCACTAGGCTAGGCAATCAAGAATCCTAGAAAGCGAATTGTTCAACTTCTCGCGTATAGCGAATTGGCAATACGTACTCTAGATTTTCCTGTGGACGAGCAATGGTGTGGGTTGAAACAACCTCGCCGCCATTAACTCTCTTTGCTCCCTCAACCCCAGCAGCAATAGATGCGGTCACTTCAGAGATGTCACCTCTGATAATGACTGTCACTCTACCACTGCCGATTTTTTCGTAACCCACAAGGGTTACGCGAGCAGCCTTGACCATGGCATCAGCCGCTTCTACGACGGCAGGGAAGCCTCTGGTCTCGATCATTCCAATAGCGATCGGCATAACTTAAGCCAGTATCCTTACAAATCTCTAAAAAACTGAAGTTCTCGCTGTTGCATATTTTAATAATCCGTTGGGCATGTAAAATTGCCCATTGGCTATGTGAATGCAACTATTGATCTTAACTACAATCGGACTCTTTAAACCATCAATTTTTTTAAGTTTTCGTCAAATTAAAATATCTTAATTTTTTAATGCAACAAATTCCTAAAAATGAAATGTTTTAAAAGTGTTTTGTGTCGCTAATGCAGTTGATAAATCTGAATAATTAGAGAAAATGATTAGAAGAAACGAATGATTTTAATACATTCAACTCTATCTTTATATATACGATAACTAGTGGTGGTACATTTGACAATATAAGTTTGCATCATAAAACTAAATAGCAAACATAATTCTGGCTTATTTTATTAATATCTAAGTTTGGTTTTTAATTTGGAAAAGTGTCATACCACTTTTTTAAATTGGTATTAGTTACGATTTGCTAGTGAATATGCCAATAAATTTTTAGCGATTTACTTGGGGCAGACTCTCTTTGTCTTACCAGCAGAGAATTTTATTAATCGGTCTTAATCACTGTTGGGAAAATTTTTGCTTGGTTGTGGGAGTAGCGATCGCGATTGTTTCCATTTCGGCAACTTCTGGAGTAATTTCTAAGTTTGGTAACTCCACCAATTCGCGCTGCTCTTCCTGTAAAGCCAGCATGGGAATATTAACAGGGGTGGGGGTTTCGATCCAGTAGTCTGACGTGGGTAAGGTTTCTTCGAGGTCTTCAAGGGGACGAGGAACGATCATGAGGGTATGGAATTCGCCAATGCGTTCGGCTTCGTACATACCTGCTTCGATCGCGATCGCCACATCCGCCACATTTCCACGAATAATTGCCGTGCATAAACCTGCCCCAATGGTTTCATAGCCTGCTAGATGCACATCTGCCGACTTGAGCATTAGGTCAGCCGCACCGACCATAGCAGGAAAGCCGCGTGTTTCGAGTAAGCCGATCGCTTGGTTACTGAGACGGCTATACTGCCCTGCCGTCAACTGGCTCAATCGGCTACTAATTGGTAAAATGGCTTCCAGATTGGGATAGGGACGAGGAATCACAATTGTGGAAACAAGCTGCCCGAACTCCCTTGCAGTTTCTGCCCCTGCTTCTACCGCCATGCGTACATCGGTAATTTGTCCCCTAACGATCGCGGTGCAGAAACCATTACCCACTTTTTCATACCCCACTAGGCGCACTGTGGCTGATTTGAGCATCATGTCAGCCGTGCCGACAATGGCAGGGAAGCTAATCGTTGAGACCATTCCCAAAGCGCTGCCTGATAAATTAGAGCCATTAGGGAGATTAGACATGGGCTAGGGACTACAGATAAGTGAACGGAGCAACAGGATCGAGTATGGGTGAGTATTAAGCTTTATTGACCCAAGTTTATGGGCAAATGCTGTAAGCATTATATTAGTTTCCTAGTTGATTCGGTGTAATAAGCACCATTAAGTTATGGAAAATCATGAATCGTTGCAAGTATTGAGTTGGACTCATGAGGCTAAGGTTAAGTTCAAGAATATTCCTTATTTTGTGCGATCGCAGGCTCGGCAGCGTATCGAAGAGTTAGCGCAGGCATCGGGCAGTGATAGCATTACCGCAGAAATTGTTGAGAGGGCAAGGGTTGAATTTGGACAGTAATAACAGTAATAATTTACAGCAGAGCAGCGATCGCGGTTATCTATTGACTGAGCAACCTAATCCTGCTAGTCAAAATTTGGATCGGCTTAGTCCTTTAGAGATCGCTGAATTGTTTAATCAAGAAGATATGGTGGCTGTGCAGGCTGTCGGACGGGAAAAGGTGGCGATCGCTCAAGCAATGGAGATAATTGCAAACGCGATCGCCAATGGCGGTCGTTTGTTTTATGTGGGGGCTGGCACAAGTGGACGCTTAGGAGTCCTTGATGCTGCCGAATGTCCGCCTACATTTTGCAGTGATCCTGAGCTAATTCAAGGCATCTTAGCAGGGGGCATCGGTGCGATGGTGAAAAGCTCCGAAGCCTTAGAGGATCGGGCTGAAGATGGCGCTGCCGCTATGATCGATGCTCAGGTGAGCGATCGCGATGTTGTCTTTGGGATTACCGCAGGTGGAACAACTCCCTATGTGCATGGAGCCTTGAGGCAAGCCAAAGCTAACGGAGCTAAAACCATATTTTTTTGCTGTGTTCCTGTGGAGCAATTTCCTGCTCAGTATGATCTAGAGATTCGTCCCCTAGTGGGCGCAGAAATTTTGGCAGGCTCCACGAGGCTGAAGGCAGGAACCGCCACCAAACTTGTCCTCAATACGATCTCCACAGGAGTCATGGTCTTACTTGGTAAGGTATACAGCAATCGCATGATCGATGTGTCTGTGACCAATAGCAAACTAGAAGACCGTGCCATTAGAATCATTGCCGACCTGACAGGACTAGAGCGAGAGGCCGCCAAGGAGCTATTAGAGCGATCGGGCAAACGGGTCAAACTCGCCTTACTCATGCATTGGCAAAACCTTGATCTTGCCACCGCCACCCAAATATTGCATAAACATCAAGGACACCTAGCTAAAGCCTGTCCTCGCTAAAGGTGATACCAATTTAAAAAAGTGTGATCACACTTTTTTAAATTAAAAACCAAACCCAGTAAGGTTTTTTAATTAAGAAATTGCATAGCAATTTCTTAATTTGGTATGACAACGTAATTACAGAAAAAATTGGAATACGCTAATATATAACAGCCTCCCAGTCGAACCTTGAGCAAACCCGCAATTTAACTATTAATCAAAGAACCATGACAGGAGCAGAACTGCGCCAAGCAATATTAAACAAATGGCAATATTCCTACGATGTGCAGTTACGCAATGTGAGGGGTAAAATATTTATGCAAGTGATGTGGCGCTATCAGGAGCAGCAATCATTTTCCATGAATGAATTAGAATTTATCGAGCATCTTGATCGGATTGCCTCCTATCTCAGCGATTGGGGAGTGGTGGAACAGGTCAAACAGTTTATTGAGACCACCGACGAGCGACCTCGCATAGGCAAAGCTGTGAGTGTTCCTCTGCAAATTGGTGAGCGATCGCTAGAATGGATCATCGGCAAATAGGTAAATTCGCAATCCCTAGCAATCATCTAGCAATCATTAAATTATGCTTTAACCTAGCTGTAGATTAATTATCGGTGTAAATTATTAATTTTTTGTTCGCAGTTTATTTAGTTCTGATCACCATTCTTGAAAAGAATGCTATAAAAGTTGATAAGTGATTGCACAAAGCATGATTTACTGCTGCTCTCCCTATTAAAGAACTTATCTCGCCGCTAACCATACTTAAGTCAAAACCCTCCAGGCAAAAATATGAGTCAAGCAGGAACAAATCCATGGGATCGCCAATTTGTTAATCTAGGGCGGATCATGCAGTTCTTGCGTGATGAAGATGATATTGATAACTTGCTGGTAGCCACGCTCGACTATCTAAAAGACAATTTTGAATATAAGCTGATTTGGCTGGCTCTCTATGATGAAGAAAATCATCGGCTAACGGGCAAAGGTGGTACTACTCCCGCAGGTGAAATTAAATTTTTAAAGGAAAGGTTTGTCCTGAATGCAGGGGATTTGCTCGATCAAGTGATTTTGCAGCGCAAACCCTTACCGATCGCTGATCTGCGTCTTGAAAAGCGCAGTGGAGAATGGCATAAACTAGCTCAAAAATTTGAAATTCAAGGCACATTGCTCTGGCCAATCTACTATCGCGATCGCAGCTTTGGATTGGTCATGCTTGGCTCAAACCTATGGAATGTGACTCCACGCAACGAAGAAAGAGCCAGATTGTCCGTTGTTCTAGGAGCCTTAGGCGCAACCTTGAGCCGCCTTGATACAGAGTGGCATTACCACAACTCAAAGCGTCCCGATGAACCCCTACTGCAAATTCTGGCGCAGATTCGGAATATCCCCACCCTCAATGAGCGCCTCGAAGAAATTGTGCAGCAAACCCATAGTTTTGTCATGCCCAATCACACCAATATCTATTGGTTTGAACGAGAACATCAATACTTTTGGCGACGCATTGCGAACCGACAGCCAGGCCCCCGCAATAAACAGTCTCAAGACAACAGTGCAGGCGTAACCATGCAAAATGCGCCCGGCCTATACCAATCCCTAGCCAAGGATCAGGTGGTGGTGGTGGTTGATGCAAAGTCGATGACTAGGGGGGAAATCAGTAGTCGAGTTATGGAGCAGTTTGGGGCAGTCTCGATTATTATTGCGCCCATATTTTTCCAGTCGGAGTTGCTAGGTTTTTTATCAGTGGAGGGCGATGAGCCAAGGCTATGGACAGATGATGAACGCAATTTTGTGCGTGGGGCTGCCCAACTTGCAGCTATTACGGCTCCCCTTGAAGAAATGGAAGCAACGCTCGATCGCATTGCATCCGATCAAATCCTCACCGCAGGTATTGCCCGCGCTATTTACTCCGATCTCGATTGGCAAAATGCTCTAGAGCAGGCCGCCGAACAACTCTGTCAACGTCTGGGCTTGGAGCGTTTTTGGGTGGCCACCTATGACAAGGATAACGATATTTTTAAGATCGACTATCAGCACCATCCGAAAAATCGTCGTCCGATCCCCTCTGTATTGCCAGGGCTTGCCCCCGTTGATATGCAAATGCTAGAGCAATCTACCGATGCGGCTACCTTAGAAAACTTGGATAGTGACTTTAAGTTTTTGGCATGGCGAGATTCGTTGATTGATTTGGAAATGCGATCGATGGTGGTGAGTAGCACATCTTTGGGGAAATCCATTGAGGGAATTTTGGCAGTTGCCCATGAAGCTCCTCGCACTTGGTCAAGACCTGAGCGCGAAATGGTGCAGGCGGTGGCTCAACAGGTGGGGTTAATTGTGCATCAAAATGAGCTTCAGCGTATTTCCGATGAGCGCCAAAAATCCCATCAGGCGGTGCAGTTTGGGCTAGTGGCTTTGCAGCAGGCTAATAGCCTTGATAAATTACACCACACGGCTACGCAACTGATGGCACAGGTGACTCAATCGCCGTTAGCAGTGCTAGTCATTTGGTTGCCCGGCCGTCAAGGTGGGCAGATTGCCTCAGTATTTGCCAGCCGTGATGAGTACAAGTTATCGATTAGTGAAACTTTAATCGCGATCGAAGAGGATCAACTAGTCCAGTGGGCAAACCAAACGGAAGGAATTCTGCCCCTAAGTATCCATGATTTGCCTGAGTCAACCAAGGCTTGGCTCAATGCGCCAGCCCTTGGACAAATGATGGTCACAGCCCTCCGGACTTCCCCTGACCATCAGCCGACAGGGATGATTTTGGTGGCTGATCGGCTCGGAAGACGTTGGATCGATCGCCAATTACAAGCATTTAATATGCTAACAAATCAATTATCTTGGTCACGCCGCCATCTCTTGTTAGTTGATCATCTCAAGCATAATCGGCAGGAGCTAGAGCGTCTCAATTGGTACAAGCATCGCCGCTTAGAAGATATTTATCGTACTGTCAGTACTGGGGTACAGAGATTGATCGATGTGGATTCCCGCGCTAATGGTACAGGGGGAATTAATAATGTGACCTTGCAAAGCTCTTTGAAGCAGTTGCAAGGTTCTCTATCTCCTTTACCCCAAATTATTCGCAAGGAGCAGTGGCGGTTACGTCCTAACTATGAAACGGCTCCTTTGGCGGGCATGATCAAACGGGCGTTAGAGCGAGTGGATTCGCTGGTCAAACAACGGCAACTCTGGTCACAGGTACATAACCAAGCCAATGTGGTCATTGGGGGTGATATTGCCAAGATTGAAATGATCTTAAATGAATTGCTATTGTTTGCCTGTGGTCGCTCAGAAGTGGGAGGGAGAGTTGATCTTTGGTGTCGCCAAATTGATGAGAAGTTGTTGGAGTTGTCGATCACAGATTATGGGGTGGTGGATGCAACTCTTTTGCAAGAACTACATCAGGGCAGAGCGATCGATGCTTTATCGCCTTCAATTTTAGACCAGCCCCCAGGTTTACATCTTGCTATTTGCCAAAGTTTGATGCTGGAAGCGGGGGGAGAGTTGTCTCTTTACCAGTTAGAAGATAATCGCATTCTGAGCCGTTTGATTTTACCGATTTCCAGCGCCTAATTTAAGGTTTTATCTCGTTAACAAAAAAATTATGTGTAATTAATTGTTATGATTTGAATTAATTTAATCATTTTAATTGCATGAGTTATTCGTTACGCATTGTGGATATGGCGGAGAGCGATCGCCCTCGTGAGAGATTACTAGCTCAAGGGGTACGCAGTCTAGCCAATGCTGAATTAATAGCGATTTTGTTGGGAACTGGTCAAGGTTCTGGCAAGTTATCGGCGGTGGGGTTGGGGCAGTTGATTTTACAAACAATCGGTAAGGATCGGACGGCTGATCCTGTGGCGGCATTGCAAAATGTTTCGGCGCAGGAGTTGATGCAAATTGAGGGGGTGGGGCCTGCTAAGGCAACGACAATTTTGGCGGCGATCGAATTGGGTAAACGGGCGCTCTATGCTAAACCTCCTGATCTGACGGAAGTAACTGATCCATCGATCGCGGCGGCGGCTCTTAGTCAAGATCTGATGTGGCAACCACAGGAGCGACTAGCGATCGTGATGCTAGATAACAAAAATCGGATTATCGCGCAAAAGATCATTACGATTGGGACAGCTACGGAAACCCTCGCTCATCCCCGTGACATTTTTCGAGAGGTGCTAAGGAGTGGTGCAGTGCGCTTGATTTTGGCGCATAATCATCCTTCGGGAAATACTAACCCTAGTCCTGAAGATCTGCAACTAACCCGTCAGCTATTGGAGGCGGCCAAAATGTTAAATATCCCTCTGTTGGATCATTTGATTTTGGGCAATGGCAGTTTTTCCAGTTTGCGGGAGATTTCGACTCTGTGGCAAGAATGTCCTCAGTCGGAATAAGGGTTCTGCAATTTAATAGAAAAACAAATGGCGTTACAGAATGCAGTATGAAGTATTTGCCTATTTATGATCTGAAAGATATCGCTAAATCTAGTTTTTGAAATTTGAGCAATCAGAGCCTCATTCCTAAGTCAGCAATGCAATCTAGGATTAAGATTCAGAAGCATAAATATATTTATTTGCTAATATGATTACTTCGTTTGCTGCGTTTAAAATGTTACGCTCTAGGACATATAAAAAACACGATTTAAAGTTTATCTGAGGGTTCCTTATGGTTACGCTCACTCAATCACCTCATATTCCTACTGAAGAAGAATCTCAAATTTCTAAGGAAAGTAGTCGCATCCTTGCCGCTAATATTAGCCGTAAAGTCCATCAGCTAAAAATTGTTGAGGAGGATGGCACTGAAAAAGTCGCTGAAATCCCTGAAGCAGCTTATCGTCTATTTGTAGATGTTTTGACTCAAATGGCACAGGGTAACGCAGTTACGCTTATTCCTATTCATGCTGAACTGACTACCCAACAAGCCGCCGATCTCCTCAATGTCTCGCGTCCTTTTTTAATTAAGTTAATGGAGACTGGTGAAATTCCTTATTACAAGGTAGGGAGACATCGCAGAGTACACTTTGAAGACCTGATGGCATATAAAGCCAAAGTTGATGCCAAAAGGGTTAAAGCTTTGGAGGATCTTGTGGCACAAACTGAAGCTTTAGGGCTTTATGATGACTAATGGCTAGTAATTTTACGGTTTTGTATGATGCCTGTGTTTTATACCCTAATTACTTGCGGGATATATTGATGCAGTTGGCAATGTCGGATATTTGCAGAGCCAAATGGACTGATTTAATTCAAGATGAGTGGATACGCAATGTTCTAAAAAATCGTCCTGACTTAACCATAGAGCAACTTACAAAAATAAAGGAGCTAATGAATAGCAATGTTAGAGACTGTTTGGTTACAAATTTTGAGTGGCTAATTCCGTCTCTAACACTCCCTGATCCAGACGATCGCCATGTCTTAGCGGCGGCGATCGCCTGTAAAGCTAACCAAATCATTACTTTCAATATCAAGGATTTTCCGCAAGATGTCCTTGATATTCATGACATTGAGGCATTGCACCCCGATGATTTTATTGCCAATCTCATCGATCTAAGTCCATTAAAGGCTGTCAAGGCAGTAGAAACAGCTAGACAACGTTTAAAAAAGTCACCTAAAAGTTTTGATGAGTACTTAGATATTTTGCTAAGGCATGAGCTAACGACTTCTGTATCTCTGTTGAGACAGTTACAAGGTGAAATCTAAAACTATAAAACCTCCCAAAAATGAGGAGATTTATATTGGCACGCTTTTTTTCTAGTGTGTATAGTGCTTATTCAGTTTTAAAAATGTCACACCTAGGAGGTCGTAGAGTTTAGGTACTAAGAAGGGGATATATTTCGCACCTACATCTAAAATTTTGTAGATATCTAAGAAGCCTATTTTGCCCTGAACAAAAGTTTTATTCATAGTTTTTTTGTCTACTGTATTTTTTGTATTAAACGAGATTTTAAAATTGCCCTTAAGTTGAAAAGCACACCATATAAACGGTGTAGCTATGCATCAATTACGATCTAGACAAGGGACACTTGCTGACGGAGAATTTTGCCTGAGGCGGACTTGGATAAGCTAGGACAAATATGTATGGCTTTCGGGAGTTTATAGGAACTAAGCCCTTGCTGCTGACAAAAAGTTCTCACTGAGTCTAAGGATAGGCTCTGATCATTTTTCTGAAGCACAATAGCAGCTACCACGATCGCGCCCCACTCCTTGTCCTCCTTACCAAAAACACAACATTCGGCGATCGCTGGGTGCTGTAACAAAATCGCTTCGACTTCACTGGGATAGATATTTTCGCCACCACTGATAATTAGATCTGTGCGCCGATTGATGACATAAAGATAGCCATCGCGATCGCTATAGCCTAGATCACCTGTGGCAAACCATTGCCCCTGCTGTGGTTTGCTATGATGGAGATAGCCGCCCATCACATTTTCCCCCCTAATGACGATCTGCCCCACTTCGCCTCTTGGCAAATCAGGAGCAGTATCGAGAGCATCATCGGTAGTTGATACTATTTTGACTTCCATTCCCAATAGTGGTAAACCTGACGAACCTTGTTTTGCGCGTAATTCGTAGGTAAGCAGGGTTGTGATTTGAGAAGCGGCTTCAGTCATGCCATAGGTGGGCATAATTGATAAGTTCCGTTCTAGGCAGATCTGAAGCAATTCAGGATGGATCGCATCGCCACCAAGGAGAATGCCGCGCAAAGATTGCAGGCTGTGCCATTGATCATGCTGTAAGAGGCGCGTTAGCATGGTGGGAACTAGGGAAATCAGACTAATCTTGGATGGCAGGATCATGTTTAGTACTGATTCCACATCGAATTTGGGTAAGAGGGTGATTTGTGTGCCATTGATGAGGCTACGCCATGCGATCGCCAATCCGCCCACATGAAACAGGGGCATACATAGCAACCAATTGTCATCGGGATTAGAACCTATTTTGAGGGTAGAAGCGATCGCGCTAAAGAAGTGATTGCCATAGGTTAGGGGAACTGCCTTGGGCTTGCCTGTTGTCCCTGAAGTAAAGAAAATTCCTTGGAGATTTTGGAAGTTAAGGCGATGGAAAGAAGTAGGGCTTGTTTGAATAATGGATTCCGATGCGGTCGGGAACTGTGATAATGGCAAATTTTTTAATATATTCAATATGTTTAAGTTGGGCAATTGATGGTGAATAGCTGTAGCGGTGGAGGCGGTGAAATCGTCATAGCAGAGGTAAGTGGTCTGGCTATGCTGAATTTGCCAAGATAGCTCGGTGGCGGTGAGGCGAATATTTAAGAAAACGGCGATCGCTTCACATTTAGTAAGCGCATGAATCAAAATTAAGTAATGTGGTTGATTGGTTGCCAAAATTGCGACGCGATCGCCCCTGCTAATTCCCCATGCCTGCAACTGCTCCGCCCACTGATGCGATAACCAATCTAGGTGAGCAAATGTCCAATTTTGAGCCTGAGGGGGCTGCCCTTGAGTTGCGGTTGGGTAAAAGGAAAGAGCGATCTTGTACGGGTTTTGCACAGATTGTTGTGACAGCCAATCAGGAAAAAACATATATAATCAAAGAGTTCATTAAACTATCAATAATGTCATGAATCCATTTGGTGGCATCGTCCAAAAAGCATTTTATCTAGGAATGGGCTTGGCAACGGTGGCAGGTGAAAAGGCCAGTGCTACCCTTGGAGAACTTCGCAATCAAGCTAGTAAGTTGGCTGATGAGTTGGTGGAACGCGGGGAAATGACCACCGAAGAAGCTAAAAAGTTTGTTGATGACTTAGTGCGTAATGCTCAAAAACCCCTTGGCGAAAATATCTCCTCCGAACCCAGTGGTAAAGAGCAACCGCGTACTATTGCGATTGATGATGAAGATAGCCAAAATGATCGCCCCGATGAAGTGGATATTTTGAAGGATAAAGTTCAAGCGTTGCAAGAGGAACTCCGCCGTCTCCAAAAATAATAAGTTCTTAATAAGAAGAAGTTCTAAAAGAACATCATATTGGGAGCATCTCACTTTGGCGCAGTCTAAATCTTACTAACTGATGTTACGTGGAAGGAATTCCTGCTATGTTGGATGATCGGGGCTGGCACGGGGCACAGCCCCTACGCCAAATTTAAATTATTCAGGTAGGGGCAATCCCTCTGTGGTTGCCCTGCTTTGCTAGCAGCAGGAGATTCATACCCTGAGTTCCACGTAACATCAGTAACTAAATTACAGATAAAAATAGATTTAAAAGGAATTTTATGGAACAGATTGGTAATTGGGTGAACAAATTTTTGATGTTCAACTTATTTCTAGTATTTTTCTTTTTTGCTTGGTTTATGGTGGCGCTTGGGGGGGAGAGTTTAAAAATTAATCTCGGCTTTGCACTTTGGCAACAACTCTGGCAACCCCTGATTCAGCCTGTGCTTGGTATTGTTATGGCAGGCGCGATCGCCAGTGGCATTATCTCTAAATTCCGAAAAAAGACACCCTAGATTTGTTCTAGATGGCAATTAACATGACTAATGGATACATTTTAATCTAGGTAAGCACCGCGATATTTAACTCTAGTTTTTGCTGATTTAGGGACATTTGGAGCATCTTGAGTAGTTTCATTACTTGGATCAGATGCTTTGCTATTGGAAATCTCAACATCAACACCGCGATATTTAACCACCGATTTACGATTGACATTGGGTGCTTCCTCGGAGTGCGAATTGCCTTCATCGGATTGATCTGCCTGACTTGCAGTATCAGAAGCTATATCTTCAGGCTTATACCAAATACCTCGGTATTGCATGAGGTTGGGATCAATATCTTCTGAATCTGCCGAGCCTTGATCGGAGGTGCTAACGAATTTGGATGGGGATGAAACATTGGCTTGGCGATCGAGAAATGCAGGTCGATTGGCTAACTTGCTCAATACTTTGAAACAAATTACAGGCAAGATCACGGCGATCGCTAAGGCAAGCAACAAAGAGTCAAGGCTATCTAAAATCTCAGAAACTATTTCCACATGGGCGGTTGATGCCCAGATATAGACAACCGAATAAATTGTAAGTACGGATGTAATTTGTAAGGCACGGTAAACAAAAGGATTTTTCATGAATTCTAGAGCATTCTAAAATTTGCGTGTAGCAGCTTTATTCTATAGCTCTGCAATCTAAACATATTCATTTTTAACATATCGCTTATGATTAACTGATATCGATATATTCGTTACGGTTTGTCCAAATCAACCCACTATGGCGCAGATCTCCCAAGACTTACATCATTTTTTTATCGAAGAACCACCCTCTGAGCAAATTACTCTTGCTGATGCCTTGGAAATTGCGGGAGAGCGCACCTTTGGCTTTTTATTTGTTTTACTAGCATTACCTTCAGCATTGCCTATTCCTGCGGCTGGTTACTCTACACCCTTTGGGATCGTGTTGCTGATCTTGGCGATTCAACTAATTTTGGGTGCTCATACCCCTTGGCTGCCATCAAAGATCATGCATCGTCCGATTTCCTTGCAACGCATCCAAGGACTGATCAAAGCGGGAATTCCTTGGATCCAAAAAATTGAAAAATTATCTAAACCAAGATTAACTCCAGTTTGCACTAGCTTAGTGGGTCGTGTTGTGATCGGCATCGCGATCGCGCTTATGGCTATATCGATGCTGATTCCCATTCCTGGTACTAATACACTCCCCGCCATGGCTATATTTGTGATTGGCTTTGGACTATTAGATGATGATGGAGCCATTAGCCTAGCGGGTATAGCCCTAAGCATCTGTGGTCTCGTTTTGACTAGCTCGATCCTCTACGCGATCGCCTTTGGTGGTACAAGTCTCTATGATTGGCTCAAAACTGGCGTTAAGGGGTTATTGGGCAAATAGTTAGAGGTTTTAGGCGATACAACTTCATCGTCATTTCAAAGCAAAACCTTGCCAAGGTAAATCCGAGCCACCGTTCAAAATGAGATCACTAATAATCTGAGCCGTGATAGGAGCCATCATGACTCCATTGCGGTAATGCCCGATCGCCAAAAGAATATGGGGTAAATCTGGCACTGCCCCTAAAATTGGAGCCTTTGCCCCCTGTGGGCGCGGACGATGACCTGCCCAAGTTTCCAAAATCTCTGCATCCTGAAAAGCAGGACACCAAGCGATCGCCTGTTGCCGCAATAGCTCCATATTTTCCTGTCGCGGAAGTGTCCGATCCTCAAACTCCACCGTTGCCCCTAACCAGTACTCATCGTTACCCAAAGGCACAATATTTAAATCTGGCAAAATGTCAGGTGCAAGATCCCCTTCAGCATGGATGACCTGCTGCAAACCCAAATTAGGCAACCTCACCCGCACAGCTTGACCGCCAATTGGTTGTAATATTTCGCGCGGCAAAATTGGAGCCAGCAACTCCCTCGCTCCCATGCCAGCCGTGACTACCGTAATTGCATCGGCATCTCCCACAAGAGATCTCAAATTCTGTACTGGCTGATCCCAATAAAAAGTGACACCATTCATTGCCGAGGCTGTCACCAAAGCATTGACTAACTGAACTGGATGCACCGCGCGATCGCACGGACTAAAAAGCCCCCCCAGAGTCTGATCGCGCAAAAAATCTGGCATTTGTGAAGGCTCCAACCATTCCAAATCAAAACCCTGTTCTTTGCGTATGGCGATCAAAGATTGCAATTTTGACATCACAGGCGATCGGTATAAATTCAGGATTCCCTGACGGTTATATAAAATACTTAACCCAGTCTGCGACTGCAAATCATCAATCCAGCGATCGTACATCCCCAAACTTCGCAAACGCAAATTAATCAGATCCCCCCTAGCCTTAGCACTACAAGCCCCCATCAACACCCCCAAGGATGCCCCCGTTGCGACCATCGCAGGGCGAGGATTTGCCTCAAATACACTAATATCTAGGGCAGCACCAGTATCAAAGCAGCGATGATCATTTCGACTAACTCGACTAATGTGATAAGCGATCGCCGCCCCAATTACACCACAACCAATAATATTTACCTTCATCCTGAAAAACTTACTCTCACCCTTACAAATACCTATAGGATTTATACCAATTCCCCAAAACATGATGTTCTATCATTTGCGATGTGCGATGGGTTTCACAAACGGCTGATTAAACTTACTTTAAAATTGGTATATAGCTGCCGACATGCTTGTTAGGACACACAACCAGCATACGAATTGCGGCGCGAAGTTACGCCTTGGGTTTTGATTTGTCCTAATACAAGTGTCTACAGCTATAACACCCAAAGGACACTAAACCTTTTGTTAAAGGGCATAATATCTACATAAACTAAAACAAAGGCTATAAAATAGCTCAAACTAAGCACCTTCAACCTAAAATCGGGTAAAACTGTGATTACGCTGAACCTACTACATCCTATCGAAGCCTTACCAATCCAAACTTGGAAGTTTGAATCTGAACCAGTAATTCGGATTGGCAGATCGGGAGATAACGACGTAATTCTCTACAGCTCAGTCGTATCACGCTACCACGTTGAACTACATCGCCACCCCACACACTGGGAAGTGATCAACCTTGGCGCTAATGGTACATACATAAATGATGTCCAAATAGACAAAGAAACCGTTCAAAATGGTCTGACCATTAGACTTGCCGCCACAGGTCCTAAAATCCAAATCCTAATCGATGGTCACTAGCTTATTTAATTGATATGCCTGATGCACCACGCCATCGTTAAACCCCAAAATACCCAACCAAAATTTACAACCATCGCAACCCCCAATGATGTAATATTATTAACTTGGCATAAAAACAAAGTCATTGCTACCCCAAAAATCGCTATTTAGATCCCTATAGATCTGGACATACTCAATCTAGGCATAATTTAATAATGAAGGTTACTTTAGAGAAACTTCCCACCAGTCAAGTTAGTTTTGACATCCAAGTTGAAGGGGCAAAGTCTCAAGCAATATACGATCGCCTCGTTAAAGACCTAACCCGCACCATACAAGTGCCTGGCTTTCGCAAGGGAAAAGCACCAAAACAGCTAGTACTCAGACAAGTTGGTACAGAACGACTGAAGCTCAATGTATTAGAAGAATTAATCGAAAAGACCCTAAATGAAGCCCTTGAAACCAATAAGGACATCAAAGAAAAGTCTGTGGGCGGTTTCGAGCTAATTACAAACGTTGAAGAACTGGTAAAAGATTTCACACCAGGACAAGAAATATCTTTCAAAGCCGCGATCGACATTGAACCAGAAGTAGCTGAATTAAACTATAAGGGGCTAACTGTTCAGGCTGAAGAAATTAAACCTGACCTCACAGAAGTAGATCGCACCTTCCGCAGCCTCCAAATTCGCAAATCTACCCTTGTCCCCGCCGAAAACCGACCTATTCAAACTGATGATGTGGTCACCATTGATCTACAAGTAATTAACTTAGAAAATGGTGAACCCATTGAAGATGCAGGTGAACAAGACTTTCAGATCGATGTCGATGAAAATGCATTCATTCCAGAGGTAGTCAAAGCCATCATTGGCGCAGAGATCGATCAAGTTATTGAAGTAGAGTCAACCTTTCCCCAAGACTACTACCCAGAAGAATATGTCGGTAAGCCGATTAAGTATGTCATCACCATCAAAACCATCAAAGGTCGAGAGCTGCCAGACCTAGATGATGAATTTGCTCAATCGATTAGCGACAAGCAAACCATTGCCGAATTGCGCGAAGTACTTGAGCAAAGAGCCATCAGCGATGCTGAAGCTAAAACCAAAAGTAACAAGGAAAATGCTGTCCTTGATGCTCTTACCAAAGACCTCGAAGTGGAGTTGCCCAAAACCCTGATTCGTCAAGAATTAGACTTTTTGGTAAAACAGCAGGCTAGTTACTTGCAAGAGCAGATTGATCCCTCAATGCTTAAGCAACTGTTTACTAAAGAACTCATCGAAGAAATGCGCCGCCTCAACTATCCTGAAGCTATTAAGCGTATTAGGCGCAAAGTTGCTCTAGATAAGGTCATTGCTGAAGAAAATCTCATCGCTGATCCTAGTGAGATTCAGGACAGAGTAAATGGTGCTTTGGAATACCTCAAGGGGCAGAGCATTGATAGATCTAGACTAGTTGATCTCATCACCGATGAAATCTTGACTGAAAAGGCTTTGCAGTGGTTAGTTGACAACTCAGAAATTGAGTTAGTTCCCCAAGGATCTCTGAAAAAATCCACAGAGGAGTCAGGTGATCTTGAGGTGGAGGTATTAACTGAGGATGCTGCATCGACCAGTACAGTGACAGTCGAAGCCACCGCCGCCGAAGACTAGACTAATGAAAGAGGTTTGGAGGATATGCCTAGGGTAAGCTGCAAACCTCTTTCATTACAACTACATCAAGCATTAGTTATAATAATTGCAGTATAACGCTGCAAAATCATGGTGAATTCAAAACGAGTGTTTGCTTTGCATAGTCAACTACTAAATCAATACGCGATCGCTTCCATGCAAGCTCAACAACAAGCTCAAAGTCAAGTTGTGCCAATGGTAATTGAGCAGTCGGGCAAAGGAGAAAGAGCCTTTGATATTTTTTCTCGGCTATTGCGCGAAAGAATTATTTTTCTGGGAACTCAAGTTGATGATACTAGCGCCAACCTGATTATGTCCCAGCTCTTATTTTTAGAAGCCGAAGACCCTGAAAAAGATATTTATCTGTATATCAATTCTCCAGGCGGCTCCGTCTATTCAGGCATGGCAATTTTAGATACGATGAACCATGTCAGACCAGATGTTTGTACAATTTGTATGGGTTTAGCTGCTAGTATGGGGGCGTTTCTATTAGCGGCTGGAGCTAAGGGTAAAAGAATGTCTCTGCCAAACGCTAGGATCATGATCCATCAACCCCTTGGTGGCGCTCAAGGTCAAGCAGTTGATATTGAGATTCAAGCTAAAGAAATTCTGTATATCAAGCGATCGCTCAATGAAATGTTAGCCGAAAATACAGGCAAACCTCTAGAACAAATTGAGCAGGATACTGAAAGAGATTTCTTTATGTCCCCCGCAGAGGCTCAACAATATGGTTTAATTGATCGCGTTTTAACCAATACCAACAGCCCTCAGTCATCTGTCCTCTCCCTAGTTTAGCGAGATAGCTTATGCCCAGTAAATATGACTCTCATCTCAAATGTTCCTTTTGCGGCAAGTCGCAAGAGCAAGTACGCAAACTAATTGCAGGCCCGGGGGTATACATTTGTGATGAGTGCGTGGATTTGTGTAATGAAATCCTTGATGAAGAGCTGTTTAACAGCGCACCACCACAAGCTGTTCAGCGCAAGGAAGCAGCCAATGAAAAGCGCAAAACCAAAACTGCGGCAAATCTAAACCTGAACCAAATTCCTAAGCCCCGTGACATCAAGCGTTATCTTGATGAAAATGTGGTGGGACAAGATGAAGCCAAAAAAGTTCTATCCGTTGCTGTATATAACCATTACAAGCGTCTTAGCTTTTTGGAGTCTGCGGGTAAAAATATGCCCGAAGATGGTGTAGAACTGCAAAAATCTAACATTCTCTTGATTGGCCCAACGGGATGTGGCAAGACTCTCTTAGCCCAGACCTTAGCGGAGATGCTCGATGTACCGTTTGCGGTAGCCGATGCGACTACGCTAACCGAAGCGGGCTATGTGGGTGAAGATGTCGAAAATATTTTGTTACGTCTCCTGCAGGTCGCTGATCTAGATGTGGAGGAGGCACAGCGTGGCATTATCTATATTGATGAAATTGATAAAATTGCTCGCAAAAGTGAAAATACATCGATCACAAGGGATGTGTCTGGGGAAGGTGTCCAGCAAGCTTTATTAAAAATGCTGGAGGGGACAGTTGCGAATGTGCCGCCTCAGGGTGGGCGCAAGC
Organism: Pseudanabaenaceae cyanobacterium bins.39; assembly: GCA_033765135.1. Classification (GTDB taxonomy): domain Bacteria; phylum Cyanobacteriota; class Cyanobacteriia; order Pseudanabaenales; family Pseudanabaenaceae; genus Pseudanabaena. Next base: position 82,897 of record JANRII010000011.1, read on the forward strand.
ATCCCTATCAAGACTGTATTCAAATTGATACCAAAAATATTTTATTTATCTGTGGTGGAGCCTTTGGTGGCTTGGATAAGTCCATCGAGCAACGTATTGGCAAGAAGTCTATGGGGTTTGTCCAGCAAGGGGATGCCATTCCCAGAGAAAAACGGACGGCAGAGATTTTGAAAAATGTGCAACCCGATGATCTGGTTAAATTTGGGATGATTCCTGAATTTATTGGTCGTGTACCTGTAATGGCGGTGGTTGATCCTCTTGATGAAAAAGCACTCATGGCTATTTTGACGGAACCGCGCAGCGCTTTGATCAAGCAATACCAAAAGTTGCTCAAAATGGATAATGTGCAGCTAGAGTTTCAGTCGGATGCGGTACAGGCGATCGCCAAGGAAGCCTATCGGCGTAAGACTGGGGCAAGGGCTTTGCGCGGCATTGTCGAACAGTTGATGCTGGATATGATGTACGAATTGCCATCGCGTAAGGATGTAACTCGCTGTTTGATTACTAGGGAAATGGTAGAAAAGCTGTCAACTGCGGAAATTTTACAGCATCCTGCTTCGATGCCTAAGCCCGAATCTGCGTAATTAGAAACTAAATTTTTTTGTGGTGCGGTGAAGCTGTGTCACAAAAAAATTGGCTCTTTTCATAATAATGTGCTGTATTTTTAGCCGTAGATGATGATGCGGAGAATATGACAGCTTTAGCAATCACCTAGCAATGATATCTATGTGGAAGTTTGGCAGATTTTTATGTATTGATGTTTCTGGCAAGTGGACGATGAATCATGCCCTGCGTTTGGTTGCCAATTTGGGTATAGCTAGTTTTGGTGTTTTATTGGGTGATTTAGCGATCGCCCAGCCAATAAATGTCACTTTGTCCCATCAGACTAATCAGGCAATCCAAGCTAACCAACTGATTAGCCAACTGACGCAAACGCAATTACCCCAAACGGCTGCTTTGATTTATGTCAGACCGAAGTTATTGGGAACGGGTTCACGGATGGGAGATGGTTCGCCCAATAATCCCTACACTTCAATTACAGAGGCTTTAGCCAGTCAGCCCGCAAAGGGAACGGTATTACAGCTTAGTTCAGGTACTTACAGCCGCGATACGGGAGAAAATTTTCCTATCAAAGTGCCTGAGGGTATCACTTTGCGAGGAGAACCTTCAGTATTAGGGTCGGGAGTCATTGTGCAGGGCAGTGGCAAATTTATTAGCCCTAGCTTTGCCAGTCAAAATGTGACTCTTGTAATGGCTGATGGGGTGCGTATTGAGGGGCTAACTGTTACTAATCGGGATTCTCGAGGTACGGCGATTTGGGTGGAATCGAGCAAGGGGGTGGCGATCGCCAATAGCAGTTTGATAAATAGCAACCGTGAGGGTGTATTTATTACGGGTAATGCTGAGGTAACGATTAACGATAACCTGTTTAAAAATAATGGCGCGAATGGAATTTCGGCTGTTGGCAGCAGTACTGGTGAAATACGCAATAATCGGTTTGAGGATACAGGGTTTGGTTTAGCGATCGGTCAGCGATCGCGTGTGTCTGTCATTAATAACAATATTGTGAAAAATACTGATGGGATTGTCATCTCTAATTTGGCTGCCCCCACACTACGCAATAACTTAATTACTGACAGCAAGCGTAATGGTGTTGTCATTCTCAAAGATCGCCAAGGCTATCCCACCCCTGATCTAGGAACTGATGGGAATTTAGGTCAAAATGTTTTTCAAAATAATGGAGAAAAAGATCTCAATAATAATTCAGGTGTGCCACAGGTGGCAGTCGGTAATCAATTAAATAATCAAAAAATCGCAGGTAATATTCTTTTTGCAGGGGCTACGCCAACGGCTCCTGCTCCTCAACCTCCTAGCTCAACTCCTCGTTTGATCCCTCCCAAAGCTAATCCCATCGTTTCCGCCGATCCTCAGCCGCAAACGCCAACGGTGCGATCTAGCACTGGAGCAACCTCTTCAAATGCAGCAACAACCAGTGAGGTTTTGATCGATCGCGAGCCGATCGTTATGTCACCACCACCTGTAACCACACTGCCACCACCACAACCTCGTTCAATTTTTGCACCTAGCTCTCCGCCCAATGCCCCTGCCGTGCAAGCACCTCCAGCAACAACCCCTATCCCCATTGTCATAGAGCGTAGTAGCGCCACTGAGCCAACTACAATTCCCACTGTCAGTTCAGAGGCTAAAATACCGCCAGCTACATCAAGTACTGCCGTTGCAGCTAATGCTGCTCAACCACAAACTAGCCTTGCCAATTTAGCTGCATTGATTCCGCCACCCGCCAAGGATCAATTTCCTTACTTAGTGGTGCTACCATCCTCAGAGCCGCAAATGTTGTCTCTTGCCAAAAGTGTCGTACCAACAGCCAAGGTGATTCCCTCACGATTTGGCTATGTGATCATGGTGCAGGGTTATCCCGATCGCGATCGGGCAGAGGTACTACGCATGATCATGCGATCGGCAACGGGATTAGATGCCAGAGTCATTCATCAGGATAGTCTATAACTATGGATGAACCGATGCTCTGGGCGCAGGATGTGCATAAGTGGTTTGGCAGTTTCCATGTGCTGAAGGGGGTGAGCTTGGCGGTGCAACGGGGAGAAGTGGTGGTGATTATGGGGCCTTCAGGTTCTGGGAAATCCACTTTTGCGCGTACTTTTAATGGTTTAGAGAATTATCAAAGCGGCAAAATTGTGGTTGATGGTTTTGAGTTGTCGCCCGACCTTGATCAAAATCGCGATCGCAATATCGATGCCATTCGGCGTGAGGTGGGTATGGTATTTCAGCAATTTAACCTGTTTCCGCATTTAACTGTATTGCAAAATATTACCCTTGCGCCGATGTGGGTACGCAAATGGTCAAAGGTGAAGGCTTTAGAAGTGGCGATGCAGTTATTAGATCGGGTGGGCATCGCGGCACAGGCACACAAATTTCCTTTACAACTATCGGGAGGTCAGCAGCAACGGGTGGCGATCGCCAGAGCCTTGGCAATGCAGCCCAAAATTATGCTGTTTGATGAGCCGACCTCCTCCCTCGATCCTGAAATGGTGCGGGAGGTGCTAGACGTAATGCGATCGCTGGCGGATTCAGGCATGACCATGGTGGTTGTTACCCATGAGGTGGGCTTTGCCCGTGAAGTCGCAGATCGGATTGTATTTATGGATGGTGGCTTAATCGTGGAGGAGGCAACCCCAGAGCAGTTTTTTAATGCACCCCAAGAAGAACGCACTAAAAAATTTCTCTCCCAAATTCTCTAGTGATCCTCTAGCCAACATTTACTAATTCATGTCTAACGGCAATCTAACAGGCAACTTAGGACTTTGTGGCGCACATCGCACAGGCAAAACTACTTTAGCGATCGCGATCGCCTCACAGTTGGATCGTCCCTTTGTGCGGACTACCACCAGTCAAGTCTTTGCTGATTTAGGACTCGATCCTGCTGTGCCAATGGACTTTCAAACTAGGCTATTGGTGCAACACCATGTTTTAGATGCGGCGGAATTGGTTTGGCAAAATGCACCGATGCCATTTATTAGCGATCGCACCCCCATCGATATGATCGCCTATACCCTTGCCGATATTCAAGGAGCCACAACGGTTGATTTTGAACAACTACAACAATATCTAGATCGGTGCTTTGTCATTACCAATCAATTTTTTCAACATCTAGCCATTATCCAACCAGGGATTCCCTTAGTGTATGAAAATGGCAAAGCGGCTCTCAATGCTGCCTATATTGAGCATATTAATATTTTGGTAATTGGACTATGTGCCGATCCGCGCCTCAAGGCTCAAGTGTTTTGCAATCCTAGAGAAGCAATCAACTTTGATTTAAGGATTAATAATATTTTAAAAGAATTTTCTGCCCCCTCTTGCAAAGGTGATGTATAAGCCTGAACTCTCACCTTGATGAGACATTTAATTCTTTATTAGAGGCTTAATTAAAGCCTAAAATTTTGGGTAACTTAATTGTGAGTGGGTGGGCTAAAATTTTGTTACAGGAAACTAATATGGCAGGGAAAACTTTAGATATCGTCATTGTTAGGTGGCTATGCGATCGCTATTCTCAGGTAGCAAAAGATTCTGATAGGGCAGGCAACCAAGGATTTACACTTATTGAGTTATTGGTCGTAATCATTATTATTGGCATTTTAGCAGCGATCGCCCTGCCATCGTTTCTCAGGCAAGCCGATAAAGCCCGCTTTGCAGAGGCAAAAGCCTATATTGGCACAATGAGCCGATTGCAGCAGGCATACTATCTAGAGAAACAAACATTTACAGAAAATATTGGTAACTTAGGACTAGGCGTGAATACAGCTTCATCTTCCTATACCTATTCATCTATTGGTGGTGATGTCAATGGAGCCACAAGCCCTAAGCAACTTAAGCAATTAATTACCAATGTTGCCATGCCCGTATCGCCATATTCCAAAGCCTTTGTAAGTGTTGTAGGTATTCCTGGGGTCGTCCGAATCGATACAGTTTTTTGTATTGCCAATGTTCCGAATATTGACCCAGTTCCACCTGGTGGCTTAAATGCAGGAGGACAAACTATGGTTTGCCCTAATAACTTCTCTGTTCAAGAAGATTAATAGAAAAGTTAAGGTTAATACTTTAACAAAACTTAAACAAAAACTTTTTTCATGGATGATGATATCTTCTTGATAAATTGTGGGTAAGTTACTTCCATAACCCAAACAAGTTACTTTTCTTGATACATACGGGATAAAGAATTATGAAATCCGACTTCAAAACAAAGCTCATTCAGCACATCCTCAGCAAAAAAGATTCTGAAAAGGGTTTCACCCTAATCGAACTTCTCGTTGTTATTATCATTATCGGTATTCTCGCTGCGATCGCACTTCCTTCTTTCTTGAACCAAGCTGCTAAAGCTCGTCAATCTGAAGCTAAGACCTATGTTGGTTCTGCAAACCGCGCTCAACAAACCTACTACCTAGAGAAGCAACGCTTTGCTCCTAGCCTTGATCTATTGGCAATTGGTATTGCAGCAAGTACAACAAACTATTCATACGCAACTACTGGTGCGAGTAGAGGTACATCTGGAACTAACGCAAATGCTTATAGCGCATCAGTTCCTTTAGAGCCTAGCTTGAAAGCATATGCAGGCGCAGTCAACTTGGCAACTCCTGCAGGCTCTAATGAAGCCACAACTCTAGCCGCTTTGTGCGAAGCTAAACTTCCTCCTGTGAACAGTGGTATTGCAACTGCTGATGTGACTGCCACCACTGCTGGTAACATTACCAATGCATTCACCCTAAAGACTAATGAAGCCCCAGCTTGCTTGAACCAGAATAATAACACTGGTTGGGTTCCAGTTCAATAGTTTTGTAATTTGGCTAATTTAGCTAATAAACTAATAATTTTGATGGGTAGAAGATAAGTATCTTCTACCCATCTATGTATAAAGCATACATAGAACCTATAAAAAACTAAGAACTTCCTATTAATATGTCATTACAATCGTTAGACAGCTTAGAATCTTTAGCCTATGAACATTTTATTCAAGGTGAATATAATGAATCATTAGCAATATATGAACAAATTATTGCAGCTAAACCCAGTAATTTGTCAAGCTATTGTTATTTAGGTCTATGTCAACTATTACTTGGTCGCATTGAAGAAGCTCAAATGACTTGGTTCAGTGCATTTGAGAGTATTAGTGCCGAACAAATTGATATTTATACAGATGATTTAGTCCAAATTCTAGAAGCCGAAGCTCAAAGGCAAAAAGAATTAGAAGCCTACGATCAATCTCTTGCTATCCGTAATTGTCTAATTGATATAGTCCCCCATAGTCTCAAAAATTTAGGATCTATTGTTGACTTACAAATTAAGTTAAAGACATTTACAGATGCAACATTAACTAATCTAGGAATTCTTGAATTATTAAATTCAGAAGAATATATCCCTCTAGAAGCTGATACTCTCCTAGATTTTATAGAAAGAATATTTCTTTTAACTGACTGTAATTCTAATAACCTAGATATTGTCAAAGAGCTTTGCATTGTTCATGATCAATACAAAGCAGATATTCTTAATAGAATATCCATAGTTAGTTCCTATCTCCATGAGCATAAAAGACAGGATAGAGCTATCCAAATTGCGGAGATGGGACTTGCTCTAGATCCAGAAAACTTACCATTATTAAGAAGTTTAGTTGACTTCTATTTATACAAAGACAACCAAAAATCAATTCTTAAAGCTCAAAAGCTATATGAAATATCTCTTAATAGCCATGCTCTAGATCGCGTTATTGCCTGTGAATCAATGACAAGAGCATTAATTGTGAACTGTCTTCATTGGGAAGATGCTCGCAAATTCTATCAAGAAGAATATAGCAAAAATCTTATAGAATTATTAAATAGTTACAATTCTGAGATACTAGGTCACGAATCTACCACATATTTGATGACTACAGGGTTTTATTATCCTTACTTTGATGATATTCCCCACGAAAGACATCCATTAATGCGCTCTGTACGCCAAATTGCCAATCAAAAATTTTATCAAGATTATCAGTCACAGATTGAAGAATACAAAAAGAGATTGATTTTAAGAAAGAGAAGCTATATTCCTGAACGACCTCTTAGGATTGGTTATTTATCTAGCTGCTTTAGAAGACACTCCGTTGGATATTTGGCACGATGGCTGATTCAAAACCATAATCATGAATCCTTTGAAATTTATGGTTATATGGGAGAGTCTCAAGATGAAGATATATTGAGAAGCTGGTATACCAATCAATTTCATAAGGCTTATACAGACAAAATACCCAATCATCCTTCTTTTGCCAGCCAAATTCAAAAAGATGGCATTGATATCTTAATAGATATTGATAGCATTACATATCCATGCGGCGCAATGATATCTTCACTAAAGCCTGCGCCAGTTCAAGCAACTTGGTTAGGCTGGGATGCTCTAGATCAAGAAAATATTGATTATTTTATTGCTGATCCCTATTCTTTACCCGATGAGGCACAAGAATATTACACCGAAAAAATCTGGCGATTACCTCAAACCTATATTGCTATTGACGGGTTTGAATCTGCAACTCCCACTGTTCGCCGTGATTTATTAGATATTCCTGATAATGCAGTCATTTACTTTAGCGCCCAGACTAGCATGAAGAGACATCCCGATACAATTCGCTTGCAGATGAAAATTATAAAGTCTGTACCAAATAGTTATCTAGTTCTTAAGGGTGCTGGAGATCAGGATTCTTTAAAAGAGTTTTTTTATCAAATGGCAGAATTAGAAGGAGTAAGTAACAATAGGCTGCGTTTTTTACCAATTACTAATAGTGAAGCTGAACATCGAGCTAACCTAATCATCGCTGACGTAATTCTTGATACTTATCCTTACAATGGAGCAACCCATACCCTTGAGACTTTATGGATGGGTATTCCTATGGTAACGCGAGTTGGGGAGCAATTCTCAGCGCGAAATAGTTATACGATGATGATTAATGCTGGTATCAATGAGGGGATTGCATGGACAGATGAGGAGTATGTAGATTGGGGAATTAGATTAGGAACTGACGTTGATTTACGAAATCAAGTAATTCTAAAATTACGGCATGGAAGACAAACAGCACCACTCTGGAATTCTCGACAGTTTACCAAGGATATGGAGAATGCCTATAAGCAAATGTGGCAAATTTGGTTAGATGCAGAAGATCCTGACATTGAGATTGATCCTGTGGTCGATCAAGATATTTTCATTGCTGAAGCAGAATTGCGAAATGCTGATGGCATAAGGCTTGCTCAGAAGGGTAAAACGGATGCCGCGATCGCCTGCTGGCGCTCGGCTATCTCTCTTTATCCCAATTATGTCGATGCTCACTATAACTTGGGTATTGCCTTAAGTGAATCTGGAAATCTTGATTTAGCTATTTCTTCATTTCAAACTGTAATTCAATTAGATCCTAAACATAATAACGCTTTGTATAACTTAGGATTAACATTTAGCAAGATAAATCAACTTGATGCAGCAATCTCAGCGTACAATCTAGCACTGGGAAATAACTCTCAAGATATTGATATTTATTTAGCAATTGGTAGTGCTTTCTTTAAAAAAGGAGAATGGGAAAGTTCCTTAGCAGCTTATCAATCTGCTTTAGCTATCAATCCTAATTCAGGAATAGCGCTAGGAGGACTAGGCATATCATTAATCGAGTTAGGAGATCTAGCACAAGCCATAGAATGTTTGCAAGCAGGGCTATCACTTAATCCAGATGATGCTCAGTTATACTGCAACTTGGGACATGCATTTGCAAGGGCAAGGCAATCGGAAGATGCTGCTTTTTGCTATCAAAAAGCTCTAAAGTTAAATCCCGTTTTTGGTCATGCCTATTGGAACTTTAATAATGACATTTTAGCTGATATTGATAATCCAATTCATCGAAACTTTAAGCTAAGAAGACAACTTGCTGATCAATTTCTTGAATCCTGTTATGAAACAGATAAGATACTTTCTCTAGTAAATTTCTTAAGTAATTATTCCAACTCAGGTCACTCAGATATAGCCAAGGACAAATTTTTAGAGGAAATTGAGGGTTTGATTGTTAATCATCATGCAAAGTTAAATGATCTAGAAATTCAAGTTCTTTACAATCAATTCATCTTTATACTTCCCAATTTAATAGACAGTCTCCAAAATAGTAAGCTCTATAAAATTATTGGAAAACTATATTACCAGCGTATCATTCAGCCCAAAATTAGAGATAAACATGCAAATAATTGTATAGTATCCACCAATTCCCCTTTAAGAATTGGTTTTATATCTCCACATTTCGCCCGTCATCCAGTGGGTTGGTGCAGTCTTGATGTAATTAAAGAGCTATCAAGGATCACCCCACACATCTATCTGTATGCCTCAAGTAGTATTAAAGTTGACGCTAGAACTAGAGGATTTGAAGAAATTGCTGAAAAATATTATTGGTATAATAGCCCAGAGTTTGAAGGCAAAGTTAATAGCTTTGATCATCGTCTTAATCAATTACTTTTAGATATTTATCAAGATCAGCTAGATGTCCTTATTGATTTAGATTCTGTAACGCTTCCCCTCAATACTCATCTGCTTTGTCATAACTTGGCGACTGTATCTATATCATGGCTTGGTTTTGATGCACCTTTTATATCTTCAGATAATTATTGGTTTGGCGATCGCTTCACTCATCCTGAAGGCATTGAGCAATATTACACAGAAAAAATAGTTCGCTTGCCTGATGCTCATATGGCAGTTTCTGGCTTTGCATCAGTTCCAAGCAATAGAGATGACCAGCGCCAAAGATTAGGTATAGAGCCTCAACAAATAGTATATCTTTATGCAGCCCCAGGGCGTAAATTTAACCGTGATAGTGCTAGGGCTTGTATTGATATACTTCAGAGAGTTCCTGATTCGATCCTATTGCATAAGGGAAGTGGAGATCATGAGGTGATTGGTAGTATTTATCATGAATTTTGCAATGATTTGGGCGTTGATCCAGATCGTGTCAAATTTTTGCCCAGTTATAAGACTGAGGAAGAGCATCGCTCTATCTATGCGATCGCGGATATATTCTTAGATTCATATCCATATAATGGCGGTAGTCATAATTTAGAGGTGTTATGGTTCAATCTTCCTGTTGTAACGCGAGTGGGCAAACAGTCCTTTGCCAGAATGGGATATTCATTTCTACAAGCATTAGGCATAGACGAAGGCATTGCCCATAGTTGGGAAGAATATGTCAAATGGGGCATTAGATATGGATTAGATACAGATACCAGAAATGCTGTAAGGCAAAAACTAATTATGAGCAAAGATCCCAAAAATCTTGCGCCTCTTTGGAATCCTAAAAAATTAGCACAGGACATGTATAGTATTTTACGATCATTACTAGACAAATCCTGACTCTCTATTGACAACAAAAAACTTATGACTCAAGTTTTTTTGTGGCAAACTTTTCAATATTTTGAACAACTGGTAATTTAGATAATCCAGCTTCTACCAAACTAGGGAAGTTACTAAGACCTTCAATAATGCTGTCAGCAAAATTGTAATTGGAGTTATCTCCATAATGTAAAGTCAAGTGTTCAAGTAACTCTAAAGCATAGTCAGGAAATTCCAATACATCAGCAATACAGGCAATTTTCAATATTTGGTCGGGATTTTGAGATTTTGATTGAATTGGATCTCGCAGATAGAAGCCATCTCCCCATAGCAGTTGTCCTGCACGTATCTTAGAGCAAATTGGAAAATTGGCTCTCACACGATAAGCAGTTGAAATATCAAATAGAGTAAATCCTTGATTTCGCAGAAACATATCAACATCCGCAAATAGAGGCTGGTCAACATACAAGTGAGAAAACTCTACCTCAATTTGAATGGCTGAGACACTATCTAAAATTTTACTTGCGCCTTTCAAAACATCTAAATCAGCTCCTTGAACATCAATTTGGAGAAAGCTAATTTCATCAATTTCTTCCAACTCACAGAAGTCGTCTAGTGTATTAGTTTCAACTTGAATGCTAAAATCAACATTTACAAGTTCTGGTAAACCAGCAAAGCGTTCTAAATAGGGTTCATTGGGTAGATAAAGAGAACTACACATAGGTGCTTTCGTTACATAAAGTGTTCTTTCTTCTTCAGCCTTACCCAGAGCAAGAGGAATATGTACCTCTTTCCAATCAATTTGTCGTGCTTCTAGATCGGCATTAGCAACTTCACAAGCCTCTTCATCAGCATCAAATCCATAGATAGTTAAATTAGGAGAAAATAAGCCCCAACCTTGGCTAGAATAATCATCGCGGTCACCTAATTTGCGAGATCCTACATTACATATGGTCATGTGAATACGATCTAACAAACCGTTTTTCTTTAAAACAGGGACAAATACCGACATTTTTAAGTTTTAGTAGTGTGTTGTTAAAGCAATAATATTTTAGACTACCCTGAAAATCAGCGTCTAGACGAATAGGAGTTAAATTTTTTAGATATGGCTGATATCGAAACAGATAGCTGATTCTGGATTACTTAGAAGTTGGCGCATGGTATGTATAATTTATTTCAATCACTAATTTTAAATAAATTTGTCTATTAGCACACATCACTACAACTTTAAACTGCAAATGCTAAACCCTCTTCGCTGTTATCGATAAATCGTCCCTGCATTGAGAGTTAAGGAAAATTATGTCTTTTAACAAATACAAAAGTATTGCTGATGTTCTACAGGAATTTTCACTCACTTACACAGAGAGAAATTTCATTGAACAAACCCGAATTGAGATTGATCCATACTTTCAAAATAGATTAGATTTTATATTGACAGAAGGGGTGGTTTTTAATTCAGAATATGCCATTTGTGAAAGCATCATTCATCCTGTGCTAGTCGAAGTATGGCGACAATATGCTGATAGGTTATTGCTATGGAGCCATCAGCCCTTAAACTATGACGAAAACTTAACAGGGGTTCCTGATTATATGGTTGCCCAACGTTCTGCAAGGGGAAAAATTATTTTAGATAAACCATATTTGATTATAGTGGAAGCTAAAAAAGATAACTTTGAGGAAGGTTGGGGACAGTGTTTAGCCGAACTAATTGCAGCTCAAAAATTAAATGATGACCCAAATAGCCGACTATTTGGCATAGTATCTAATGGAAAAGTATGGGAATTTGGTTTGTTACACACAACAGAATTTATCAAAAACGTTAAATATTATGTACTTGAAGATCTACAATCACTAATGAACGGATTAAATTTTATATTTGCTAATAGCCTTGAGCAGCTAGATAGACTCTAAAATATAAGACAATCAGTCTGCATTCTGTTTATTAGAAAATGGTACAGTGTTGGCAAGATTTGTGCAACGTTGCTGAGTCAAGGTATGAATTCTGAAGTCTACCATCACCCTAGCCCTCTCCCTAAAGGAGAGGGAAAAAGGCTTCTATCTCTCTTCTGCCTAGGGAGGGGGGTAAATATTGCATTCAGCAACACCCATTGAGAAAAGGACTCAATAGCTGACTTTGGAATCCGCATAAACTGGCTCAGGATATGTATAATTTATTAGAAATTCTAGTTAAGGAGAGGTCATGAAACTGCATATTGGTGGAACATCAGCACATCCTGATTGGAAAATTTTTGATATTGAAAAACGGGACGAAGTTGACTTTGTTGGTGATGCTGCTGATCTTAGTCAATTTGAAGATGAATCAGTTGATGCTATCTATGCAAGTCATGTCCTAGAACATTTTCATCACTCCCTAAATTATGAATTGGTGTTTACTCTTGCGGAGTGGCATCGCGTACTTAAGAAAGGTGGTCAGTTAATGATTAGTGTTCCAGATATTAAAACGTTGAGTTGGTTATATTCTCGGCCTAACCTAGATCTGCAAACTCGCTTTCATATTATGGCAATGATGTTTGGTGGTCAAACAAATCAGTACGATGTCCATAGAGTGGGATTTGATTTTGATATTCTCTGTATGTATTTGCGAGAGGTTGGCTTCAGTGAATGTCAAAGAGTTGAGTCTTTTAATCTATTTGATGATTGCAGTACGATTCAACTAATGGGAACTCTTATTAGTTTGAATGCGATCGCAACTAAGTAAAAATAATAGGTGGTTTCTTGTACTACTCAGTTATCATCAAATAACCAAGGCTTTCTAGATCGACAATAGTATTTTGCACTAAAGGTAATACTTCAGCCAAACTCTGCTCTTGTAGAGTAATTGGATGAATTGGTTTGATTGTTAGATAGTATTCACTCAAAGTAGTAATAGTTTGTGGAGCATCAAGTAAAGGCAATAAACATATCGCCATGGCACTATCAATAGTTACAACTTGCTTGACTAGAGATAAATGTTGGCTTAAGTTAACTGTGCGGCATTGCATAACACAGCTTTGTAAATCTGTTCTAAATCTTGAAGTCTGCAGTTGTGGATGAAGATACACTCTTGCGGAATGCTTGTCACTTTCATTCCAATCTTCAAAGGGTATAATCTGATTGGATTGATGGCTATGGCCACACCAAAAATCTAAAAGACGATGTACTGGATTAATTAGCTCATACATCTGTAACTGATCTTCAATACTTGTATCTGGTAAACTCATTTCCCAAACTAATGGTAAGTTGTCAGGATCTTTAAAAAGTTCTCTTATGTTCCAGTCTCGCCAGTTAACCATACTAGCAAATTCAAGTTCAGCACTTTTTAGAAATGCAAATAAATCAGCGATCACAAATCCCTTGTCTTCTTGTAGTAACTGATTTGTTAGAATCTTTTCCTTACCAGATTCTCCCAAAAAACTAGCATCCCAAGTCTGAACTTTAAGATTGACATTATCTTTTAGTGCTTGCATGGTTTCAATCACGGTCTCTAATTCTAGTTCCCCGATATCACTATCCATCAGTCCCATTTTTCTGAATACTTTCTGAGACCGATAGAAGCTTGATCTTTGTAAAGCACTATGTAAATTTGCACGAATTAGCCCATCAGGTTTCAGCACAGATTTCATTGCTGATAGCGCGATCGCGGGATCTGGCATCAAATATAAAGTCTCATCACAGTTGATGTAATCAAACTGATACTCTAAATCACTCAATTCTTCTATCGATAGACAATAAAATTCAGCATTATTGAAACCGTGATATGCAAGCCTCTGTTTTGCTAAATGTACTGACTCTGGCGATATATCTACCCCAATGATTTTTGATTTAGGATTAGCTTCAGCTAAGATCAAAGACTTATAGCCTGAGCCACATCCTGCATCCAAAATTAATTTGTTTGTGGGATCAATAACTTGGCGATCGCATCGATAAAAAGCAGTGACTAGATTATGAATATATAGCTGATAAATATTGTCTTTAGGCGACTGCTCTAGAGGGATACGAGGATAAGGACTACTGTCAAACTGCTGGCGAATTCTTTCTAGAGACGATTTATTAGGATCCACTCAAGTTCTACCTAGATATAAGTACATAATAATTGTGTCTATTGTATGCTCAATCAAATCATGAAATTAACAGCTTAAAAAATTATTTGGCATGACATTCAAAACAGTCAGTATTTTGCAAAATTTCAATTAAATGCAAGATTTAAATAGAAAGTAACATCAAACTCCTAAATTTGATCAGGATCAATGCCTTGCGATCGCAAATAGGATTCGAGCCTTTCCCTTTGCTGACGTTCAGCTAGTTTTTGCTGACGCTCTTGAGCAGCCATCTCCGCATCAGTAGCATACCGCACACCATCACGATCATACCAATAGAGCCACTCGCGCTCCCATCCCATATACTCACCATGCTCACAGCCCAAACCCAAACCAATCTCAGGCAGCCAAGTCCAGTTACCATCACCACTAATTAGCTTATACTTGCCCTGCACCAGCTTGTATATTTCCAGCTTTTGTCTAAATTTATAACGTCCGCGCCTGCCACTAAACGGATTGTAAACCGCATAATACAGGATGCCCAAGTTTTGATAATCGTCAAGCTTATCTTCATATTCACTGTTATAGCGCTCAGAGATAACTTCCAAAGCTAGTATAGGCGTTACTTGCTCAGACCAAAGGACATAACTTAATCGCCCTCGTGTTCCATTATGCCTTTGCACCCCAAGCGCTAGGAACCCATCAGGAACGATCGCTTCCTCATCAGGACTATAGTAAATTGCCATATCCACCCCAAAGTACCAATCCTGTCGTTCAGCCCAGACCGAAGCTAAGAGACTAAGCAACAGATTAGGAATATCATTTTGGAGTTGATTATCCACAGGGGTTTCATCGGAGCAGGGTAACTGTTCAGCAGTGGGCAAAATCTGACCTTGGAAAGACGAAAGGTTAACCATAGTTTTTACCTGTGAACATAGGTTAAGTGATTTTAGCAAAATTTGTGATCGCGCATTTTCTAGTTGAGCAATCTAACCAACATTCTCCCGCAGCCAAGCCTCCAAATCCGCCATTCCCTTAAAATCTAGCAAAGCCTCCGCTAGACTTTCGATAGTGGCAATTGGTAATGATTTTATTTGGGCTTGTTTGGCGATCGGCAACTGTCCGCAACGACGATTGAGGAGTCGTAACACTATCTAAATTTCACCTTCTTGGCGACCAATCTGTTGACCAATCTGTTGACCCTCTTGACGACCGTCCTTGCGCCCAATTTGGAAAACTTCTTGATAAAAGCGTGTTTGCGTTACATCCGCTTCCTTGAGATTTAACATTAGTCTGACCTCCTCAATACTCAACTGGGGGAATTTGTTTATCAGTATAGCCTCTACCAAGTCCAGCCGCGCCCTAAACTCTGCTGGATTATTACTATTGCTCAAGATTGCTTGAGCCGAGTTACTCACTTCTTCTTCTGGAAGAACCAAAAGCCTTAGCAGAGATAAATTTGGACTCAAATCAGGCAACCCAAGCAAATCCTCTAAATAGAGTCGATGCACCCAAGTATCTAGCAAAATTTGATAGCTGAGATCTTGCACCATTCTGGAAAGGGGTTGCAAAGAGAGTAAAGATGTGAAAAAAAGGGCGTAGTAGTAAATTAAATAACGATTATGGAAAGCATCGTTAAGCACGCCCAAGGTTTAGTGTATAGCCTAATTTG
>JANRII010000039.1:0-28866 GCA_033765135.1 Pseudanabaenaceae cyanobacterium bins.39
GCTATGTTGGATGATCGGGGCTGGCACGGGGGCACAGCCCCTACGCCAAATTTAAATTATTCAGGTAGGGGCAATCCCTCCGTGGTTGCCCTGCTTTGCTAGCAGCAGGAGATTCATACCCTGAGTTCCACGTAACATCAGTAAATGAGTGGTGACGCGATGCGTCACCACTCATTTTTATTATCCTTCCTTCAATTGGCTAGAGGGCGAATCTAGATCAAAGAGAACTTGCAACATCTGCATCGCACGGCGGCGGGTTTCAATATCCTGTTGAGCGCGGAGTTGTACCATTGGGTCATGCAAAATCTTATTGATGATGCCACGAGTCATACTCTCGATGACATCTTGATGTTTGTCAGCAAAATCATTGCCGAGGCGAGATAGGGCTTTTTCCATTTCCTGCTCACGAATGATTTCCATCTTTTGACGCAGTTTGCTAATAGTTGGCACGGTCTCTAGCGATCGCCACCATAGATCAAATCCCGCCACACAGCCTTCGATCAATACCTCTGCCTGCATCGCCATTTGGCGGCGACCCTCTTGGTTTTCGGCTACTACGGCTTGCAAATCGTCAACATTATAGGCTTTGGTATTGGTCAACTCATTGACATCAGCACTAATATTACGCGGTACGGAAATGTCGATGAGCGTGAGTCCGCTATGGTGAGGGGCGATCGCTTCTAAATGTTGGCGAGCGATAATGATCTCCGTCGAAGCTGTGCTAGTAAATACCAGATCAGAAATTGCCACACAGTCAAACATTTGCTCAATGGGGCGAATATCAAAATCGGCTCCGCTAGATTCAAATTCTTTAATCAGATCCTCAGCACGTTTGCGAGAGCGATTCACGATCGCAATTTTCTGAGCGCCCTTAGAAATTAAATGCTTTACCAATAGTCGGGACATTTTGCCAGCCCCCACAATCGTGGTGTGCTTGTCTGACAAATCTTGCAGCTTGATTTGAGCTAGTTCTACGGCCGCCGAGCTAATTGATACAGCCCCTGTGCCAATCTCTGTCTCCGTGCGTACTCGTTTTCCTGCTGATAGTGCATCTTTAAACAATTGATTGAGAATACGTCCTGCACCGTTATGTTGCTGGGCGAGGCGCAATGTATTTTTGACCTGAGCCAAAATTTGACCTTCACCCAACACGAGGCTATCTAAGCCTGATGCGACTCTCATCAAGTGCGTTACAGCATCTTGACGCAACAAAATAAATAGATAGCGGCGGAGGTACTGTAGAGGAAGTTGGCTAAACTCCGATAAAAACTGCATGATCTCGCGAATACCGCCTTCAGCTTCGCTAGTCACCACATACAACTCCATGCGGTTGCAAGTGCTTAAGATTGCAGCTTCCTCAATATTGGGATAGCTCATCAGTTGAGCGATCGCAGCTTCCATACGATCTTCTGAAATACTCAACTTTTCCCGTACTTCCACAGTCGCCGTTTTATGACTCAAGCCAACAACTGCAATATTCATATTGTAAATGCGCTTTAATGTTTAGGAATTGGACTAAAAAATGATGATGTTATTGCTAGAGCTTATCAGGATATCGCGATCGATGTCGTAGGTACTTATTACTCCTTAATGTTCTGTAACAGTTACTAATCCCAAATCCTATAGCTGTAGACACTGGTATTAGGGCAAATCAAAACCCAAGAAGCGAGTTGCAACGCTCCACACCGCAACTCGTATTCTGGTTTTTTGTCTTAACAAGCATGGCAGCAGCTATAAAATGGCTACGCCATTTTGAGATTTGCAAATCCTTCACTTTGTCTAAAAAAACAAGGGGCTTGAGTCCCCTTGTTATCTATCAACTATTGATTTATACCAAAACTAAAAATGGCGTTGCGATTTTTAGTTTTAAAAACCCTTACTGGGTTTGGCTTTTAACTCACAAAAGTGTGACGACACTTTTGTGAATTGGTATTATAGCCGCAACATACTAAAACCAAAGATCGTTCCGCCCGCGTAGCTAGTGGAACAATCTTTTGGGTTTTCAGTTTATTTATGCCTAAAAATTAGCGAAGACTAATTACCTTGGGTTTGTCACCAGTTAAGTGAATTGTATCGACAAAACGGGCAGTCTTAGACTGGGTAGAGATAACCAAGGACTGAGTACGGCAACCACCATGGAAGAAGCGCACACCTTCCATCAAGGTACCTGGGGTGATGCCACAACCCGCAAACAATACTTCTTTACCACAGGCGAGATCTTCAGCATTGTAAATGCGATCGCCATCTTCGATACCCATTTCCTTAAGACGCGCCAAATTGCCTTCGCGAGTCCACTTTGCACTTTCAGGAGTCTTAACTTCATCAGGATCATAAATCAAACGACCTTGGAAGTGACCACCTAAACAACGCATTGCCGCCGCCGAAATTACACCTTCAGGAGCCGCACCGATACCCATAAGGGCATGGATATTAGTACCAGAGAATCCACAGCAAATTGCTGCTGATACGTCACCATCACTGATCAAACGCACCCTTGCACCTGCTGCACGGATTTCGGAAATTAGAGCCTTGTGGCGTGGACGATCCATCACCACAACGACTAATTCTTCGATCGCGCGATCTAAACATTCAGACAGAATTTTTAAATTTTCCGTTGGTGTTTTGCGGATATCAACATGACCTTTAGCCGCAGGTGGTGCAGCTAGTTTATCCATATAAAAGTCTGGCGCACGGAACAAACCACCACGCTCAGAGATTGCCAAAACTGCCATTGAGCCATTTTGACCATATGCAACTAGGTTAGTACCTTCGCAGGGGTCAACGGCGATATCAATTTCTTGGAGTTCTTCGATGGTACAGAATTCAGCAGCATTAGGCTGGGTGCAAATACCAACTTCTTCACCAATGTATAACATAGGAGCTTCATCGCGCTCACCTTCACCGATAACGATGCGTCCGCGCATATGAATTTTGTTCATCCGTTCGCGCATTGCTTCTACAGCAGCTTCATCGGCTTCATCTTTTTTGCCTAAGCCCATCCACTTAGAGGAGGCGATCGCTGCCTGTTCCACGACCTCGATAATCTCAAGGCTGATTGTATTGTCCATGCTTAGGAATCCTTAGTTTTTTATCTAAATATTGTAAATACTAAGCTTTTATGATGTTCTAGAAATTTTTAGAATTATTTTTAGAATCAAAAAGCAGAATTAACAAGCTGTGTAAAATCACACAACCTCGTAACTAAGTTTACAGGGCAGACTGACACCATTCTTATAACAAGAACTAATTGCTAAGTATAAATTTAATCGCTTTTAATTATATATCGTCAACCTTGTGAGAACGTAAAAACAGAAGACGAGTTGTACTAACTTGAGTGATAACTTGCTTCTCAGGTTTTGATTTCTTCTCACTCTTACTTTGCTATACTCGTACTCCTATCGGTTGCTGTAACTGTGGCAAAAAATTCTATCGCCATTGGCTTAAAACAGAATGAAACGGCTTTCTAAATTTATCCTGTTAGTCGCGATCGCAACTCTCACCATCTTCCCGTTGCTATGGCTAGTCAGTACTGCCTTCAAATCTCCTAGCGAAAATATTTCTCAAGCAATTCCCAAGCTATTACCCGCAGAGCCAACCCTCGCCAACTTTATTAAGGTCTGGCAAAACTCCCGCTTTGATCTCTATCTCTGGAACAGTTTCTTGGTCTCTAGTATCACGGTAGTTTTAAATTTATTATTTTGCTCCCTTGCAGCATACCCCCTTGCCAGAGTCAAGTTTAAAGGAAGAGAACCTATCTTCTGGGCGATCGTGGGAACAACGATGATTCCTTTTCAGATCACCATGATCCCCCTCTATATTTTGGCTGTGCAGCTAAACCTGAAAAACACCTATACAGGGCTGATCTTTCCCTATGTTATTTCCGCCTTTGGGATTTTTCTATTGCGACAATCATTTCAAAGTGTCCCCAAAGAAATGGAAGAAGCTGCTCGCATCGATGGCTGTTCTAGTATCGGCATTTGGTGGCATGTCATGCTGCCCTCTGCTCGTCCTGCCCTGATTACACTGTCTGTATTTACCTTTGTGGCGATGTGGGGAGATTTTCTCTGGCCTCTGGTTATAGTTGATAAGCCAGAGCTATATACATTACCCAGAGGGATTGCTAGTCTCGCCAGCGCATTTTCTGAAGACTGGCGTTTGATTGCCGCAGGTTCCGCAATTTCATTACTACCGATCTGCATCGTCTTTGTATTTTTGCAGCGCTATATTATCCCCACTGAGGCAAGTGCAGGGGTAAAAGGCTAATAAGAAATTAAGCAATGGCGTAGCCATTGCTTAATTTAAGCTTGATTTCATATTAGATGCTAGTTCACGAGACCCGATCGCAATGCCACCACTGCTGCCTGTACGCGATCATCTACAGAGAGCTTATTCATAATGCCGCGTACATGGGTTTTGATCGTATTAGGGCTTAGATAAAGCACTGCGGCAATTTCAGGATTGCTCTTGCCCTCAACAATTAACTTCAGTACCTCTAATTCCCGTTGCGATAAATGGGAAGTGCTTTCGGATTGAGCAGGGGGTTTGAGATGATCCATGACCTTCCTTGCCACTTGTGGATCAAGGTAAGTTGCCCCATCCTTTGCCGCAGCAAAAGCAGCTAGTAAGCTATCGGTGCTAGTTCCTTTGACGCAATAGGCATCAGCCCCACTGGATAGAGCAGAAATAATTTCTGTGTCATCGGTGTGGGAGCTTAACATCACGACATGGATATTAGGCAACAGGCTTTTCAGCTTTTGAGTGGCGGAAATACCATCTAGTCGAGGCATACCAATATCCATGACCACAATATCAGGATTAAGCTGTTGTGCCATTTTGACTCCGATAAATCCATCATCAGCCACTCCTACCACCTGAATATGTTTGTGTTGTGATAGAGATTGCTCTAGCCCTAGTTGAATTAAAGGATCATCTTCAACGATTAAAACCTTGAGGGGATTAGTTGTGGTTTCCATGTGGTTGTTTAGGGGTTTAGATAAATTCGCGAGGATCGGTCATTTTACCAACGATCGCGGAAGCGGCGGCGGTATATGGTGAAGCGAGATAAATTTGCGCTTGCTTATTGCCCATGCGTCCGGGGAAGTTGCGGTTGGTGGTAGAGACGCATACTTCAGCTTCATTAACGCGACCAAAGGTATCTTGAGGCCCCCCTAAACAGCCTGCACAGGAGGGAGAGGCTGGCTCAATACAACCCGCTTGCAGAAAAATCTCTGATAGGGTCATGCCATCAATTTTGAGACTGAATAGATCGTTGTAAACCTTTTGGGTGGCAGGAACAAGGTAGGTAGGGACTTTGACCTGTTTGCCTTTGAGAATCTCGGCAGCGTGATAAAAATCTTCAGTTTTACCACCTGTGCAAGAACCAATATATACGCGATCAATCTCAATGTGGCTAACTTCACTGACTAGGGCGCGATTGTCGGGAGAGTGGGGCTTGGCAACCACTGGCTCTAGCTTAGATACATCGTAATGCTTGACGTAGTAGTATTGAGCATCTTCATCGGCATATAGAGACTCAAAGGGCTTGTCAGTGCGCGATCGCACATAGTCAAAGGTGGTTTGGTCAGGGGCAATCACGGCATTTTTGCCACCTGCTTCGATCGCCATATTACAGAGGGTCATGCGCTCTTCCATCGTCATGTTAGCGATCGCCTCTCCCTCCAACTGCAAAGCCCGATAGTTAGCGCCACTTACGCTAATATCACCAATCACTTGCAAAATTAAGTCCTTAGCAAGGAGATAGGGAGGCATCTTTCCATCAAAGACAAATCGCATCGAAGCAGGTACTTTGATTAATAGCTTCCCAGTCCCCATCACAAAGGCAGCATCAGTATTGCCGATTCCTGTCGCAAATTGACCAAAGGCTCCTGCATTGCAGGTGTGGGAGTCGGTTCCAAATAGTACTTCCCCCGGTCTGGTATGCCCCTCTTGAGCGAGGGCAATATGGCATACACCCTTGTAGTCAGGATTCGCTTTAAAATCTGAGAGATCCGTAATGTCGTAAAAATATTTGATGTGTTGCTCTTGGGCAAAATCTCGCAAAATATCAATATTGCGATTAGCCCGCGCATCCTTAGTAAAAATGTAGTGATCGGGTATCAAGACAATTTTTTCCTTGTCCCAAACCTTAGCGTCACTGCCAAACTCTCTTTTGAAAACTCCAATGGTTCCAGGGCCGCATACGTCATGGGTCATTAGTAGATCGGCATTCACCCAAATATTTTCGCCTGGGCTGACATGTGTCTTGCCCGCAGCTTTCGCCAAAATTTTTTCGGTGAGTGTCATTCCCATAACTGTATTTTCCTTGAAAATTGTGTCTATTCGCAATTATATCGCGATCGCCATCCTAATTATCAAGAACCCCCCGTTGAATAGCTAAGTATTTGTTATCAACTTTATAGCAATCCTCAATATTAATGGGAATTGCTATGACATTTTTTATACCGTTGGTAATCAACTGAATCTAATGCTCATGGTATCTATCCAACCATAGGCTACCTCAGTTAAGGGTTTACCACCAATTTCAACCTCTTTTTCATAAACTCGTTTGCCTCCCAGAGCCGCATAAAATTGACACGCAGGATTATCCATCAAAACCCATATCAACATGGACTTCATTCCCAATAAATGGAGACTCTCTACCACCGCGCCTACTAAACAACGTCCTATTCCTTTGCCCTGATGATTTTGTAGGATATAGATTGTTGTTAATTCACCTTTATATGTGGGATTGCCTGTACGTTCTCTCCCTCCAGTGGCAAAACCAACGATCTCGCCATTTTCTTGCTCTGCCACATAAGTAAAGTAACCACCTTCTAAATCTGGGCTGAAAAGCTGATACCAGCCATCTGCGCTCTGTTCATAGGAGAGATTTGCCAAATAATCATCTGGCACAATCCCTTGATAGGCTATGCGCCAAGTATCTACATGCACCTTGGCAATGGCAGGTACATCGTTGTGAGTTGCTTTTCTGACAATCATTAATTTGCGACATTAATTTGCGAACAGTATGAAATGTATTGGATTTGCAGCAAAATCAAGATCTGAAGGTAGTTTGATAAACGAAAGATTGAGGTTATTGAGGCTTTGTTTTTTTCAATTCCGCAGGAATGATCGTAATTACGTTGTAAAGATCTTGGGTGCTGTCTGCTGCTTCTGCGAGTGCATCATTCAAAGCGATCGCCTGTGGCTTGCCGACATCCTCAAACATAGCACTACAATTCCAGTTTGTAATTAGCGCTAGATCATTATTATCAAGGTTTTGGAGCAGAACTGTTGATTGAGGAATGGGCTGATTTTCCAAAATCGAGGGAATTAATTCTTTAATATCAGTTTGTAATTGAGATGGATCTACCTTATCCTTGGGGGTCAGTTGCAACCAGCGTACTACTGCTTCTTTACCCCGCAGGGCTGGAGTTGCCCCTGTAAACGAAGTCTGCGCCTCAATAACTTTAAAAGCCATTACTTGGCTTGGCTCAGGTGGAGCCATCATAGGTTTAGAATTAGGTTTAGAATTTTTGAAGTTTTCATATTCTGATTCTTGAGGTTTGGCTTTAGCCTGAGATGATCCATAGGAGTCATAACTGGCTTGGTCTTGCCATTGCGATAGCATGATCACTTGCTTGCCATCTTGACTTTGCAATATCGATAGCCCCTTAAATCCTGCGGCTTTCTTGGTGAGCTTATTGTTAATCTTTAAGGACTTCATTAAAGTCTTTTGGGTCGCTGGCATACTTTCATAGACAGACACCTCAACTAACTCATCAGTAGTAGCAAAAGGCATTGCCACCATAAACTTACCTGCCTGCACTTCCTCCGCTAATCCTACCAATACCAAGCTAATCATCAAGCAACAAGCAATTGATATCTTGATCAGCGATCGCAATTGAATTCGGATATTTAGAGGCATAACTTTCCTAAAGCAGACTTGATATGACGCAAATTGATAATCTTTGGTTTAGTCTAAGCTGTGTCAATGTCTTAGGTTCCGTGTTGTTTGATACTAAATTTTGGGCAATTGGCTATGTAAATACTTTGCTTTGACTCATAGCGATCGCTCCCCAGAAGTGATAGCTAGACCTCCAGCCTTTGACTAATTCGCGAAAGAGAGAAGCAAAATATCCAATATATAAATGCTACAAATAGATATACCTCAGCATATCGCCCAATAAATTCTGGTTGAGACAAGACAGTTCTAGCAATACCCATCAGGTCAACTAAACCGACGATCGCCACCAAAGAAGTATCTTTAAATAGTCCTATAAACTGTCCCACGATCGCAGGTATGGCTATTTTTAAAGCCTGCGGTAAAACAATCAAAATCATCGTCAAAGGAGAACTCAATCCTAAAGCCTGAGCTGCTTCTGCCTGTCCCTTGGGGATTGCCTGTAAACCTCCACGCACATTTTCCGCGAGATATGCCGCACTAAAAAAAGTAAAGGCAGCGATCGCTCGCAACACGCGATCCAGCTCAATACCCCTTGGTAAAAATAAAGGCAACATCACTTGAGCCATAAAAAGAATGCCAATGAGAGGCAGTCCACGGATTAACTCAATGTAAATGATGCAAAACAGGCGAATAATTGGTAACTTGCTCTGTCTACCAAGGGCAAGCAATACTCCAATCGGGAAAGAAAAGCCAATGCTAGAAATGGCGATCAGTAAAGTTAAAACCAAACCATTCCAGAGATTTACATCAACCTGAGGCAATCCGAGATTACCGCCAATTAGCCATAGATTTATTGGTAAAGAAATAATCCAAGCAATCGTTAACCAGAGAGATATGCCCTCAAACCGTTTGCTCTGCTGTCCGCAAATAAAGCCGATCGAGATCGCACCACCAATGCCTACCAACGACAATCTAGAGGTTCCATCAATGTCTAACAAAATTGCGAGAGCTGTCACCAACGCTCCAATCGCGATCGCCACAAACCGACTAAACCTACCCCATACCCCCCAAGAAATACCTGAAAGAAAACCCGCGATCGCTAAAACTGTCCATAAACGCCAAAATTCGGTCGTGGGATACAAGCCCACCATAAACAAGCGCAGATTACTGCCTAGGACACTCCACTGAGCCTGAGTCGTAGCCCAGAACCAAACGCCACCAACGAGTTTATATAACAACCATAGACAGAAAAAAGTCAGAAAACTATTAAACCAACCATCAAATAAATTCTTTTTTAGCCATGACCAAGGGGTGCTAGCAGTCGGAGTGATTGGAATTTGATCCATGGTCTGTAGAGTTAATTTAGATTTAGATGGTAGTACAAAAATACCTGTGCATACAGCGAAGCAGGGCAACCACGGAGGGATTGCCCCTACCTGAATATGTAAAATTTGGTGTAGGGGCTGTGGATGGTGCGTGCCAGCCCCAATCACCCAACATAGCAGGAATTTCTTCCAAGTAACATCAGATACATAGTCAAAAATTAGGGCAAAAAATTAGGGAACTTCAGCCAGTGAAGTTCCCTATTGCAATTATCATCGTCTATGAATTACTTATCTAGATGCATTCTCAGAAGCTGGATCGCCTCTAAAAGGCTGTTCACCAGTGGCAGGAAAGTCGTCTTTGCTAGGCGAGAATATACGAGCGATCGCATCGCTCAAATATTCCACCAAGTTTGTGAATTTTTGTGCTAGACCGTTCATAACTATCACCTTTATTCCTGATATAAGATTTTTCCCAGTTTGTTTGATGCGACAGGTTAAGTTGGTTGTGTGGCTGATTGAGGATAACTTTAGAGGTTTGTCCTTGATCCCCAACTAAATCCTGATACCTATATCTTATGATTCAAATTGTCAGGAAATACTGATTTTAAGCTTGCTTAATAATTATTTGAATGTCGACATACATAACGTGAGTGCGGGATAAGCTACGAAACCTTTCTAGGAGATGGTTTGAAATTAACCCGAACTGACGTTAAGATAGCGTAACAATTATTTGAGTTTCGACGTAGGGTTCAATATGAAAACTGAACTATATTTAGACAAAATTAGTTAAATCAAAGTGTCACAACAACCTGATGGATTTCCTTATGAAATTTCAGTTCATGCTAAAAAACGTATTGATGAAAGAGATATATTGCTAACATGGATACAGGAAACGATAGAAAGATCTGATAAAACAGAGTCAGATCAAAATGATCCAGAATTAGAAATAGCATTCAAAAGAATTGAAAGTTATGGTGGGCGTGTCTTAAAGGTTATTTACAACAAAACTGTATCCCCTATCAGGATTGTTACTTTACATTTTGATCGGAGCATGAAGGGAAAAATATGAATATTCAATATGATCAACAGGTAGATGCAGCATACTTAACGTTACAGGCAGCAAAAATTGTTGACTCAGAAGAAATACAGCCTAACGTGATATTTGATTATGATGATTCAGATCGTGTTGTTGGAATTGAGTTGTTAAGCGTAAAGCGAAATATTTCCGACTTATTACAACTTCAGAAACTTATTCCCACAGAACAGGCAAGTAGGATAGGCTTTGATTTCCCAGTATTCCTCGATTTTCTAGTTAAGTCAGTGGATTTAAGCTTCACTGACGAAAAAACAAAGCAAAAAATAGGCTTGGCAAAAAAAATACTAGGCAACTCGTCAAGTATTTTGCGATCAACGCAAGAATCTCTAGAAGCTTCTAATGCAAGATTTAACAGAATCTAAAATTTTTTATTATATGGGACAGTTTTGAGGGAAAATGTATCTGAATGCGTACAAATTTTTCTAAATAACTGTAACTATGGTCGCTGCACCCTCGAAACCTCAAACCCTTGAGACTCTCTGCATCAACTCCATCCGCTTTTTATCGATCGATGCGGTCGAAAAAGCTAAATCTGGTCACCCCGGTCTGCCGATGGGCGCAGCACCAATGGCTTTTGTGCTGTTCGATCAGTTTTTAAAATTTAATCCCAAAAATCCTAAGTGGGTCGATCGCGATCGCTTTGTCCTCTCCGCAGGACATGGCTGTATGCTGCAATACTCTTTGTTACATCTGACTGGATATGACAGTGTAAGCATTGAAGACATCAAACAATTCCGTCAGTGGGGCAGCTCCACTCCCGGACACCCTGAAAACTTTGAAACCCCAGGGGTTGAAGTTACCACAGGCCCCCTCGGACAAGGCGTGGGTAATGCTGTTGGTTTGGCGATCGCTGAGGCACATTTGGCAGCCCGATTCAACAAGCCAGGACACAATATTGTTGATCACTATACCTATGTGATCCTTGGTGACGGTTGCAACATGGAAGGTGTGGCATCGGAAGCGGCTTCCTTGGGTGGACACCTCAAGCTCGGCAAGCTGATCATGATGTATGACAGCAACAGCATCTCCATTGATGGCAGCACTGACCTCGCCTTTACCGAAGATGTCGGCAAGCGTTACGAAGCTTACGGTTGGCACGTTACCTATGTTGCTGATGGTAACGAAGATCTCGATGCGATCGCTAAAGCTCTTGCCGAAGCTAAATCTGTTACAGACAAGCCTAGTTTGATTGTTGTCACCACCACCATCGGTTACGGTTCGCCTAAGAAAGCTGGTACTGCTGGTGTTCACGGTGCTGCTCTCGGTGGTGATGAAGTTGCAGCTACTCGCGCTAACCTCGGCTGGGAGTACGAGCCTTTTGTAGTTCCTGAAGATGCTTATACCCGTTTCCGTCAAGCGATCGAAAAAGGTGCTAAGGCTGAAGCTGAGTGGAACGATCGCTTTGCTGCTTACGAAAAGGCATATCCTACCGAAGCTGCTGAATTCAAGCGGATTATGGCTGGTGAACTTCCTGAAGGTTGGGAAAAGGCTCTTGAACCCGTTGCTCAAAAGGAAACCTCAACCCGTCTTCTTTCGGAAGCCTGCTTAAATGCTTTGTCTCCCGTACTTCCAGAATTTTTGGGCGGTTCGGCTGACTTGGCTCACTCCAACATGACCTATGTTAAGGGTCTGCCAGACTTCCAACCTGGATCTTACGAAGGTCGTAACTTCCGCTTTGGTGTCCGTGAACATGGTATGGGCGCAATCATGAATGGTATGGCGCTTCATGGCGGTACGATTCCTTACGGAGCTACTTTCCTTGTATTTGCTGACTATATGCGTGGCGCGATGCGTCTCTCTGCCTTGGCAGAAATCGGTGCATTATACATCTTGACCCATGATTCCGTAATGCTTGGTGAAGATGGCCCCACCCACCAACCTGTTGAAACCATTGCTTCACTGCGAGTCATTCCTAACGCTTTAACGATTCGTCCTGCGGATGCTAACGAGACCGTAGCCGCTTATCAAGTAGCGATCGCGAACCGTAAGCGTCCTAGTTTCCTCGCCTTCACCCGTCAAAATGTGAAGAACCTTGCAGGTACTTCCATCGAAGGTGCAAAGAAGGGTGCTTATACCGTTGTTGATGCGGCTAATCCAGAATTGATCATCATTGCCACAGGTTCCGAATTAGCTCTAGCTGTGAAAGCTGCGGAAGTTTTGGCTGGTGAAGGTAAAGCCGTGCGTGTTGTCTCAATGCCTTGTCAAGAACTGTTCAATGAGCAGTCTGATGAGTACAAGGAATCTGTACTACCTAGCTCCGTCAAGAAGCGCGTCAGCGTAGAAGCTGGTAGCACCTTTGGCTGGCATAAGTATGTCGGTTCTGAAGGCGCAGTGATCGGTATGGATACCTTCGGTGCTTCGGCTCCTGGCCCTGTTGTTTACGAGAAGTTCGGCTTCACCGTTGATAATGTTGTGGCGACTGCTCGCAAGGTTCTCGGTTAATCTCTTTTAAACTATTAACAAAAAGAGCCTCGCTTTGCGAGGCTTTTTTTGTTACAAATGATTAAATTATTTGATTGTTTGTTGGTGGCAAAGAAGTAATGACTTCTTTAGCTCTACCCGAAATTCTTGAAAAATTATGGCAACTCAAAAATCAGTCAATCCTTTAGTCTTCTTCTTGCATCGTGAAGAGCGTCAACAGATCACAGGAGTTTACGCACGAAAAACAGCAACTTGGGATCTAGAAACAGGTCAGTTTCTGCGTTATCAAATTAAGCAAGATATGTTTAGCTCTGACATCACTAGCTTTGAAGATGATAATCCTGTTTTTTTTAAATGTGTCAAAGAAAATGAAATGGCGGTATGGGATATTCGCGCCAAACGACAAATTAGTCTATTTCGAGGGCATAACCAATGGACTCAGCATTATGCGACTAGCCGCGATCGCAGTAAAATTGTAGGCTGTCATTATTGTTCTAGCAGAACTAATATTCCTCGGTTAATTAGGGTTTGGGATGCACAGTCTGGAGATATGCAATATGAGTTTCCTTGGGAAGGAGTAGGTGATCCTGAAGGACTCTATGCTTGTCTCACGCCCGATGGTCAAAAGCTCTTTTGCGGTAGCAGTATTTTGTCTGGACAAGCTTTGATCAAGGGATGGGATTTAAACACTGGCAACGAGTGCTTTTCTGTAATCCCTACTAAAAAGCAGGGTTCCAGTCCATCTCATGGAGTGAACTTTGGCTACTCCTTCCCTCATGGTGTTTGTGCGTTGAAAACAAATCGAGATGGACGATTATTAATCGCAGTTCTTTATGATGGAATTGTCAAGATTTGGAGTACTTCTTCTGGGGCGTTGCTGTGGGAATATTCCTTATTTCCAACAAACAGTTATAAATATTTAGAAAAAGGAGCAGTGCTCGCGGTCTCTCCCAATGATGAACTACTTTTCTGTCAGTTCCCTAATCATCAGCGGTCAGAATGCCTTGTGGTTGAAATCGAAACAGGTAGAGTGCTTCAGCGAGGACTAATGCATGACGAGCCAGTGACCCAAATTGATTTTAGTGAAGATTCTAAGCTGATCGTGACTTCGACATTTCGAGGTTTTAAACCATCTTTGAATCAATGGGATTGGCAGCGATCGCCCTATCCCAAACCCTTATTGCTCGAATCTCCAGATTAATGACATCAGATTTCTCTGAAACTTAGAGCATTAACTCCTGTAAATTCCTAACAACGCAGTTATCTAAGAACTATGACTACGCCAAAAACAGTAAATCCTCTAGTCTTTTTCTTGCATCGTGATGATCGTCGTAATCGACAACAAATAACAGGTGTCTATCAGGACGGATTAGCCACTTGGGATTTAGAAACAGGTCGATTTTTAGAGCATCACTTTGATCGAGATTTTGATAAGTCTGAAATTAGAAATTTTGAAGACGACAATCCTGTTTTTTTTAAGTTTGTTGGCAAAAATGATATAGAGGTATGGGATATCCGTACCAGACAACAAGTGAGCCTCATTCAGAAGTATGACCCATGGACTTATGGCTATGCGACAAGCCAAGATCGAAGCAAAATTGTAGGTCTTAGTCATTGTAATACCGATGCGACCAAACCCAGATTGATTAGGGTTTGGGAAGCAAAATCTGGAAAGACGCAGCATGAGTTGACTTGGGTAGATGTGAGAGACCCCATACGCCTCTATGCTTGTCTCACACCCGACGGTCAAAAGCTTTTCTGTGGTAATGGTCGATTATGGACTGGACAAGCTGTCATTAGGGGCTGGGATTTGACCACTGGCAAGGAGTGCTTTTCTGCAATCTCTACCGAAACAAAAGATTATATGGTAGAGGACGGGGAAAGATACCCCACTACCCACGGCGTTTGTGCGTTGAAGACAAATCGAGATGGACGATTATTAATCGCAGTGCTTTATGAAGGCGTTGTCAAGATTTGGAGTACTTCTTCTGGGGCGTTGCTGTGGGAGTATCCCTTGTTCGATAGACGCTACTTAAGCGAAGGAGTATTGATAGCAGTCTCTCCCAATGATAAGTTACTGTTCTGTCAATGTCCTAAAGAGGAATACCATGGTCAGTCAACATGCGGTGTGATTGAACTCGAAACTGGCACGGTTCTGAAGCGGGGAAATATGCATTATAATCCAGTTGCCCACATTGCTTTCAGTGAAGATTCCGAGATTATCGTAACTTCGACGCTTCGGGGCACAACGAATGTGAATCAATGGGATTGGCAGCGATCGCCCTATCCCAAACCCTTATTGCTCGAGTCTCCAGATTTTCATACTAGGATTTAGCGATCGCCTCTCCCGCCATCCGCCAACCAGCATAGCTAGGTGTAAATCCACGAACATTTTCATAGCCCAATAGATGCAAAGTCATCAGACCCATTGCTGATCGATAGCCTGTGGAGCAGTATAAAATCACAGGGCGATCGCGAGGTATTTCCTGAATGTGATTGCTCAAAGTGCGAATAGGAATATTAATCGCCTTGGGGATATGACCCGAACGATATTCGGAAGGTTCACGAACATCGATGATCATGGTTTGGGGACGATCTAAGAGAATTCCTTTTAGGCTTTCGACACTGGAAACTGTGAAAAATCCTGACGGAATATTGGTGAGAAAGCGATCAATATTGCTTTCCAGAATCGTTAATTCTGTCTTTGTATCGGTGGAGAGTGCGGCTGAAACTGGCATCTGCACAGTACTAAAAACTATGCTCAATGAGAGCAACATCAACAAAGTTACTTTGCTAAGTTGCTGATAGATTGAGTTCCAATTTAAATAATAGTTTCTTACTTGCATAAATCTTAAATTTAGACAACTTCGCCAAATAGATCGTAATGGTCTGCTGCCGTAATCTTCACCGATGACATAGAACCAAGAGTTGCTCTATTTTCTGGATCACGCACATAGACCACACCATCTACATCGGGAGCAAACCGAGCCGATCTCCCGATCAATTCACCTGTTTCAGGATTTTCCTGCTCAATAAGAACATCCACAATCTTGCCAATTTCCAATTGATTATTAGCATAGGAAATATCCTGCTGTACTGCCATGATGCGATCGCGACGTTCTTGTTTTACTTCCTCAGGAATTTGATCGGGCAGATCGTAGGCAGGTGTTCCCTCTTCGGCAGAAAAGGTAAATACGCCCACATGGTCAAAGCGATGACGTTGCACAAATTCCAATAAATGCTCAAACTTTTCCTCTGTTTCCCCAGGGAATCCAACTATAAAAGTTGTGCGGGTTACAGCATTAGGCAAAGAAGCTTTGAGCTGTTCCATGATCTTGTCATTGATCCGCCCCTGCCACGGACGGTTCATGGCTCTCAATACTTCAGGATGGGAATGTTGTAAAGGTAAATCTAGGTAGGGAACCACATTAGGAGTGGATTTCATCGCATTGATGACCTTAGGAGTCAACCCTGTGGGGTAAGCATAATGCATTCTGATCCAAGGTACATCCACTTGTCCTAATGCTGTTAATAGTTCTGCTAGCCGAGGTTGACCATAAATATCTAGTCCATAGTTGGTGGTGATTTGGGAAATGAGAATGATTTCCTTGACCCCTTCACTGGCAAGGCGATCGCACTCTGCCACAATAGACTCAATGGTTCGCGATCGCTGATCGCCGCGCAGATGCGGAATGATACAGAAAGCACAGCGATAGTCACAACCCTCTGCCACTCGCACATAGGCAACTGCCTCATTGGTGGTGCGGTAACGGGGTACAGTTTCATCAGCAATGTAGGAAGGAGTACTGGTAATTTCCGTAACTCGTTCGCCAGTTTCCGCCCGTTCGATTACATCAACGATTTTATGATAATCCCCAGTCCCCACCAGTGCCACTGCTTCAGGCAGTTCATCTAGTAGCTCTTGCTGAAAGTGTTGTGCCATGCAACCAGCGATCACAATCCGCTTACCCATCTCCGCTAGTTCTACGAGGGTGCGTACCGATTCACGCCTTGCATCTTCAATGAAGCTACAGGTATTGACAATCACATAGTCGGCTAATTCTTCGTTGCTATCAACTTGATAGCCTGCCTGTACTAATAACCCCAACATATGCTCCGTATCAACTCGATTTTTTTCGCAACCGAGATGGGAAAAAGCGATCGTGGGTTTGACAGGCTGAACCAAATTGACCATTGTTAATAATAATGCTAATACAGTTGATTAAGATCTTATCTCAATTAACGAAAGTGTGACCACACTTTCGTTAATTAAGAAGTTAATTAAAAACCAAACTCAGTTAAATTTGTTTCATGATCGCTCGTTCTGCATCGGTGAATTGTTCAAAGCTTGCCTGCTGACTGGCTAAAAGATCCACAGTGGCATCGGCTATGTCATTATTTGCCGCAGCGCGATCGCGGAGTCTTTGTGCCAAGATCTCAGGAGGCGCATCACAGTAAATAATTTCCACAGGAACATTGACGGCTTGGGCGGCGGCGATCGCCTGACTCCGCAACGCCACACGATCATATTTAGCATCAAGGATGACGGTAAAACCTTGGCTTGCTAAACGAGAGCCTAGCTCTGCCAAACGGCTATAGGTTTTGGCGGTCATCTCTGGGGTATAGATATCATCACTGCCTCGTTCCATCAGATCAATGCCTGCAAGGTGCTTACGGATTGCATCCGATCGCAAACAGATGGCATCCTGTTGTGTCGAGATCGCTCTGGCTGTAGTACTTTTACCAGAACCAGACAAGCCCGACATCAAAATTAATTTACCTTGCTGTGGTTGCGTATATTCCCAAGCCAGACGGTAATAGGCAGAAGCTTCCGTTTGGGCATTCGCTTTGACCTGCTCAGGAATATTGGGATCATCTAATAGGAATGAAGTCACTTTAGCGCGAATATAGGCACGCATACTGCAATGCAAAGGCAATAGCAAAGCTCCTTCATAGTCGCCTGTGCGTTCCAAATAAGTGTTCAAAAAGATATTGGCTAGATCCCGCCGACCGCGAAACTGCAAATCCATTAATAGGAATGCCGCATCGTACATAACATCGCTATTGCGGAACGGCTCATTAAATTCAATGCAGTCAAAGATTTGAATACGATCTTGATAGAGGCAAATATTTTTTAAATGGACATCGCCATGACATTCGCGAATTTTGCCTTGAGCAATGCGATCGCTAAAGAAATCAGCGTGATCAGCAAAGAACTGATCGGTGTAAGCACGAGTTGCGGTCAACTGTTCAGCAGTTTGGGCAATACCAATATATTTCTCTGTCGAAGCATAGTTATCATTGGCAACTGACTGCATTGCTGCCATTGTTCCAAAGCTATTAATATGATCATTGGTTTCTGCCTTCTGATGAAACGCTGCTAACTGTTCACCAATCTGCTTAACATGATCAATAGTTAATCGCCCTGCTTGGAACATCTCGATCAATAAGTCTGCCTGAGCAAATTCTGGCATCGCGATCGCATAT
Source organism: Pseudanabaenaceae cyanobacterium bins.39 (assembly GCA_033765135.1). Classification (GTDB taxonomy): domain Bacteria; phylum Cyanobacteriota; class Cyanobacteriia; order Pseudanabaenales; family Pseudanabaenaceae; genus Pseudanabaena. The sequence goes on from JANRII010000039.1 coordinate 18,236, forward strand.
TCCACAGCCGTTCCTGTTCCTTGACGATCAAAACTATATTTGCCATCTTTTTCCACAATCGGCAATACGGATAAATATAAATCAGGAGCAAGACGACGGTTGAGGCGCAATTCTTCAGTACAGAAATATTGACGCTTTTCGAGGGTGGAGAAGTCCAAAAAACCAAAGTTCATCGGTTTCTTGACCTTGTATGCATACTGCCCTGTTAGCAATACAAAGGAAATATGGGTTTGCAACAGTTGAATTGGTTCAGTAACAGGATGATCATAAAACTCTGGCTTGAGCATCTGTTCGATAATCGGGGGCAGGGTGGATGATGTCATGGTTGGTACTTGGTGATTGGTGATTTAATTTGGTGATTTAATAGGGAACCAAATTTTTTTGTGGCGCGGCGAAGCCGTATCACAAAAAAATGGTTCTGTGTTCAAGTTAGTTTTTGACACTCCCCGCCCTGAAGTGACGGGGATTCCAGAGTAGTTAAAGCTTAACTCTCTGAGGGGCAGCCAAAACCCCTCTACCAACTCCATTAAGGCAAAGCCCCAACATTGTCGCTACTTTTCTGAGTATGTTTGCAGCACCATTGCAGTCTGCATTGATATACCAATTAAGCAAACCAGTACGATATAGACCACGCTTAACCCGCCTGCCAGATTCTTTCCACCCATCGGGTTTTGCACCAATAGTAGGTAGATAGTCTCTGTCCACAAACGAAGCCTTGGAAGTATACGATTCTTCAGTTTCTATGTACTCAATGCCATAGAGTTCGCATAGCTGGTTAATTCGTTCTTTGAGTTTTGCTGTGGGGATTTGAACAAACCTTTGATTATTTTTCTTCCCCATAGCAGCACTATCTTTTTGACCGATATTCCAGCCAAAAACAATCTTGCCAATGCCATTATTTAGGCAATGATTAATCACAATACGAGCCGCTTTGTTTACAGCATCACGCATTTGGCGATTACGCTTTTCAGTAATCCTAGCCAATCGATGTGACCAGAAGCCTTGAGGCTTACCATCTTTGATAGTGGCAACCGATTTGTTGTACCACTGGTTTGCAGACTTTAGCCACTTGCCATCAACAATGAAGCTAGTCCCGATATTGGACACACAGGTTAGCCAGTTATCAATGCCGTGATCTATTCCCAGCGCTTTGCTGGGATCTAAAACAGGCTTCTCGACTTCTACCTTGTAGATAAACTCAGCATAAAAGCATTGATTACGGGGCAAGATGCGAATCTCTTTGATGTCTGCAAAGTCTAGATTGCTTGGCATTGGCAGATAGAAAGCATCTAATCCAAACCACGCTTTAACTTTAGATCCGAGGGGAATCCTGATCCCGTTATCGGTAAGTTTTAGCCATCGTTTAGGGTAGGAAGCAGTATAAAAGCCACCCGTTTTTCTGTAATAAGGCACTTTAGGATTTTGTCCAAGATTGCCTTGCTTGCTGAGTTTAAGCAACTTTGAAAATGACTTAAATGCCTCCGCCACAGCATTACAGGTTTGTTGCACTGACGATACATATATTGCCGTAAAGTGGCGATTTTTAGACCTTGCCATCTCACCACAAATATCTGCATTACTGGCTATCTTTTTGGTCTTAAACCATATCTGACGGGCGTAATAAACCGCACAGTTATAGACGTTATTTGATTCAGTACAAAGATACTCAAGGATTGACTTTGTTTCTTTGTCAGGATCAATTAGAACTTGCTGACATCCGTACATAGTTTTTTTGTTGGTTGCGTAAAGAGGTCTCAGGATTGTTGAAACTACCTAGTTTGTGGGGTAGAAGCTATTTCTTTAGCACTGCTGGTAATGTCAGCGCAGACACTATTCAAAGATATATTGAAGATCCGCACCATCATTAGTAGGCGGCTAAATCCGCTTGAGAGGCTTTTCCACCTCGCTCTAAAGAGACGATGCTACCAAGCCTTCCACTTTTTTCTGGTGTTCAGTTATTAAGGATAGGCTAGACCATGCGCCTCTATGATCATAGTGACGATACATTCTTTGCAAGATGGTTGGGGCGATTAGCCAAGATAGACAGATGAAAAAAGGTTGTTGGGGCGCGATCGCAACAGGACAGCTAATTGCCGCCCCATTAGGTAAAAATAGAGTTTTGCCCTGTGGCATAAATTCACTTTCCTCAGTCCACTGACTCAGGGATTTTGTAGTCTCTGGCTCCAGCCAATCTGCCGCAATGGTCACTTTTTCACCTTCCCATTTGCCAATTAAGGCATCAGGACTTAGGGCTGGTGTATGCATTTGCACATTTGGCGATAGATGCTCACAAATTAGGGTCATGCGCTCCAATTGACTAGCGGCATTATAAATTACCACCAAACGCAGACGGCGATCGCCATGAATTAAGCCCAATTCAGCACCAAATTCGCTAAAGGGCGCAAACTGTAACGAACCTTGAGAAAAAGCACCACTTTCAAAAAAGGTGGTACTTCGATTAAGGGAACGATATTCTAAAACCAAATCCTGTGGCTTACCATCATAAAATCGGCGCACCCTCTGGCAGATCGTTTGACCATCTTCCTTGAGTTCTAAACTAGTCTCACTGGGGATATCTTCTAAAATTTCTCCCTGCGGAGATAGCCTTGTAAAGGAGCCATACCAGCAACCCAGATTCTGTAACAAACATTCCCATTGCGATCGCATAGTTCTATATTGGCTTGATTTTTCTAAATAAAAGCGAGGGAACGTTCTCCCGCAATTACTTCACCAATTAAATTAGCGGCAATGCCCTGACCTTGGAACCATGCGATCGCTTGATCCGCTTTGGTATCCTCCACAATCACCGCCATGCCAATACCCATATTAAAGGTATTAAACATATCGCTCTCAGGTACATCGCCCTCAACTGCCAACCAGCGAAATAGTTCAGGAATTTGCCAACCATCGCGCCGAATCTGCACAGCCTGACCATCCCCTAGGCATCGAGGCAAGTTTTCGGGTAAACCACCACCTGTAATGTGAGCTAATCCATGAATCCCTAAATTTGCCTTGAGGGCAGCTAAAACTGGTTTGACGTAAATTTGAGTTGGAGTCAGGAAAATCTCGGCTAAACTTAAATCTTGGGTTGCGGACGAGATGGGAATTTCTAACTTTGCGCCCCAGCTATACCCCTTAGTTTCAATAATCTTGCGAACCAGACTATAGCCGTTGCTGTGGATGCCTGAACTGGCTAGACCGATCACCGCATCACCAATCTTTACCTGCGTACCATTGAGCATTTCCGACTTCTCGGCGATCGCCACACAAAAGCCCGCCGCATCATACTCACCAACACCATAAAAGCCTGGCATTTCGGCTGTTTCACCACCTAATAGCGCACAGCCCGCCATCTGACAACCATCAGCGATCCCCTTGACCACTTCTGCCAGTTGATCGGGTTCCAGCTTACCAGTTGCTAAATAATCTAAGAAAAATAATGGTTCAGCCCCAGAGGTCAGCACATCATTGACGCACATGGCGACTAAATCAATGCCGATCGTGTCGTGTTTATTGGCCGCCTGAGCAATTTTGAGCTTTGTGCCGACTCCATCTGTACCTGAAACAAGGACGGGTTGTCGGTAGCCAGCAGGAATTTCAAAGCAACCACCAAATCCGCCTAAGTCACCTAGCACTCCTGCACGATGGGTTCTGGCAACTGAGTCACGAATTTTTTCTACAAAGGTGCGGCCTGCTTCGATGTCCACACCTGCCTGACGATAATCCAAAACTTACAACTCCCGATACTTTATTTGATTTAAAACGTTGGCTCCAATGCAGGTTTAGCCACCTTGTACCCAATCTAATGACAACTTTTTATGCGATCGCACACAGTCTCGCAGGTAAAGATTTATGAGGCTCTGATAAGGAATACCCACTTCTTCAGATAGACCCTTAAAATAATCTACCACTTCCTCTTCAAGGCGAATCGTCATTTGCTTCTTTAACTTCTTAAAGTATGGATTTTGAACTGAGTCAGAAAAATCGTATTCATCTTTCATAAGGAAAACCTACGATATTGTTGAACCTCTTGTTTAGTTGCCTTGCGGGCTGAAATAATCCTGACAATACCATTTTCTTCTCGATAAACATGACATACAACTATGAGGCGAAGCGAACTGCTAATACCTAAGATAATGTATCGATCTTCATCTAAAGAGTGGTCTGAGTCGTAGAGTAGCCTCGCGTTTTCATCGTAAAACACGGTTTGTGCTTCTTCAAACGAAATTCCATGCTTCTGTTTATTGATATTAGCCTTTTGATCATCCCAGTCGAATGCTAACTCGGTCATGTTTACATTGTAACTACAAAGTATTTTACAAGCAATCTATAGCAAAGCCAGAGTTAGTTAGTACAGGCTAAAACCTTATTTCCTAACGACCTAACTCATCGGCGCGATGAGTTGCCGCAAGCACGGCTTCTATCATAGCGGAACGTAAGCCTGATTTTTCTAGTTGGGCGATCGCGGCAATAGTTGTCCCTGCGGGGCTAGTCACCTGATCCTTAAGTTGAGCAGGGTGCAATTTGGTTGTATTTAATAATTGGGCAGTCCCTAAAACAGTTTGGGTGGCTAGTTGCAAAGCGATCGCCCTCGGCAAACCTGCTGCCACACCACCATCGGCCATCGCTTCGATGACCAAGGCAACATAGGCAGGACCAGAACCCGATAGTCCTGTTACAGCATTCATTGATGCTTCCGTAACTTCGACCACTTCGCCCACAGCCCCAAAGATTGTGCGTACTGCTTCGCGATCGCGATCCGTTGTGAGGGAATTTGTCGCGATCGCGGTAATTCCTGCTCCCACCTGTGCGGGAGTATTGGGCATAGCTCGGATAATTGCTTGAGATGGGAAGATAGACTCCAATTTTGCTAAGGTTACACCAGCCAAAATTGACACAATGCAGGAGACTGAAATATCAGTTAGTCCTGATGCCACAGCTTGCAACGACTGAGGTTTAATTGCTAACAGTAACACCTCAGCATCGGCAGCCACTAAATTATTGGGGGTAACATTAACTCCGTATCTTTCAGCCAAAGCTTGGCGGCGTTCTAGCATTGGATCACTAACACAAACTTCAGAGGGTTGGTAGATTTCCTTGGCAATTAGGCAAGCCAAAATAGCTTCACCCATAACACCGCCGCCAATAATACTAAGTCTTGCTCTCAAAGATTTACGTTCAGAATTCGGATAATTTGGAATCAAACTTCAATTAAGTATCCATCATTGATGGTTTTAACTATTGAGAATCTAACTTCTAATAATTGATCCTATGGGATCGATTTTTAAGTTAGTTACTGCAATTAATTATGACGATTAATTATGCTTAATTATTAATTAAAGTTGTTGATTAATAAATGAGAATAACTAAAAGAATAACTAATTTTAAGCGCTTTTTAAGCACCTTTTAAGATCTTAAGCGTTTAAATCGTTCTTCACTTATTGGGCAAAACGACTAACGGATGCTTCGGCTGCCCATGCAGGAGCTGGTGCGGCAGTGGGTCGGACAACACGGGGTTGGGGCATAGGAGCTTCGCTCAGAACTGTGGATTGGGATGTAACCTGAACACAGGAAGGAGCAAAGAGGAAAATACTATCGCCAATACGTTCTTGATGTCCATCAAGGGCATAGGTTCCACCTGCAACGAAGTCAACAGCACGTTGAGCTTGGTCAGGGTCCATCATGGTGAGGTTCAGTACCACTGATTTACGTTCACGCAAAGCTTGGATTGCTTGGGGCATTTCTTCAAAGCTACGAGGTTCCATCACCATTACTTGCGATAGCCCGTTGGCAGCACCTGGCATACCGATTACATTACCCATGCCTTCATTGTTAGATCTTAGTGCTACAGGACGTTCGCGAGTACGGCGGGTAGCTGGCTCTTCAGGCTCAGGAACGATTTCGCCGTTCTCTTCTTGATAGATGTCTTGATATTCGCGGCTAGATGCTTCATCGTACTCATATTCGTACTCTTGAGATTCATTCAAACCAACAAAATCCTTAAGCTTAGTAAAAATTCCCATTTTAATTAACTCCTAATGTTTACTCCTCTTATATGGGCATCAAATTGAAAGCAAGATATAGAAGGAGTGCAATCCAGATTGCCAATATTTGCCTTGTTTAAATACTTTAAATTACGGGGATTGTCAAGACATTGTTTGATCAGTTTGGAGATTAAGTTGTTAAATCACTAACAAACATGGTTGACAATTGGGCAACTTCAAATATTCACTCGCAGACTGTAACCGATAACGGAAAAAAAAGCTAGAGATAGCTCTTAATTTTTTTGAATTGCGACAAATGATGATTATGGGTATGACTTTTTACGACAAGTGACGCTTGTATTTGGTAGTTTTTGTAACCGTTTTGGGGTTCTATTCCTGTCTCATACTAAACTAAGAAATGGCTATGCCATTTCTTAATTAAAAAAACCTTACTGGGTTAAGTTACCAAAAATTTGATTGCCGACACGAATGATGGTTGCGCCTGCTCTAATGGCGATCGCATAGTCCGCCGACATTCCCATCGATAGTTCTTGGATATTGTGCCAACCTTGCGATCGCAATCTATCTGCTAGATCCGCCACTAGGCAAAAGGTGTCATAGGCTTGCGATTCGCTTAAGCCCAAAGGCAAAATTGTCATCAAGCCGACCACGTTAATATTTTTTAATTGGGCAAGTTCGGGCAAGGCGGCTAGCAATTGGGATTCTGTCCAGCCCGATTTTTGAGGATCGTCAGCGAGTTTGACCTGCAAGAGCATTTTGGGGGATTTTCCTGATTCAGCCACTAGGCGATCGCATTGGACAGCAAGGCTCAGGCGATCGAGGGAATGAATCCAATCAAATTGAGCGATCGCCTGTTTTGCCTTGTTACTTTGCAAGCTGCCGATCATGTGCCATGTAATATCGGTGAGATCCGCCAATTCTGCCTGTTTCAGCTTGGCATCTTGGATGCGGGATTCGCCAAAGTCTCTGATCCCCACCGCGTAGGCGGCACGAATTGCCTCTGTGGTGGTGTATTTGCTCACGGCCACTAATTTCACCTGTGGCGAAAGTTGGGCGCGAATTTGCTGAATGCGATCGCCGATCACGTCAACTAAGGGGCTAGGTGATGCATTGGGCATATTTACAGATTACAGATTACAAATTACAAATTACAGATTACAAATTATGGATTTGGGGCTAAGGTCGTCACGGTGAGGATCTGCGGTGGGGTGGCATCGGCAGGATAAAGAAAATCAAACTGCACCACACGGCGATCGTTGGGAGGCATAGTCAGGGTGGCAAGGGGTTTGCCCCTTTCACCTCGCCGCATCACTAGATGCACATAGCGACTCTGGGCAAGTCCTTGGTCATCTTTAAACCGAACGCGCACGGAACCACGAAAAAAGATGTCCTCAGGCAACGGTTCAAAGAATTGCAATCCACCCACAGGGCGATCGTGCTTGATGGGGTTTTGAAACTTGAGAACTACGGTCTGGGTGCGATCGGTAGGGTTATGGAGAGGTAAGGTGAGGTTGTACTGTACGCCATAGTTACCGTGAGCAGAATAGGCGGTATCTGGATAGCGCACTGCGAGGGGTGCGGTTTGGACTTGACCTGTTCCCATTGTGCCGTATTGCAAGAGGCTAAGACCGTAGGAAAAGGATTTACCTTGGGCGGGAATCGTGAGATCGGTTTGGCGATCGCCATCGGTCAGATTACCAAACCATTGGGAGCCAATCTGTACCCCTGCCACTCGGCTATATTCAAATCTGCCCTCTTTTAAGTCAGGCGGTGTGGGGATGACATCACGCGGTTTGGCTAGTTCGCCATTTTGGAGAATATTTTCCCATTCTGCGAGGGTGGGGGCGCGTTCGGAGCCATCGGCATTGAGTCGCGCATAGAGAGAAAGGGTGGCTAAATATACTTTGCCATTGCTGCGGAGTCGCGATAGTCCCGATCGCCCATTGAGGGGAGGCTCTAGCTCACTCACAGGAATTGGTAAGTTCATCAGCATCCGACTCTGCTTGGGGGGAATGACAATTTGGGCAGGAAAAATATCCTGTCGTCTGCCTCGCAGTAGATCGAGCATAGCGCGATCGCCAGGTCCCCGATAATGCTCACCATTGTTATTTAAAGAAAAACTGGGCGCGTCATAAAAAGGGGCATCGGGTTGGCTGAGGTAACTTGCGGCAGGCAATACATCAATGGTGACGGGTGCATCGGTGGGGTTGTGAGCGATCACACCGATGTAGAGAGTTCGCAAGTCTTCAGGGGGTGGAGCCTTGGAAATATGGTGCGTAAATAGGTCAAACCGTCCATTGAAAACAAAGTTGAGATGGGCTTGCGGATGCTTCATGCCATCGGGCGGAAAAGTTGACAGCAAAATTCCTTCTGTTTGCACAATCTCTGGACTATTGCTGTTAAACATTGGCACATTGTCCAAGCTTCCCATTAGAGGTCGCACCTCCTGCGGATCGAGGATAATTTGTCTCTGCTGGGGATTTGCCTGAGCTATGGGTGTAGTGGGTGCAGCATTAATTTGCATATCTGGTGGTGAGGTATTGAGCCTAGCGGGGAGCGTAGGCATTGCAGCCAACAAAGCTGCTAATATTTCAGGGAACATACGACCCATCAAACTTACTGTTTCCACGTTAACTTTGCTCCAATAAAACTTGTTTCAGTCGCATCGGATCGCCTTGATCGACCACTTTGCCACGTTCTAGCAAAAAAGCACCATCCGCATAGTCTAATTCATTTAAGCGATGTGTCACCCAGAGGGCAGTGAGATGTTTTTGCTGGACGAGTTGTTTGACTGCTGCCACTAGGTCTATTTGGTTATCGCCATCGAGCAAAGCCGTTGGTTCATCTAACAGCAAAATTTCCGCATGGCGAGCGATCGCTCCTGCGATCGCCACCCTCTGCTTTTGACCACCACTTAGGGCATAGATGGGACGGCGGATCATCGGCAATAGGTTCACCGCCTGCAACGCATCCATAACCCTCTGCTGCGTCTCCTTGTAATTGATTGGCTCAGATACCAAACCAAAGGCAACATCAGCCCCCACAGTGGGCATAACCAATTGATGATCGGGGTTTTGAAATACAAAGCCAAGGCGATCGCCAATTTGTACCTCCCCTGATTGCGGCTGGAGTAATCCTGCCAAAATTCTGAGCAAGGTGGATTTCCCACTACCATTAGTCCCCAGCAGCATCCAAAACTCTCCCTTCGGTACAGAAAGGGTACAGCGATCTAGGACAGTTTCGCCAGACTCCCAAGCAAAACAAAGATCACAAACATTGATGGCAGGAATTACTGATTTAACCGCGCACAAAACCAGCACCTAGCCCTGCCGAAGCTCCAGATTTTTCAGAAATTTGGAAGGCGGAAATCTCACTGGTGAGAATGGCGATCTTTTTGCCCTCTTGCTTTTCGCAGGTTAGTTCCAAAATCTTTGTACCACCGTCAATGGCGCTCATGATCTCGCGGTAAAGAGCGTCTGCTCCTTCTTGCTCCTTGCGCTGCACTGATAAAGCGATCGGATTGTTTTTGAGTGTGATTTCTACTGTATACATCAGCATTAAATTAGAATTTCCTTAATTTATACATTAAACCTTCTCTCTCAGTATGCCATTGACCAAGCCATCTCGATAAGATTGCTACATCTTTTCGTTGGCAGCTATTTACAGTTGAGCTTTTTCGTAGTTCAAGGCTAAAAATGGCATGACCTCTTTTAGGTTTAATATTAGATTAATGTTAAGATGAGTTAAGAAGAATCAGTTTTTACAGATTAATCGAAGGATAAGAATGTCAATAATTCCATATATTTTGAGTAATTAGTGTTTCTCGCTTCTTTTTTAGGGCATTATTCATATCTTTTGGAAATATTTCTACTCTTTGCGCTTTGATGCAAGATATGTGTCTGCTAAATGAAAAAAGACAACATATCAAAAGGCTGTCAATATCGTAGATAAACTATTTATACAAAATAAACAAGATAAGCAACAATTTATTGATGATTTTTATATTATTTTATCTAGGATTGTTGGAGTGACAGCATAGAATTTATCAATGTATTTAACGATAGTCTTAGAAAATTTAAATTACTTTTAGCGTCCTAGGATACCAAAATAATATTTGTGATCAGGATATGGTGGAGCAGTAAAGGACATTATCCCTGCCCCCCTCCTAGCAATAGTGAGCAACACAAGCAAAAATATGATGGCACAAGCTCATTTACAAATGATTAGGTTATTGAGGAAGCAAATTCTTTCTGAAACTAGCTCGCCTCTGACTGATTGGAAAATAGTTCAGGATCTTTTGGATGAGATGATGTTTCACCATGAGCAGTATAAAATTTTTGCGGCTCAAGAGGGGTTAGCGTTGTATAGATAAGTTAGGAGTACATCACGCTACCGTTATCTATTGGGTCAAACAAAAATCTGAAAGGCTCCCTGACTCTGACATTATGGGCAATTGCAGCGTCAGGTTGGCAATTAGGTAGGTATCTATAGCAATCCTAAATGAGTTGTGGAAAAAAGCCATACTTAAAAATCTTCTCAAAGCAAAAGACTTGAAGATGAGTGACTAACTCAAATAACCTCTTCACATTGTTAAAGTTCTTTAGTAAGTGATAGTACTGACGGATA
>JANRII010000051.1:0-63915 GCA_033765135.1 Pseudanabaenaceae cyanobacterium bins.39
ATACCAAATTAAGAAATGGCGTAGCCATTTCTTAATTACTGATGTTACGTGGAAGGAATTCCTGCTATGTTGGATGCTCGGGGCTGGCACGGGGGCACAGCCCCTACGCCAAATTTAAATTATTCAGGTAGGGGCAATCCCTCCGTGGTTGCCCTGCTTTGCTAGCAGCAGGAGATTCATACCCTGAGTTCCACGTAACATCAGTTAATTAAAAAAACTTTACTGGGATTGGTTTTTAATACACAAAAGTGTTATCACACTTTTGTGCATTGGGAGCATTACATACGCTCTAGGACTTGCATACCCAGTAAGCCTAAGCCAAGTTTGAGGGTCTTAGCTGTAAGGTCGCACAGGATTAGTCTTGCTGTTCTTTCAGGTTCGGGGGCTTGGAGAACTGGGCATTGTTCAAAGAATTGATTAAATTTTTGACTAAGCTCAAACAGATATTGACAGAGGCGATTGGGTAAGAGGTCTTCGGCGACGGCATCGATCGCTTCGGCAAATTGCAATAAATGCTTGGCGAGGGTGATCTCCTGATCGGCAGATAGCTGCACCCTATCCATTTGCAAACTGGCAAAATCAATATTCCCCTTGCGCCCGATCCCCTTGACCCTGACATAGGCATAGAGCATGTAGGGGGCGGTGTTACCTTGGAGAGATAACATTTTATCGAAGCTAAAAATATAGTTGCTGGTACGATTTTGGGATAGGTCTGCATATTTAACGGCTCCTAGTCCCACCGCGATCGCTACTTCCTGTTTGAAGTCTTCTGGCGCATCGGGGTTACGGCTGTCGATATCAGCACGGGCGCGAGTGATTGCCTCATCGAGCAGGCTCTTGAGGGCAATCGTATCGCCCGATCGCGTTTTAAATTTCTTGCCATCATCACCCATAACTAGCCCAAAGGGGACATGGATCGTTTGCACATGGTCTGGAATCCAGTTAGCCCGTTTTGCCACTTGAAAAACCTGAGCAAAGTGGGCTGACTGTCCAATATCGGTGACATAGATGATGCGAGTGGCTTGATCTTGGGTGATCCGATAGCGGAGAGCAGCAAGATCGGTGGTGGCGTAGTTATAGCCGCCATCGGATTTCTGGACGATTAGAGGTAATGGCTGCCCCTCTTTGTTATTAAAACCTTCGAGAAATACACAGAGAGCGCCTTGATCTTCTTGTAAGATCCCTGTTTCCTGAAGATCGCTAATTACCTCAGAGAGATAGGGATTATAAAAAGATTCGCCCCGTTCTTGAAGGTGAATATCGAGGGCATCATAGATTTTTTGAAACTCGCGGCGGGACTGTTCACAGAGTAATTGCCATGCTTGATGGGCGGAGGGTTCTCCTGCTTGCAATTCCACTACTGCCGATCGCGAAGTTTCTTTAAAAGATGCATCTTCATCAAAACGTTTTTTAGCTGCCCGATATAGTTCTACCAAGTCGCCGATCGCGATTGCATCGGCTGTGGTCAGCGCATCGGGATAGACTTCCCGCAGATAGGTAATCAGCATCCCAAACTGTGTTCCCCAATCCCCCACATGATTGAGGCGCAAAACATGATGACCTTGAAACTCAAAAATGCGAGCGAGGCTGTCACCAATGATCGTGGAACGGAGATGTCCCACATGCATTTCCTTAGCGATGTTAGGACTAGAAAAGTCCACAATGATTTTCTCAGGCTGTTCAACTGTGCCGATCGCAAGGCGATCGCTAGATTGCATCTTGGCTAATTGCGTTTCTAAATAACTACGCTTGAGCTTGAGATTAATAAATCCTGCCCCTGCGATCGTGGGCATCTCAAACAAATCGTCAAACTGTAAATTGGCAATAATCTGTGCCGCCACATCCTGTGGTTTCTGTTTCAGCCTTTTCGTTAATCCTAGAGCCGCATTGCATTGATAATCGCCAAACTTGGCATCCTTAGCAGGAGCTACAGCAGGATCATGGTTAATATATTCTGAGCCAAAGGCTTTGGCGATCGCTTCAGTAAAACGAATTTTCAGGCTGGCTAAAACAGAAGTGGTCATGGGATGTAGTATAGAGGGTAAGAAATATAGAATTACGATCTCGATTGAACAATGGAGCAGATCGAAAATCCGAGCAGTGCGTCAAATAACGAATCTACCCATGCAGTAAAGAGACTCGGTAAAACAACGAGCAACGGATCAAGTCGTAGATCGAGTAATAGATTAAATATAGGATGGGATGTTGCCGCAACGACTTCTACCAACGAGCATTCCTTACAGAGATTAGTAAGAACTATTCATCTTTACCGCAACTCCTTTGCCCTAATTATTGTCCATTGCAATTACGCACGACTCAGACAACAGATTTTGAGTAGTATTTCAGACAGAACTAAGCTGTCTTATCGCGAGGTTTGGTGTCGCGAATCTCAGGATACACTGTATCACAAGTTACATAATCTTCTCAAAGAAGAATCCTTAGCGGATGTTTCTGCTCTCATGTGTTTGGGACTGGAGCATTCTATCAATGAAGTGGGAGCAGAGTCTTCAGATGCATTTAGTGAAGTCAATCTATATCGTGACTATTTAAAACGGCGCTGTAACTTTCCCATCGTGCTGTGGTTGAATGAGCATACTCTCAAACAGCTTTGGGCAAAGGCTCCCGAATTTGCTCAGTTGGCAGCCCCTCCCATCAAGTTTGAATTGTCGGTCACAGAACTCATAGATGCACTTCAGCAACAGGTGACACAGTTTTTTGATGTATTACAAAATGCGGCTATACCTGCCTTTGCCCAAGACTCACAAATCGATCGCGATCGCCAATTTCTCAACTTCACAGAAATCGAAATGGCGAGAAAGGAACTCCGCATTGAGTTTATGCGGCAGCAACAGCTAGGGACAACACCATTAGAACTGGAAAATGCAGGGTTTGAGGATATTAACAGCATCTTGAACCACAAATATCAAACTACTTGTGCCGAGCTGCAAGCCAAGCTAGATTTTCTCATGGGTTGGCAACTATGGCGATCGCCAAACCAGCAGACGCAAAGTCTTAACGACATCTATGAAGAGTCTCGTGGTGAAATTCATAGCATTTCTGAAGTGTATTACCAATGCAGTCTCATCTATTGGCAACAAAATCATCGGTTACTGGAAAGAGGCATTGTTCTGTTTTATTTAGGAAACCTCTGGTGGCGCAATTCCATCGAATTACGCAAACAACCCCAACACAGTGCTGCAAAAGCAAATCAGTTATTTCAAGAAGCAACTACTTACCTAGAACAAGCAGGAAGACAGGATCTGGTTGCGAAATATGGATCAGTCTACAGCGCCACCCAAGTCCAACTCCAGCACTGGAAAACCTTAAAACCTTGGTTAGAGAAGCTCATGCTCTTGCACCAACAGCAACCCCTTGAACTCGCTCAAGACTATGGCTACTTGGCGCAAATGGCGATCGCTAATCACAGTTGGCAAGAAGCCATCAACTACGGTCAGCAAAGCCTGAAGCTATTAGAAACCATTCCTGCATCACTCCACGCAGATCAAGATCCCCAAGATTCCCAAAATCCTCAAGATTCTATTTATAGGCGGAATTGGTTGCGGTTGCACAATATCCAATCGGCACAGGCAAGACTATTTGTGGCTCAAGGTTACTTGCATTTGCAAAATCTCAACCATGCTACCTCTGTCATTGAAAAGGCGATCGCTAGTTTTGATCTCAGTCATGCTCCTACCCTATACATCCAAATTCTCGAAACTTTTCATCAGGTTGCCTTTGCCCAAGGTCGTTATTTAGATGCCTTCCAAACCCGCAAAAAACAGCGATCGCTAGAGCAGCAATACGGACTCAGAGCCTTTGTGGGAGCAGAATCTTTACAACCTCAACGCAATCCCCCCCACAGCAGCAATATCGATACTATCCCTGCAACAGAGCGCCAACGGGATATAAATTTCCATAGCTTCATTCAGCAAACCTCGGAAATTTCTGCCTCAGGGCGTAACCACGATGTGGAATATTTAGTGGAAAAGATCCTGTCATCGGAGCAATGTCTAACCGTGATTCACGGCGAATCAGGTGTGGGCAAAAGCTCCCTTGTCAATGCTGGACTCATCCCTGCCCTCTGCCAGCGATCGCTAATCGGTCAAGAAATTCGCCCCATCAAAATTAGTGTCTATACCAATTGGCGACAAGTCCTCTCCAGTGCCATAGGCATGGAGCCAACCAATAACACCGATTTCATTTTGTACCGCCTTCAGCAAATCGCCAGTCATGGCACTCAAATCATCCTTGTCTTCGATCAATTTGAAGAATTCTTCTTCACCAACACCCTCAACGATGCTCAACAAGTCTTCATCAAGTTTTGGCAAAACTGCATCAAATCTGCATTTTTAAAATTAGTCATCTCCATTCGCGAAGACTACCTCCACCTACTCCTAGGGCTAGATTCCGATAACGGTGATATTGACATCCTCAGCCGCAACTTTCGCTATGCCCTCGGCAATCTGTCGCTCCATGATGCCAAAATCCTCATTAACAACGTCACCACCCAAGCCAACTTCATTTTAGAACCTGCCCTAGTGGAAGCATTAGTGCAAGATTTGGGTGGCGATCGCGGAACCGTCCGCCCCATCGAACTGCAACTAGTCGGCTCCCAACTTCAGGATCGCAACATTACCACCCTCGCCGAATACCAACAGGCAGGAGGAAAACAAAAACTGGTTGAGCAATCCGTCCAAGAAGTGATCAAAGCCTGCGGACATGCCGACTTTATCGCCCAACAGGTTCTTGTATTGCTCACCGATGAATACGGTAAACGTCCTTTAAAGACCTATAGTGAACTGCGTACCGAACTCCTAGCCCACATCCCCGATCCCCAACAACTCGAACCAAAACTTGATCTAGTCCTAGAAATTTTAGTGGGTTCAGGGCTAGTATTCCAACTGCCAGAAGTTCCCCACAACCGCTATCAACTAGTCCACGACTATCTCGCATCCTTCATTCGCAGCAATCAAGAATCGGAACTGCTGGGCGAACTGCAAAAAGTACGCTCTTCCGAAGAACGTAGTCGCGCCAATCTCAATCGGCTCACCAAAATCGCCCTATTGGGTACAGCCCTAGGCTTAATCATGATGGCAGGTCTAGCTTTTCAAGCCAATCGACAGCGCCAAATTGCTCAACTAGGTGAAATCAATGCCCTCGTGTCGTCAGCAAATTCTAGCTTTCTGCTCAATCAACAGCTCAAAGCCCTAGAAACAATTCTCACATCCGCCAAAAAGTTAGAAGCCTTAAATGTTGACCTGAACATCGATAGCGACAGGGCTAATAGTCTCGATCGCAACCAAATTGTGCAAAGAACCTATGAATCTCTCCAACTCATCATCTACAACATTCGTGAGCGCTATCAATTTACCAACGCTAAGGCCGATTCTCCTTTCTATGTAGCCAAATTTAGTCCCGATGGCAAAATGATTGCCCTCGCAGGCTTTGATGGCAGTGTCTACCTATTTCAAAGCAACGGCAAGCCCATAGCCCAAATGACTGGATTCAAAGCTAGGGAAATTCGCGGACTTAGCTTTAGTAATGATGGCAAAAAAATTGCTTCCTCAGGCAGTGGCAAAATAGTGAGAATTTGGGATGTGCAAACAGGAAAACTCCTCCAAGAATTTTCCGCCCACCAAGATGATGTATTGCGAGTAGATTTTCATCCTGATGGCAAGCGGCTATTGACAGCCAGTAAAGATGGATGGGTCAAGGTGTGGGATAGTGAGCAGGCGGTGGAGCTACTCTCTATTCGTCCTGAAGGGGCCACACCTACAACCGACAGCAATAGCACCGATTCAAGTTTTATCGCCAAACAAAATGAAGTGGTGCAGGATGCCAGCTTTAGTCCCGATGGCTCGATGATCGTCACGGGCAAATATCACAAAATCGCGCTGTGGGACTTGCAAGGCAACCAACTAGCCCAAATTAATGCCCACGATGCCATGATTTACACAGTGCGCTTTAACCATCAAGGCAATCAATTGGCTTCTTCGGGACGCGACAAGAGCGTTAAGCTATGGCAAATCGCTCCAGAGGTGATCGCACAGGCCAAACTCGCCGCCCCCCCTAACACACCGAGTCCCCCATCAATAACCCCCAAGTTAAAACTAGTGCAGCTATTTGAAGGTAATGCGTCAGACATTATCAGCCTTAGTTTTAGTAATGATGACTCGCGGCTTGCCTTTGGCTTTCAAAATAACTCAGTTGTCATATTTAACCTTGATGGATCTTTAGATAGCGTCATTGGTGAGCATAGTGACGGAGTTTTTGATGTGGTTTTCAGTCCCAACGATCGCTACTTGCTATCTGCCAGTAAAGATCGCTCGGCAAGGCTTTGGTATGTGCAGACATCGTTGCTCAAAACCCTTTACGGTCATAAAAATACAATTTGGTCAGTCAGCTACAGCCCCAACAATCAATTTTTCGCCTCAGGCAGTGTAGACAAAACCGTACGCATCTGGAATGCTGACGGCTCTCTGCACAAGGAGCTAATCGGTCATCAAGATACGGTCTATGGAGTCAGTTTTAGCCATGACAGCAAGATGTTAGTCTCAGCCAGCGAAGACGGCTCCGCGAGGATTTGGGATAGTTTGACAGGTAAACTTTTGCATGTCCTAAATATGCATGGAGCCAGCCTCATCTATGCAACCTTTAGTCCAGATCAAAAAATCTTAGCCACCCTAGGGTCTGACAAAAAAATTAAGCTATGGCAGTGGAATCAAACTAATCAGCCGCCCCTATGGCGAGAACTAGTTGGTCATACCCAAGATGTATGGGCAATCTCCTTTAGCCCCGATAGCAAGTTTATTGCCTCCACTGGCAACGATGCCACGATTCGGATTTGGGAAGTCCAAACGGGCAAGTCCTTGGTAATTAATGATGTGCATACTAATGGTGGATTAGCGATCGCCTACAGCCCCGATGGTAAGTTAATCGCCTCCGTTGGCAAAGATGGCAAACTCAAGCTGTGGGAACCGCAAACAGGCAAGCTAATCAAAGAAATTGTGATGGATAGAGCAAATACTTGGAGTTACGGCCTTGCTTTTCATCCCAATGGACAGGTAATCGCCGTGGGCAATGCCGACAAAAGCATCAAGATATTTGATACTAAAAGCGGGAATTTACTCAAAACCTTATCTGCCCATACGGCCGAGGTCAATGCGATCGCCTTTAGCCCCGATGGACAAAAAGTGGTTTCTGCTAGTCGAGATAGTACTCTCCGCCTCTGGAATGCGGAAACTCTGGACTTTAGGGGACTAGTTGATCGCGGTTGTCAACTATTACAGGACTATCTAGAAAACTCTACCAACTCCGAGCGTTCCAACATCTGTCAATCCCCAAGATCAGGAAATTATTGACAAACCTTGCTAAGTTTTGCGACAATTGACGATTGTGAGATTTTATTGAGCATAAAGACTCTTGGCTAATGTAATTGTGATTGGGGCGCAGTGGGGTGATGAAGGTAAAGGCAAAATTACCGACTTACTAAGCCGCTCCGCCGATATTGTTGTCCGCTATCAAGGCGGTAATAATGCAGGACATACGGTTGTCGTTGGCGATCGTACCTTTAAGCTACACCTAATTCCTTCAGGAATTCTGTATCCCAAAACGGAATGTATCATTGCCAGTGGCACAGTGATTGATCCGCAAGTGTTGCTCGAAGAAGTAGATCGGCTCACCGAACTGGGCATATCCACCGAAAACCTATTTATTGCCGAAACTGCCCATGTCACCATGCCCTACCATCGGGTGTTAGACCGTGCTGCCGAAGACCAACGCGCCGAACATAAAATTGGCACAACAGGTCGCGGAATTGGCCCTACCTACGCCGATAAATCTGAGCGTACAGGCATTCGGATCATTGACTTAATGGACGAAGCACGAATGCCCAAAAAGCTACGCTGGGCGATCGAGCAAAAGAATATCATCCTCGAAAAGCTTTATAATTTAGAACCCCTAGATGCCGATGCCATCATCGCGGAATATCGCGGTTATGCAGAACGTTTGCGTCCCCATGTGATCGATGCTTCCCTCAAAATCGATGAAGCAATCCGTAAAAGGCGCAATATTCTCTTTGAAGGGGCGCAGGGAACCCTACTGGATCTCGATCACGGAACCTATCCCTATGTCACATCATCTAACCCTGTCGCAGGTGGAGCCTGCATCGGCGCAGGTGTTGGCCCCACCTGTATTGATCGAGTGATTGGCGTTGCCAAAGCCTATACAACCCGTGTAGGTGAAGGGCCATTTCCCACCGAGTTACACGATCACATTGGTGAACTCATTGGCAACCGTGGAGCCGAGTTTGGCACGACCACAGGTCGCAAACGTCGCTGTGGTTGGTTTGACGGCGTAATCGGACGCTATGCAGTTAGGATCAATGGCCTCGACTGTCTAGCAGTCACAAAATTGGATGTTCTCGATGATCTCGATGAAATTCAAGTCTGTACTGCCTACGAACTAGATGGAGCAATTGTACGGGATTTCCCTAGCGATGCTCGTGCCTTTGCAAGAGCAGTCCCCATCTATGAAACCCTTGCTGGTTGGAAACAATCAACTAGTGAGTGTAAGACCGTTGAGGATTTACCAGAACAAGCAAAAACATATCTCAAGTTTTTAGCCGACCTCATGGAAATTCCCATCGCGATCATTTCGTTAGGTGCAAGTCGAGGACAAACAATTATCGTTGAAGATCCGATTCATGGCCCTAAACGTGGCTTACTAAGGGATTGAGCTAAAATATGATCTAATCTGATCACATTGCCATCATATTTCCTTGGTAAATTTCAGCATCAAATCAGATGCAAACACCAAAATCATCACTTAACAATCAATTATCTAAAATGCTGTTACAAATTAATGCCTCAACCCGTTCTCCTAAAAGTAATAACCGTGAATTACGTCGTCATGGACAAATTCCCGGAACAGTATATGGACACAAGGGATCAGAATCCGTTGCTATTAGCTTAGATGCTAAAGAAGTGACAACTTTGTTGCGTAATGCCACGATTAATAACACAATGATCGAGGTTAATGTCGCTGATGGTGATTTCAAAGGTAAGACATTATTACGCGAAGTCCAAAATCATCCTTACAAAAATGCTGTTTATCACTTGAGTTTTTTTGCGATCGAATCGCAATCTAAGATCGAGGTAGATATTCCTTTGCAGTTTGTGGGAGTCCCTGTGGGCGTAAAAGTTGGCGGTGGATCTGTGGATACGATCAAAAACTTTGTGCGTGTTGCCTGTGCGCCTAGCCTAGTTCCAGAGAAGTTTGAACTTGATATTACTCATTTAGAAATTGGTAAGGGTATCCATGTGAGTGAAATTAATTACCCTGAAGGTGTTAAGCCTGTTACAGAAAGTACTGCTTTGGTGGTAACAATCCTTAAGAAGTAGTTCCTAAGCATTGTGGCTACAGCCAGAATCGCTGTAGCACATTGCTTCAGTTTTGCGATCAAAAAAAGCCTTGCATTGCAAGGCTTTTTTGTTTAGCTGATGATAATGTGACGATATTTATCGATTTTGAGCCATCCTTCATCTTGTAATAACCGCATTGCTCGCGTTACTGTGACGCGTGTGCTACTAATGGCGCTGGCTAGGTGTTGATGGGTTAACCTCACTGTTAAGCGGCTACCGCCATCAACAGGAACTCCAATTTCTTGCTTGAGGAGTAATAGAATTTGCCTGAGTCTTTCTTCTACTCTTTTATTGCTGACGAGGGCGAGGAGAGACTCGGTTTGCTGAAGACGACGAGTCAAATGCTGTAAAACACCTTGATATAACTGTGTGGATTGCTCTAGTTCGGCGATGGTGAAACGCATCAGGTCTATGTCAGACAGGGCAGTAGCCTGATATGGATTTAAGTTAGTTAGAGGCAAACCAAAAGGCATTGCCTGTACTGCAAAGCCAACTAAAACTTCGTCTCCACAGGGATGTAAAGTATTGAGCTGGACTACACCACGACAGACAACCCATACTTCATGGGGATACATGGGGATAATTTGCCCACTTTTAAAGGTATGCATGGAGCGACCACGATAGCTTTCTTCAAGTGATTGCCGCCAGTCTGTGAGTGATGCAGTGGAGCTTAAATCGAATTTGGAAAACGTGTAGTTCATAGGATCATGATGTATCTGATCTTCATCCTATGTGCTTATCGACACAATCAGGTTAAGCATAGTTTATTGAATCAATAAATTATTCTTAAAATATTTAAAATATCCTTTTTAAGATGGATGTTTCTGATATGGATTGCAACAGAGTTTGCATGAGGTTTTTTGCGCCAAACTTGCCTAGGGCTTGGCTTTGATTGATGTCTTTGAGGATGCCGTAGGTAAAGGTTGATAAACTAATTCCTATCCAAATGATAATTAAATAGTTGGTATTGATATGGCTATTTTGGTTAGTGCTGAGGCTAGTATTTATACCAGAGATTGTGGCGATCGCGAAGATAATGACTAACCAAATTATTGGCTTTTGAATAGGATATTTATTAATTAAATAAATGGCAAGGATGCTGTTACATATGCCGCTAATACATCCTCCTAACCATTGCCAAGGCGTATTTAGGAGAGCGATCGCTTCTAATATGAATATTCCTGCTGTTAGATTTCGTGCTGGAACTTTTGCTAAGTATCTTTGGGTGGTGGCGGATTGAATCTCTATGAGAGTTTGCAAGGCATTGATCGATAGTAATGCCTTACCTTCGGAGTTAAGTATATCGATAATTTTTTGTTGTAAATCTTGGATCTGGGGCTGTGGCTTTTCCCAAATATCTTGATAGGTTTGTCCATCTGCTGAGAGATGCCTGACTCGCTCTGGTTGGGGATCACTCACGGTCATGATAATTTCCTGTGGTGATATGAGTTGGCGAATTGTCGGGCTTTGCAGGGATGCGTAGATATCTTGCCGATCGCGATCGGTGTAGAGATCCGTTTTGTTAAAAACCAGCAGGATGGGTTTGTGATATTTTTGCAATTGGGCGATCGCCTCCTGCTCTAGTCGAGTGAGGTCGCCAGCAAATACAAATAGGATCAGATCCGCTTGTTTGGCGGCGGTCAATGCCATGAGCGATCGCTCTGCGCCTGCAACCTCATCCAAACCAGGGGTATCAATGAGTTGTAAACTGACTTTGCCGTTAGGGACTTGCCAACGATAGCTCTGGATATCTGCTGTGACTCCATGCAATACACCAGTTGCCCCCAAACGCTTACCGACTAGGGCATTAATCAGGGAGGTTTTGCCCGTTGACACTTTACCGAAAACCGCGATCGCGATCGTGCATTGCGATAATTTATTGGCTAATGCCTGTATAGTTTGCAGTTCTGCCTCAGTAAGGTCAGCCTGAAATCTGAGTTGATACTGATGGAGCAACTCTTGGGTTGTCTCTAGCCAGTCTAAAGATTTTTTGGAGGGTTTGACAGCAGAAAAGAACATCAAATTAATGTATATTAAAAAGGTTGTCAAAAATTTCCCAAGCGAAAACTAGGAAATTATCATAATATTAAAGAGAGCAAATCATGGCAGTACCCAAGAAACGCACTTCTAAATCTAAGAGAGATAGCCGTAAGGCAGTATGGAAGCGCAAAGCCGCCGTTCACGCCCAAAGAGCTATTT
This sequence comes from Pseudanabaenaceae cyanobacterium bins.39, assembly GCA_033765135.1. Taxonomy (GTDB): domain Bacteria; phylum Cyanobacteriota; class Cyanobacteriia; order Pseudanabaenales; family Pseudanabaenaceae; genus Pseudanabaena. The sequence goes on from JANRII010000051.1 coordinate 11,622, forward strand.
CCCTAGGTAAGTCCATTCTGACGGGCAAAAATGATGGTTTTGTCTATCCTCTAGCTGAAGAAGAAGCCGAAGAAGAGTAGGAGCATTTTGAAAGTATGTTTGGTATAGGAGCATTGCTTGATACTGGCATACTTTCTAATTTTTGCCGATTTTTAATAACTTTGCTCCCCAAATATAGCTATGGCAACCACCTTGCCGAATTGCCGAATAGGGGCAGCACATCAGGTAAGGGTAAATTGGTGTCGCTGACATCGGTAATAGTCGGTAACATGACTAACTGGGTGATGGGGGCGTTGTTCGGTTCACGGCTAGAGATCGCCGACTCATTGCTTGGCTGTGGCGACGAATTTTGATTTGGCTTGGGAATGACTGAATTGAGAAGTATTGACTGCCCATCGGGAGACAGACGAAATTGAATTTCCCTTTGAGGAGGTAAGTCAAGAATGCGCCGAAACTCATTTTTTTCTAGGTTGATGTTCGCAAGGTAAGGCTTTTCACGGAAAATATTTTTTTCGGGATTTTGCTCCACATCAGTCATTAGACAATAAATATTTTTTTCCTGTGGATCGAACTGGGCAGCTAAAATTGAGCCATTAATCTTGGCTAACTCCTTTTGAAGACCTTGATTATTCACAAGGTATAGCGATCGCGTATAGTCCTTATTAAATTTGATTGTAGTTGCTTGCGTGCCACTGCGACCAAAGCTGAGAATAGTGCCGAACCTTGGTAAAAAATCGAGAGGAGGAGCATCTGGCTCTAGGGCTAAAATGGCTACACCTTCTCCTTGAGCGATCGCCACTGAAGCACTGTCGGGCGTAAACATAAAGTCGCCCCCTGGTTGATTGTCTAGGGATCTTGGTTCCTTGCCCTTTTGCAGTAGCCATAGACCATAACTGCCCACCTGCTTACGGCTAAGACGTTGCACTAGGATGCTTTGCCCATCGGGAGACAGATCAAACTTAAAATTTTGATAGTCGTTATTGTCCAAAACCAATTTAATAGTCGGAGGATTATCCGTTAGCCGATCTGCGGTATCAATTCCTGTATTGACCTCGTATAGCTTTTGCTCAATCAGATTTTGTCCCTCTGGTGCGATCGCACCGAAGAGGATTTTTTGGCGATCTGGATAGATCCGAAAGTCAGTTACTAGCAAATTTTCGGGTGTGAGAATACGTTTTTGCTTTTGCAAAACATCGTACAAAATCAATCTCCCCTTCTCTTCATTTTGTAAGCCAATATAGGCAAACCTTGGCTCAGGGGTACTAAATTTGCCCACAAAGGGGCTAATGGCGGCCTTTTGCCTAGACTCATTGACGAAGCGATCGTAGGCATTTTCGAGGCTGAGGGTGAAGCTTTTGCCGTAGGGGACAGGACGCAGGGGAGTATAGGACATGCGCCGTGAAGACCAACTAATCTTGCCCTTCAGTTCGGGTTCAATCTTCAGATTTTTCTCAACGCTATCGCGATCCATCGGACGGCTAAAGGTCAAAATAAAGGCATTATTAGTAGCATCAATTTTTTGGTTTTGCCAGCTAAAGTCTCGCACTTGCGGCACTGTGCGATCGCCAACCCCAATCAAGATCGCGATCGCTAAACTCATAATCACAGCCAACCCAATCGCATAGCGATCGATGGGCTGACTAAACCACTTACTACGGTTACTTAATTGCATCTAATACAGCTACTTTTAACCAAACGAAATAATCAAATATGAATCTTGAAACTTTGCACCTGTGGCTTGTTTTCCAGCTAACTCAGGGGGCAAGAAAATATTACGGCGTTGGTCGCCCGCCTCAATCGTCACTTCTGGCCCAAGCTGAATTAATTTCACCTGTTTTTTATTAAAGGTGGGCAGAAATAGCTTTACCTGTTTCGCGATCGGATCAATTTCAATGGGTTTGGGAGCCGCTAGAGGACTAAGGCGTTCAGGAATACTAAGTTCTGTTACTTGGTCAGGGACAGCTAAGATGTCAAGGGGAGCAAAATCATCATCTAAATGGTTTTGCCCTCGCGTCAGTACCCCCGCCACAGTTAAACCAACCTGTTGAGCGCTGCCCCATAAGTACTTTGCCTTAGCGATCGCATAGGGATCATCGTTAGTCACCAAATATGCCGCCACTCGACTCGGATCATTCACTGCCTGTTGACCACGAGTTAACACCGAAGACATTTCTCCTGCCTGCTGTGAAATATCATCGGTACTGGAAACTTGTAAAATGCTCTTCAAAATCGGCTCCACAAACGGAGACAGAGCCTGACCGATCGCCGATCCCGTGAGTACCTGCTTAAAACGCCTCAGATACCAACCTAAAATCTCTGGCATCCCCAACATTCGCAGGGTTTCCAAATCGCCAAGCCCATCATAGATAATAACATCGTACTTACCTTCAGCATCCCTCTCCCGCAAAAAACTTAGCCCCAAAGCCGCATCCATACCAGGCAAAATGCCCAATTCTTGACCATAGACCTCCTTAAAAAAAGGAGTGCGGAGATATTGGCTTTCCATACTCTTCATCTTCTCCCAATATCTTTCGAGCAGAACTGAGGATTGCAGATGGACGGCTGTGAAATGGGAAGCGATCGCTTGAGGATCACTGTTGAGGGTGCAGCCAAGTCTTAAGCTTAGTTCTTCCCCTGCTTGTTGGCCAACATATAAAACTTGCTTGCTTTGATTGGCAAAAGCACGAGCAACCGCGATCGCGGTTGCCGTTTTGCCAACGCCACCTTTACCGAGAAATGTCAGAATTAGGCTCATTGGGCTTTTGAACTAATTTTTTGAGATAAGGACTAGGAGTAAAGTGGGGGATCATAATCTCAGGGATGATGATCGGCTGACGCGTGCGAGGATGACTACCATAGCGAGCGCGGCGATGCCTCACTCCAAACTTACCAAAATCACTCAGCATGATTGACTGATGATTAGCTAAAGCTTGGGATAAGCAGGTTAGGACTGCTTCAAGACTTGCCGAAGCCATACTATAACTTAATCCATCAACCTCTGCCATCATGCCCCTAATGATATCTTGACGGTTAATATCGGCCATAGGGCAAGTGGGTGATTTAGAAATAAATATGCATAAATATGCTGAAATAAACTGGTTTGGCTGAATCGAGTGAGTACAAGTGAGTTAAGTCACTGTTTAGCGCTGCCAAATACCTAAGTACTTAAATACTAAGTAATTAGGCAACTGCCTCTAACTCATCAGGAAAAAACCAAGTTTTGGTTGCGTCAGAAAATGTGACAATGTAGCCCATTTTGCCTCCATCGACAATCTTTTCTTCCTTGATGACCCCGACCTCACCAACTTTATTGGCGATCGCTTTACCGCCACCGTCTTTAATGATGCGAACACGAACTCTTTGACCAATTTTCATAGTATTTACTTCTTATACCGAACTTAACTAACCTTATAAGGTTACCTTTAACGATTGCTTTAAAAAGTTTACATTAGATATTGGCGCTATTGAATTTTTGATATCCCCAGATCGTATACAAGGAAAGCTCACCAATGCCAATCACAATCGCCCAACTGCAAAAGTGGAAACAGCAGCAAAAAAATATTGTTGCTCTTACCGCCACAGACTATGCGATCGCCAAACTATTAGATCGTGCAGGCGTAGATTTAATTTTAGTTGGTGATTCCCTCGCTATGGTTGCTCTTGGGCATAAAAACACCCTACCAGTTACCCTCGACCAAATGATCCATCATGCTCAAGCTGTTGGCAGAGGTGTAAACAATGCACTCCTCATCGTTGATCTCCCCTTCCTCAGTTATCAAGTCAGCACCGAGCAAGCAATTTTATCAGCAGGCAGAATCTTTAAAGAAACCAACGCCCAAGGGATCAAACTAGAGGGTGGATATCCAGACATTGTGCAAACCATTCACAAAATAGTGCAAGCAGGAATGCCAGTGATGGGACACCTTGGACTCACGCCTCAATCTGTGCATCATAGTGGTTATCGCATTCAAGGCAATACCCCCGACACTGCCGCCAAGCTGATCCAGCAAGCCAAGGAGCTAGTAGAAGCAGGAATTTTTGCCCTTATTCTTGAAAATATTCCCTCCGATCTGGCAAACCAAATTACTCAACTCATCCCCATTCCCACCATTGGTATTGGTGCAGGCAAAGGATGCAATGGTCAAATTTTAGTTACCCACGATATCCTCGGACTCTCTGACTGGCAACCTCCCTTTGCCAAAAAATATATCGATCTACAAAGTGCCATTACGCAAGCAGTAGATACCTATTGCCAAGATGTGCGCCAAGGTAATTAGAGCAATAGACACAAAACACATGTAAACCAACGTTAAGCCCACAAAATCAGTAAACTATCCTTTGGTATAATCATTTACAAAATACTATTTCTGCTATAGTCATGGCTCTATACCGTCTCATTTATGTTAGTCAAGCGATCGCAGGCATTGGCTATGCAGACTTGATCGACATCATGAACAAATCCGAAGAAAATAACCGTAATGTTGGTATTACGGGTATGCTCGCCTTCGGAGATTCCATGTTTTTACAGGTGCTAGAGGGAAGCCGTCAATTGGTAAGCCAAACCTATAACCGCATTCTGTTAGATAAACGTCATACTAATGCTGAGTTAATTGAGTTTTCCGAAATTGAATATCGCAACTTTGGTCTATGGTCAATGAAAGCTGTACATATTGATGATCACCCAGAATTAAAACCAACTATTCTCAAATACTCTAGCTCTGAAAAATTTAATCCCATATCGATGACTGGTAAGCAGAGCCTTAATTTTTTATACGAGTTAAACTTACAAAACCAGCCCTAACAGCTAATCTTGAGAAGTTATTGGCAGTGATTGAGGCGTAAAGATGCTGCCTCAATAATAATTTTTCTGGACAAGTGTAAAGAAAGCAAATAAAATATATCGGCAAATTAAAATTCGCTAAATTTAGGTACGTTTGCACCGATTGGAGGTTATTATTCCTGAAACGCTAACCCTGACTGTGAGTTTAAGAGGCAGCCGCGAAGTCAAGGACACCTATCAATTAATTCGCCTCACAGGTCTTCTCGATGCTTTTTCTGAGCCAGCCTTTAAAAAGGTAATTGGCAAGTGTGTCGAAGATGGCCCCTTTAATGTAATTCTCGACCTATCGACAATTGATTTTGTTGATAGTTCTGGTTTGGGGGTTTTAGTTCAAATGGCCAAGAAGACTCAAAACTTGAATGGGACATTACAGATTATTACCAATGCTAGGGTTACTCAAACTGTCAAGCTAGTGAGACTAGATCAGTTTTTGACTTTACAAACATCAATTGATGAAGCGATCGCCAAAATCAATCAAAAGTAACTTTTAGCAATATTTAATTCCTCAGATAGACAAGCTGCTTCGTCCTATTTTCTAGCTAATTTTCTCATCATGCATTTAATCTTGAAGGGGTGTCATAGTTCAACGCCTCTTCTGGACATGATCCCGTTTGTTTGAACTATTTGATTTGAACTGTTTGATTGGTCGAAGTTTCAAAAATTGCTCCTTATTTAAAAGCATGTTATATTAGTGGGCTATGGTATTTAATTGACATACCTTAGTTATCAAATCAGTAAGTTTATTTGCCCATACTTGCTTAATTTGTTGTATTCGATTCGCTATTTCAAACTTGTAAACTTTCAAGACTAACCTCTAATTTTCCATACTTTCCCAATAATGGCATTAGCACCTAATGTCTCTTAGACCAGTATTTAACAATATTGCCGATATTCCCCTCTCTGCTCTCGCCTACATTGGCGATGCTGTGTATGAAATGCAGATACGCTTGCATTATTTAATGCCACCACGCACTGCCAAACAGTATCACCAACTTGTAGTTAGTCAGGTTAGGGCAGAACAACAAGCAAACCTTCTGGAAAAGTTGGATCTCACCGATTTTGAGTGTGATTTAGTTAGAAGGGGAAGGAATGCCACTGGCACAATTCCGCGTAAGGTTAATCCTCAAATTTATCAGAAAGCGACGGGTCTTGAGGCTTTGATTGGTTATCTTTATCTCACCGATCGCGATCGTCTTGACCAAATTTTCATTCAGCTAATCAGCCATATAGATTCCCATGACAACCCATCCCAAACTCAAGTCCAAGCAAATTGAGCGCCAATTTGAAGGAGATCGCGATCGCCCTAAGCGTTCTGAGAATCAATCTGGTAGGTACGCAGATAAACAGTCCGAGCGCCGTCCAGAAAAACGCTCTGGCAAGTACGCAGATCAGCAAACTGATCGCCGCTACGGTAAGCAGACCGACAAATATGCGGATAAATATTCAGATAAGCAGCATCGTTCCGAACGGTTTGACCGCAGCGATCGCCCTGAGCGCCCTGAACGTCCTGCGAAATATGGTCAATCCTTTGATAGCAAATTTGCAGATAAACCCTTTAATCGAAAGGATCAAAATTTTGAACGCCCATCAGAGCCAAGGTACAAATCTCGATCTAACGAAGATCGACGGGATGACAAACGCTCTGAGTATCGTGGTGGCTCTAGTTCCAAATATGCAGAATCAAAGAGATCAGGTAAACATTCTGAACAGCGTCATGATCGCAGGTCAGAACCAAGATTTTCCTATCGCGATGATGTGGCTCCTGTGAGGGTTAATCGGCTGACATTACCAGCAATTAAAGCAATTAAACAAGACGATGCTCCTGAACCACAGTTAATGATTGCTGCTCCCGATCTCAATCCTGATGCTCCTGATATTATTTATGGCCGTCATGCAGTGGAAGCTGTATTAAAGAGTGATCGCAGCATCAACCGTGTCTGGGTTACAGCTAGAATGCGTTATGCTCCAGACTTCTTGCATCTCATTGACGAGGCAAAAGCCGCAGGCGCAGTTATTGACGAGGTGGATAATGCCAGACTCGATCGCATTACTGATCGTGGTAGACATCAAGGATTGGCTGTGCAAGTCTCAGCCTATGAATATGCCGATCTTGATGAAGTCATTGCCTCAGCCAAACAAAAATCTAGCCAGCCAGTGATCGTGATTGCCGATGGCATTACCGATCCCCATAACTTAGGAGCGATTATTCGCAGTGCTGCTGCTATGGGAGCTAATGCCCTTGTGATCCCACAACGCCGAGCTGTCGGTATTACGGCTACTGTCGCCAAGGTTGCCGCAGGTACATTGGAGATCCTGCCAGTGGTGCGTGTAGTCAACCTTAATCGCGCCCTCGAGACCATCAAAGAAGCTGGTTTTTGGGTCTATGGAACCTCTGCTGATGCGAGCGCTCCTATCCATAAAACTAAATTTGATGGCGCGATCGCCTTAGTGGTTGGGGCAGAAGGTGAAGGTCTAAGCCTCTCAGTTCAAAAAAACTGTGACTTCCTAGTTTCTATTCCCTTAGAAGGAAAAGTGGAAAGCCTAAATGCGTCCGTAGCGACAGGAATGGCACTGTATGAGATTTTTAGACAACGTTGGCAAAATACGTTAAACCTGAACAATTTGTCTTGAGACCATGTTTTAAGTTATATAAAGATGTAGATAGAAATTTTGCAACTTGAAGTTCAGCATCTCTTACAGATATTCAGAATATTCAAAATCACTTTGAAGGTCATCTGAATTATTAAAAGAACCTGTCTTCATGGTGAATCAAAATTTCTATTTGTTGATTCAAACCATTCACTTTAGCTATGAAAATTATGGGTGGTCACTTGTTTAAGAATATTTTTATATCATTTCTAGAAACGTTTGGTTTGGCTGTATGGATCGAAATTGTTACCGATTCACCCCGTTGTACTTATTACTTTGGTCCTTTTGTTAGTGAGGCTGAGGCCGAAGCTGCTAAAAGTGGTTACATTGAAGATCTTGAATCTGAAGGTACTAAAGGCTTAGTAGTTATGATTAAGCGCTGCAAGCCAGACAATCTAACTATTTATGATGACGCAATGGATTTTAAGTTAGACCGTTTTCCAGCATTTAGCGGTCAGACTCTGTAATTATTAATTGATGATTAGATCAAGGGGCCTATAGCCCCTGATTTTTTATGAGATAAATGCTAGATAGACCTTAAGAAATTGCTATACCTATGCAAGTTAATTAATAAAAATTTGCATGGTTGACATACCAATTTGCCGAAGTATAACTGCGTCCTAACAAGCATGGCAGCAGCTACATAACTATGTTTCTGTGGATTAAAAGCCAAAGCCAGCAAGGATTTTTAAATCTAAGGACGGTTATCCCTCTAGGTTGGGTATGCGATGATTTCTATAGGGTTCTTAAGATCGTTTTTAAAGCTATGGACAAGTTAATTGACAAGTTAGCTTTTTAAATAACTCAAAGGTTCTAATTAATTTTATAAAAGGTAATTTAGTATGTTGTTTGGATTGGGAAAGAAGTTAACACTCCCTAATGCTAAGGAAGCCTTGCCAGGTAGAAGTACAGCTATTCCTACGGCATCACACCATTTTGTGAATGGTCATGCGCTCAAGCCACCTTTTCCTGAAGGTATGGAAACTGTGGTATTTGGATTAGGCTGTTTTTGGGGGGCAGAACGGCGCTTTTGGCAACAACAGGGTGTTTATGTTACGGCTGTGGGCTATGCTGCGGGTCTAACCCCTAACCCCACCTACGAAGAAGTTTGTTCGGGCATGACTGGTCATAATGAAGTGGTTTTGGTGGTATTTGATCCGCAAATAATTAGCTTTGCCGATCTGCTGAAGGTGTTTTGGGAATCCCATAACCCAACCCAAGGAATGCGCCAAGGCAATGATCATGGTACACAGTATCGTTCGGGCATCTATGTTTATAACGATGTGCAACGTCATTTAGCCGAGACTTCTCGCGAAGTTTATCAAGATGCTCTTAAGTCTGCGGGTATCAAGCAGGGCATTACGACAGAAATTCGTGATATGGGTGAGTTTTATTATGCTGAGGGCTATCACCAGCAATATTTAGCGAAAAATCCTAATGGTTATTGCGGTCTTGGCGGTACAAATGTTTGTTACCCTCCTGAGACTGTTTCGGTTTAGCGATATATTTGCAAAAAAGCCCAAAAATAGCAATGCTATTTTCGGGCTTTTTTGTGCTTAGGTTTGTGTCACTCGCCAGCTTAGTTTGAGATTAAACCAAAAGTTCCAGATGGTCACGATCGCGATCGCAATGAGATTAGCAATATATTTATTGATGCCAAAATAGTTGAACAATACATTGAGAATAATTAAATTTAAGCCAATGCCAATCAAGCAAATGAGATTGAACTTTACGAAACGCTTAATAAGTTTTTTCCAGCCCGATTGTTGACCCGATAAATCACGAAAAGTCCATAAATCATTCCATAGAAAATTATTGAGAATGGCAATTTCTGAAGCAATGATCTTACTGCGTGTCAGTCCCCAACCTAGCGTAGAAGCATCACTCAGTAAATAGAGAATTGCCATATCCACAAATACACCACTTAGCCCCACAATGCCAAATCTGAGGAAGCGCTTCACAGGAAGACGATATTTTTCGCGGATCTTGCCAATGCGACCTCGCGATCGCAATCTCAATAAATGCAAAATGTAATCGACATATTGCCGCCAAGTTACTTTGCTCTCTCCCTCTTGACGCTCCTGAAACACATAGCCAACCTCAGCGACTTTGCCAATATTGCCGCGTCCTAATACTTCGATTAAAATCTTGTAACCCAAAGGATTCATCGGACAATTAGCGATCGCATCGCGCCTCACCATAAAGTATCCACTCATCGGATCAGATACTCGCCCAATTACATTTGGCAAAATAACTAAGCCCAACATCTGTGCGCCACGGGACAACACGCGCCGAATAAATCCCCAATCACTAACCCCACCACCTGCAACATGGCGACTAGCCACCACTAAATCAGCCCCATTGTTCATCTCATCTAGCATCTTGATCAAAGTTTCAGGAGGATGCTGCAAATCACCATCAATTACACCTAATATCTCTCCCTGCGAAGCTTGCCAACCCCGAATCACCGCCGTTGATAGCCCTTTCTCACCTTGCCGACGCATGATCCGCAAATGGGGATAACTTGGCATCAAATCCAGCCCCACTTGCCAAGTCAAATCTGGACTATCATCGTCCACAATAATTAGCTCATACTGATCTGCTAACGAAGTATTTAATAGATTTGTGAGAACTTCCACTAAGTTAGCTAAATTTTTACCTTCGTTGTAAGTAGGCACAATCAACGAAAATATAATATTTTTCCTATGTTCATCTTGTTTCTGATGCTGCAGATGTTTGTCTTCAGAGCTATAAATACTAGAATCTTGGCTTGATATTAGTTCATTAACTTGAAAAGAGCCAACTGGGACGTTAATAAGATGATTGAGCATCAGTTGAATATGATTGTTGCTGATTGCCAACTAAGTGGCGTAGTCGCAAATTTTAATCTTAAGGTTTATCAGTGAATCATAACAGTTAGCGTTTGAGATTTTGCTTTAAACGATCTAACTCTTCTTCCATTTCCCAACGGCGAAATGTTTCTTCTAGATCATCTTGTGTGTTGCGATAGGGAGGTGTATATAGGTTTTGCCAATCGATCGTGGGTTGCCCAGAGGGGGGCTTTGCTTTGGCTGTTTTAGCGGCTTCAGCCACTTTTGCCTGTACTTCCTTGCGGCGCTCTTGAATTTGCGTCAATAAAACTTGACCATCACTTCCCCGTTTTTTGACAAGCTCCATTTGCGCCCACACCTGATTACCTTGACGCAGTAGAGCCGCCTCTCTTTCCTTGGAAGCATCAGCCAGATCACGGCGATCAAAAGATTCTGCTTTCACCGTGCGATCGTGCCAGATACGGATTTCTTCAGCAATTTCTAAAATTTGATCCTGTAGCTTTTTTTCCTCTTGCTTGGCATTAGCGATCAACTTTACAGTTTCTTCCTCTTGTTGCCTTAACTTATCTTCAAGGATCTGCAACTCGATCTGAGGATTACTACGAATAAACTCTTCTAAACGAGTCTCTAAAAATCGAGACATATCATCAAGCAAACCCATAGTACTAATTCCTCAATCTTTGCTAAATTTTTGCCACCAGATCTAAAATATATCCCGATCTTGTTTGATTATCCCAATTTGGCGAACTTATCTAAACCATATTTAGAAGCTTCACTAAAATTTATCTAAAATTTTTGTCCCACAAAAACATTTTTAGTTGCCTTTCCTTTTTTGAGAACAATTTCTTGCTGGCTAACACGACTCAAAATCCATCCTGAACTACCAACAGCTTTGTTCAGCCCAACTGACTGCACTGAGCCATTTATGTCAAACATTGCTGTTGAGCGATCGCCTAAATCTAGCACACCAATTAGGGTATAGCTTTGGGCAGGTGCTGTGACAACAACAGGTGCAGATACATTGCTGCTAGGCGTTGGATTGGGATTGTTATTTTGAGAGTTTGTGGGTTTTGTGGCAATTTCCCCATTAGCTGCGGCTGGTGGTAGTGCTAAGGGTGAAGGTAAATTTGCTGTGTTATTTGTGTTATTGGCTAGGTTTGGCGGTTGGTAAACTGGCACATACATTGGTTGCTGCTGTATGCCTACAAGCGGATTTGCACCTATGGGTAAAGCATTGCCCAAGACAGGGGCGGCCATAACAGGAACCGTGTTGCCGACTGCACCTGCTAAGTTTCGGCTAGAGGCGATCGCGCGATTCTTAGTTGATATGTCAGCAAACATCCGCTTGATTTCTTCGGCAAAGGCTTGATTTTTTTGATTATCTGCACTGATCACAGGTGCAGTATTAGCAGATTGACGACCTAGCCAAATGCCATGATTGACTGTCCACATAACTGCTGCTAACAATGCCGAACTACAGGCTGCAACTAGCAATAAGCGATCTAGTAAGCTATATTTGGCGATCGCCACCTCTGGCTCGGCAGGTACTGGTGAGCTAGGAGGTTCAGGATCGCGCATTACATAGGGCTGAATCCAAAGTACATCCTGCTTCGATATGGGTGGCAAAGATATATCCGCCATATTGAGCTTTGTAATGCTCACTGTGTCTTTAGAAACTGCATCAGATGATTCAAGCCTAGATACAGCCACCATATCGGCACTAGAGCTATGGGCATAGTTATTTAAACTTTGAGAGTTAGAGGAGGATATGGACTTACCCGTGACATTAAGTTGGCTGGGTTTTGCCTTAGAGTTTCTTTGCTTTTTCGGATCAACATGAAGGGTTGACTCAACCTCTCCAAATAGATCATCCATGAGGTTATCAACGCTATCCGTATAGGCTTCAACGTCTTGAGTGATATAAAACTCATTTTTATTGCTTGTATTCTGTGTCATATACCAACCCTACAAACTCCAACTATTCATGCTTTAGTACCGTCTAAAGGTAATTTAATTATCTATAAGTGCAAGTCTCATAATGATGTCTTTGGGGATGAAACCATCGATACAGGCATTTGTCAAGATTCTCAAGGCTTTATTTTAGTTCACCTGTAAATTACTGCTGTTAATTTACTCCCGAGAACTGGCATTAGATAATTTTTAAGATTAATTTTTAAAATACTTGCCTTAATAACAATGGTCAGTGATACCACAGTTTGTCCATTAATGCCATAGTTTTATACATATGGCTGAATAATTTTTAAGACTTGCAAATATACATTTAGAAACACTGAAGAAAAAAGAATGAATACAGAATTTTATTTTTAATTATTCAGCAAGGGTTTTTGATTCTAAAAATGGCTACGCCATTTTTAGAATTGGTAATCATTCAGCGATCGCTACAAATTTAAGGTTTTTAGAAGGTTTCTCAGGAATAGAGCTATACCTGCTCTAGGGTGCTGATATTAGTTAGGGTTAGGCTAGGAGCCGATCGCTTAATTAGACCAGTTAGCACTTTACCTGAACCCACTTCGATCGCTTGAGTATAGTTTTGTTCGGCTAAGAACAGACAAATTTCTCGCCAACGGACGGGGGAAGTCATTTGTTGGCTGAGGCGATCGCGAAGTACTTGACCAGAGGTTGTAGGTTCGTATGGAGAAACATTAGTAATGACAGGACATGCCGCATCATGAAAAATTGTGCGCTTAAGGACTTCCGCAAATTGACTAGCTGCTGCTGTCATCAGAGGAGAATGAAATGCACCACTCACTGCTAGGGGAATTGCCCGTTTGCTCTTAACCTGCTCACAAATGGATTTTACGGCATCGGCAGTCCCTGAAATCACCACCTGATCAGCACTATTGTCATTGGCCAATACAACATTTTCGGTTTGGGCGATCGCTTGCTCTAGTTGCGATCGATCAAAGCCAATCATCGCTGTCATGGCTCCACCACTGGCCTCTGCCATCAGTAGCGATCGCTGTTTGACCAATTCTAGACCCGTAGCAAAATCAATAACACCAGCACAATACAAAGCACTATATTCACCAAGGCTATGACCTGCAACTGCGTCAGGCTTGCCACCTTTAGCCTTCAGCAAATCTATCAAAATTGCGGAAATTACATACAAACAGGGCTGAGTAAATTGAGTCTTAGCAAGCTCTGCCGCATCAGTCTGAGACTTTGCTAAGACTGACCAACCCAAAATTTGCTCTGCCTTAGCAAACTTTTCTTGCCCAACCTCAGCCAAATCTAGCCCCATACCTACAGCTTGCGATCCTTGACCTGGAAATACCCATACAGTTTTAGTCATTTCTTGAAATTTAAATTTTCACAAAAGTTACATTGTGCTATTTTATACCAATCCATAGGAGTGTAATACCAAATTAAAAAATGATGTAGCCATCTCTTAATTTGGTATTAGATTGGGGTATTAGTTAGCGTAGCGCGATCGCTCTACGCGAAGGGCATCGGTAGCTCGTTGCACCTCGATCGCCACTTGCGAGAGGCTGGCATAGATCAAAACAACATAGTTAGCCCTAACAGCCGACTCCAGTTGCCGACATTGATAAGAAACACCCAAAGCTCCCACATAATCGCTACTTGTTCTTAAAGAATTAATCAACTGCAAGATCTTAGCTTGGTCATTGATTGCCAAAGCTTTATCAATAGCCTGAACTAAACGTGGAGTTTCATTTAAGTAATCATCGATTACTTCAATTAGAAATTCATAGGCTTTCTGTCCATTCCCCGCGATCGTGAGAATAGTTTCAATAAACTGTGTTTCGATCGCAGGCTCACGGTCATCATCATTTTCTAATGCTTCAATATTCACTTCAAAATTTGAAGCATTTTGTTGATTCACCTTAGCTGGTTCTGCTAGAAATAGAGCAGGTAAGCCATTTTGCGATGGCAAAGGATTTGCTTGTTCAAAAGCACGATCAATGTATACATCATCTGGAACTTGCTGCTCTTGCTCATGTTCTTGATGTTGTTGGTCGTTATATATTTGCTCAGTAGCTAATTGAGGTGCTGGCATTTGCAACACATCTGTGGCGATCGGCTCAATGATCTCCTGAATCTCCTGTTGCTCCAAGTTAGCAATATATATTTGCTCTTCCTGTTCAATAGAAGTTTCCATAGGAACTTCTACATCTTCTAAGTTTTCAACTTTGTTTTCTGTAATTTCTACTTCTTTTATATCTTCTACTTCTTCTATATTGCCTGATGTATTGAGATTTTCTTCGTTGTCTAGATCTTCAGTCACAGGATTGAGCATTATGGGAATGATCTCAGCATCAGGTTCTATAATTGCCATAGGCTCGGCAACTAGTTCCATACTTTCACTAACTGCACTGAGTTGATCCTCTTGCGGCTCGGAGTGCATCTCCTCTAGCTGATCCTCTGAATGTTGATCTGGCAAAGCATCAGTAATTCTATCTCTAACTGTATCGATTTCTTCAATAGAGTCATGGTTAACAGTCTCAACTTCAGACAAAACCACAGGCTCAATTATTGGTGTAGCGTTGCTAGGTTCTTCTGTAAAATCTTCTGCAACTACATCAGTAATTTGCTCTAGTCTTTCTTCCTGAATAGTGACAAGTCTTTCCGATACTTCTACAGTTACGTTATCAACTATATCATTACCTACTTCTTCCATAATTTCTTGATCGTTGGTAATGTCATAGGTAACTGTTTCTGGGAAGTCAGTAATGATCAATGATTCTCCAGTTATGGACAATTCTTCAGAGACTTCTGTAATGTCTTCAGTTGGATCGTTAGCTACAGACAAAATCTCATAGCGTAGTTCTTCTAGGGCTTCACTTTCGTCTTCTATGAAGTTATCGTCTGTACCTTCTTCTACTGTTTGTTTTATTTTATTTTCTAAACTTTCTTCAATATTGACTTCCTTAATTACTTCATCTACTTCATCAATGCCTTCGCCAGTTTCTTCACTAATCTCTTGATCTTGTTCTGGAATATCGGCAAGATCAAACTGACTTAGTGGCGATGTTTCAATCGATTGACTAGACAGGGTGGCTGATTGTTTACGATCTACTAAATCCTGTACGGTTTGTTGAAGAGTATTTAACTCAGTTTGTAGTTCCTTGAGATCGTTGTTTAAGTTTTGAGCCTGTTGACGTACATTCATTAAGGCGATCGCAACGCCAATTTGGGAAGCAACAAGAGATAGGGAAGTCCGATCGCTATCTGACCAACCATGATAGATGCTGCCATGGAAAGCGACTAACACTCCCCACACATCTTGACCTGCATAAATCTTATTCGCGGCATAGGAGGAAATGCCAATATGCTCTAGCACCGATACGATGTGGGATGACAAGCTAGAGCTACGGATATTATCAACGGTTTGGTTAGAAACTTCGTTTTGCGTAGATTCAAATATATGCCTTGAGAGGGCAAGTTGTTTTTCGGGCATATCAGCGAGGGAGGTGATCCCTGTGGCGATCGCATCAGTCACAAACTCACTGCGTCCACCGCTAGAACAACAGAAGATGGCGACTCGATCCACTTGCAACAGCTTTTGAGCAACTTGGACGGCAATTTGCAATACAAGATCTAGAGATGGCGATCGCTGAATGGCATCGGCAAGCTGTGCCAGTGACTTTTCTCTGGCAATGATATTAGTTAAAAAGCTTTCATCTATATATTTTTGTCCTGTGGTCTTGTCTTTGGTTTGCTCACCCTCCACCAGTTCGCTTTCATCAAGATTTTGGGCATCTGTGACCTTGCGAAGTACAAATTTTTGATATCGATCTTCCCACCCTAGCTGATGTACTCTTTCTTGCTGCACTAAAATTGCCTTGAGCTTCTCATAGGCAGCGCGATCGCGACAAAGGTAACGAATTTGATCGAGGAGGGTAGCATCCATGAAACTATCCCGAAATTATCTATACTGTGTCAATGAATTTTAGCTGCGTGGCATGGGCGATCGCATGAGACACAAAGCGTAACTTTTGGCGTAGCCCTAAGTAAGGATTTTTAGATTTGGGCTAAAAAACGCTATAGTATTAGCGGCAGCGCCTATTCACTGCCTATTTAGTAAAGTTTATATGGTTCGCTATACCCTTACCCAAAGCCCAGAAATAGTCCTGACCGTTGCGGGAAAAGATTCTCCCAAAGCAAGAGACAAGGCGATGGCAGAATTAATCGAGTTAATGGACGCAGGCAAACTAGATACTGATCTAGATGAAGGTTTTAGTCCCGATCAATTTATTGAAGTAAAAGAGCTTTCTATGACTGAAGACCGTGAAGATCCGATTAGCCATGCGGTGCAGGTACTAAATAACCTCGCAACTTTGAAAATCAAGGTGCAGGAGTTACGCACTGATGCGATGCAAGTGCGATCGCAAATTGATATCTTGTTTAGTGATGAGGTTGTATCTGAGGAGCAGATCAACAGTATCAAAGATGGCTTTAAGGTGCTGAAAAATTTTGCTCAACTAAATATGCGGTTTCTCGATGCGCGATCGCAGGCACAACATGCCCGTGAGGTTCTTGACGAAGCCCTCAAGTCTCCAGCCGATCCCAAGCTAGAGCAAAAGTCCTCTGATAAGCTTAAGTCTGATCAAGCATAGCTTGAGTCTAGAAGGTGCGATACAATATCGAAAAATGTGATATCGAAAAATGCGATCAAGCTAACCACAAAAAACTAAAGCGCATCCGTATCAATACCCATCTCCCGCAGTTTAGCCGCATATTTCGCCATAATATCCAGAGCTTGCTCCTTAGCCAATCTTTCAGCATTGGCAGCACTGAGAGCTTGCTCCTTTTGCTCAACCTGTTCGAGATAGGTCAAAAATTTTGTCCCATCAGGATTAAAGATATTTAAACTTTCATCAGTCAATTCAAAGCGAATCCCTAATCTGGGACTTACCCAGTTTTGGACATCATCAACTGCATTTAGACAATTCTTCTCATGATTTCTGACCCATACTACCAAATCATTAGACAAGTGATCATAAACATAATATTCTTCCACTCCATAGGTTTGATAAAAATCAAACTTACGCGACATCTCTAAAATGCGGTTTCCCACAGATAGAATCTCAAATACTACTTGCGGCGCAATATCATCCTCTAGATGTTGAATATAGGAACCCCGCGCTCCCTTCGGTCTACCAAATACCACCATTGCATCGGGCGCACGGCGAATCTCTGGCTTTCCTTTTACGGGATACCAGAGTAAATCGCCAGCCACGAATACATTCTCATCGTTTTTAAATAATGCTTCCAATCCACCCGTAATCGTCACAATCCATTGATAATGCTCCGTACTCTCAGCCATTGGTTGTCCGTCATTGCTAGGATAGATTTTTTCTAATTTAGCGATGGTATTAGTCATAGGTCTTGACCGATTTTGATTAGCAACGCTTTGGATCTCAACATGGCGATCGCGACAGCATTAAAGAACCATTATATAATCTCTACAGTAATACCAAATTAAGAAATGGCTACGCCATTTCTTAATTAAAAAACCTTAAATTTTCTTGAGGTCAGGGTATATGGAAATAATCACAAATTGCTTGATTGATGGTGGAGTTACCGTTGACATCTAGTTTTTGCTCAAGTTGGGGAGGGTGCAATGGCAAATTGAGAAAGTCCCAATCACTTTGATAGAATTCTTCTGGCGAAATAATTTGATGATGGGTGTAATTTTTGACCCCATCAATTAGGATTTCTGCCTCAAGGAAGCCATCACGAGTTAAGCAGATCACAGGAATTCCCACCTTGAGAGCCTCTGCTAGTGTGCCGTAACCAGGTTTGGTAATCAGCCGATCGCATACCACCATCAGATCCACAGGTCGAAAACAATCACTAGCTTCGCGATTGACTTGAATTAAATTTGGTAAATCAGGAGCTTGACGGTCGAAGGTGATGAATTGCCAGTCAGGAAATTTAGCGAGGTTGTGGTAAGGAATTGACTGCAAACTCAATCCCCCAAAGGTTAATAATACGGTGGGGCGATCGTGATCTAAGGCAAACTTTTCCCTTAAGTATGCCGACTCATAGTGAGGAGAAGCCCCCGTCAAACCAACATCCTGCACCAACGGGAAGCTATGCATCGCCTCTGAAAAAGGTAGACGAAATAGGCGATCGCAATGGCTGTAGGACTCAGCAATCTGATCCGCTAAATCAATAAACTTGCCACCCCAATCGCGATAGATAAAGTCCCAACCAAAATTACCCGCCATCCAACAGGGAACTTTGGCTGCCTTTGCCATAGCTGTGACCATCGGTGGAATGTCACCAAAGATTAGATCAACCTGCTGTTCATGTAAAAATTTCACCTCGGCAGAAACTAGATCGGCTTGATGGGCAAAAATATGTTGCCATTTGTCATAGGTTGCCTCGCGATCGGTCTGCAAACTATCAACCTGCACCACCCCCACATCAAAGACTTGGGGATGATAAATAAAATTTTCTTCTAGGTATTCCGCCAATAGCCACTTGGGAGCCTTAGTTGCCATGATCAACTTAATATTTTGGGGCGATCGCCTTTGCAATTCTGCCAACATCGCCGCAGTCCGAGTGACATGTCCAAACCCATGATTTGTAATTGCCGCATAGATAGTCAACATCAGTCCCAATTCAGCCTCAATAACTTACGATTGCTTACGATTACTTTTCCAAATTAGCCGCAGTCGTTGCATCAATCCGTACAGTTTCTGAAGCCACAGCTAAATTAGTACTAGGATCTTCTATGCTATCTTGTTCAGCCCCCCTCACGCTCACCAAATAAATACTACTTAAAGTCAAAATCACCCCAATCCATTGAACCAAGGTCAGATTTTCACCTAAAAATAAACTGCTAAACATCAATGCAAATACTGGTGTCGAAAAAGTTAAGGCACTGAGGGTGGTTAGACTTCCTGAAGAAGCAAAAAAGAAAAACAAGCCATAGGCGATCGCACTTCCCATAATCGCCATATACGCCATACTCACCCAGCCCCACACATCCAGATATTGCCATTGTCCCTGTTCCGTTTGCTGAGAGATCAATAACAGGGGCAATCCTCCCAATATCATATGCCACCCCGTCGCCATCACAGGATCGGCATAGCGCACCACAGGCTTAATTAAAATTGTGCCGATCGCCATTGACAGAGACGCTCCGAGCATCAACCATTCCCCAGTCGTGAATACCCCAGCCGCCAAAACCGTTGCCACATCTCCTGCCAAAAGAGCATCTAGTAACTCCGAAGGCAAACCAATTAACCCAATCCCTACAACCCCAACTAGCAACCCAAAAGTTGCCGCAATACCAATCCGTTCCTGATATAAAATCGCCGCTAATACAGCCACTGCCAAGGGTTGTGAGTCAATTAACAACGATCCTAATCCTGCATTGGTGCGTACAAGTCCCTGTGCCAAAAAGCCTTGAAACATTGCTCCATCCACAAGGGCAAAGATACTGATCCATAGCCAAGCTTGCCATCCTTGAGGCTGTTTTCTGCCAAAATACATACCACCTAAAATTAGCAAGATGCCTGCGGGTATCAGCCGTACTGCCGCCATAAACATAGGACTGGTATGGGGCATGACTGCCTTCATCACGACCATCGCGGTTCCCCATAAAAAAAATGGTGCAATGATAAGCGGCGACTGACGGGTTAACCCAGCAAAGGGAAACAGCTTGGATGATGGCATATTTTCGTAATTGGATAAGGACTGCAAAGAATTGTTAATAATATAGCTTGAAATCTATTGACACCCAAGATAGCTACTTTTGTTGACAGCAATATGTTCAAGGGAGTACAAAGCACCAAATTTAAACAGATGACATAAATCAGTAAGTATTACTGCAATCTTAAACTTTTGTGAAGTGCTTGCCTAGTATGCATTGTATCCCACAGCAACAGAACACCTTAAGCTGAAAGTCTCTGCCAGTAAGCAATCCAGAGATTATAGGTGGAATATTAGCAAGAACTATTTAAAAACTATTTAATAAAAACTGCTCAAGTCTATATAAATTAACCATTACGTCTATACACAAGTGACAAATTACTATTAGAATGATCAAACAGAAGTCATATTCAGTGCGGGTTTCGCAAAAAGCGATCGCGCGATGTTTACTTTGAGAATTAACCTATACTCCACTCATTAATTTTATAAATAAGGGGAAACCTATGAATAAAGGTGAATTAGTTGATGCGATCGCCAAGAAGACTGCCGAAAAAGGCGTGTCCATTAACAAAAAGACTGCTGATGAAGTGCTTTCTGCAACTCTAGAGGTAATTATTGACACAGTTGCAGGCGGAGACAAAGTGACCCTAGTGGGCTTTGGTTCCTTTGAGGCACGCGATCGCAAAGCCAGAGAAGGACGCAACCCCAAAACTGGCGAAAAAATGGAAATTCCCGCCACCAAAGTACCCGCTTTCTCGGCTGGCAAATCTTTCAAAGAGCAAGTTAGCCCTCCTTCTGACTAAAAAATCTCAAAAAAATAGAGTGGCAGACTAAAATACTGCCACCCTATTCCCATAAAAAAGCCTTGCAATGCAAGGCTTTTTTGCATTTATGGACTCTATGTTAAAGCCGCCGCACCACCAACAACTTCCAAAATTTCTTGGGTAATTGCCGCTTGACGGGCTTTGTTGTATTGCAATGTCAAGGACTTAATCAAATCCACCGCATTATCGCTAGCATTATTCATTGCCGTCATCCGTGCAGCTAGTTCACTAGCCACAGACTCCTGTAATGCTCGCAAAATTTGATTGCTCAAATATAAAGGCAAAAGTGCGTCAAGGATTTGTTCAGGGTCTTGTTCAAAAATTAATTCCTTAGGAGCTTCTTTGACTGTAATTTCTCTAGGTTCACGCTCTACCTGAAACTTGCCATTGCGGGTAATGAGGCGAAATATTTCATCATCCTTGGGTTCTAAACCTTGAGGCTCAAGGGGTAGCAGAGTTTGGATGACTGGACGAGAACTAATCAAAGATACAAATCGGGTATAAATGAGTTCAACGCGATCAATTACTCCACTCAAAAAAGCAGATGTAATTTCGTCTTCGATCATATTGGCATCGGCAGCATTAGGAATTTGATTAAGATTACTAAATGTTGCGGCAATGGGTTGATCACGGCGTGAGAAGTACTGCACAGCTTTACGACCAACTAGAATAAATTGGTAATTTAAGCCCTGTTCTTTTAGTTCCTTGGCACGAGCCTCAGCACGTCGAATAATTGTGGAGTTATAGCCACCACAAAGACCGCGATCGCCTGAAATAACTAAAAGCCCAATGGTTTTAACGGGACGATTATCAAGCAGAGGTAAGCTCACATCCTCGAAGGTGATGCGCTGTTGAAGACGATATAAGACTTGGGCGAGGCGATCGGCAAAGGGACGGGTTGCCAATACTTGCTGTTGAGCGCGTCTGACCTTTGCGGCGGCAACAAGGCGCATCGCTTCGGTAATCTTGCGAGTATTCTTAACAGTGCCGATACGATCGCGAATGGATTTGAGGTTAGCCATGAAACTAAATTGCTACTTGCTATAGGAATACTATGAAAAATTGGGAAATCGATATTTTGTATCAATAAGGGGCTTAACACCCTTATCAGTCGAAAATGAAAATATTACAGAACGACACTTGATTATCTTAATAAAAAATTGCGCTTTCAAACCACAAACTGCTTTTGTTCGACAAATTTCTTGGACATCCCCTAGATATTGTGTCCATAAATTAGCCTGAACCGATGTTAATTACATGGTTATATAATTAACTATGGAGATTACGCAAATCTGATTGCGGGAGAAATCATGTCAGATTGTGGCTGTCACATGGAGGCAAAAAATGCCGCCGAACGTAATTTGGGGTGGAATTACAATTATTAAAACTACTCGCGCAGATTCGATCCTATGATTTCTGCAATCCCTATTAAATTGTACTTAAACTCAAATCTTGAACGCAATGTCTATAAAAACCATACCTGATGCTCCAGACACCTCGGAGGACTTATTAGAAATTGCAGGACGAAGGTTTCGATCGCGACTGATGACTGGCTCAGGCAAATATACCGACTTTGAAACCATGCGGCAGGCGATCGCCGTTAGCGGTTGTGAAATTGTCACCGTAGCGGTGCGGCGCGTCCAGACCAATGCCGCAGGACATGAAGGTTTAGCCGAAGCGATCGATTGGAGCAAATATTGGCTCCTACCCAACACCGCAGGCTGTCAAACTGCCGATGAAGCTGTGCGGGTTGCCAGACTGGGGCGAGAAATGGCAAAAATTTTAGGACAGGAAGATAATAATTTTGTCAAGCTAGAGGTTATCCCTGACCTCAAATACCTATTACCCGATCCCCTTGGTACTTGCAAAGCCGCAGAGCAATTAGTTAAAGAAGGTTTTGCCGTACTTCCCTATATCAATGCTGATCCGAGGTTGGCGAAAACCCTTGAGGAAATCGGTTGCGTCACGGTTATGCCTCTTGGTTCGCCCATTGGTTCAGGGCAAGGGATTAATAATGCTGCCAATATCAAAATTATTATCGAAGAAGCAAATGTGCCTGTGGTAGTTGATGCAGGTATCGGTGTACCCAGTGAGGCGGCCGCCGCTATGGAATTAGGTGCAGACGCTTTGTTAATTAATACAGCGATCGCCTGTGCCAGTAACCCAGTTGCTATGGGACGGGCGATGGGCATGGCAACGGAAGCAGGGCGTACCGCCTATTTATCAGGACGGATTCCGATCAAGGCCTATGCCAGTGCTAGTTCACCTTTAACAGGTTTGGTAAGCTAATAAAAAAAGAGATGCGTAGCATCTCTTTTTTTAGTTATGTCGTTATGTTAGCGATCGCATCTAGTTGAGACAGGACGCAATTCCGCAGGAATAGCATCGGTTGTATCATCAAACTCCAGTAAGGTTTCCCTTGTGGCTAGATATCCAGATTCTCCAAACGAGAGCAGCATTCTTTGCAATGCCAACCATACCTCCGCTTCAAATTCCCAATCATAACGAGTCAGCGATCGCCCTGCGATCGAGCGCAAAGCCCAGAAATAGCTATTCCTGACAATAGAACCTTGCTTGTTGTATTTAGGTACATCTTCGCGATCTATATACAGGATTTGTTCAGCTATCTTCGCTTTCATGGGAATCTTCGGGGATGCAGCTTAACTCACCAAAGCAGGTTCCTTCGGCGTTACGGATGGGAAGTCTAGCTCAGGATAAAGGGGGAAGCGATCGCAAAGCGCTTGTACCCTCGCAATGCAATCAGCCTGCACCGCATCACTATCAGGACTCAACAGGCGATCGGCAATAATATTCGCAATTTCGCGGAAATCTGCTTCAAGCAAACCACGACTGGTCATCGCAGGTGTGCCAAGGCGTAAACCACTGGTTACGAAGGGAGATTCTGGATCAAAGGGAACCGTATTTTTGTTGGCGGTAATATTGACACCACTCACCAATAAGTCTGCCACCTTACCAGTCATCTGAATCGATCGCAAATCCACCAACACCAAATGGTTGTCAGTACCATCAGACACCAACTTCAACCCACGCTCTTGTAACTGTGCTGCCAAGGCCTGAGCATTAGCCACAACCTGTCCCGCATAGGCTTTAAATTCTGGACGCAAGGCTTCACCAAAGGCAACCGCTTTAGCTGCAATCACATGCTCTAGGGGGCCTCCCTGTGAACCCGGAAATACCGACTTATCAAACTTTTTGCCCAGAGCCGCATCACGGGTCATGATCAAGCCACCACGGGGGCCGCGCAAGGTTTTGTGGGTGGTGGTCGTCACCACATCACAATAGGGAATCGGATTGGGATGATGGCCAGAGGCAACCAGTCCCGCAATGTGGGCAATGTCCGCCATCAAATAGGCTCCCACCTCATCCGCAATTTCTCTAAACTTAGCGAAATCGATAATGCGGGGATAGGCAGAATAGCCACAGATGATTAATTTGGGCTTGTGCTGCAATGCCAAATCACGAATCAAATCAAAATCTAACCTTTCAGTTTCGCGATTTAAACCATAATGCACCTTGTTAAACCACATGCCTGACACATTCACAGGGGAGCCATGGGTTAAGTGACCACCGTGGGACAGATCCATCCCCAAAAAAGTATCCCCTGGTTTGAGGAGGGTCAAAAACACGGCAAAATTTGCTTGAGCGCCTGAGTGGGGTTGCACATTGGCATGGGCTGCGCCAAATAGTTCCTTGATGCGTTCAATGGCGATCGATTCAATCTCATCAACAAATTCACAGCCGCCATAATAACGCTTAGAAGGTAAACCCTCAGCATATTTATTTGTCAATACTGAACCCTGAGCCGCCATCACTGCAAGAGAAGTAAAATTTTCGCTGGCAATTAGTTCAATATTGTTACGTTGCCGATCAATTTCTTTGCCAATAAACCCTGCCACAAGAGGATCGGTGGCGGCAAGAAGGGAAAACAAATTAGTCATGTTTGATAGTTTTACGCTGGATCTTTAATTCTAATATAAACGCTCTAACACATACTCAGTTAAGCCAATTAGGGATTGCTTCGGCGCAGAGGTGGGCAGCCACTCGATCGCTGTGAGCGCCGATCGCACATGACTTTTGGCTAACTCCCGCGATCGCGCAATTCCTTCACTGCTATAGACCAATTCCAAAGCCTTATCGAGATCCCCGTCTTCACTAAACTCGCGCTCAATCAATCCGCGTAACTGAGGATGTTCCTCCATTGCGTATAACACAGGCGCAGTCAGATTTCCCTGCTTTAGATCAGATCCCGCAGGCTTACCCAGAGTTTCTGTGGAACTAGTAAAATCTAGGATGTCGTCAACCACCTGAAAAGCTATGCCAAAGTGCTTGCCAAAGTTAAATAGCTGCTCTGCCTGCACTTGGCTCACCCCACTAAGCACCCCTGCCGCCTTCGCACTCCCCGCCATCAAAGAAGCCGTTTTATAAAAGCTCTTATCTAAGTAATCTTCAAAGGTTAAATCACTATCAAAGGCAGTCAAACTTTGACGAATCTCACCCTCAGCAAAGTCAGTAATTACCTTAGACAACAACTTCACCACTTCAAGGTGATCCAAATTAGCCAAATACCACGAAGCCTGAGCAAACAAAAAATCACCAGCTAAAACCGCAATTCGATTACCAAAACTACTATTTACTGTCGCCATACCCCGCCTTAACTCCGCCGAGTCAATCACATCATCATGGACAAGGCTGGCAGTATGGATCATCTCCGTGATTTCTGCGAGACGGCGATGGCGTGGCGTAATATCGCGATCGCTCATCGTGGCACGCGATACTAACAAAACCAAGGCTGGGCGCATACTCTTGCCCTTTGCCTCAAACAGATGCTCGGCGGCGGCATATAAAATCGGATGCCTTGCCCCAACCAACTGCTTCAAATTATCCGTGAGCGTACGCAAGTCATCTTTGACTGGTGCAAAAAGTTCAGCGACAGAAGTGGTGGGAAGGCTCATGCGAATAAACCAGTTTTTATATCAATTTTTACATATCTTCATATATTGTATGAGTAATGTTGTAAGAGTTAAAGATTTATCTCTAGTACTTTACAAGATTTAGATCAGCTCAAGGGCTGACTGGTTAAGTAAATCAACCAGATTTTAATCCAACTACTCCTTTAGCCAGAAATTTCTGGGTAACAATGAAAGGAGCAACCTTAGCTACAAAAGCTACAAAGCCAACAACTCTCTAGACAAAGCCAATTAGCGAAAAAAACACCTAATTAGCTTGACTTTATTAAAAATATTTCAGACTGCTATATTATTTAACAAATCGTATTGATCCAGTCTTTTTAGATGGAAATTTGACTAATGATGCCTAGGCTGCTCCTAATCGATGATGATCCGATAATCTCTGAGATGGTTACACTAAACCTCGAACACGCTGGATATCAAGTCAGTCAAGCGAGTGATGGAATTAAAGGGCAAGCCCTTGCCATTCAGTTGATGCCAGACATGATCATCCTTGACTTGATGCTGCCCAGAGTCGATGGTTTTACCGTATGCCAGAGGTTGCGCCGCGACGAACGCACCAGAGAAATTCCTGTAATGATGCTAACGGCGATGGGGCAAACTCAAGATAAGGTCGAGGGCTTCAACGCTGGAGCCGATGACTACTTGACAAAACCCTTTGAGCTAGAAGAAATGCTGGCGAGGGTAAGAGCCTTGTTGCGGCGGACTAACCGTATTATTGATACCGCCAAGCATGGTGAGATCTTAATTTTTGGCTCCTTAACCCTAGTCCCTGAGCGCTTTGAGGCGATTTGGTTCAATAAAACCGTTAAGCTTACCCATCTTGAGTTTGAGCTATTGCACTGCCTACTACAAAGGCATGGGCAAACCGTATCTCCTAGTGAAATTCTCAAAGAAGTTTGGGGCTATGAACCAGATGATGATATTGAGACAATCCGTGTGCATATTCGCCATCTACGCACTAAGTTAGAACCTGATCCTCGCCATCCTAAGTACATCAAGACCGTATATGGAGCAGGTTACTGCTTAGAGTTGCCTAATGAGGCAGAGGGTAGCCCATTGTCTCCAGAGGTTGCGGAAACAACCTGATTTAAAACCCAGCAATATTTTTGAGAGTGGTGCAGAGAGTCACTCTCAAAAATTAGGATAAGTGGCAAATATTATGTCAGCACAAAGCGCTGTATGCAGGAAAATAGATAGAGCCTGATACAAGAGAAATGGTCAACCAATGAAAATTTTATTTGCGGCGGCTGAAGTTGCCCCCCTTGCCAAAGTTGGCGGTATGGCTGATGTAGTGGGTGCGCTCCCGCCAATATTACGCAAAATGGGACATGATGTACGCATTATCATGCCCTATTACGGGGTAATTCCAGATAAGCTCAAGGAAAATCCTGAGTGGAAATGGAAAGGCTATGCCATGTTTCAAGAGTTTGATATCTTTGAAACTGTTTTGCCTGGTACAGATGTGCCTTTGTATCTCATGGGGCATGGTTCGTTTATTCCTGCGCGAATCTATGGTGGCGAGGATGAAGACTGGCGGTTTACCATGTTTGCTAATGCGGTTGCCGAGTTTGCTTGGAATTATTGGAAGCCTAACCTCATCCACTGCCATGATTGGCATACGGGCATGATCCCCGTATGGATGCATCAAGTTTCAGATATTGGTACTGTATTTACGATTCATAATCTTGCTTATCAAGGACCTTGGCGATGGTATTTGGATCAGATTACTTGGACTCCTTGGTATATGGATGCCCATAATACGATGGCAGGTGGAATTAAGTATGCCGATCGCGTTAATACTGTATCCCCCACCTATGCCCAGCAAATTACCACTTCTGCCTATGGAGAAGGTTTAGAGGGATTATTATCTTTCTTGAAGCCCTGGGGCATTCTCAATGGTATTGATACGGATCTCGAAAATCCTGCTACGGATAAGGCACTGGCGCAAAACTATACAGCAGAAACCATTGAAGCGCGGGCAGCGAATAAGGTGGCTTTACAGAAGGAATTAGGGCTAGTGGCTAATCCTGACACCTTTTTGATCGGCATGGTGGGTCGCTTGGTGGAGCAGAAGGGCATCGACTTAGTGTTGCAAATGCTAGAGCGCTATCTTGCCTATACTGATGCTCAGTTTGTGGTGCTAGGGACAGGCGATCGCTATTACGAATCTCAACTCTGGCAAATTGCCGCCCGCTATCCTGGTCGTATGTCAGCACAGATTTTATTTAATTCAGCCCTATCCCACCGTGTCTATGCTGGCTCCGATGCCTTCTTGATGCCTAGCCGTTTTGAACCCTGTGGCATTAGTCAGTTAATCGCGATGCGCTATGGATGTGTGCCAATTGTGCGGCGTACTGGAGGTTTGGTGGATACGGTTTCTTTCCATGATCCCATTAACCAAATGGGTACTGGGTTTAGCTTCGATCGCTATGAGCCTTTGGATATGTATACCTGTATGGTACGCGCATGGGAGAGTTTCCGTTATCGAGATGCATGGCAGTTGCTGCAACTACGCGGTATGAACAGTAACTTTAGTTGGCAAAGTTCTGCCGAAAAGTATGTGCAGCTATATAGATCTATCCCCGGCTTAGAATCAGCTTAGATCTATTAGGATTTACCGATTGTTGTATTTTTAGATGGAATGAGAGCATACTCATTTCACTGGAAAGGTAAACTCAGATCCGCCATCCGTATATAGTCGAAATCTTTATCTATTGCAATGCGCCAGTTCCCCATCATTTTGATACCTCCAGAAATTCAGCGTATTGCTCAGTCTAAACCCGCAATACCTGAGTTTACGACCAAAATCCCTCAGGCTCCATTGCCGCCTAGCTCCATTGATGTTAAAAAAACGCTTTACCTAACAGGGGCTTTGATCTTATTTGTGGCGGTAGTTGCTCTCATGGCTAAGGAACTGGCGATTATCATTCTCCTGTTGGGGACTGTGGCAATTATTGTGCAGGTTAGATATCAATTTACGACTTATAAAACTAGATATCAGAGCTATCAGGAAGCTTTTCAGCGCTATTTATTAGTATTAGAAAATTATTCACGTGAAGATCTGAAGTATCAACAGGAAGTGGCGATCGCCTTAGCGCCAGAACGTGTCAGAGGTTTTCGCCAGCAACAATTACAAAAGTTTTGGGCAAGTCTGACGGTCAAACTAGCTCCGAGCGATCGCGGGTTGCCCATTGCGGAAGCAGCTAAGATTTCGCCAACCTTAGAGGAGCCGATCTACCAATTTGGCTGCCAACTGCAAAAAGCGGTAACGGGCATCGTCTATCAAGGCACAAAGTTGCATATTTCGAGCTTGTCCCTTGATTTATCACCTGCTCTCGTCTATGTGGAACCAAATTTGCCAATACCGATCGCGATCGAGGTGGTCAAGGATGAGCAGAGTTCATCAAAATTAACCCAAGATAACCTAAGCGATCGCTTTCTCAATAATGCTGGATGGATCATTATCAAATTCTCCCAAGCACAGATTTGGCGATTGCCTGAAACCTGTTGTGAAGAAGTAATCAAGCTATTAGAAAAAATTGGTTTACAATAGTTACCAATCAAGAAACGTTCAACAATCCCAAAAATGCAGACAAAGCCACAACCAAACTCTTGATACCAATTTAAAAACCAAACCCAGTAAGGTTTTTTTAATTAAGAAATGGCTACGCTATTTCTTAATTTGGTATGAGATACAATGACAGAAGAACGGTTCAATTGCAGAAGATGGCAAATATAGAGCAAGTACAAGCAAAGCAAGCAGGAGAAAAAGTGGTGGTGGGGCTATCTGGCGGAGTGGATAGCTCCGTTGCTGCTGCCCTATTGCATCGTGCGGGCTATGACGTAACAGGATTGACACTTTGGCTCATGAAAGGGAAGGGACAGTGCTGCTCAGAAGGCATGGTGGATGCCGCACGCCTGTGTGAGGAGCTAGGAATTCATCATGAAATTGTCGATAGTCGGGATGTGTTTGAGCAAAACATCATCAATTATCTAGTGACGGGTTATGCCGCAGGTGCAACCCCATTGCCCTGCTCTCGATGCAATAAGGCCGTTAAGTTTGCGCCGATGATGACCTATGCCAAAGAGAAATTAGGGATTCATAAAATCGCCACAGGACACTATGCCAAGCTCAACTTCAATGCTGAGTCAGGGCGCTATGAATTGCGCCGAGCCGTTGATGATACTAAAGATCAATCCTATTTTCTCTATGAAGTTGGTCAAGAGGAATTAAGCTGCTGCATTTTTCCTCTAGGCGATCGCACCAAGGTCGAAACCCGCAAAATTGCCGCCGAATTCGGACTAGCTACAGCCGACAAGCCTGAAAGTATGGATCTCTGCCTAGTGGAAGCCAATGGCTCCATGAAAGCCTTTTTAGATAAATATCTCACCCCTGTGCGCGGCAAAATTGTGGATACTATGGGGAATGTTTTGGGTGAGCATGATGGCACATATCATTACACCATTGGTCAGCGCAAAGGTTTAGGAGTCGCAGCTCCCAATCCTCTCTATGTGATTGCCCTTGACCCCATCAAGAATGAAGTGGTAGTTGGCGATCGCTCCGAGGCTCATGATCGAGAATGCACAATCAACCAAGTCAATTGGGTATCGATCGCTCCCACTGATATCCCCTTTGCCGCAGATGTGCAAGTCCGCTATCGCACCACCCCCGCCGCCGCCACAGTCATTCCTTTAACGGGCGATCGCGCTAGAATTGTCTTTGATGAGCCACAATTTAGCATCACCCCCGGACAGGCAGCCGTATTTTATCGTGATGATTTACTATTGGGCGGTGGCTTGATCGAGTCTAAAGCCTAGAAAAGATCTGTTTCTCCAAATTTATTCTTCATTTATTCTCAACTCCCAGATCGTCTGCAAGCTTAAATAGGGCAAACTAATCTTAAAATAGGCAATCTATATGGAAAAGCAACTCAAGGTTCAGCAGCTCGTTGATAATCTATCTAAGGCTATTGTGGGTAAAGATGAAGCAATTCGTCTGGTCTTAGTCGCACTATTTGCGGGAGGACATGCACTCTTAGAAGATGTGCCAGGGGTGGGTAAAACCTTATTAGCTAAGTCCCTTGCCGCCTCGATCGCAGGTAAATTTCAACGGGTGCAATGTACTCCCGACCTCTTACCAACGGACATCACAGGCACAAATATTTGGAATCCCCAAAAGGGCGAATTTCAATTTTTACCAGGGCCAGTCTTTGCCAATGTATTGTTAGCCGATGAAATCAATCGCGCCACGCCGCGCACCCAGTCCGCCCTCCTAGAGGTTATGGAAGAAGGACAGGTAACAGTTGATGGCGTATCACGTCAAGTCCCGATGCCTTTCTTTGCGATCGCCACCCAAAACCCCATTGAATATCAAGGCACTTTTCCTTTACCAGAAGCCCAATTAGATCGCTTCGCCCTGTCCTTTAGTCTGGGCTATCCTAGCTCCGATGAAGAGGTGGAAATGCTTAGACGGATGCAAAGAGGCCAGATTGGTTCCGCCAATTTAGATCCCTGCATTACTCCTGAAGAAGTGGCAGAAATTCGGCAATTATGTAAGCAGATTCTAGTCAACGATCAAATTAGTAGATATATTGTCGATGTGATTAGAGCTACTCGCAATGATGATGAAATCAGCTTAGGGGTAAGTCCTCGTGGTACTTCGGCTCTGTTGAGAACAGTTCAAAGCTATGCATTTATCCAGTGGGCAATCAGTGGTAATTCTAGTAATGACTTGAAATCACTCTATGTTTCCCCCGATGATGTCAAATTCTTAGCCCCCTATGTTTTAGGTCATCGGATTATGGCGGCAGGCAAGCGATCGCCTCAACAAATTATCAAGCGCCTAGTGGAAACAGTCCCAGTTCCTTAATCTCAGTTCTAAATTTGACCTATGGGATTGGGGATTGTCGTATCATAAACAACCAGACCCATATAATTTTTTATCAAGATTAATGAACTTGACCGCCGACTACAACACATCAACGCAGCAATTGCAAGAAATTGACGACGAACTATCCAAAAGAAACATTGCCCTTGATCCAGGGGGCTACTTTATCATTTACCTAGATCGTGAACGGCAACTAATTTGTGCCAAGCACTACAGCAACTTCATTAATGATAAAGGATTAGCTGTTGATCCAGAGACAGGCAAACCAATTCCTGCTAAGGGAAAAGTTGAGCGTCAAGCGGTACAATTATTTACAGGGCGAACAGCGAAGGAGCTATGTGTGCAAATTCTTGAAACAACACAGCCCTGTCCTGTTACACTACTAGACCATGCTGCTTACTTGGGACGAGAAGCACAACGGGCAGAAATGGCATTGTTGCAGCAACGCGAATATATTCAAGACTAATTTCCATTTAAATAATCATAATTAGTAATTGCCAGATGTCATCTCCGATTATTACTCCCATCAATAATTGGTGGGAAATTCAAGTATTAGCTGAACAATCCTTAGAGGAACAAATTTTCTGGCGATTGCAAAATTTTGGTTGTCAAGGGATGGTGTCTCAGAAAAAAGAGCAGCAAGTTTGTATTAGTAGCTATATGCCTATTGAAAAGGCAAATGTTCTAGACTTAGCGGCTCTCGCCATATGGTTAAAGCAAGATGCGATCGCCAGTAACTACGAAGCCCCAACTACACAATGGACAATTATCAGTGATGAAGATTGGTCATCTAGTTGGAAGCAGCATTGGCATCCCCAAGAAATTGGCGACATGTTTGTCATTTATCCAGCTTGGATCGAACCCCATGATCAGCATGGCGATCGCCAAATACTGCGACTTGACCCCGGCAGTGCCTTTGGTACAGGCTCCCATGCCACCACGCAGCTTTGTTTAGAAGCCCTAGAAATGCGGTTATGGGGAGCAAAACCTGAAGACAATTTGGTGGTGGCTGATGTGGGATGTGGCTCAGGCATCTTAAGCATTGGCGCATTACTCATTGGTGCAAGCCAAACCTATGCCATTGATAACGATATCCTTGCCATCAAAGCCACAAACCATAACCGCCAACTCAATAATATTCCACCTGAAAAAATTTGGGTGCAAGAGGGTAGCATTGAGGATCTGATCGCCCATATGCCAGCCCCTGCCAATGGCTTTACCTGCAACATCTTAGCGGATGTAATCGTGGAAATGGTTCCTTATTTCGAGCAACTCGTTAATGAGAATGGCTGGGGTATTTTGAGTGGTATTTTGATCGAGCAAGTACCGAAGGTGGCTGATGCTTTGGATGCCCATAAATGGGTGATTGCTACCTTTTGGAAACGACAGGAATGGGCTTGTCTAACCATTCGGCGATCGGAATACTAAGTTGGCGTTTAGGTGGGAACCATTTCCCCCGGACGCAACCTCATCCATTTACCCATTTCTGGTGTGAAGCTATCACAACCCACTACGTCCCATTCCATTTGGATATTATCAATCTCTGTGCGGATATTGACATTCACGGTTGGCGCGATCGCTTCAAAATCTGGCGTATCGGTTAGGTGTGGCTGTTGATGTTGTGCTTCGACAGCATGATAAGTAATGCAGCGATCGACATAGGTGCAGTTGATGCAAATACACATGGCTTATACCAAATTCCTATAAAGACATTATAGCGACAGCCTTTTAATACCAATCGCCTAATACGCCATTCTTCAATACTAACTATTAATTTTGAAAACTTAACGATCAAAGCATTTGCTATACAATACTTTTAGATTCTCAATAATGTAGGCGTAATCACGATATCGACTATGGCACTAAAAAAAGGAACAATGGTGAAGGCAATTCGGGAAAAGCTGGAAAATAGCCTTGAGGCAACGGCAAATGATACCCGTTGGTCTTCTTATATTTTTGAAACATGGGGAGAGGTTGTGGACTTGCGAGGCGATTATGTCCAAATTAAGTTTGGTAAAGTGCCGACCCCTGTAATCTGGTTACATAAAGATCAACTTGAAGAACAAGCAGCTTAAGAGCCTGTTTGAGAAGTGTGGGCATTCGCTAAAAGTACTGATTGATCCCCCCTCCCCCCCTTACGAAAGGGGGGAAAGATTAAAAAAGTCCCCCTTTTTAAGGGGGATTTAGGGGGATCAAAACTTCTCAAACACGCTCTAATATCTATCAAGATGTGAATCTGCAATCTTTACAAAAAAAGGTAGCTTGGCTACCTTTTTTTGTGATTATTCAGCCAGTTGTTTGGCTTCCATAAGTTGCTTTTCTAATAAGTTAACTCGCTCTAGTAACTGTTGGTTTGAGGCGAGCAACTCCTGAGTGCGTGATGATAAGTAGGGATCTGACTCCCACCAATTAATACCAATTTCCTTGGCTTTATCAACGGAGGCAACTAGTAGCCGAATCCGAATGCTTAGTAGCTCCACACTACCTACTGATACAGTAATATCGCCAGCAATCACGATCCCCTTGTCCAATACCCTTTCAAGGATATCGGCAAGGGAAGATCCAGTGGTACTAGTTTTAATTGCTTGAGACATTTAGGGTATTTGATCCAATAGTTTAGCAAGTCCGAGTTCAGACTCTGGTTGCCCGTTACCATAGCGAGAAATTAGGACATCAAAGCAAAGATCGCGAAAATCTTCATCTTTTCCTGAGACAGGAATCTCATGCTCAACGCAAATTTTGCCGATGAGGAGACAGGCGCGTAAACTGGATGCTTTGCTGCATTCCACTTGACGGCGATATCCACGAATGAGATTGATTAATTTTAAAGCCTGCGCTCTTTCTAATCCTACTCGGTTCACCAAGATTTGTTTTTCTGTTTCTATATCGGCTTCACCAATATTAATGGTGATCATGCGATCGAGCAGAGCATCTTGGGTGGGGTGTACTCCTGCGTATTCTTCAGGGTTAGAGGTGAAGATGGCGCGAAACATGGGATGCACTCTGACATATTCTGATTGGGAACTGTCAGGGGGTAAGACGATCAATTTTTCTTCGAGGGCGCTGAGAAGAACGTTATTTACCTCAGGTCGCGATCGATTAAATTCATCATAAATAAGTGTGAATCCTTCCTTCGCGGCAAGGGTCAGCCGTGAATCTGTCCAGCTTTGACGCAGGTCATCTTCTACCTTGAGAACTGAGTGAATGTAATTATCGACAACTTTTTTGCGGGAATAGCCTGAGTTGGAGCCAACTAGTTGGGACGATCGCAGATCTTCATCACCGTAGATGAGTACCATGGGTCGCCCGACTAGACCAGCCAAGTGCATGGCTAGGGTAGTTTTGCCTGTACCTGCGGGGCCGCGAAGGTGGATGGCAAAACCAGACTGCAAGTAACGCAAGGCACGGCGAACTATTTGTTTGGTAAAGTCAGTGCTGACGAACTGACGGGCATTTGCATGTAAAACTGTGGTCATGTTGAGGATGATTCTGCCATTTGCAGTAGGGTGTTGAGAATATCAGAGGGATCAACTTTGAGGGTGTTTGCACCTTGAGCAAGAAGGTCTCTTACGGTGTCACGATCGTTAACTACTTCTAACAGACTAGAGTTTGTTGATAGTTGGGATACATAGTCAACCACAAATTGTTCGATTTTGTTGGAGTTTTTAGCAATTTCCTTGGGAGGTTCTTTGACTTCAACGGCTGGAGTGGGTGCTTTTACTTCTGGAGGAGTGGGTTTAGCTTTTTCGGGGGCTGGTTTGGCTGCCTTTGCAGGTTTAGTTGGTTTAGGAGCAACGGGGGGCGTGGGGACTGGCGCTGGGGCAGTGGCTCTTGCGCCTGACCATACGGAGGCTTTCAAATTGGCGCGAAAGCTCTGTAGTGAAGTAGCTTGAGCTTGGGCTTGCGCTTGCCGATCGCTCTGGATTTGAGCAAGTTTGGCTTGGACTTCTGAGACCCGATCGCTAAATTCTTGAGATCTTGCCGCCGCATCTAACTCCGCCTGAGTCAATCTTTGATTAGTGATGGACTGGAGTTGTTCGAGGGTGGCATTAGCTCTAGCTTGAGCTTCTGTGGCTCTTTGTTGAGATGCGATCGCCGCCTGAGCCAATCTTTCCTTATTGAGATCTTCTAGCTGCATAGCGGTAAAAGCTGCCCGTTCTTGGGTAATTTGTTGTCTGAGGTTGCGATCGGCTACACCATTACGAATTCTGGCTTTATGAATGTGCTTAAGTTGCGATCGCATCTTGAATGTGCGCGTTCTAACTTCTTGGGCGCGTTCTTCACTGTCTTCTAAGGCCTGTTGGGTGCGGTTGGTCTGCAAATTCTGCAAATAGCTAGATACTTGATCGGCACGGGACTGTAACTGATCTAGTCTCTGGGACAAAGCATTTTCCGCGATCGCCTGTCTGCCTTGCTCCCAAGCCAACCGATTTTGCTTGGCATGGGCTAACTGTTTTGCTAGTGCCTCCGTCTGTTCTTGAAACTCTTCTGCTCTTGCTTGTCTTGCACTATCACAACTAGCCAAAAAGTCTGCTCGTTCTTGCAATCGTTTTTGTCTTGCATCTGCAAAGGCTTGCATCAAAGAAGCCATAACGGTACCCTCAAAATTTTATTTTCAATTTGTACGGTAAACTCAGAAATAACTAAGTCTTAGATATTGCCAATCTTACTTGAGCAGATCTCGCTAGATCAGAATCACAAATCAACTTACAAAATCTAGTCTCAAATTCTAGGTAAATTGATGAGGTCAATTAGCCAAGTAAATTGGCATTTTGTAAGCAATGTGCAATCAACTTACAGTTAAATTACATCTAGTAAATTACATTTCGCTCGATGCATTGAGAAATTAATTAGAACTACTTACAAAATTCAATGCTTCTAAATTAATGCTTCTCAAAGTCTCACCAAAGCAAGTGTTAAGTCCCCCTTCCCACCGTATAACTACCCTACTAAAATCCATTGCCTCATCAGCAAGGAGCTGACAGAATAGCTTTTAGTGAGAAGGGAGTAAAAAGGAAATCGGTAGGCTGATAATCTATTGTCTTAGTAATTAATTTCTAGGCTAATCCTAGATGATCAATCAAACTAAGCAGCAGGTACTGCCGCCGAAGCTGTAAGACCAACTGCTTCAGCATATTTGAGATATGTTTCAACAGAGGCAATAACGACACGAGCTTCAATGGAAAGGAGTTCGATCCCCACGAGGGAAACTCTGACCCAAGCATCAATAACGATACCCTTATCCAAAATGCGATCGATCACTTCCGCTAGGCTAGAGGAAGAGTTGACTTTTTCGACAGCCATAGTAAATTTCTCCTTGAGTTAACTATGTTAGGCATATAAATTCTGCCTGTGCAAACTGTACTACACAACAGCTAAATTACTTATACTTATTTTGTACTAAGTCATTTAGCGTCTAGACAGTTAAGTTAATTCTATAGGTTTTTAGCAAGAATGAATGATAAACTTTCTTAAGAGAATTTAAGCAAACTAAGTTCATAAAAACTAAAATCAGAAAGTAATCATTTACAAAAATCAGCAGTAGTCATTTCTGGATATAACCTCACTTCAAAGATTCGCTACGCCTAAACTATGCCGCATTCATAGATGATTACCAGCCAATAATTACCAGCGATGCTTTGGTTCTTTCTTAAGTTATTGCTTTTATTATTTTTTTATTTTAAATTATTGTTTTAAATTGTTAAGCTCATTTACCGTTAAGCTATTTGTATTGAAATTATTTTGCAAGAATATCAATTGCTCATTAAATAAATTCATGCATTAATTTCTGGATTTATAATTCTTAATATTATTGTTTGCAATTCTTTCTTCCAAGTTATCTCCAAGTTATCTATGTTTCCGATCTATCACTGTCTTACAGGTGATTGCGACTGCACACGGCTACTCACATCTTATTTTAGGATTGCTATAGAATAAATAATATACACAATATCGAGTCTTACAACTTCATTTCTTAAATCTATGGATAACCAATCTACGCAGGAAACAGTAACCCCATCCCAAAGGGCTAACGATCAGGCTTCAGGCAATGCTGCTCATCCTGCTCGCCTAGACCAAGAAAAGCCAAGTTTTGTCAAATTAGCAATGCGAAATATGGTCAAAAAGGGTAGCACATCGCTGTTTCACTTTTTCTTAACGGTTGTGGGAGTCGTTGGGGCTTTACTGGGACTCGCGATCGCTTTTCACTAGCAACACACAATTAACGCAACTAAATCACAATCATCAACCAGATATGTTCACACTCAAAGTGTTCAAAATGCTCTAGCAGCAGACAATTAATTTGACGCAAAAACAGATTTAATCATGCCTAACATCATCAATAACAAGCCTTTGTATATTCTCCTAATCAGTATTCATGGATTGATTCGAGGATATGATCTAGAACTAGGACGTGATGCTGATACGGGCGGACAAACCAAA
This sequence comes from Pseudanabaenaceae cyanobacterium bins.39, assembly GCA_033765135.1. GTDB lineage: Bacteria > Cyanobacteriota > Cyanobacteriia > Pseudanabaenales > Pseudanabaenaceae > Pseudanabaena. The sequence goes on from JANRII010000051.1 coordinate 49,733, forward strand.
TATGTTGTGGAATTGACTAAGGCTCTAGCAAAGCAACCCCATGTTGAGAGGGTCGATCTTATCACCCGCCGCATTATCGATGATGCAGTTAGCAAAGACTATGGTGCTGTTACAGAATCTTTGGGAGATAAGGCAAATATTATTCGCATTGAAGCAGGACCTGACGCTTACATTCCCAAAGAAGAATTGTGGGCACACCTTGATAGTTTTGTGGATCATCTCTTTACTTGGCTCAATAACCAGCCGAGGATGCCAGATATTCTGCATAGTCACTATGCGGATGCGGGATATGTGGGGGTTAGACTTTCCCATTTGACTGGAATTCCGTTAGTACATACAGGGCATTCCCTTGGACGAGATAAGCTCCGCCGTCTATTAGCATCGGGCATGACGATGGAACAAATCGAAGAGCGTTATCATATGCTGCAAAGAATTGGTGCGGAAGAAGATACTTTGAGCAATGCCGATCTAGTTATCACTAGTACGCGCAATGAAATTGAGGATCAGTATGAACTCTACGATTATTATACGCCTGAGAAAATGGCGATCATTCCACCTGGTACTGATTTGCAACAATTTCATCCGATCGCCGATCCTAGTACACCGATCGCGTTTCGAGCAATCTTAAACAAGTATTTAAGCGATCCAGAAAAGCCAATTATTTTGGCATTATCGCGCCCCGATGAGCGTAAGAATATTGTGGCTTTATTAGAAGCCTATGGACAATCACCAAGGTTACAAGAACTAGCTAATTTAGTCATTGTGGCAGGTAATCGCGATGATATTCGGGAGCTAAATGAGGGGGCGCAGAATGTTTTAACTGAATTGCTATTAGTCATAGATTGCTATGAACTCTATGGAAAAGTGGCATTGCCGAAGCATCATAGCTCCGATGAAGTTGCCGATATCTATCGTTTGGCGGCGGCTTCTCAGGGGGTTTTTGTCAATCCAGCCCTCACCGAACCCTTTGGCTTAACTTTATTGGAGGCATCGGCTAGTGGCTTACCGCTAGTTGCTACCGAAAACGGAGGGCCAGTAGATATTATTGGCAATTGTGAGAATGGTTTGTTGGTTGATCCATTAAATAGTAAGGCGATCGCGGAAGCACTATTGCAAATCCTTGAAGATGATGCACTCTGGCAAAGATTTTCCGAAAATGGCTTAAAAAATGTTGCCAAATTTTACTCATGGGATGCCCATGCCCAAACCTATTTAAACACTATCCGCCCCCTCGTCTTGCAGCAGGAACCTTTACCCAAACCCACCTTGCTGCCTAAATCGGGACAATATCGATCCCGTGCCATTTTTACGGCGATCGATAATACTTTGCTTGGTGATACTGAAGCCCTTGCAAAGTTTACCCAATTAATTCGTCAACAACATCGAAAATTCTTGTTTGGCATCGCCACGGGTCGGCGCTTAGACTCAGTACTTAAGCTCTTAAAAACCCACGATATTCCCACACCTGATATTTTGATTACCAGTCTAGGTACAGAAATTTATTATCCTCCCCAGCTAACTGCTGATGTTTCTTGGAACCACCACATTGATCACTGGTGGACACCACAGGTAATCAAACGCATTATCGACCCATTACCTGGCATCACTCCCCAACATAAGGATCAACAGAGTCGCTTTAAGATTTCCTATTATTACGATGCCAATATTGCCCCCTCAATGGAAGAAATATTGACCCTATTGCGACAACAGGAAGTATCCGTCAATACCACCCTCTCCTTTGGACAATATCTGGATTTTGTACCTGCTAGAGCCTCAAAAGGACAGGCATTGCGCTATGTGGCTAGACAATGGAATATTCCCTTAAATCAGGTCTTGGTCAATGGTGGCTCTGGTGGGGATGAGGATATGTTACGCGGCAATACCCTAGGGGTCGTAGTTGACAATCGCCATCGTGAAGAGTTGCTTGCCTTAAACGATATTGAGCAAGTCTATTTTGCTGAGGGCGCTCATGCTTGGGGTATTCTCGAAGCGATCGCCCATTACAACTTCTTCAATTAATTCTTCAATTAAGCTATGCAACAATTTATGTAAAACAGTATGCAGAAATTATTTATATGCACGGATCTTGATCGCACCTTGTTGCCTAACGGCGCACAGCCCGAATCCCCAGAAGCAAGAGAGAAGTTTACCCAGCTTGTGAGTCGCCCTGAAGTGACCTTAGCCTATGTGAGTGGACGCAATCTTGCTCTCGTCCAAGAGGCGATCGCATCATACCAACTACCAATGCCCGATTGGATTGTGGGTGATGTGGGCAGCACTATTTATCAATTTCAAGATGATGAATGGCAATATTGGCAAAGTTGGGAAGAAGTCATTTCTAAGGATTGGCAGGGATGCAATGCCAATGAATTGCTAACCCTATTTGCGGACTTGACTGATTTAACTCCACAGGAAACTGAGAAGCAAAATCGGTTTAAACTGAGTTATTATCTTCCCCTAGATGCGGATTTATCATCGTTACAGAATGAGATGGCTTTGCGTCTGCGCCAAAAAAATATGGCAGCAAGCTTAATTTACAGTGTCGATGAGGCGGCGGCGATCGGTTTGTTGGACATATTGCCTGCGATCGCCACCAAACTCCATGCCATTCAGTTCTTAATGCAACATCAGGGATTTTCAAATTCTCATACAATCTTTGCTGGAGATAGCGGCAACGATTTGCCCGCGATCGTCAGTGATATTCCTGCCGTTTTGGTGGCAAATGCTCACCCAGACGTAATTAAGCAGGCTCAATTCCAAATAGAACATAATAGCAATCAAGACTATTTCTATTTAGCAAAGGGTAATTTCTTAGGAATGAATGGCAACTATAGTGCAGGCATTTTAGAAGGAATTGCCCATTACTATCCTTCTACCAAAGATTGGATGAGTACAACCAATGAGAGGTTGATGGCAAAATCTCATGTATCAAATCTAGACTAAGACGCAAATGTACGAACAAATTTCCCACTCCCTGCTCAATTCAATTCTTGATGATTTAAAACCAGAAATTCGGCGGCAGGATTTGCGCCATTTTTATACCAGACTGGGAGCAAATTTTTATGCAATTCATTCCTTGTTTTATACCCTATATGGTCATCGCGATGACTTCCAAGCGCAAATGTTGCGTCTAGTGGAAACTATGGCCAAGGGCTACATTGAGCGATCGCCCGAACTAGAACAACTTGATATTGCTAGAGAAAATGATCACAATTGGTTTTTGTCTCCTAAATGGGTGGGAATGGCACTCTATTCCAATGGTTTTGCTAATAATCTTGCCGATCTAGCGACCAAGATTAGCTACTTTCAAGAATTGGGCATCAATATGGTGCATATTATGCCGATTCTGCAATGTCCTGTGGGCGAGAGTGATGGCGGCTATGCTATCAGTGATTTTCGGCAAATTGATGAGCGCGTTGGTTCGTTAGAAGACATTCGCCAGATTGCTAATGAATTTCGCAAGCGAGATATTCTATTAGTTCTAGATATTGTGTTGAATCATACTTCCAATGAACATGAATGGGCAAAGAAAGCGACTCAAGGTGATCAAAAATATCAAGACTATTACTATATTTTTGATAGTCGCGAAATTCCCAATATGTTTGAACAAAGTATGCCTGAAGTCTTTCCTGAAACTGACCCTGGCAACTTTACTTGGAGTGATGAGATGCAAAAATGGGTGATGACCGTTTTCCATCGCTATCAATGGGATTTGAACTATAGCAATCCTGCTGTATTCATCGAGATGTTAGACATCATTATGTTTTGGGCAAATCAAGGTGTGGATGTTTTGCGGCTCGATGCGGTGGCTTTTTTATGGAAAAAGATTGGTACTTCTTGCCAAAATGAACGCAAAGCCCATTTGCTCTTGCAGCTAATGAAGGATTGTTGCCAAGTTTCTGCTCCTGGGGTGTTATTCATTGCGGAAGCGATCGTTGCGCCAGTGGAAGTAATTAAATATTTTGGGGAAGATGCGATCGCGGCAAAGGAATGCGAAATCGCTTACAACGCCACCCTCATGGCATTGCTTTGGGATGGTATCGCCACCAAAAACACCAAACTGCTCTATCAAGGCATTAAAAACCTGCCCAATAAGCTCGAACGCGCCACATGGCTAAACTATGTCCGTTGCCATGATGATATTGGCTTTGGTTTTGATGATAATGATATTCGCCTTGCAGGGTATGAACCTTATTCCCACAGGCGTTTTCTTATTGATTACTTTAGTGGCAAATATGACGCATCAGCACGCGGTTTAATATTTATGCCCAACGAAGCCACAGGCGATGCTAGAATTTGCGGTTCCTTGGCATCTCTAGTAGGGTTAGAATCAGCCGTGGAAAAGGATGACAAAGAATTGATTGCGATCGCCATTAATCGAATTTTACTATTGCATGGCATCATTCTCTCCTTTGGAGGTATTCCCTTAATTTATAACGGTGATGCCCTCGGCGTTCTCAATGACTATAGCTACACCAGTGACCCCAGCAAAAGTGATGATAATCGTTGGGTGCATCGCCCTAAAATCAACTGGGATAAAGCAGAGTTACGCAAAAAACAAGGCACTACGGAATATGCAATCTTCACGGCGATGAAAAAGATGATCGCCATTCGCAAAGAAATTTCTGCCTTTGCTGATTTTAATAATCGTGAACTCTTACAGATTGAGAATCAACATTTGCTCTGCTATGTCCGTTTTAATCATCAGCGCCCATCAGAGAAGGTGTTAGTAATTGCCAATTTTGATCAAAATCCCCAGTTCCTAGACCTAGATGAAATCAACAACAAGGGATTTAGTCCTTATAGACAGTTGCTTGATCTGCATAGTGGAAAGAAGCCTGAGCAGTTTGATAGTCGGATTGTGCTACAAGGCTATCAATTCTATTGGCTAACGGAAACCTAGATAATCTCAGTGTTGATCAGAAATTTATGTCTTCATATTTTCCATGATAAGTCTGGAGAATAAGGAGGTGGAAACTTGACCTTAGCCCCAACAGATTTGATTAAGGTTTTCGCAATTTCTGCGTAATGTACTGGCAAATTGTCCATAGCAACAATTGCACCAACCCCAAACTGGCAAATATTCAGACTGTGGAAAAACCTCATTATACGAAACGGGGTAAGCCACAACCTGATGCGATACCCACCAGTATTACTTATCGGGTTACGGCGACGGTGATTCCTATAGATTCGGAAATCTTGGCTCAGAGACAGCGTTATGGCAGGTTTATTTTTTTAGCTACGCATATCCTTGATTCCTCACAATTTACAACTGATGATGCTTTGTGGGAATATAAATCACAGCAGTCCACTGAAGGGAATCCCAAACAGCCGACTATATTAGTTTGTAATTTGGTGGATGGAGAATCTCAAATTAGTAAAATTCAAAATAACGAGCGCCTAATGTCGCAAGTTTTCCCTGCACTAAATCTCACTGTGAACCAAATTTTTAAAACAAGGCTTCCCAATTAAAAATTACTTCAGGAAAAGCATTCATCGCTATAGTGTCAACCCGTTCATAGCGCTGCGATCGCTTATAGCCAGATGGTGAAGGTTGTAAATAGCCTTCAATAATTTGTTGATTGACATCAAATAGCCACATTTCAGGAATCCCATTTGCTGCATAAAGTGGACTTTTTACATCGCGGTCATAGGTAATCGTGCTGTCGGCAACTTCGATAATCAACAAAATATCCTCTGGCGTTGGCAAGGCATTAGCATAAAAATCATCACGCAACTTTAAAATCGCTAGGTCGGGTTGTGGTTCGGAGCGATCGCCTAAACGAATCGGATTTTGCGTCCAAATAATTGCCAGATCGCCTAATTTTCTTTCAAACTTTTAGTCAAACGAGCCACACAAACCGCGTGCTTGATGCAAATGGGGGACATTTCTCTGATTTCTCCATTAATTAATTCATAGCGATCACCTTCCGCAAACACGCCCGCCTCGTGTATGAGATGGTATTGCTGCACCGTAAATCTATGGATATTGCTCATAAAACTGGGTGTCACTAGTTGGGATGTCATCGTATTTCACCTGAATTTTGGCAGATCGATGGGCGGATCACAGTATGGATCTGCTCACTTCAATTATGGCAAAGGAGCGATCAACTGACGCACGAATTAACGATTATTTTAAGAAATAATATTAAATAATGTTGTATTATAGAATTAGTCGCTCTGCGTAATACTATGTTTTATCCTCGTCTTAGCGGCGATCGCTATATTAATCCCCTCACAGACTTCGGCTTCAAGCGACTATTTGGAACCGAGCCGAACAAAAACCTGTTGATTGATTTTCTGAATGTCATATTGCCAACCCAACATCGGGTCAAAGACCTCACCTATCGCAGCACCGAAAACCTCGGCAATACTCCCCTTGATCGCAAAGCCGTCTTTGATCTTTACTGCCAAAGCGAAAAAGGAGAGAAGTTTATTGTCGAAATGCAAAAAGCCAAACACAATTACTTTAAAGATAGAAGTATTTACTACGCTTCTTTTCCCATTCAAGACCAAGCGCAAAAAGGAGATTGGACCTACAAACTCGATCCAGTTTATACCATCGGTATTTTAGACTTTGTTTTTGATGAAGATAAGAACAATGAGAATATCTTACATATCGTTGAACTAAAGGATCAAAATTGCCAAGTTTTCTATGAGAAGCTGAAATTTATTTATGTGGAACTACCAAAATTCAAAAAAACAATCGATCAACTAAACGACCACTTTGATAAGTGGCTATTTTTGCTAAAACATTTACCCGACTTAGAAGAGCCGCCTTTGCCATTACAAGAAAATGTATTTATGCAACTGTTTGAAGTCGCACGAATTACGAACTTTTCTCCTTCTGAAAGAGAAGACTATGAAAACAGCCTAAAGTACTATCGAGATATAAATGGTGTCATCGAAACAGCGCGAGAAGAGGGGATTCAAGAAGGTAAGGCTCAAGGTATTGAGGAGGGTATGCAAAAGGGTAAGGCTCAGGGTATTGAGGAGGGCAAGAGATCGCTTCTACTCAAACAAATTTCTCGCAAACTAGGAACCATACCTGATGAAATTAAAGTTCTGTTGCAAGGGTTAGCGCCAGAATTATTAGACGTATTGAGCGAGGCTTTGTTTGATTTAGAAAGTTTGGAAGATTTACGGAATTGGCTCGAAAATAATATTAATGGTTAGCAATAAGTGAGAGAACAGGCGATCACCTATTTCATAAATTATGGTTTAGTGGCGATCGCAATACTTCCTTTTTTTGTTGAAATGTCAAAATCGAACTAGAGATCGTCAGTAATTGTTATGAGCAAATGGATTTTATCGAGCATTTCTACAAGCCCGAACAGCAGCAGATTCACTGATATCAGTTCTCACGTCTTGAGTTTGCCAGCCAGCAAAACCTTCTCGAGGAAAAGCACTGCAAGAAAATTCAGTGCGAGTACACACTAACTTACGTTCATACATCAGCTTTTTCATGCAAGATGCGATCGCTTCTGGCGATCCACTGGAATCATCATTCTTTGAGTCACGTCGATCATCGTCTTGATCTCTATACCTTCTAGGACGATCATTTTGTTCAGCACAGGTTCGTTCTGCTTTTGCAAGAGCATCCCTACTACTTAGATCTCCACCTTCACGACTGTAGTAAAAGTCTCTATATTTTTTAATGCATTCAATTCCTTGATCGGTTCTTGAAGTCTGAGCGGACACCGAAAAGACTTCTATTGCAGCTACATTACTCATGACAATTCCGAATGAGATCAAAGATCGAAAAATGAAAATATCAATATTCATTGGCTTATGGCTCTTCAAAAATAATTAGTTCAAGTATTCAGTTAAATAATTTTTTGGCTAACAACACAAGATTTGAATTGAGAAATTGAAAAAAAGGAAGTATCTTCAAGTTTTGTTGGAGATACTTCCTCAGAAATTTAAGGTGAGGAAATGAAAAAAATATCAATATTTATTTAGAAACGGAGACGAGCAGTCAATTCAGCCACAAAGGCAGTGCCGAGTGGTGCGTCTCCACTTGCCGACCCTGTAAAACCATTTACAGAACCAGTAGCAGATCCCTTGGCATTGCCCTGTGCAAACATCCGAAAGCCTAACCCTAGATCAAGGTTATCAGTCACTGCATAGGTTGCACCTGCTTTGAGTTGATAGGCAAAACTAGAACCAGAAAATGAAACTGAACCAACGTTACCCAAATTATCTTTAAGTCCAACATCTCCCGAAATGAATGCCAGACCTAATCCTGCACCCACATAAGGCTTAAAGCCACTACCTGTGGGAATATCATAATAACCATTAGCCATCAAAGCAACGGTTGAGTACCCACCTGTTACACTAGCAGTTGGAACTGATGAACCATCAAAATCCTGTTTTACATATAGCAATTCACCTTCAGCACGGAAATCTTGAAACTGATAACCAACAGCACCGCTAACACCAATTCCACTCTTTACTGGATTTTGAACTAGACCATTCACAGTTCCACCATTACGCCCAAAAAATAATAGAGGACTGAGGCTGGCATAAAAGCCTTCAGAACTTTTGACTGCTGCTTTCGCAGGTGTGCCAGAAGCTTGAGCGACTGGAGCATCGGCAACTAGATTTGTGAGTGCTGTGGGGCTAACAGTTCCTTTTAAATCGGCAGCTTTATCACTTGTGTTAGAAGCAGCCTTATATTCAGATACAGTCGGAATCTTGGCTTCAGCGATCGCTGTAGACTGGCTGACCTCATTTTGTTTAGCACTTACTTCCCCAGCCTGAGCGCCATGACTGTAACCCATAATACCAATCGCACTGGAGGCGATCGCCGCCAAACCCAAAAACTTGGCTGGTCGTGAACCAACATAAACCATCGTAAATTACACTCCTCAAAAAATTAGCTCCAACAAATATCTTAAAAATTTAGAAATGTTTAAGATATGCAAATCCTAGCTCTCAATCCAAATTTTGTCGGTCGGAAAAAGGTAGGAAAAGGTCGGTGAAAAAGTCAGATCTTTTTAGTAGTCAGGATGCATCCATTCCTTTAGCGATCGAGATTGTTTCTAATAACTGGCAAGAGCATTATCATTTGAAATTTGCTGATTATGAAGAGATGGGAATAGCTGAATATTGGATTATTGATTATGCGGCACTGGGGGGGACGTAATTTTATTGGGAATCCCAAATAACCAACTATATTAGTTTGTAATTTAGTGGATGGAGAATATCAAATTAGCAAATTTCGAGATAACGATCGCCTAATGCCGCAAATTTTCCCTGAACTAAATCTCACTGTGAATCAAATTTTTCGGGCTGGCGTAGTTTGAAAAAAGTCGGAAAAAGGTAGGAAAAGGTCAGCAAAAAAGTCAGATCTTTTTATGTAGTTTTATATAAAAAATCTTTTAAGGTAATGTTTAAAGTGAGAAGATTTGAATTGAGTTGGTTTGAGGCTTTTTATGACAGACGCAGAGGCGATCGCTTTAGTTAAAAAACTATTACCGAGCCTGTATTTAACCCATCTTCAAGAAACTGTGTTTAAACAATCTTGGCTTGGACATACCTATACAGACATCGCAATAAGTTCAGGCTATGACGCTGGCTATATCAAAGATGTTGGTTCCGAATTGTGGCGATCGCTCTCCAAAGTACTCAATATCAAAGTTACCAAAAATAATTTACAGACAGTTCTCAAGCATTATGCCAAAACCAAGCAAGGGGAACTTACTGCATTAAAGTTTCCTAATTTAAAAAAAACTACCGATATGGGAGAAGCGATCGATGTTTCTAAATTCTATGGACGTACTCAAGAATTAGCAACACTCAAACAATGGATTTTAGGTGATCGCTGTCGGGTAATTGCCTTGATCGGAATGGGAGGACTAGGTAAAACTTCTCTATCAGTGAAAATTGCCGAAGAATTAAAAGGAGAATTTAGTTATGTGATTTGGCGATCGCTGCGTCACGCACCAGCCTTTGAGGACAAAGTTACAGACTTGATAAAAATTATTTCCGATCAAGAAGTGGTGTCATTACCCAATAACTGGAATGAACAGATTACTTGTTTAATTGAATATCTTCGCAAATTTCGCTGTTTGCTGGTTTTGGATAACTTCGATACCATATTGGAACATGGTGCTGCAAATGAGCCATATCTCAAAAACTATGAAGCTTATGGTGAATTTCTATGGCGATTAGGAGAAACTAGTCATCAAAGTTGTATCCTGATTACCAGTCGCGAAAAACCTCCTGAAATCGCGACTCTAGAAGGAGATGCTCTGCCCTTGCGTACTTTCAACTTATCAGGATTAGAAACTACCGCAGCCCAAGCAATTCTCTCTCTCAAAGGATTATCAGGGACAGAATCAGAAACTAATAAATTGATCGATTGCTATGGCGGGAATCCTCTTGCCCTCAAGATTGCGGCTACGGCTATTCGTGATTTGCACGAAGATAGAATTGAGAACTTTCTGGCGGAAGGGAAAACTCTATTTAAAGGGATTGGGAATCTAATTGACCAGCAATTTAAGAAACTCTCTGATTCCGAGCAGGAAGTGATGTATTGGTTAGCAATTCATCGGGAATCCGTTACATTGCAAGATTTACAAGCTGATTTCATATTAAAAGTTTCTCAAGCAAATCTAATAACCACGCTCACCTCCTTACGCTGGCGGAGCTTGATAGAAAATATGGGGGGTGGCTATACCCAACAGCCTGTAGTGATGGAATATGTCACCGAAAAATTGATCGATATTTTCTGTCAAGAGATTATCACCGCCACACCGCAATATCTGTTCACCCATGCACTCATACAAGCCCAAGAGAAGGACTACATTCGTGACAGTCAAAGGGGCTTAATCGTTCAAGCAATTGTCCATCGTTTAGAAGTATCTTTAGGTTCTAAGCAGAGAGTTCAACAACAACTAAATCAAATGATTGAGAATCTGCAAAGGTCTAGACTGAACGATCAAGAAGATCAAACAAGGGGCTTAAGCCCCTTGCCCAAACACTTGTCTAAACGCCTGTCTACAGATCATTATGGGGCTGCGAATCTACTCAATTTGCTAGTGCAGTTAGGAATTGATTTAACGGGTTATGACTTTTCGGGGCTGACTTTTCGGAACTGTGATTTACGATCGCTGAAATTACACGATATCAACTTTTCTCAAGCAACTTTTCACGATTGTCTATTTGCAGGAAACTTTGGCAGCGTCACTAGTGTTGCCTTTAGTCCTGATGGAAATTATCTAGCGACTAGCGATACTAATGGATGTGTTTATATTTGGGAAGCTGCGACAAGTAAGCAATTGATTCTTTGTAAAGAAGAGGTCATCAATAGAGCAGAAAATATTTGGATTTGGAGTATTGCTTTTAGTCCGAATCATCCCATCTTGGCTAGTAGCGGACTTTCTACGACCATCCAGATTTGGGACATAAATACAGGCAAAATCCTCAGATCTCTGGATGAACATACTCGTCAAGTTACCTTGGTTGTTTTTAGTCCTGATGGCAAACTTTTGGCAAGTGCCAGTCACGATCATACGGTCAAAATCTGGGATGTCGCTACGGGTAAATGTTTGCAGACATTAGCAGGACATGAAGCCTGTGTGTGGGCTGTGGCATTCCATCCCCAAGGCAAAATCCTTGCTAGTGCAGGGGAAGATCAATTAATCAAGATTTGGGAATTACGCACAGGGAAATGTATTCAAGATCTCGCAGGGCATCAACATTGGGTGAAAGCGATCGCCTTTAGTCCTAATGGTCAAATGTTGGCAAGTGGGAGTTTCGATTTCAGCGTCAAAATCTGGAATCTCGACACAGGCTTATGGGATTGCGCGAAGACTTTGCTTGGACATAAAGGAGTTGTCACCTCGGTGGTATTTAGTCCCACTGGCGATCGCTTAGTGAGTGGCTGCTATGACAACAGCATTAGAGTTTGGGATGTGGAATCGGGACAATGTCTAGATACGCTGAACAAACATAGCAATCGAATTTGGTCAGTGGCTTTCCATCCTGACGGCAACCTCATCGCTAGTGGAGGTGATGATCACGCGATCAAGATTTGGGAACTGCGTACAGGGAAATGTACCAAAACCCTGCAAGGACATAGCAATGCCGTCTATGGAATTGCCTATAATTCTGCTCAAAAGATATTAGTAAGCGGACATGAAGATCAAACTATTAAAATCTGGGATCTTACGCTCAATCAATCTCTCAATTTAACCTCTGAACAAATTACTGTCCAACCTGCACTCGTCTTAACTGGGCATAGTAATCGCGTCTTTTCCGTTTCCCTAAGCCCTGATGGGAATTTACTTGCTAGTGCTAGTGGCGATCGCACAATTAGGTTATGGAATCCCCAGACAGGAGAAAATATCAAGACTCTCTATGGACATCAAAGTTGGGTCTGGAAAGTCCTCTTTAGTCCCGATGGCAAACTTCTCGCTAGTGGTAGTTACGATCGCACGATCAAAATTTGGGATATGCAGTCAGGGGAATGTTTGCAGACATTAGTAGGACATCCTAGTTCGCTCCTAGAACTCTCTTTTAGTCATGATGGGAAAGAATTATTTAGCTGTGGCTACCAAAGGAGCGCTAAACGTTGGAATTTAGCAACAGGCGAATGTTTGCTTAGTTGGGAAGCTGATGACCACGATCGGGTATGGGCGATCGCCGTTAGTCCAGATGATCGATGGGTAGTTACGGGTGGCGATGACCGTATGATCAAATTCTGGGATGTGCAGACGGGTGAGTGTTTGCGTCAATTTTCTGGACATACTAGCCAAATCCTCGATCTATTATTCACCCCCCAAGGTGATCGCCTGATTAGCTGTAGTAGCGATCGGACGATCAAAATTTGGGATGTGATTACGGGAGCTTGTATTAACACATTACCAATTCATCTCAATTGGGTCTGGGCAATTTCTCTAGTTAAATATCTCAGTACAGATTCCTCTCAAGATCCTGAAATTTTGTTTAGTTCTAGTTGGGATGGAACGATCAAGTCCTGCGCTTTAGCGACAGACAAGGTAAGTCACACTATGCAATCAATCCTTGCTTACAAAGGCATGATCATCAACGATGTCACAGGTTTAACTCAAGCTGAAATCGAAAGTTTAAAAGCTCTAGGAGCCTTAGACACCAGTTGTTAGCTATAGGTCATTTAGTCGCTAAAGATTCCCCTGAATCCCTCTTGTAAAGGCGGAAGAAGAAAATTCTCCCCCCTTTACAAGGGGGGCTGGGGGGATCTCTTAGAACTATTACCGAACGGCTACACCAATATTCCTAAACAGAAACTTCTTGTTTAACGGCTTTTGTCTTGCGGCGCAATTGCTTGGAAGCAATCCATCCACCCGCCGCCACAATGCCAAACGTCAATGCAGGAACAGGTACGGCTTTTCTCTCAGTCAGACTGAATGAATTTGTATAGTTGCCAAGAACATTGCCAGTATCATACTTCTCAGAATCTACTCCATCGAAAAGAACTGTATTATCAGTTTTATATACAGTAATGAATTTTGCATAACTACCGTATTGATAGTAGTAGTTTGAACTAGTTGGAAAGCTCGTTAGAGATAGAAAAGAGTTGTATCTCGCATCAGCTTTAGTATAGGTTGCCCCAAGATAGGCAAAACTAAAATCTATCCATTGGTTTCGATACCAATCTGAAGCATCTATACCATAAGATCCAGACCGAATAGTTTTAATAGCATAATCCTTATCAACGGTGATATAGCCAACACCTTTAGTATTATTGGCAAACTTAAACTCAAAATCGTAAGTTGCGAGGCGAGCGGCACTGACTGCATTAGGCATACTGAGAGCAACACCAGCCATAGCTGCGATCGCGGAGGCTGCTAGAAAGACTTGTTTTTTGGAGATAATTGTCATGGGTTTTCCTGTCATTGTGGGCAGTAAATAGCTTGTGCAAATCTCTAAAGAATTTTGCTCTCTAGTTTTTATTTACATATCGCAACAACTTAACAGGAAAAACTATTTTTTTAGGTCAGAAAAGGTTAGATCAAGGTCGGAACTTTGAGTCAATAAACTGCTTGGTATTAATTATATAGCAATCCTAAATGAGTTGTGGAAAAATAGAGAAGAAGAAATCAAAGCAAAGACTTGGAAGAATTAACTGAATTTATAGAGAGTAATCCCAAGAGCAAGGAACTCAAAAGAGCAATCGCGGTACAGATGGTGCAACA